>CAXXPZ010000001.1:0-66587 GCA_963422555.2 uncultured Ruegeria sp.
CTCGTCGGCAAAGATTTCCTGCAACGGCGTGACCGTCTGGATCAGGTCGACGCGAAAGACGCGGAAACCGCCGCGCAGCTCGCACCACGCGGTCAGGGTCCAGACGCGGCCCCAATATTCCATATGCAACGGTCTGATAATCCTATCCGTCAGAACGCCGTCGATGCGGCGATAGGACAGGCGTAGTTTCTGGCGCGATTTGATTGCGGCCCGGATCGGAGCCATATGCGCCAACCCGTGCGCGACGTCAGCAAAGGGGTAGACGGCAAATTTCCACGCGTCCGCTTCGGCCACCACCTGTGCCGGCAATACCGCATCCACCTTGTCAGCTAAGGATTCCGCCGCGGCTTTGAGTTCCGGGTCGGCGGCCTCGGCCACAATCGCCATACCGAGGTTCAGCGCCTCAAGCTCGGATGGGGTCAGATTAAGCGGCGGCAGGGTGATCTGCTCGCGCACCATGTAACCGACGCCGCGCTCGCCTTCGACCGGAACGCCAGAGGCGGCGAGCGTGTCCATGTCGCGATAGATGGTGCGAACCGACACTTCGAGCCGGTCCGCGATGTCCTGCGCGCGGTGCAATTTTCCGGCGCGCAGAATCTGGATGATATCGAACAGGCGGTCAGTGCGGCGCATGACACGCCGTCCGAACCGCGCTTAGGCGGTCATTTTCCATAGCACAGTCTCATGGCGCATCTGTACGCTGTCGGGGTTGATCACGGCCATCATCGCGGCGGCGCAGTCCTGCTGCATGAATTGAGCCGCAGCCTCCTGCGCGGACTTCATGTCCGTCCAGACCACATAATCCGTCCAGCGGCCATCCGTCCCCAGAGTGAGTTGGCGGTGGGCAAATCCTGGGGCTGCACGCACAAACGCCTCGGACGTCTGGCTGAGTTTCACGAACTCTTCTGGCGTGGTGCCGTTCGCAAGGGTGAAGGTGACGATTTCCGCAACATGGGTCATTTGAATCTCCGTTGACCAGGTTTCGATGATCAATACCTAATCACACACAACTGACATAAACCTGTCAGTTGGAAAAGCGACCCCCCGGAAAATGCGAAATCACGGCAAAATTGAACGCCAATTTGCACCGCATCCCTTTTGCCGATGCGAGTCGCGGCGTAAACACGGAACCGAAATTGCATTTCCGGCGCGCAAGGCGTCGACCTGAGAGGAGAAGAGACATGCTTAACAATATCGGCCTTCCCGGCCTGCTGCTGATCGCCGTTGTGGTGCTGGTGCTGTTTGGCCGCGGCAAGATCAGCTCATTGATGGGCGAAGTGGGCAAGGGCATCACGTCGTTCAAGAAGGGCGTCAAAGAAGGCGCGGATGAGCTGGAGCAGGACGCATCCGAGATGGCAAAGGACGTTACGCCCGAGACCGACAAAGATAAGGTCTAAGCGCAGATGTTTGATCTGGGCTGGACCGAGCTTCTGGTCATCGGCGTCGTTGCCCTGATCGTTGTGGGGCCAAAGGACCTGCCGGTTCTATTCCGCAATGTCGGGCGCTGGGTCGGCAAGGCCCGTGGCATGGCGCGCGAATTCAGCAACGCCATGAACGAGGCTGCGGACGAAGCTGGCGTGAATGACATCAAAAAGGGTCTGAATGCTGCTGCGAATCCTGTCGGCTCTGCCATGAACAGCGTTAACGAGGCCGCGCGCGATATGGCGAAAAGCCTGGATCCGACCAAGTTCGACCCCGATAGCGAGACCGGAAAGCTGGCTGCTGAACGGGCCGAGCAGGCCAAGAAAATTCAGGCATCAACCGCACGCGCCGCGGCCGAGCGCAAGGCAAAAGAAGCCGCTGATGCGCTTGCCAAGGCCGAAGAGGCCGAGGCTGAGCTGAACACCGAAGGCAAGACATGACCAAGACCGACGAGATTGAGGACAGCTCGGCCCCATTGATCGAGCATCTGGCCGAATTGCGCACGCGGCTGATCCATTGCGTGGTGGCCTTTCTGATCGGGATGATCATCTGTTTCTCGGTGGCCAAGCCGATCTTTAATTTTCTGACCATGCCGTTGTGCGACGCTCTCGCCGAGCGAGGGCAAGATTGCGGCCTGATCTTTATTGCACTGCAGGAGGGCTTTTTCGTTTATATCAAGGTCTCGCTTCTGGGCGGTTTCATTCTGGCTTTCCCTTATATTGGGATGCAGATGTGGCGGTTTGTGGCGCCGGGGCTTTATCGGTCGGAAAAGAACGCGTTTCTGCCCTTTATGCTGGCATCTCCGTTCATGTTCCTTCTGGGCGCGAGTTTTGCTTTCTATGTCGTCACGCCGCTGGCCTATGATTTCTTTCTGGGCTTTCAGCAATTCGGGGCAGAAGGTGAAGCGGTCGTTGACAGTACCACGTCTGCACCGCAAAGCGTGGTATTCCAGGGCTCGGCGCAGGCATATCTAAACCTGACGATCAAATTCATCGTGGCATTTGGCCTGTGCTTTCAACTGCCCGTGCTGCTGACCCTGATGGGCAAGGCCGGGTTGGTCAGTGCCCAGGGTCTGGGCGACGTGCGCAAATACGCGGTGATCGGCATTCTGGTGCTGGCCGCAGTGGTGACGCCGCCGGATGTCATTACGCAGGTCATCCTGTTTATCGTGGTCTACGGGCTTTACGAAGTGTCGATTTTCCTCGTCGCCCGTGTCGAGAAAAAGCGCGAGGAGCAATTGCGCGCCGACGGTTACTATGACGATGATGAGGCCGAGGCCGACGCAGAAATGATGCAGGACGAAGAAAACAGCAAGTAATCCGCTTTTACTTCGGCAAAAGGCGCGCCTTCAATCGGCGCGCCTTTTTCGTTTGAAAACCTTGTTGCCGCGCGTGGAACATGGTTTGAACCACGTTGGACAAGACCGGAGGCCCCATGGACGACCAAGCCCTGAACCGCATCGCCGACGCGTTGGAACGGATGGCCCCCGCGCCTTTGGCGGCCCCCGATTTCAACTCGGCCCCCGCCTTTGTCTGGCACGTGGACCCCGACCGGCTGGAGCCAGTGACACAGGTCAATCGTGTAGATCTTGACCTGCTGATCGGCATAAACCGGTCCCGTGACACGCTGCGGGACAACACGCGCAGATTTGCTGCCGGGTACAAGGCCAACAACGCGCTGCTCTGGGGCGCGCGGGGTATGGGCAAATCCAGCCTTGTCAAAGCGGTCCACGGCACGTTGCAGGCGGACCATCCGGACCTGAAACTGGTGGAACTGCAACGCGAGGATATGGGCTCGGTCGCGCGCCTGCTGAACCACCTGCGCGCCGCACCCTACCGGTTTATCCTGTTCTGTGATGATCTGTCCTTCAGCCACGATGACCAGCATTACAAATCGCTCAAGGCTGTACTGGATGGCGGTATCTGTCCAGCGACACCGCTCATGAAAGTCAGCGACATTGCAGGTGGGTGATTTTGGCGAAAGCATAAGGAGGGCGTAGCCCGACTGGAGCTTTCGCCAAAATCTCGCGCGGATTTTATCCGTGCGGTTGGCGGTGACAGCGGTCAGGATTTTCCAATCTTCAAACCAGAAAGAGGATTGGATGCCTGGGCGTTTTATCACCGACCGACAATACGAGGACTACATGAAACTTCGGACTCAATACACCCAGAACATAGCGGCCGTGAAAGCCGGTTTCAGTTCGAGCACCGGATCGCGCATTGACCGGGACCCGCGCCCGCCATCGCAAAAGAAACAAGAACGCCGTCACGGCGGCGGCAAACCGGATCCGTTAGCCGGGATTTGGGAGGAGGTTGTTGTTCCTCTTCTGGAAAAGCAGCCCCATCTGCGTCCGTTTGCGATCCTGGAAGAGCTACAACTCCGGCACCCGGACCGTAATCTGGGCAAGGCGCGTCGCACGTTGGAACGGCGTATGCGTGCCTGGCGCGCAGAACATGGCCCGGATCGGGACGTCATCTTCCGCCAGACACATCCGCCGGGCCGGCAAGGGATGTCGGATTTCTTCAAGGCCGATGATTTGAACGTCACTATCGCGGGTCAGCCATTCGCGCACCGGGTTTATCACTTCACCCTGGTTTTCTCCGGCTGGGAATATGCCGAAGTTGTTCTTGGCGGGGAGAGTTTTACCGCGCTGGCCTGCGGACTGCAGAATGCCCTGTGGCAGGTGGGCGGAGCACCACGTGAGCACCGCTCGGACAGCCTGTCAGCTGCCTTTGGCAACAGGAAGAAGGATGTTGATGAGGATTTGCGGGCGCGGTACGAGGCGCTGTGTGCCGATTATGGCATGGAACCGACCCGAAACAATCGCGGCATCGCCCACGAGAACGGCTCCATCGAAAGCCGCCATGGACACCTCAAGGCGCGTCTGGAACAAGCGCTGCTTCTGCGCGGCAGTTCTGACTTCGAGACTGTGGAGGCATGGCGGCGCTTCATCGCTCAGGTCGTTGGCCGCCACAATGCACAACGCAGGGAGCAAGTGGCCCTTGAACGCGCCGATCTCCAGCCGCTGCCAGAACGGCGGAGTTGCGATTATGATGCGGCACGTGTGCGGGTGACCTCTTCCAGCGGCTTTGTCTTCCGCAAAGTGTTTTACACGGTTCCCTCGCGGCTGATCGGTTTCGAGTTGAACCTGCGTGCCTACGATGATCGTCTGGAACTGTTTCTTGGCAACACCCGGATCGATACGTTGCCACGCGGGCGGACCCCTGATCACAAGCGCGGCACACATGGCCATGTCGTCAACTACCATCATGTGATTCACAGCCTGCGCACCAAGCCCGGTGCCGTCGCAAACCTGACCTATCGTGATGCGCTTTTTCCCAGAACGGAATACCGCCGCACATGGGAGGCGCTGTCCGCGGCATGGCCCTTGCGCAAGGCTTCCCAAGCCATTGTTGACCTGCTGTGGATAGCACATGAACACGCTTGCGAGGCGGAACTTGCTGTCGCTCTGGATCAGATACTCAAGGCTGGCGGCCTGCCTGATCTCGACGATCTGCATGTGCGCTTTGCGCAGAAAACAGAAGCGGATCACCCCGATGTTCCGATCCATATCCCAACCATAGCGGTCTATGATGGTCTGCTTTCCGAGCCAGGAGCCACAGCATGAGCATCACGGTAGAAACCGCCAAGCTTCCCATCCTGTTGAGCAATCTCAGGCTGCCGACAATCGCCTGTTTCTGGCCGGAGTTCTGCATCAAGGCGGATAAGGAGGGCTGGCCTGCAGAGCGGCTGTTGGCGGCCCTGTTTGAGCTGGAGTTGAGCGAACGGGACCAGCGGCGGATACAGCGCCACCTCGCGGCCGCCAAGCTGCCCCAGGGCAAGACCCTCGACAGCTTTGACTTCTCGGTTGTTCCGACCGTGAGCAAGGCCCGGATCAACGCGCTGGCCGAGGGCGACACCTGGTTGCAAGCCGGTCACAATTTGCTGGCCTTCGGCCCTCCGGGTGCCGGAAAATCGCATTTGGCGGCAGGCATCGGCTATGAGTTGATCCAGCGGGGCCACCGCGTCCTGATGATCAGAACATTCGATCTGGTGCAGCACTTGCAGACGGCGCGACAGAACCTTTGCCTCGCGCAGGACATCCAAAAGCTCGACAAATTCGACCTGCTCATACTCGATGACATCTCCTACGTGCAGAAAGATCAGGCCGAAACCAGCGTCATCTTCGAACTCATCGCCGCGCGCTACGAACGAAAATCAATCATGATCACTGCAAACCGCCCTTTCAGCGGTTGGGACGATGTGTTTCCCGATAAAGCCATGGGCATAGCCGCAATCGACCGGCTCGTACATCACGCGACAATCTTCGAGATGAATGTCGAGAGCTATCGACGTCGCGCAGCTCATGCCGCTGCAATGTCGCTCAGCGACATTGAAGATGAAACCCGCTCCAACGCCAAAAACAAGGAGGACAAAACCACACCAAAGAACAAAATCGAACCTTGAAATGAGTGCACCAAATTGACATTCTGCAACCCGTCACCGTCACCCGCCTTCAATGTCGCGCACTTGCACGAGCAATGTCGCGCTACAGGTATCGAAGGTCGCCCGGAAAACGTTGTGTTTTATGCGACGTCGAACCGCCGCCACCTGATGCCGCGTGACATGATTGAAAATGAACGCTCCAGCGCCATCAACCCGTCCGAGGCGGTCGAGGAAAAGGTTTCACTCTCAGATCGCTTTGGCCTGTGGCTGGGTTTTCACCCCTGCGATCAGGACGAATATCTGGCCATGATCGACCGCTACTGCGCCGCCTATGGCGTCTCAGTTGACGAGGTAACGCTACGCGCCGAGGCGATCGAATGGCAGGCCACCCGTGGCGCGCGTTCAGGCCGGGTGGCGTGGCAATTCTTTGTTGATCTCGCAGGGCGCAACGGGGTTCATATCGCGTAACCTGCAGCTTCACCTGGCTAAAAATACCTCCGCCGGAGGCATGGCCCAAAGGGCCATTCCTATAGCTGCGATAAAATCCGCGCAGCCTCATCTGCGGTGCTGGTCAGCGCCTCGCGATCTTCGCCGGGGTGGAACCGCGCGCGTACGGCAGTCGGCATCGCCTCGGGCGTCACAATCGATACGCGCGGCCCGGTGCGTTCGGTTTCCACAGCCCAGCTGCGCGCCAGCGACATCTGGGCCGCTTTGGTAGCTCCATAGATGCCATAGAATTTCTCACCCGCCTTGGGATCGTCAAAGAACACGGCGTGACCGGTCTCACCCAACAGCGGTGCAACATAGGGGATCAGGACCGAGGTCGCTGTAGCATTGGTGTTCAGGGCCTTGGCCCATTCCTTGGGGTCGACGAAATGCACAGGGGTCAGGGCCGAACTGTGGATCGCCGTGTGCAGCCACAGATCCACCTTGCCCCAGCGATCATGAATACCACGGCACAGAGTGGCCATCGCATTGGGATCAGTGATGTCCATCGGGGCAAGCGTGGCCGTACCGCCCTTGGCCTGAATACGGTCATCCAGCTCTTCCAGCCCGCCGGTTGTGCGGGCGACAGCAACGATGTGATAATCGGGCACCAGGGCTTCGGCCAAGGCCGCGCCCAGCCCGCGTGACGCCCCGGTGATGAGGGCAATTTTGGTCTGATCGGTCATGGGCGCGGCTTGAACGCCTGCGCGCACAGCGTCAAGCCCGGATCAGCGCCCGGGAATGGCGATCCGTTTGGTCTGGCCGCTTTGTTGCAGCATGACACCATGCTCATCGATGGCCAGAACCTTGCCCGAGGCGACCCGGCTGCCGGGTTTCACCTCTTTGACCCGACCCGACGCCAAACGCATCAATGCTCGCATATTGGCTTTGGGTCCAAAAATGCCCAGTACCGAGACGGAATTCTTCTTCAGCGCGCCCTTTTGCGCGGCTGCGCTTTTGACGGTGGTGTTTGCCATGGAATGCGGTCAGGGCAGGGCCTGACCCCTTTGAGTGAGTGGTATGCGCCTGCGACGTATCAAACCAGATGGCGGAACAAAAGCCTGTGTCACGGACATGCGATGCGATGTGACAGGCCCTGCGCGAACCCGTTGCAATCGCATCAGGTTCCCGACCCGGTTGTGAGCGGATTTTTACCACCGCCCGCAGCTTTCCCAAGGTCACAACTCAGAAACCACCGGATTCACTGACCCGCCCGATTCGCGGCCTATTTTAACCGGGCGACCGACGTTAGCCCGAAGCCAGCTTGGCGGCGTTCCATGATCCGCCGACAACCTGCATGTCCTGCTTCTTTTTGCTGACGCGTGTGCTGTTTTCCAAACTGTCCAGATAGTCGGGGCTGACGCTGCCGGTGATATAGCTGCCGTCGAAACAGGAACAATCAAACGCCTCGATCTCGGGGTTGCCTTCCTTGGCGGCCCAGATCAGGTCGTCGAGCTTTTGATAGAACAACGCATCCGCGCCCAGTTCCTTGCGAATGTCCTCGACCTCTTTGCCGTTTGCGATCAACTCATGCTTGGTGGGCATATCGATGCCGTAGACATTGGGATACTTTACCGGCGGCGAGGCGCTGGCGACATAGACCTTCTTGGCCCCGGCCTCGCGGCACATCTGGACGATCTTCTTGATGGTGTTGCCCCGCACGATGGAATCGTCGATCAGCAGAACATTCTGATCCTTGAACTCCAAAGGGATGGCATTCAGCTTGCGGCGCACCGATTTCTGCCGTTCTTCCTGGCCGGGCATGATGAAGGTTCGCCCGACATAGCGGTTCTTTACCAGACCTTCGCGATAGGAAATGCCTGTGGCCTTGGCAACCTCAAGCGCGACAGGGCGGGCGCTGTCAGGTACGGGAATGATGCGGTCGATCTCCAGCCCCGCAGCCTCGATCTGGCGGGCAAGTGTCTGGCCCATGCGCATCTGGGTTTTATAGACGGATACACCATCCAGCAGCGAATCCGGGCGGGCAAGGTAGACATATTCAAAGATACAGGGCGTCAGCTTGCCCTCGACCGCTTGAAACTCGTGCATGTTGCCATCAAGGTCGATCAGGATCGCCTCACCGGCGCGCAGGTCGCGCAGCTTTTGGAAACCGTTGATGCCAAAGGCCACATCTTCCGAGGCAAAGGCATAGTCATCGCCATCCCCGTCGGCGTCGCGTTTGGCCACTGACAGGGGGCGGATACCATAGGGGTCGCGGAAGGCCAGCATTCCAACGCCCGCAATCAGACAGACAGCGGAATACGCGCCTTGAATTCGCTCCATCGTCATTTTGACACCGGCAAGGATATTGCGGATCGGGTCCGAGTTGCCGTTCACCTTGATGGCGTCAGCCACCTTGTCGGCCAGAACGTTCAACAGGATTTCCGAATCCGATGTTGTGCGCAGGTGGCGGCTGTATTTACCGGTCACCTTTTCGCGCTGCTCGGCAGTGTTGGTGATATTGCCGTTATGAACCAGATAGATGCCATAAGGAGCGTTTACAAAAAACGGCTGGGCCTCGGCCGCGCTGAGCGATCCTGCCGTGGGATAGCGCACGTGACCGATCCCGACCTTGCCGGTCAGGGTTTCGGCATCAGTTGCGTTAAAGACGTCCTTGACCAGCCCGTTGGCTTTTTTCTCGCGAAAGAACTCTCCGGTATAGGTCACTATGCCCGAGGCATCTTGTCCCCGGTGCTGCAGCATCAGCAACCCGTCATAGATTTCCGCAAAGACGTCATGCGTCCGGCTTGCGATCCCCAAAATCCCACACATGTACGGGCTCCAATTTCTATGACGGAATTACGTTGAGTTGGCTTGGCCGTTCAGGCCAAAGGGTCTGCGCGGCATATGTCATATGTCTTTTGAACGGTCGCACGTGACATCATTGGTTACGGACAAGGTCGAAGGCTCCGATTCCGTGGCGGTTTCGGGTTTGACATAAAGCCTAACGCGCGCCTTGTCATCAAAGGATCACATTCACCTTTTGCCGCAGTCTGATCGGTAACTTTCGGGCTGCACGTCCATGCAGGTGACAAAACACGCCGCATATGCTGTCATGGACATGAAATACCAATAAGCACAGACTATAAATTCGGGATGAGGCGCGAATATGTGGCAGCATAAACAAGGTGCAAAGAAAGACGAGCCGGTGAAGCGACGGTGCCATCGGTGCCGGGGTATGGGCCGTGCACCTTGTGAAATCTGCAAAGGCGCCGGGGAACTGATCCAAAGCCGCGATATTCACGGCAAGCCCAAGATGGGGCACTGTAACGGCTGTTTCGGGTTAAAGGCCACCCGTTGCGCAGTGTGCGGAGGGGACGGTTTCCTCTGACGGGCTAACGAATGCGACCCCCCAACCGAACGAAAAAGCCCGGCGAATGCCGGGCTTTTCTACCTGAGTTTTGATCTCGAATTATTCGCTAGGAGCGGCCTCGTCCTGCGGCGTTTCTGCGGCGTCGCTATCCAACCCGCTATCTGAGGCGCAGCTGGCAACCAGCTCTTCGTACTGTGCGGTGATCCAGCCCAGAGCAGCCTCGGGGTTTTGTTCTTCGATCTGGCTGCTGAACTGTTCGAACACTTTGGCCGAGCGGCTTTCGTCAACCATGGTGTAGGACTGGCCGGTCATCACTGTGTCGTAGACAAAGAATGCAATGGCCACCAACAGAATGCCTCGGGCGATGCCAAAGAAGAACCCAAGCGCCTGATCCAGCCCACCCAAGGCCGAGCGTTGCACCAGCGAGGAAAACAGCGGTGTGAAGATGCTGACCACGATCAGCGCCACCGCAAAGACGGCGGCAAATCCGGTGATCACCGACAATTCGCAACTGTCGCGCAGGAAATCGCCAACCACCGGGATTTCCTTGACCAGAGGGACAACCTGCGGCGCAAAGATGAACGCCAAAACAGCGGCAGCGACCCAGCCAGCGATAGCGAGGACTTCGCGCAAGAAGCCGCGCGAGTAGGCCAAAAGGCCCGACACCACGACGATCAGGGCAACGACCCCGTCAATTATTGTAAAACCTTCCATGGCCCTCGCCTGTTCGTTTTCTGCCCCTCAAGGCGGGACTTTAACCTGCTCCGAAGGTTTCGCCAACAAACCCCACCAGATCAGAGGGTCGGGTGAGTGTCAGACCTGCCACAGTGCCAGTTTTGCCACCCGCCGGAGCAATTGCCGCTGTGAAACCAAGTTTTTGCGCTTCTTTCAACCTGTTTTCGGTCTGGGGGGCCGGTCTAAGTGCACCGGACAGCGAGATTTCTCCGAAAACAACCGTATCTGCGGGCAGGGCTGTGTCTTCCCGGGCACTCAACAGCGCGGCGGCGACGGCCAGATCGGCGGCGGGTTCGCCGATTTTCAGGCCGCCCGCAACGTTCAGATAGACATCGAGGCCTGCAAAAGGGATGCCGCAACGTGCTTCGAGCACCGCCAGGATCATCGCCAGTCGCCCGCTGTCCCAGCCCACAACCGTGCGGCGGGGTTGCGAATGGGGTGAGGGCGCGACCAGCGCCTGCAGTTCCACCAGAACGGGGCGGGTGCCTTCGATCCCGGCAAAGACGGCCGAGCCGGGGCTGGGTTTGCCGCGTTCCGACAGGAACAGGGCGGATGGGTTGGTGACCTGCGCCAGACCCTTGCCGGTCATCTCGAACACGCCGATTTCATCTGCGGGGCCGAACCGGTTTTTGACGGCGCGCAGGATGCGGAACTGGTGGCCGCGTTCACCTTCGAAATACAGCACTGTGTCGACCATATGCTCGACCACCCGAGGACCGGCGATCTGGCCATCCTTGGTGACGTGCCCAACCATGATAACCGACACGCCGTGGCGTTTTGCAAACGTTGTCAACTCATGCGCGGCGGCGCGAACCTGACTGACCGAGCCCGGCACGCTGTCGACATTGTCGGCCCACATGGTTTGGATCGAGTCAATGATGGCGAGGCCGGGTTTTTCCGCCTCGAGCGTTGTGAGGATGTCGCGCAGGTTGGTTTCGGCTGCCAGTTGAACCGGCGCGTCCTCAAGCCCCAGACGGCGCGCACGCATTCGCACCTGCGCGCTGGCTTCCTCGCCCGAGACATAGATGGTTTTGACACCCTCGCGCGCGAACCGAGCCGCCGCCTGCAGCAGCAGCGTGGATTTACCGATGCCCGGATCACCACCGACCAACAGGGCAGAGGCAGGTACAAGGCCGCCGCCCAGAACCCGGTCCAGTTCTTCCACCCCGCAGAGCGTGCGGGGTGGTGGTGCTTCCTCGGTCGACAAGTCCGTGAGTGCAATGGGCTGGCCACGTTTGCCGCCGAGGGATTTCTTCGCCGGGCCAGCCGAAAGGGGCGTTTCCTGCAGGATCGTGTTCCATTCGCCGCAGGCGTCGCAGCGCCCGGACCAGCGTGAGTGAGACGCGCCGCAGGCGGAGCAGATAAAAGAAGTTGTCTTAGCCATGCGGCCCTTGGTGCCCGAGGATGGTCGGTTCTTCAAGCCCTTGCGGGCTTTCATCCCGACCGGTGGGGCGCCGTATCCTCAGGCCCTGCGGGCCATCGTCCCCGGGGGGCGCAATCGCGCCTATTCCGCCGCGCGCGGGGGCGACATAGCAATGACGCTGGAGGCGCTTGGGTCCTGGTCGTCGGGCGGGGTCTGCAATTGGGCCGAAAGCTCGGGCAGCAATTCGAACAACTCGTCGCGCAGGCGTTTCAGTTGCGATTTGGCGATGGATTCTTCGATCTCGATATCGCGGGTCCATTGGCGCAGTTCGTGTTGAATGGTCTGGGCGTCCTCGATCCGGTGCTGGAACTGTTCGATTTCTTCCTGCCGTTGCTGCAGAAAAGTCCGGGCGCGGGCGACTTTGGCCTCGCCGTAGGTATCGGCCAATTCCTGGCTGATCTGGCTCATCTGTGCGGCCAGTTCCAGAATCTGAGGTTCAAGCGATTGCAGATCAGGATGGTTTCGCAGAAACGCCATCCGCTCTTTCACCGCGTCGAATTCCGAGGCCAGAAAAAAGGCACCGCTGCGGTCGGCGGTATGAGCCACCTGATAGGCATCCACGATGTCATGCATGTTCAGCGCGAATTTGCGATGATTGTCTTCCAACGCCATCATGCGGGCATTTGCGGGCAGGTAGAAGGCCAGCATCAGAATCAGGCAGGTCATTCCGATCTGTATATAGACACCGGCATCAATGGCCGGGGCGCCCCCAAAGCTGGCTTGCATGGACAGCCATGGCAGCACACCCAGAGCGGAAAGCATTGTTGCGGTGACGGCGAGAAATGCCGCTGCACAAATCAGGAAAAAAGTCAGTCGAATAAAGGCATTCTGAAATTGCAATGTAATTGTATGGAGGGCTGACATATATGCTCATCTCCCTTTCAAACCGAAACAAGTCGGGCCAAAGCGGAGATGTCCTCAAACACGCAATGTGATCCGCCAAGGACCCGTGAGTTACAAAAATCTTTGCTGCTCGAAGTATAAAGATGATACTCAGTTTAATGATTTCAATCAATTAGGTCTGAGGATTTCGTGAACTGGATGTCATTTCCGTAATGTAGCCCAGTGCGATCGACGCCAGAATGCAGCCCGTAAACAGGTACAAACCCCATGCCGTTTCGATGGTGGCATACGAGATGCCTTTGGCCAGCGTGATGTAAAGCGCGATGAGGAAAATGTCGGCCATCGCCAGTTTGCCGAGGATATTGAGCGCCGGCTGAACGCGGGGGTCCAGCATATCCCATTGGACCAGCGCGGTGCCGATGGTTTTGATGTAGGGCGCGACAAGGGCGAAGACGGTGACGACCAGCGCAAGGAAGATGTCGGACTTCCAGAGAGACTGGAGCCCGGTGATCACGCTGATCTCTGACAGTCCGAAGATCGGGAGCAGCCCCGCGCGCATCAGCGGGGCGAACCATGCGATGGGGTAGAGGATCAGGAGCGAGAGGGTGGCGAGGCGGAGGGTCATGCTACACAGTTATGTGGGAAGCTCTGTTCCGGGCAAGAGAGTCACTCAGACAATCCTTGATTGACTGAGGTCGTGGCATATCTGTGATGTTTATAGCCCGAAGACAAGTTTAAGAAACAGAAAAGCATATACCACCAAAGAAAATAACCAAAAAATCAATGCGATGCTTGGTAGAGTTTGGGCTGACTTTTCTTTGCGAAAAACAATCAAGTCAAACCCACATCCTAAATACGCAACCAGCGTTAAAACTGCTGAAAAACTTGATGCCCAGATGAATTGATCGGGTGTGCCTGCAATCCAAAGCGTCACAAAAAATAAACCGATTGGCAGTATACCAGAAATCACGAGCCTGATGAGATCGCGCTCACGGCCTCGTTCGTAACGCAGGTCTAATATGGCGAGCAGGTAGAGTCCGAAAAAAATTAGTGGGCTAAAGAGCAGGATAGTCATCTGGTCTGCATATGTTAACGCACCGCCTCAATCGGCCCTTCGGCGCTCCCGCTGATGAACTGTTCCACATAAGGATCACCCGAGCTATCCATCTGTGCGACAGGGCCAGCCCACTGGATCACGCCGTCATGCAGCATGGCAACGTTGTCGGCAATTGCGCGAACCGAGCTCATATCGTGGGTGATGGTCATCGCAGTCGCGCCCATCTCGGTGACGATCTCTCGGATCAGGTCGTTGATGACGCCGGACATGATCGGGTCCAAACCCGTGGTGGGCTCGTCAAAAAAGATGATCTCGGGCTCGGCGGCGATGGCTCGGGCCAGGCCCACGCGTTTCTGCATCCCACCGGACAGCTCTGACGGAAAACGGTCTGCGACGTCTGATTTCAGGCCGACGCGGCGCAGTTTCTCGATGGCGGTTTCGCGGGCGATCTCGGCTGGGCGTTTCAGCGGACCGCGCAGCAAGCGGAAAGCAACGTTTTGCCAGACGGGCAGCGAGTCAAACAGCGCGGCTCCTTGGAACAGCATGCCGAAACGGGCCAGAAACGCGTCCCGGTCACCCTTTTTGGCATCCTTTCCATCGACATAGATCATGCCGCTGTCGGGCTGGATCAGCCCGAGAATGCATTTCAGCGCCACCGATTTGCCGGTGCCCGAACCGCCGATGATGACCATCGAGGTGCCCTTGGGAATCTCAAGGTTCATGCCCTGCAACACGCGGTTGTCGCCAAAGGCCTTATGCACGTTCTCCATCCGGATCATAGCGAGAAGAACACTCCTGTGAGAACGAAGTTGGCGGCCAGGATCAGTACGGCGGCGGCCTCGACCGAGCCTTTGGTGGCGCGGCCCACACCTTGCGCGCCGCGACCCGAGGTCATGCCGTAATAGCAGCCCATGATCGCCGCGATCAGACCAAACGCAGCACCCTTGACCAAAGAGGAAACGATGTCGCGCAGTTCAAGGAAATCCACTGTGTTTTTTAGATAGGCCGCCGGGTTGAAGCCCAGATTTTGCGTGGCGACCGTATAACCCCCGGCGATGCCGATCACATCGCCAACCGCAACCAGCACGGGCACAGTGATCAGCGCGGCCAGAACCCGCGGAGCAGTCAGGTATTTCATCGGGTGCGTGGATAGTGTGACCAGCGCGTCGATCTGTTCGGTGACTTTCATCGTGGCAATCTCGGCCGCGATCGAAGAGGTCACACGCGCGGCAATCATCAATCCGACCAGAACCGGGCCAAGTTCCCGGACCATGCCGATGGCAACGATCTGCGGCACCACGGCCTCGGCATTGAAACGCGCGCCACCGGCGTAGATCTGCAAGGCCAGCGCGCCGCCGGTGAAAATGGCGGTCAAGCCCACGACCGGCAGGGACAGCCAGCCGACATTCAACAGCGCAAGCGCGAATTCACGCGGATAGAAGGGTGGGCGAAAAATGTGTGAAACCGCGTCCAGCGCAAATAGCCCGACGCGGCCAAACGCGGCCAGCATCGTCAGAATCGCGCGTCCCAATCCGCCCGGCAAGGACAGAAGGTTCATTCCACGTAACCCCGGGAAAAGCGGCTGCCCATTGAGGTCAGGATTTCATAGCCGATAGTTCCGGCGGCTTCGGCAAGGTCATCAACGGTCTGGTGTCCGTTCAGAATGCGCAGGCGGTCAGGGTCGTAAGGCAAATCAGTAACATCCACGGTGATCAGGTCCATCGAGATACGTCCTACCACCGGGCAGGGCTGATCACCAGCAAAGGTATCAATGCCACCGCCAATGGCACGATGCAGCCCATCGGCATAGCCTGCGGCAACGGTCGCGATCCGCGACGGGCGGCGGGCTTTCCAGCTGTTGCCGTAACCGACGGTTTCGCCAACGGCCAGGTGGCGGACCTGAATCACCGGCAGATCGACACTTACGACGGGTTTTGCGCCCACAAAAGGCAGTCCGCCATACAGTCCGATACCAGGACGGCAGAAATCAAAGTGGAATTCCGGCCCCAGCAGGGTGCCACCAGTGGCCGCCAAAGACCGGGGCGCTGAGATACCGTCCGTCATCTGTTTGAAGGTCTGCAACTGCTGCTGATTCATCGGGTTATCCGGCTCGTCCGAACAGGCCAGATGCGACATTACCACCACCGGATCATGCGCCAGCGCCTCGTGCCGCAGTTCGGCCCAATCGGCAGGTTCCAGCCCCAGACGGTTCATGCCGCTATCCAGTTGAATGCCAAAGGGATGGTCCGGCAGCGCCTCCATATGGCGTTTGAACTGTTCGGGTGAGTTGATCATCGGCGTCAGACCGTGATCGCGCAGCAGTTCCTTGTCACCCTTCATATGCCCTGAGAACACGGCGACCAAGGCATCAGGACCCACCGCTTCGCGCACTGTCGCGCCTTCTTCGGCGACCGCCACAAAGAACTTTTTGACACCTTCTTCAGCCAGGGCCCAGGACACGGGCTCGGCACCCAGGCCATAGGCGTCGGCCTTGACCACGGCTGCGGTCTCGACACCGGTTTTGGCATCAAGGGTGCGCAAGTTCTGCGCGAGGGCGTGAAGATTGATCGTCAGATGTGCAGTACTCATGGGCCCGTTCATGACATTGAGATGACAGAGGTCAAGAGGGGAGAAGGTTAATTTTCGGGCGTTTTTTGTCGCGGTCAGCAAGCTGTGGCCTGACAGTCAAATGAAACAAGGCACTTTCTTGCCGATGCTGTCGAAACTGAGGGATCACGCGATTGTGCGCGCATACGGGTCAAAGCGCGCAAGTCGCGGCAATCGTTCACGTTTCTAGGTTTCGTTGTGAGACTTGATTTTGGCGGTCTGTCGGATTTTGCGCCAGCAACGACTTGTTGTTGCTGGCGTGTCGCGCCACCAGCTTTTTCTGCCGCCGTCCGTCGGGAATGTAACAGGCCGGGCCACCTGCGGACCGTTCGGCAATATCGGGAAACAGCAGCAACAGTTCGTGCCGGGTCTCTTCGGGCATCGCCGCCAAAGCTTGCGGTCCGGTGAAAAGGCTTTCACTGGGTGCACCTTCGGCGAACAGGGTTACGTGCTGATCAAATACCAGATGGTAATAAGTAACCTCGGTGATGGTCTCGTCCACGAAAACCCCCGGCAGGACGGTCAACCGGATGGCCGAGATCAGCACATTGCGGGTTCCGAACATGCGTTGCGCGATGGGCGAGTCCGTCAGCATTCTGTGCTGACGCGATATATGCAGATCACGGCGCGGCAGTCCCCGTCCGATGGCACCGGCGACGATGCGGACCGGGCGCAGATAAGGCATCCGGATCAGCTCGGACTGGCGTAAGGATCGGGACAGGCTCAGCCGCAAGGGGTGAAACGTCCCGTCCATGGCCTTGATGCGATCACCGGGTTTCAAGTTCTCTACCGGCACTTCACCCTTGTCGGTCAGGATGGCTGTTCCGGCGGTAAAACACGGTGCGCCGGGGCTGGGGTTGGGATCGACAACGAAATTCTCACCATCCGTCGAACTGAGCGATGAGGTCGAGTCGGTACCGTTGGTGCCAACCTGGGTCGAGGTTTCGCCAGCGGCCGGACCTTCGGTCGCGTCTACTTCGGCATCAAACGATACAAAGCTAAGCAGCGTTCCGTCATCGGATAATGAGACCGCGCCATTCCGGTTGATGCGCACATTCACCACGTAATAGTCGAAATTCCCGACAGTAGTCATGGTACCGGTGCTGACATCGGTCGAGCTGCGCACCGTACCGCTCAGGTTATAGATATCGACAGACAAATCCGAAAGCTCTATTCGTACATCGTATTGATGCTCATTCCAGCGAGGGCGCTGGCGAGGCAGTGCCTCGGGGTTGGGTTCTTCTGCAGGACTATGAGATGGAACCAGCGCAGATAGCTGGCAAGATATTTTGTGGCGATCCCCCGGCGGTTACCAATAAACCCCTTGAGGCGGGAGTGACGGTTGTTGACGTTTTGGATATGGAGTTCGCCGCGAACGCGTTCACCGGAAGACTGGTTGAGCGCTTCGTGGCTGACACACAGGGCGGCAGCACACGGCGGATAGCTGGTGCCCCCATCGGTCACCAGCAGTGCATCCTTGTCCATGACCGGCGCGAGAACCTCCCGCAGAGCGGCAGCATTGACCGCAGGCAGGACGGCACTAACGGTCGTGCCGGAGCGATCTGTCGCGACCAGAACCGGCACCTGCTCATCGGACAGGCCCCGCTTTGTTGCCTTGCCCCCGCGCTTTCGGGCCTTTCGGTCCGGCTTTTTTGCAGAGGATTTGCCTTCCGTGGCCCGTGTCCAAACACGATCCCCTTTGCGGCTTTCAAGAAAATAGGTTTCGTCGGCCTCGACAATGCCCTTCAGTTTTTCGGCGGTGGAATTGATCCCGGCAAGGAAGCGGTGTCGCCAGCGAAAGGCGGTGCTCCCGGCTATGCCACAGCGCTTTGCCGAAACTGCCACCGTATCGCCATTGGCGAGGCATTCGCTGAACGTCAGCCAAAGATCCTTGCGGTGCAGGCCGCTCAGTGGTGTACCCGTCACCGCTCCAAAGGTTCGATTGCAGGATCGGCAAAGATAGCGTTGCATTCCCCGCGACTTGCCATTGGCCACTGCACCGTGTGCGCCGCAATGCGGGCAGGTCCGGTCTTCTCCAACACCCAGATCAACTGCCGCAACCGAGGCTTCACCCGCTGGGCGACCGGCCAGAACCTCACCGACCTCTACTTTCTGCGCCTCGCTCAACGTGTCGACCTCCGACAACCAGGCAAGAAAGGCTTTCCGGTCCATAATGCGCATCCTCCTGTATTTCAGACAAAATATAACACATCAATACGATGTGCGAATAGAGCTAATCCGAAACATCGGTTCCGGTCGGAACACGGATTTCCACGAAATCCTCGTCCGGGGCAAACCCCGGGCCGTTTCTGTACCTGATTTCCGAAATGATTGCTGGCACGTGCGGTTGGCCTCGAAAAGGGTCAGCGGTCTGCGCCGCATTTCGTGCATAAGCCTAGCACAGCAGGCGTTAATCGCCAATAAAGCGAGATTGCGCGCCAGTCGACACGCGCAATACCGGAAACAGCAAAATCAGAACTTTTCGATTTCGCCGTTTTGCTGCCAGGGTTTGACCAGGTTGCCAAAGCGGGTGAACTGCGCCTCAAACGACAGCTCGATTGTGCCGATGGGGCCGTGGCGCTGCTTGCCGACGATGATCTCGGCCTTGCCATGCAGGTGTTCCATCGCCTGCTTCCAGTCTTCCATCTTGTCCAACTCGTGATCGCCGGGCTTTTCGCGCTCCTTATAGTATTCCTCGCGGAACACGAACATCACCACGTCGGCATCCTGTTCGATCGATCCTGATTCCCGCAGGTCGCTTAGCTGCGGGCGTTTGTCGTCGCGGTTTTCCACCTGACGCGACAGCTGCGACAGGGCGATGACCGGGATGTTCAACTCCTTGGCGATGGCCTTCATGCCCATCGAAATCTCGGCGATTTCGTTCACCCGGTTTTCGGCCATGCCCCGGCACAGCTGCAGATAGTCGATGACCAGCAGGTCCAGACCATGGGTCCGCTTTAGTCTTCGTGCGCGTGCTGCAAGCTGTGCAATGGGCAGGGCGGGGGTGTCGTCAATGAATAGGGGACAGGCTTCCAGTTCCTTTGCCGCGTCCACGAAACGGCGGAACTCGGCCTCGGTCATATCACCTTGGCGAATTTTGTGCGAAGAAATCTCGGAGGCTTCGGCCAGAACCCGGCCTGCAAGCTGCTCGGCACTCATCTCAAGGGAAAAGAACCCGACCACGCCGCCATCGATTGCGCCTTCACTGCCATCCGGCTTGGTGCCGCGCTTATAGGCCTTGGCCACGTTGAACGCGACGTTGGTCGCCAGCGAGGTTTTGCCCATCGACGGTCGACCGGCCAGAATGATCAGGTCCGAGGGGTGCAAGCCGCCCAGTTGCTTGTCCAGGTCGGCCAGACCGGTGGAAATCCCTGCCATGCCGCCACCGCGCTGGTACGCTTCGTTGGTGACGTTGACGGCTTCTGTGACCGCCTTGAGGAAGGATTGGAACCCTTGTTCGGTCTGGCCCTGCTCGGACAACTGGTAAAGTTGTTGCTCGGCTTCGACGATCTGTTCCTTGGGCTCGCTGGCCACATCGACCCGCGCGGCCTTGTCCGAGATGTCCCGGCCCAGCCGGATCAGCTCGCGCCGGATGGCGAGGTCATAGATCATCTGGGCATAGTCATGCACGGCAAACGCACTGATCGACGCACCGGCCAGTTTGACCAGATAGGCAGGCCCGCCCAATTCCTTCAGACCCTCATCCTCGGCCATGAAGGATTTCAGCGTGACAGGTGAGGCCAGCGTATTCTTGGCGATACGCGTGGCTGCCACCTCGTAGATCCGTGAGTGGACTGGGTCATAGAAATGCTCGGCCCCGATGATCGAGGCGACCCGATCATACAGGTCGTTATTGGTCAGGATCGCACCCAGAAGCTGCTGCTCGGCCTCAATGGAATGCGGCATGGTCTCGGCGTTTTGAATCTGTGCCGCTGCCTGCTCGATACTGCTGATCTCGTTCATTGTGTCCCCGCTGCCCACGGTGTTCTTTACACGCTGGTATGGCGTGTCGACTATCTGGAAATCCCTGTGGCTAAGTATGGATAAAGCCTTGGGATAACTTTTGAGACAGCCTGAGATACTAACAAGGTGTGGTGCATTATGTGGCTTTTTCCGTGAATGTCACCACATATTGTTGTCGCCGGATTGATTCTGCCCGGCTTATCCCCAAAGCACTCACAGCATAATTTTCAGGTTTTATTTGCTTCCTGCCAGCCGCGCGGATCGTTCAGAAAGGCCTCGACACCGTCAAGTGTCTCTTGGTCAAAGGCTTTCTGCGTCTTGGCCTCGGCCAGAACATCCCACCAGGTGCACAGAGAATGCAGCTTCACGCCATGGTCACCCAGCGTCTTTTCGGTCTCTGGAAAGATTCCGTAATAGAAGATCACCGCCGTATGCCCGCAGGTCGCGCCGGTTTCCCGGATCGCATCCACGAAGCTCAGCTTTGATCCGCCATCGGTGGTCAGGTCTTCCACCAGCAGAACCCGCTCACCCTCGGTCATCGCGCCTTCGATACGGGCGTTGCGGCCATAGCCTTTGGGTTTCTTGCGCACATAGGTCATCGGCAGCGCCATGCGTTCGGCGACCATCGCGGCAAAAGGGATGCCTGCGGTTTCGCCGCCTGCGATGTTGTCGAACGCCTCGAAACCTGCGTCGCGCATCACGGTAACGGTCAGGAAATCCATCAGGGTCGAGCGGATACGGGGGTACGAGATCAGCTTACGACAGTCGATATAGGTCGGGCTGGGCAGGCCGGATGCCAGTGTGAACGGCTCGCGTGCGTTGAAATGCACCGCCTTGATCTCCAGCAGCATGCGCGCGGTCAGGCGGGCGATTTCGGTGCTGTCGGGAAAGGAACTGGGGATCATGGCGGGACCTCGGCGCTGAAAAGACGTTGCGGGCTGATAGCCTGTCCATTGGCCCAGAGTCGAGGGGGCTGCGCGCAAAAGAAAAGCGGACCCCAAGAGGTCCGCTTTGCCCTTGCGGGCAGTCAAGCAGCCAAGGTGGGCTTAGCTGCTCATGTCATAGGCGCGTTCCCCGTGCACTGACAGGTCGAGCCCGTTTGTCTCGGTCTCTGCGTCTACGCGAAGCGGGGTGATCAGTGCAACCAGTTTGACCAGCACAAATGTGACAATTGCCGTAAAGACACCCACGATGACCAGCCCGCCCAGCTGCGCCGTCCAGGTGCCCAGACCAAACAGGGCGATCATCAGCGTGCCAAAGATACCGCCGACACCGTGCACCGCAAATACGTCCAGGGTGTCGTCGATCTTGAGGACATTGCGGATGACAAAAACCGCTTCCTGACACAGGATTCCGGCAACACCGCCGATAATCAGCGCCTGCACCGGGCCGACAAAGCCCGAGGCCGGGGTGATCGAGGCCAGACCAGCAATCGTGCCGGTGACCAGACCCACCATCGAGGCTTTGCCGAACCGCACCTTCTCCCACAATGCCCAGGTCAGCGAGGCGGTGGCCGCAGACAGGTGCGTGACGGTCATCGCCATCGCGGCCCCGCCGTCGGCTGCCAGTTGCGAGCCGCCGTTGAAGCCGAACCAGCCGACCCACAGCATTGCGGCGCCTACCATGACATATCCGGGATTGTGCGGTGGGGTGGTGCGATTGCGCCGCGGGCCAAGCGCGACTGCGATTATCAAAGCGGCCAGACCGGCGGTTTCGTGCACCACGATGCCGCCCGCAAAATCACGCACGCCAATCTCTCCCAGAATACCGCCATCGGTCAGCATCCCGCCGCCCCAGATCCAGTGAACGACCGGCGCATAACACAAAAGCATCCACAGCGCGGAGAATGTCAGGACAAAGCCGAAACCAACACGCTCGACATAGGCGCCGACAATCAGGGCGGGGGTGATGATGGCAAATGTCATCTGGAAGGCAAAGAACAGAATCTCGGGCAGGGTGCCCGCCAGGCTGTCGGCATCCACCCCATTCAGGAACGCTTTGCCCAGACCACCCCAAATGCCGGAGTCACCCGGACCGAACGCGATCGAATAGCCCGCGACCAGCCACAGGATGCTCATCAGACAAGCGATTGAGAAACAGTGCATGAACACGCTGAGGACGTTGCGCGCCCGAACAAGGCCGCCATAGAACAGGGCAAGCCCCGGTAACGTCATGAACAGGACCAGTGCGGTTGCAACGATGATCCAGGCAGTATCGGCTCCGTTCATGGGCCGCTCTCCTTTCCTCGTAATTTGCGCCGTTGTGCGGACGATTGCAGCGACCGGCGTCAAGTGAGTGATGGTGCGGCTTTGAAGCGGAGCGGAGGCGGGGAAAAAAGAGGCAATTGCCCAAGTAGCCGCTCAATTTGGCGGCTTTTTCTTAATTGGCGCTAATATTTGCGCCGCTTTGGCGCGGTTGCACTAATTTTGGGCGGATTGGGAAAGGCTGCGCAGCAACAGGTTCAGCGCGTGGTCGCGGGCCGCATTGCGCACCAAATCCCGACCCAGCGCACCGAATTCGACCGTTTCGGTTTGCGTCGGCTGACCTTGGGCTGCCAGTCCGAAACACACGCGGCCTTCGGGTTTGAACTCGGACCCGCCCGGACCTGCAATGCCGGTGATCGAGACCGACAATTGCGCATTGGAATGCTGCAGGGCTCCGTCGGCCATTTCACAGGCGACTTGCTGGGACACAGCGCCATGGGCGTCCAGTGTTTCGGGGTGAACGCCCAGCATTTCCTGCTTGGCAGCGTTGGTATAGGTGACAAATCCGCGTTCAACCACGGCTGAGCTGCCCGGAATATCGGTCAGCGCTGCAGCGACCATGCCCCCGGTGCAGCTTTCTGCCGTGGCGATCATCACATTCTGCGCTTTGGCGCGGTTCAGGATCTCGGTTGCGGTCACAGGCCCAGCACTCCGTGCGTGATACCAGCAAGGACCAAAACGCCAATGGCAGCAAACATCCCGGCGATCACATCGTCCAGCATAACACCCATTGGCCCGCTGCGCCGGTCGGCCCAGCCAACAGGGCCGGGTTTGGTGATATCGAACAGTCGGAACAGGACGAACCCGGCAATCCAACCGGGCCACAGCGCAGTGATCTCGATCCCATGCGTCCATGCCGGATAAGAGATTGCCCACAACGCGATGAACTGCCCGGCAACCTCATCAACAACGATTTCCGATGGGTCGTGATCTGCTTGACCGGCGGTCATTTCGCGCGTGGCCCAAAGGCCCGCAACAAAGACGATCAAAGTCGCCAGCACCAGTAGGGGAAAACCACCCAAAGTATGCAGTAGCCAGACCAGTGGAAGGGCCGCCAAAGAGCCCCACGTGCCCGGTGCAGGCCGTAAGTATCCGACCCCGCAGACCGTGCCGATCAGACGCGCGGGGTTCATGATTTCACCAGACAGGCTGTGGCCAGTGCGGCGATACCTTCGCTGCGTCCGGTAAAGCCCAGACGCTCGGACGTGGTTGCCTTGACCGAGATATTATCTACCCCCAACCCCATGATCCTGGACATTTCTTCGCGCATGGCCTGCGCGTGCGGCCCGATCTTGGGATATTCACAAACCAACGTGCAATCGACGTTCGAAATGCGGTAGCCCATCTGCCCGGCCAGCTTGACCGCATGGCGCAGGAAGATCTCGCTGGCGGCCCCTTTCCATTGTGGGTCGGAGGGAGGGAAATGCTGGCCGATATCACCCCGCGCCAACGCGCCGTAAATGGCATCGGTGACGGCGTGCATTCCGACATCAGCGTCCGAATGCCCCTGCAGCCCGCGATCATGCGGGATTTTCACTCCGCACAGAACCACGTGGTCCCCGTCGCCAAAACGGTGCACATCATACCCGTTGCCCAGCCGTACATCCATATTCGGTCCTATTATGCGTTCTGCCCGGGCAAAATCCTCGGGCCGTGTGATTTTCAGGTTATCCGCATCGCCCGGAACGATGGCCACATCCAGCCCCGCCGCGCGCGCAACCTCGACATCGTCGGCGGCGCCGCCGGCATGGGCGGCATGGGCGGCGACGATGGCGTCGAAATGAAAACCCTGTGGCGTTTGTGCGGTGAAAAGCCCGGTGCGATCCTGCACTCCGGTGACAACGGACCCGTCCCCGGTCCACAGCGCATCTGTCACCGCCAGTCCGGGGGCGGCGACAACATTGGTGTTCAGCGCTGTCAGAACATCCTTGATTACACTGGCGCTGACACAAGGGCGCGCAACATCGTGGATCAACACACGCTCGACCCCTGTGCCGGTCAGGACCTGCAATCCGTTTCGAACGGATGCGGCGCGATCTTTGCCTCCGGTTGCCAGTATCAGGTCGCCGCCCCGAAACTCATGCCAAGCAGCTTCATCTTCGGCCGACAGGACCAGTACGATGTGATCCACCAGCCCTGCGAACCGATCCAATGTCCAATCCGCCACCCGCCGACCGGCCAGCGCACGCCATTGTTTCGGCGTACCGCCCCCGGCGCGTTGGCCGCGTCCTGCGGCGACAATGATGGCGGCGGTTGCCATGTGCGTTTGATCCTTTGGTGGTGAGGATTGTTTAGGGTGCGGTGAATGCAGAGGCAATCACCTGTGGTAATGTGCTTAAAAATTAAGCAAGTGATGATTTAGCGGGCTTGTAGGGTGCCGTTTTATTGTTCATATGCTGCGATTTCTATATCAAAACGACAATTGCTCAAGGATTAGGCACGTTGACCCTGCGTCTTGCTGATAAGGATCTGACCCCTCCGGTGCTGCTGGCACCAATGGCCGGAATCACCGACCGACCGTTCCGCGACCTCGTGATGCGCTTTGGCGCGGGCATGGTGGTCAGCGAAATGGTGGCCAGCCAGGAAATGGTACAGGCCAAGCCCGGTGTCCGGGAGCGAGCCGAGTTGTCGGCGGATGTGGAAAACACCGCCGTGCAACTGGCCGGGCGTGAGGCGCATTGGATGGCCGAGGCCGCCCGGCAGGTCGCCGACCGGGGCGCGCGGGTGATCGACATCAACATGGGCTGCCCCGCCAAAAAGGTCACCAATGGCTATTCCGGCTCGGCCCTGCTGAAGACGCCGGATCACGCCCTGACGCTGATCGAGGCCGTGGTGGGGGCCGTTGATAAACCAGTGACGCTGAAAACCCGGCTGGGATGGGATGACAGCCTGCTGAACGCCCCGGACGTGGCGCGCCGCGCGCAGGATGCGGGCATTCGGATGGTCACGATCCATGGTCGCACCCGATGTCAGTTCTACAAGGGCCGCGCCAACTGGAACGCGATCCGCGCGGTAAGCGAGGCGGTATCCATTCCGGTGATTGCCAATGGTGACATCGTCGACACGACGGCGGCTCGCACGGCGCTGAAACAGTCCGGCGCGGATGGAGTTATGATCGGCCGTGGCGCGCAGGGCAAACCGTGGCTGCTGGCGCAGGTCTGTCACGACCTATATGGCGCGCCGCCGCCGGATATCCCAACCGGCGCTGATTTGGTTCAGATGGTGCAGGACCATTATCAGGCGATGCTGGCATTTTACGGCACCGATCTTGGCCTGCGCGTCGCGCGCAAACACCTGGGTTGGTACATGGACGAGGTGCGCACGCCCGCAACCCTGCGCCGCGCCGTTCTGACCTCACGCGATACCGACGAGGTGCTGCGCCTGTTGGGCGACGCTTTGCGATCGGGGCACGAGGTGGCGGCATGACCTCGGATCACAGCATCTGGGCGTCCTTACCGGTCCCGGCCTTTATCATTGATGCCGAGGACAGGATTTCTGACGTGAACTCTGCCGGTGAGGGTTTTTTGAACGCCTCGCGCAAATCGGTGCTGGGGCATCCGATCTGGGATCAGATCGCCGTCGATGCACCGCTTGAGGTGGCCTTTCTGCGCGCCCGGCAGCAAAGCACACCGCTATTCGTCAATGATGTGGATGTCGGATCGGGCAACCGTGCGCCGCTGCAATGCGCGCTGCAGATTGCGCCGCTGATGGGGCATCCCGGGGTGATGATCATGATCATCTCGCCGCGCGAATTGGCCGGTCAGATGACTCGTGGCAATTCGGTGAAATCTGCGGCGCAATCCGCCATCGGCATGGCGGAAATGCTGGCGCATGAAATCAAGAACCCCCTTGCGGGCATTACCGGGGCCGCCCAGTTACTGAGCATGAATGTCCCGGCGCAAGACCTTGAACTAACGGATTTAATCGTTGCCGAAAGCCGCCGGATCGTGAAGCTGCTGGAACAGGTTGAACAGTTCGGAAACCTGTCCCAACCGGATTTCAAGCCGGTGAACATTCACGACGTTCTGGATCGCGCCCGCCGCTCTGCCTTGTTGGGATTTGGTGCGCATATGACCATTGTCGAGGATTACGACCCCTCGTTGCCGCTGGCCTATGGCGATCCGGATCAGTTTTTGCAGGTGGTGCTGAACCTGCTGAAAAACGCGTCCGAAGCGGCGGATTCCAAAGGCGGCACAATCCGCCTGCGGACATATTTCGAACATTCCTTTCGCCTGCGACGCAGCGACGGATCGGGCCATTCGCTGCCGTTGCAGATCGAGGTCATTGATGACGGCCCGGGCCTGCCGGATAAAATCCGCAGCGACATTTTCGACCCGTTCGTATCGGGCAGAGAAAACGGCACCGGTCTGGGCCTGGCGCTGGTCAGCAAGATCATATCCGACCACGACGGCTGGATCACCGCGGATTCGGTGCCGGGGCGCACTGTGTTTCGCCTGTCGCTGCGCCGGGCGCCCAAAGACGACAAGAAGGAGAGCATCTGATGGATGGCACAGTTCTGGTTGCCGACGACGACCGCACGATCCGCACTGTTCTGACACAGGCACTGACGCGTGCCGGGTGCAAGGTCCATGCCACATCGTCGCTGACCACGCTGATGCGCTGGGTGGGCGAGGGCAAAGGGGACGTGGTGATCTCGGACGTGGTCATGCCCGATGGCAACGGGTTGGAGATGCTGCCAAAGATCGCGCAGGACCGGCCCGGCCTGCCGGTCATCGTAATCTCGGCGCAAAACACAATCATGACGGCGATTCAGGCGGCCGAGGCAGACGCCTATGATTATCTACCTAAACCCTTCGACCTGCCGGATTTGATGAAGCGCACCGCCCGCGCGCTGGACCAGAAACAACGTACCCAGCCCGAGGCTGCGCGCGATGGCGGTGACAGGCCGGATGAATTGCCGCTGGTCGGGCGCACTCCGGTCATGCAGGCGTTGTATCGTCTGGTTGCGCGCGGTCATGAATACTGATCTGTCGGTGATTGTGTCCGGCGAAAGCGGGACGGGCAAGTCATTGATTGCACGCGCAATTCACGACTTTTCTGACCGGCGCACCTTGCCCTTTGTCACGGCGAATGCGGCGGATCTCAGCGATCTGGAAGGACCCGCCCGGGTGATGGCACGGGTCAGGGGCGGCACCCTGCTGATCGACGAAATCTCGGACATTGGCGATGAAATTCAGGCGCGCATCGTGCGGATGATGGATACGCCCGGCGATTACGTGCCGCGTTTCATGGCGACCAGCCAGTCGGACCTGACTGATGCGATGGAAAGCGGACGGGTCCGGCAGGACCTGTATTATCGCCTGAGCGGTGCCACGATCCATGTCCCTGCGCTGCGCGAGCGGGTGGACGACATCACGCTACTGGCCGATCATTTTCTTGTCCGAGAAGAAAAAGACACCGGCACCAAGCGCTGGCTTAGTACTGACGCGGTAGAACTGGTCCGGCGCTATTCCTGGCCAGGCAACGTGCGGGCAGTTGGAAAACGCGGTCCGCCGTCTGAGCCTGACCAGCCGCGCCGACGAAATCTCGAAACTTGAGGTCGAGACGGTGCTGGGCTCGCAGCCAGAGGCCGAACCGGTTCTGGGCGATGGCGAGCGGGAAAAGCTGTCTTCTTCGGTCGAGCGTCACCTGCGTCGGTATTTCGATCTGCACGGAAATATTCTACCGCCTCCGGGCCTTTATCAGCGCATTCTGCGCGAGGTCGAGGCGCCCCTGATCGAGATTGCGCTGGAGGCGACGGGGCGGCAATCAGGCAAAATGTGCTGATTTGTTAGGGATTAACCGGAATACGCTTCGTAAAAAGATCACCGACCTCGATATTCAGGTGACACGTCGGCGCAAACTGATGTAATATCGCCACACAAACCGTGGCATCCGGGTTCGTCCTGGCAAAACGACCACGATATATGGCGGTAAGCCGCGCAAGCGGCACATCAGAATGAGGGCAGACGGTGGCAACCCGGGCACAGAACGGGCCAATCCTATCGATCAATCGGTGGCGCAAGTCACGGAAATTGCGTAGCATTGGCAGCCTTGGACTGGTTGTCCTTGGCCCTATCCTGACATTGGCAACCTATCTGGTCATCGGCCCTTTTGATCTGGGCGCGACGGCCCCGACGCTGCGGCTGATTCTTTTGGCCGACCTTGTGTATGTGCTGGTTGTCGCCGCGCTTGTGCTGAGCCAGTTGGGCAACCTGATTGCTGCGCGCCGGGCCAAGTCCGCAGGATCCCGCCTGCATTTGCGTCTGATCGGTGCCTTTACGCTGTTGGCGTTGGTGCCAACGGTGACGGTGGCCATTTTTGCCGGTCTAACTGTGAATATCGGCCTTGAAGGCTGGTTTTCGGATCGGGTTCGTCAGGTTGTCGGCTCGTCCCTGACAGCTGCCGAGGCTTATGAGTTGGAACACCGGCAGGGCCTGACGCAGGACGCGTCCGTGCTGGCGCGGTTTCTGGACAATGCGCGCGCGCTGGATTTCTACATATCGGATGCGGAATTGCGCGAGGTTCTGGCACAGGGGCAGGCCCAAATTCAACGCGGTCTGCGCGAAGCCTATGTCATCGACGGCAGTGGCGAAATTCGTGCCCGCGGGGATCGATCATACCTGTTCAACTACGAAGAACCCACGCCAGAACAGATTGTCGAGGCCAACGATCAGGGTCTTGCCCATCATAGACGATTGGGACAACAGCGAATTTCGCGCTCTGGTGCCGTTGCAGGCTTATGCGGATCGCTACCTGTATGTCAGCCGCGAGGTGGACGGGCAGTTGTTGACGCTGCTGGATGACACCAAAGAAACGGCACAATTCTATCGCCAGCTTGAAAGCGAGCGGGGCAGGGTGCTGTTTGAATTTGGCCTGTTATATCTGGGCTTTGCCCTGATCCTCATCCTTGCGGCCATGTCGCTGGGCATGTGGTTTGCTGAACGTCTGTCGCGCCCGGTCGGGCGATTGACCACGGCGGCGCAGCGCGTCGGCGCCGGGGATCTGAGCGTTCAGGTCATCGAAGAGGCCAGCGATGACGAGATTGCGATGCTGGGCCGGTACTTCAACCAGATGACACGGCAATTGAAAGGTCAGCGCGACACGCTGCTGGAAAACACCCGTCAGATCGAACGCCGCAGGCGTCTGTTCGACTCGGTCCTTACTTCGGTGACATCGGGCGTGGTGGGCGTCGACCCTGATGGCTGCGTGACCTTTGTGAACCGCTCGGCCGAGCGTTTGCTGGACTGGTCGCGAGGCGAGCAGCATCTGGCTATCGGCATCGCCGTGCCCGAATTCCTACCCTTGTTCGAAAGCCTCAGGGACAGCGGGCAGGAAGCCGCTCAGGGCGAAATCAAGGTGACCCGAAAGGGTCGTCTGGAAAATCTGCTGGTGCGCATGGCGACCCGGCGCGGCGAAGATGGCGGGCTTGAGGGCTATGTTGTGGCCTTTGACGATGTCACCGATCTGGTCAGTGCGCAGCGTATGGCAGCCTGGGGCGATGTGGCCCGCAGGATCGCGCATGAGATCAAGAACCCTTTGACACCGATCCAGTTGAGTGCGGAACGGATCAAACGCAAATTTTCGCGCAAGTTGGATGAGGACGATTGCGATAGCCTTGAATCAATGACCGATGTCATTGTGCGGCAAACCAATGATCTGCGGCGGATCGTCGACGAATTCTCGAAATTTGCGCGAATGCCCGAACCGGACCGGAACGAGGAAGATATCGTCGATCTGGTGCGCGAGGCGGTGTTGTTGCAGCAATCGGGGCAGCCGGATGTGCAGATCGATGCGGACTTGCCGGATCAGCCGGTTCAGGCTGATGTCGATGCGACCATGTTGCATCAGGCACTGACCAACCTGATCAAGAACGCCGGTGAAGCCATTGGAACCCTGAAAGAAAAGGGCGCGCCGGAAAATCTGAAACCGCAGATCAAGGTTTCCATGTCCAGTGACGATACCGGAGCTTTGATCACCATCGCGGATAATGGCATTGGCCTGCCCGAAGACCGGGCGCGGCTGTTTGAACCATATGTGACGACACGCGACGAGGGTACGGGTCTGGGCCTGCCCATCGTCAAGAAAATCATCGAAGAACATGGCGGTGCGCTGACCCTGGAAGATGCGCCCGTCTTTGACGGACAGGACCATTTTGGCGCAATGGCTGTCATCCGTCTGCCCGGGGCCGGAAATGCCCCGACCGTTGCGCCGCAGAAACAGGCGAAAAAAACCAACATACTGAAAGCAGGCTAAAAGATGAGTGACATTCTGATCGTAGATGACGAACGCGATATTCGCGAACTGGTGTCCGACATTCTGGAGGACGAAGGCTATTCAACCCGACTGGCTGGCAATTCGGACGATTGCATGGCCGCCGTCAATGCAGAACCGCCGGGGCTGTTGATCCTGGATATCTGGCTGAAAGACAGCCGGATGGACGGCATCGACATCCTTAAGGCGGTGAAGCGCGACAATCCGGATGTGCCGGTGGTGATCATTTCGGGCCACGGCAATATCGAGATTGCCGTCGCGGCGATCAAGCAGGGCGCGTATGATTTTATCGAAAAGCCCTTTAACATCGACCAGTTGATGGTGGTAATCCGGCGCGCGATGGAAACCTCGCGTCTGCGCCGGGAAAACGCCTCGCTCAAGCGCAAAGAAGTCAGCAATTCCGACATGATCGGCAAATCTGCGTCTTTCCGTGCGATGCAAAGCAACTTGGACAAGGTGACCAAGTCGAACGGGCGCGTGATGCTGAGCGGCCCGGCGGGGTCGGGCAAGGAAATCGCCGCGCGCTATATCCACGCCCATTCCAACCGCGCCAACGCGCCTTTTGTTACCGTCAACTGCGCAGGGGTTGAACCCGAGCGGATGGAAGAGGTCCTGTTTGGGCGCGAAACCTCGGAACGCGGCGTGGAATCGGGCCTGCTGGAAGAGGCCCATGGCGGCGTGATCTATTTCGATGAAGTGGCTGACATGCCGCAGGGCACGCAATCCAAGATCCTGCGGGTTCTGGTCGATCAGCAATTTCAGCGTGTCGGCGGCACTGACAAGGTGCGCGTCGATTTACGGGTGATATCTTCGACCAACCGCGATCTGGAAGAAGAGATTGCCGCTGATCGCTTCCGCGAGGAGCTCTATCATCGTCTAAACGTGGTTCCGATTGCGGTTCCTTCTTTGGAAGAGCGGCGCGAGGATATTCCGGTACTGGCGCAGCATTTCATTGGGACATGTTACGAAACCCAAGGCTTGCCGATGCGCGAATTGTCGGATGAAGCCGTGGCCCTGCTGCAGACGATGACATGGCCGGGCAATGTGCGGCAACTTAAGAACCTGATCGAGCGGGTCTTGATCCTTGGTGATGGCACCGGCCCGGTCGAGGCGCGCGAGTTGCCCAATGATGAGGAAAAATCCGACGAATCCGGCCGCGTTGTTCTGTCGGGCGCATTGGCGACCTTGCCGCTGCGCGAGGCGCGCGAAGCGTTCGAGCGTGAATATCTGCTGACCCAGATCAACCGGTTTGGCGGCAATATCAGCCGCACGGCCAGCTTTGTCGGGATGGAACGCAGCGCACTGCACCGTAAGCTGAAATCTCTGGGTGTGGTCACGTCGAACAAATCCGGCGCACGGGTGGCGGAAATTGACGAACCGGAACCGGCGGAATGATCTGCCGCCGCGTGTCTGGTCGCGTGTAACGCAAGGCCGTCTCGGGACCTGACGGCGAAGGTGAGGGTATGGACCGCAATCCACAAACGGCGGATGGCTTTACACTGCGCGCGCGCGGCTTTCCGGCATTTGGCAAGCGGTTAAAGCGATTGCGCAGGTCCGTGGGGCTAAAGCAATCCGCCTTGGCCGATTTGCTTGAGGTGGATCAGGCAACGGTATCACGCTGGGAAAGCGGGTCGCAAACCCCGTCGCCGTCCACCCAGCAAGACGTGTTTTCAGTGTTGGGACCGGCAAGAACCGATGACGGGGCGTTGAAACGGCTTGTCATGAACTCCACCGAATGTCTGCATCTGGTGGACGAAGCCAGCCACAATTGTCTGGCCTACTCCACCAGCCGGGCGCGGGACTGGAAAACCAGCCAGCGGGCGTTGCTGGGCGTGTCGCTCTGGCAATTTGCAACAGATGAAATCCGCAGTGCCGAGGCTGAACTGGCCAAAGAGGGGTGGTGGGATCTGCACACCCCGCATCCCAAGGCGTTTCAGACGTCCGGCGCGGCGCATGACTGCATTCGGATCACCGCAGGCGAGATCATCTGGGAACGGCTTTACCTGTCTGACGGCACTCCGGTCCGGTTGGTCAGCGGCTCGCGGGGTCGGGGCGCATAATTTATGCGTTCCTGATTGCGTGTGGTGCCGCTACAACCGGCCTATGGGACATTCGTTTATTGTTTTCTTTCAGGTCATTCTGCTGTGGATCGCCGGGCTGGGCGCGGCTACGCAATTTGCCAAGATCGCGGTTCCATTTGTCCAAATCGCGCAGCACTACCCCGAAAACGCTGATGCGATTGGCTGGCTGCTGTCGATCGTCAGCCTGATGGGGGCCATTCTGGGTGCCTTGTCGGGTACACTGGCGACGTGGATTGGCCCCCGCGCGGCTTTTGATATCGGGGCTTGTGCTTGGCGGGCTCATATCCCTGTTTCAGGCGACCGGACCCGGGTTTTACATCATGCTGTGCAGCCGTGTGGTCGAGGGGCTGTCCCATCTGGCAATCGTGGTGGCGGCACCGACCCTGATCGCGCAGATCACACAGGGGCGGGGCGCGCAACGCAGCCATGGTGTTGTGGAGCACGTTTTTTGGCGTCGCATTCGCACTGAATGCGTGGCTGGGCCTGATGATTGTCGATCAGTTTGGCCTGCCGGTGTATTTCTCGTTGCATGGCGGGCTGATGGTGGCAATTGCGGGCTTGGTTGCGCTGAGCCGTATTCAGATCGATCTGGGGACACCGGATGAATTCAGTTGGGGATGGCGCGCTCTGCTTGAAGCGCATGCGCGGATCTATCGCTCGCCCTTTGTGTCGGCCCCGCCGGTCGGTTGGTTCTTTTACACTCTGACCTTCGTGTCGCTGCTGGCCATTCTTCCCGGCCAACTGCCGGTGGAGGTCAGCGCGGTGGTCGCAGGTCTGATGCCCTTGGCGGGGATTGTCCTGTCCTGGCTGGCTGTTCCGCTGCTTTTGACCTTTATGCCCGGCGTCACCGTGATCAATCTGGGTTTTGGGCTGGGGATCGCCATCATCGCGACCGCCTTTCTGGGAATGCCGCTAACCTTTGTCTGTATTGCCCTGTTTGCCGTGCTGGGGCTGGTTCAGGGTGGCAGCTTTGCCGCGGTGCCCCAATTGAACGAAACGGCGGAGACGCAGGCGCTCAGCTATGGGGCCATGGCCCAGATGGGCAATGCCGGTAACCTTCTGGGTACGCCGGTTCTGCTGGCCGTATTGTGGCGCACAGGAGATGCCGGAATGCTGACCGCCGTGATCGGATTTTATACTGCCGCCATGGGCGCGCATCTGTGGCTGGCCCATCGGCGCAGGGTCATATCCTAACCCGCCTGTCCCGGCGTGATGATCTGAAACGACCCGTCATCGAATTTCACGAAACATGATGCGGTGTTCAGCGGCGGCAGGGTTGTGGTCCGGACCGCTGGAACCCGCGATTTGACACCCTGTTTGCAGGGCTTCAGGCTGACCGGGCGGAACCCTTTCTGGGCCATGCACTGCGCCTCGACCGTATTGCGCAGCCCCTTGTTCACATCCACGGTGTAGATGTTTCCGGGCTCCCACCAGTCTGGGGTGCGATAACACCGCCCGTAGCTGTCACAATAGGACCGCCCGCGGCTGTCACAATAGGACCGCCCGGGCCAGTAGACCGGCGGGCTTTGCCGCACCTGGTTCGCCACTGGTGCATCCTTGAGGGCCTGAACCCGGCATTGCGTCGTTTCCGTTTGCATGCGCGAGACGCTTTCGCCTTCGCGATAATACAGCGACAACGGTCCGCAGGCGGACAGCGTCATCAGGCAAACAAGCATGGGCAGCACTGTTTTCATACACTTACATTGCCTCATCGGCAGGCTCATGACAATTCAATTGACCGCTATGGGGGCATCTGTCATTCAAAGATTTCAGGCAGAAGGGCCAGGAACATGAAGGTCATCATTTGCGGCGCCGGTCAGGTCGGCTGGCAGATTGCGCGGCACCTTTCGGGCGAACTGAATGATGTGACTGTGGTCGACAACAACCCAGATCTGGTGCGCCGCGCGACCGAAACGCTGGACGTGCAGGGCATCGCGGGCTTTGCCAGCTATCCGGATGTGCTAGAGCGGGCAGGCGCGCGCGATGCGGATATGATCATCGCAGCAACCCATTCGGATGAGGTGAACATGGTCACCTGTCAGATGGCGCATTCGGTGTTCTCGATCCAGCGCAAGATCGCCCGGCTGCGGTCGAAATCCTATCTTCAGGCCATTCATTCAGACCTCTATCGCCGGGACCATTTGCCGATTGACGTGGTGATCAGCCCCGAACGCGAGGTGGCGGCCGCCGCGATGCGTCGCCTGTCCGCCCCGTCGGCCTTCGACACCGAGATTTTCATGGATGGCAAGGCGCAATTGCTGGGGATCCGCGTGGATGAAGATTGCCCCATCGTCAACACGCCACTGCGGCAATTGACGGACCTGTTCTCGACCCTCAGTTCGATTGTCGTCGGTGTCCGGCGCGAGGGGTCGCTGTTTGCGCCCGAATCCGAGGATCAGCTGTTTGTCGGCGACGAATGTTACGTCTTTACCAGCGTAAAGGACGTCGACCGCACGATGGAAGTGTTCGGCAAGTCCCAAGGCAAACAGGACCGCGTGGTGATTGTGGGCGGTGGCAATGTCGGGCTTGAGGTGGCGCGGACTCTGGAAGAACGCGAAAGTCGGGTGCGGGCAAAGGTAATTGAACGTGACCGGAAATGCGCCGAAATCGCCGCCGAGGCACTGGAACGCACAATTGTTCTGAATGGTGACGGCCTGGATTCCGCCCTGCTCAGCGAGGCCGGTATCGAACGGGCCGACGCGATGCTGGCGGTGACCGATGATGACCGCACCAATATGCTGGCCGCGGTGCGGGCCAAGGGTGAGGGCTGCGCGCTGGCCATCGCGCTTATCAACGATCCCAGCATGGTTGCCCTGATGGGGCCGCTGGGCATCGACGCCTATATCAATCCGCGCGCAACCACCGTCAGTTCGATCCTGCGCCACATCCGCCATGGCCGGGTCCGGCAGGTTTATTCCATCGGCGATGCCGAGGCCGAGGTGATCGAGGCCGAGGTTCTGTCGACCTCGCCCATGGCCGGTCAAAGATTGCGCGACATCGACTTTCCCGAAGGTGTTCTGGTCGGCGCCGTGCGTAAGGGTGACGAGGTCGTGCGCCCCACGGGCAGTCTGCGCATTGACGAAAAAGACGTGGTCTCCATCTTTGCTCTGGCCAAGGACGTGCCCGAGGTCGAACGCCTGATGCAGGTTTCGATCGACTTTTTCTGATGATCCGGGTGCGCGAACAAAAGCACGGTGTTCTGCGGCGGTTGCCGCTGCTGCTGATGATCTGGGGGATCGCGTCACTGGCGATGTGGGTCCCGGCGATTTACGCGCTGGCGCTGGATGATCACGATACCTCGCGGTCGTTTTTCTATTCCGGGCTGCTGGGCCTGTTTGTGGTCAACCTGATCGCGCTGGCGCAGATGAATCGCAGACCTCGGCGCGGCACGTTGGGGCAATTGGCGGTCCTGCTTGCCTCGTTCACTATTCTGCCCCTGTTTCTGGCCATTCCCTTTCATGATGCGCTTGGCAATACCAGTTTTCTGAACGCCTATTTCGATATGGTCAGCGCGCTGACCACGACAGGGGCTGATCTGTTCCCTGATCCCACACGCCTGACTGCGCCGCTGCATCTTTGGCGGGCGCTGGTCGGCTGGTTAGGAGGGTTGCTGATGTGGATCGCGGCCGCCGCGATCCTGGCACCGCTGTCGCTGGGCGGGTTCGAGGTTACCGCGCGCGGACAACCGGGCCGTCCCGTGTCGGGTGTTGCGCAAAGCGAACGGGTTGACCCGCGTGGGCATCTGATCCGCGTGACCCGCACATTGGCGCCGGTCTATGCCGGGTTGACGGGTGTGATCTGGATCCTGCTGCTGATTGCGGGCGAGCAGGGGCTGACCGCCATCTGCCACGCCATGTCGATCATGGCCACATCCGGCATTTCACCGGTCGGAGGGCTGGAAGGATCGACAGCAGGCATCACCGGCGAGGCGATCCTGTTTCTGTTTCTGTTCTTTGCCCTGTCGCGGCTGACCTTTTCGGCGGACACCGCCACAACCGGCTATGCGCGGTTGGACAAGGACCCCGAGTTTCGCATCGGAATATTCATTGTCCTGACCGTCGCGGCGCTGCTGTTCTTTCGCGTTATGGCGGGCGTGGCAGAGCTTGGTTTACAGGTTTCGGCAGGTCAGGTCCTGCATGTGATCTGGGGCATGGTGTTCACGGTCATGTCCTTTCTGACCACTGCCGGGTTCGAAAGTGCCAACTGGAATGATGCGCAGCAACTGTCAGGTTTGGGCACGCCCGGTCTGATCCTGATGGGGTTGGCCCTGCTGGGCGGTGGCGTGGCAACAACGGCTGGCGGGGTCAAACTGTTGCGGGTCTTCGCGCTCTACCTCAATGGCAAGCGCGAGATTGACCGGCTGATCTACCCGTCTTCGGTCAGTGGCGAAGGCGGCGGCAATCGCCGCATCCAAAGCGATGGTGCCTTTATCGCCTGGATCTTCCTTATGCTCTTTGCGCTGAGCCTTGGTCTGTTCGACCTGTTGCTGGCAATAACAGGCGTCGGGTTTGAACATGCCATGGTGCTCAGCGTTGCCGCGCTCAGCACGACCGGGCCGCTGATCGAACTGGCAACGGACGTGCCGATCCGCCTGATCGACCTGTCGGGCGGGGCGAAACTGACGCTATGCGCGGCGATGGTGATCGGACGTCTGGAAACGCTGGCCATCATCGCCCTGATCACGCCGACACTTTGGCGCGATTGACCTCAGATCAGCGCCTTGGTGTTGTTGCACAATTTTTCGTCTGGAATATCTGTTCGCACCACTCCATACTCGGCCAGAGGGAGCGCGTTGGTCCGCAGCGCGTAGCAAGAACAATGGCGAGATTATAAAAATATGGCTTCGGACAGACAGAATCTTCAGGACGCCTTCCTGAATAACGTACGGAAAGCAAAGGTCCCGGTCACGATTTTCCTGATCAACGGCGTGAAACTGCAGGGCGTTATCACATGGTTTGATAACTTCTGCGTATTGTTGCGCCGCGACGGACAGTCGCAGCTTGTTTACAAACATGCGATTTCCACCATCATGCCGTCGCAGCCGATCAACCTGTATGAGGGCGAAGACGCCTCTTGATGGAACATGACAGGACGCTCACCCGGGCCTGGGTGCTGCATCCCGAAATCAAATCAGATGAACAGCGCCGTGTCCCCGAACCGGCGCTGCAAGAAGCGGTTTCACTGGCCGCCGCTTTGCCCGATCTGGATGTGATCGGGTCCGAGGTTGTGCGCTTGCAACGGGCGCAATCCGGATTGTTATTCGGCAGCGGCAAGATCGAAGAGCTGGGCTCTCGGTTTCACGACAATGACATCGAACTGGTTCTGATCGACCACCCGGTCACGCCGGTGCAACAGCGCAATCTGGAAAAGGCGTGGAAGGTCAAGATCCTCGACCGAACCGGGCTGATCCTTGAGATATTCAGCGACCGTGCCCGCACCCGCGAAGGTGTGCTGCAGGTCGAGATGGCCGCGCTGAGCTATCAGCGCACCCGGCTGGTCCGCGCCTGGACCCACCTGGAACGGCAACGCGGCGGGTTCGGCTTTGTCGGTGGCCCCGGTGAAACCCAGATCGAGGCTGACCGTCGCGCCATCGACGATCAACTCGTGCGCTTGCGCCGCCAATTGCAGAAGGTGATCAAAACCCGCACGCTGCACCGCGCCGCCCGGGCCAAGGTGCCCTATCCGATCGTTGCGCTGGTGGGCTATACCAACGCGGGCAAGTCGACACTGTTCAATCGTCTGACCGGGGCCGAGGTTATGGCCAAGGATATGCTGTTCGCAACGCTGGATCCGACCATGCGCCGGGTGGAATTGCCCGATGGCCCCGAAGTGATCCTGTCGGATACTGTGGGCTTCATCTCGAACCTGCCGACCGAACTGGTGGCCGCGTTCCGCGCCACGCTCGAAGAGGTGTTGGGCGCTGACCTGATCGTACATGTGCGCGACATCAGCCATGATGAAAGCGAAGCGCAGGCACGGGATGTCGAAACCATTCTGACCTCACTGGGTGTGGATGAAGACCGCCCACGGCTTGAGGTCTGGAACAAGATCGACCTGCTGAACGACGCTGACCGTGAGGCCGCACTGGCACGCGCGGATCGCGAGCCAGGTATTTTTGCCATTTCGGCCATCACTGGCGAAGGCATAGACCCATTGCTGGCGGAAGTTGCCAATCAATTGCAGGGCGCACGGCACGAGACGGTCCTGCAGCTCAGCTTTGCTGACGGTGACAAACGGGCATGGCTGTTCCGGCAGGACGTGGTGCGATCCGAAGAGCAGACCGATCAGGGGTTCAACATCACTGTGCGTTGGACCGACAAGCAGGCCGCGCAGTTTGATGGGCTTTGATCCCACGCATTTCTGAGGGTCCAGACAATGACAAACGGTGAAATGGCCAAAGTGTATCTGACCGGCGTTCTTGATGTGCCCGCCGACAGGATTGAACAGGTGCGCGCGGCGCTGCCGCAACATATCGCTTTGACCCGCGCCGAAGCGGGGTGCATTTCATTTGACGTTGTCGAGGATCTGGCGCTCGCCGGTCGTTTCAATGTGTCCGAAGTATTTGAAAATCAGGTCGCATTCGACGCGCATCAGGACCGGACCAAAGCCTCGGACTGGTTCAGGGTGACGCAAGGGATACCGCGCGATTACACCGTGACAGTAGGCGAGAGAGATTAGGGCGCTATCCTGCGCCCGCTATCCGTCGATCTGACGCTGATGGTCATCCGTATCAAACCAGAACACCGAGGATTGCACCTTGCGCTCGGCATCCAGTTCCCATTCTTCCCACCCACGGGTGACAACGCGGTTGCCGGTTGCAGAATGCTGCCCCTCAAGTGTCCAGACAAAAATGGCATGTGTACCCGCCCACCGCAGCATGTCGCAGCGGACTTCCAGATCGGGAAATTCGTTGAAAAAGCCCCGTGCAACAGCGGCGATGGCTGAATGACCCTGAACCGGTTCGCCGCGATTCACAGTGATCTGGCCGTCGCTGGCAAAGAAAGACGTCACCGCGTCAGGGTCGCCCGAGCTCCATGCGATGGCGTAATCCCGCGCCAGATTGTTCAGCAGGTCCCGCATGCTGGCCATGGTCTATCCCCCTAACCCAAGTCGCGCTCAGACTAGGCGATAGGGTACGGTGTCGTCCACGACATGCCGGAAAAGGGGCGGGGAATTGCCGATCCGATCAGCGTGGCGTCAGCACAGTGACGCCAACGGCTGCGGCACGGGCCAAACCGATGTCCAGCGACATCGGGATGTATTCGCCGCGCCGCCACAACTGCGCCTGATCATCATAATATCGTGACAGGAAATGGCCCGACTGACCGGTGGCGGTGATAAAGACCGAACTGTCGGGGTCGGCAAAATCATAGACCCCGCGATAGCCCGCGCCATGCACGTTCTGGAACGGGTCCGACCCCTCGCCAGAGGTGCGCCCGCGCAGCAACGTGTTGTCGCCGCCGCTGGTGGATTGGCGGATGTTGACAAAGAACCGCAACAGCGGAACCTGACCCAGAACCGGGTGGTCATGTGTGGCCTGATGCGCATCGCCCCACCGCAGCGACTGTAGCGCTGTACCATAGCGTTCCGATATCCAGATCAGCGCATCGTCCAGCGCCAGCCGTGCCATGTTGGTGCAGGTCTCGACCGGGGCGCTTTGCTGCACATCGCACCAGACCGACGCGCCGTCGATATCGCGAAAAACGCGTTCGATAAACAACGGCTCGACATGTTTGTATTCGGTCGCCAATGGCCCCAGCTCGTCGGTGATCAGGCGGTTTTGCAAGGCCCGCAGCCAGGCCGCGTAGATCAGCGGTTCGGGCAGATGCTCGTTCATCTCGCCGTTCCAGTTTGCCAGCAGATCCAGCGCAATTTGGCGTTGGCGTTCTTGCGTGCCTTCGGGCGCGGATTCACCGGTGAACCACAAATCCGCTCCGACCAGTGGCAGCAGCGAGCGCGCGGTAAAGCTGACCGTATCCAGCTGCGCCTCGATAAAGCTGTCGCGGGTGTGAACCTCGCGCGATTGCATCAGCCTTTCCCAGCGATGCACCCGCTGCGTGTCGCCCCATTCGTAGGATACATGCAGTGGAAAGGAGCGGTCGATCATCTTGTTGTTGGTATTGCCCAGCACGCCGCCAGCAGGGGCCACAAATTCCGGGTTGTCGGCATAGGGCAGGCGGCCCTGCCATTGGTTTTGGGCCAGCCAACCGGGGGTCGGGATGCGCCCACGGCTTTGGTTGTTCAAATCGCGGCGCGGCATCGCGCCAATCAGCTTCATCCCGATTGTGTCCTTGTCAACAAGCGACAGGTTCTGTGAGGGCGCGATGAAATCTTCGGCGGCGGTGATCGCTTGACGTACGGTATCCGCATTCATCAGCGCCATGGACGCCGTCATCGAGGTATCGCGGGCACTGAGCGCGGACCAGGACAAGGACGCCACATGTCCGGGCGGCGTTATCGTTCCAAGGTCGTAATGCGTGCCCGGCAGCACCGGGCCATTATCCGTCCAAAGCAGCGTCAGGGTGATGGGGGCCTGGTCCTTGATCTCGATGATGGAAGGTCGGGTCTGAAACCGCTTGTAGCCTTCGGGCGTCAGGTATTCCTCGGGATTTTCTGGGTTTAGCTGTTCGATGTGAACGTCCTGATCGTCCAGGTAGGAAGAGGTCAGGCCCCATCCCAGACGGTCGCTGCGCCCGGTCATGACGGCGGGGATGCCCGGGATCGTGGCCCCAATTACACCGCCCTTGGCCAGGTCCAGACGCGCCAGATACCAGACGCCGGGCGCGGTGAACCCCAAATGCGGGTCGTTGGCCAGCAAGGTGCCCCCGCTGGCGGATCGTGACGGCGCGGCGGACCAGGCGTTTGATGCCCCGGCCAGTCCGCGTTCGGGAAATGGCGACAGGGGCGTGTCCGGCATTGCCGTGCCCGCAGCAAAGCGTGGCAGATCGGGAAACAGCGCGGCATATTCCGGCAGTGCGGCAATACCCGATCCGGGGACGTCGGGCAGGATGTCTTTCAATCGCTCAGGATCATTCAGTATCAACGAGGTTCGGGCACGCAAAACCTCGTCCGCAAGATGGCCGGACAATTGCAAGCCCATCAGCTTGATCACGGCAAGGCTGTCGCCGGGTTGCCAAGGGGGAACCGGCGCGTTGAACAAAAACATCACCGGCGCGCCACGCCCCAGAGCCTTTTCGTTGATCTCATCCAGTCGCGCGTTGACGCCAGCCGAATAGGCGCGCAATGCGGCGGTTGTGTAATCATCCTGCACCTCGACCGACCGATGGGCGAGACCATACAGGTCCAGCCGCCGCAGCAGCTTGTCGATGTGAACCGTGCGTTGCCCAAAGATCTCGGACAGGCGTCCTTGCGCGGTGCGGCGCAAAACGGTCATTTGCCACAGCCGGTCCTGCGCATGCGCATAGCCCAGACCAAAGAACACGTCCGGGTCGTTCTGCGCCAGAATATGTGGCACGTTTGCGGTGTCGCGCACAATCTCGACAGCGCCGTTCAGGCCTTTGGCTTCAACGGTTTGATCGTAGTCCGGCAGCGATTGGCTGGCCAGGAAATAGATCAGCCCGACGGCTGCCAACGCCAGCAGGATCAGACCCGTCGCAATTCGTACAAGCCAGCGAAAAACCAGACCCATTCCTGCCCCACAATTCCAGTGCTTATCGGTTGCGCCAGAGATTAAAGGAACCCTGCCCGGATCGAAAGAGGATTGCCGCCGGAAACTTCGTCCCTGCCACTTAAATCAAAGAACCCCGCCGCGTCAGGCGGCGAGGTTCATCAGTTGGGGGGTAGTGGTGTTCGTTGTCAGGGAATGATGCGGGTGTACTTGATGCCTTCGACGGTCGCGCCGAACAGCAGACCGGCCTGCCCAAAGATCGCCGCAATGACAGGGGTGCGCAAAGTCGTGGTTGTTGTCGAAACGGTGCTGCCTGTCGCGTCAACCACATAGCCGATATCGGCCCCTGCGGTCCAACCAGACGAGCGGCGGAAATCGTTCAGCGCGTCGTTGGTCATGAAGAACAGTACATGGGCATATTGCTGCGCGCCGATCTGCAGGCCGGCGCTGCCTTTGACTGCAGAATAATAATCGACCGTCGCCCCCTGAATGCGCAAGGCACCCTGGCCAAAGCCGCCGCCAAAGATGAACCCGGCCTCGGTGATCAGCGGCATGACCAGCATCCCGTTCGCCTTGTTGGCGATTTCCACCGTATTGGGGTACGTGGCGTACATTTCGTTCAGCGTCGCATCGACACGCGCATCAATGGTGACGGCGTTGGAATTACCGACGCCATTGCCACATGCAGCGGTGAAGCTCAGCCCGGCCATGCCAAGCGCAAAGCCACGACGATTCAGTCGAGGAGAATTGGAACTGCTCATGTTTTTTCTCTGTATAACTGCCTGATTTGTCGGGTGTTCCCGATCTTATGTGCAAGATTACGCCGAAAATGTCGTCATGTCACGGGAAAGCTGAACCTGCGAACTGGCGAATCGGCGAAAAGTCGCGTGATGACGGTGTTTTAACCCTGCAGGATTTTCGCCACGCGCGGCGCGAAATAGGTCAGGATGCCGTCACATCCGGCACGTTTGAACGCCATCAGGCTTTCCAGCATGATCTTTTCCCCGTCGATCCAGCCGTTCTGCGCCGCAGCCTGTATCATCGCGTATTCACCCGACACCTGATAGGCATAGGTGGGCGCACCAAACGTGTCTTTGACCCGGCGGCAGATATCCAGATAGGGCATGCCGGGTTTGATCATGACCATGTCGGCCCCTTCGGTCAGATCCCGCTCGATCAGACGCAGGGCTTCGTCCGAGTTGGCCGGATCCATCTGATATGTCTTTTTATCGCCGGTCAGGGCGCCGGAGGCACCGACCGCATCGCGAAACGGGCCGTAGAACGCACTGGCATATTTTGCGGCATAACTCAGGATCATCACATTCTGATGGCCCGCAGTTTCAAGCGCCCGGCGCACGGCGCCGATGCGACCATCCATCATGTCGGAGGGGCCGATGATATCTGCTCCGGCCTCGGCTTGGGCGAGGGTCATTTTGACCAAGGTTTCCACCGTGCGGTCGTTCACGATCTCGCCATCGACCACATAACCGTCATGACCGTTGATGTTATAGGGATCCAGCGCCACATCCGTCATCACCGCAATATCGGGGGCTGCGGCCTTGATGGCACGAATGGCCCGGTTCGACAGGTTGTCGGGGTTCCAGGCCTCGGCGCAATCCTCGGTTTTCAGCGAGTCATCGGTATACGGAAAGATGCAGATCGCGGGAATGCCCAGAGCCTGTGCTTCGACCGCCGCTTTGGCAATCAGGTCGACCGAACGACGGACGACGCCGGGCATCGACGGCACCGGTTCTTCGATACCTTCGCCGTCGCGCACAAAGATCGGCCAGATCAAGTCGTCTGTGGTCAGCGTGTTTTCCCGGACCAGTCCCCGGATCGCCTGAGATTGGCGTGCCCGGCGAAACCGGGTCAGAGGATACGGGGCGATGGTCGGTTTCATTGCGCGGTCTCCTTGAACATTTCCGCATTGGGTGGCATGAATTCCCTGCAGTCTCAAGGGTGCCAATGATCGCGTCGGCATGAAGACCCCTCTGAAGGCGATGAATAAAAGGGCTGACGCTTGGACATATATTCTTCGATCTTTGAAATCATAGACATGCGCAGCTTTTCGAATCTGTGGTTTTGGATCGTTTTGGCCGTTGCGTGGTCGTCGGTCAGCCATTGGACCATGGGGGTGCCGTATGATCTTGTTGTTCGCGCACGCCGTGTAGGTGGACAGGCCGAGCAGGATTTGCTGGACATAGTCCGCATCAACGCGAACCGGCTGCTTTACGTGATGGAAGTGTCAGGGCTGGTCATTCTGGCCATTGGATGTTTTGCTTTCACAACACTTGCGGTTTTGGGCTTTCATTACGGGATCGAGGTTGCACAGGCGGTGTTTTTGCTGTTGTTTCCCATGTGCTTCGTCGGCGCAATCAACCTCACTGCTGCCCGCAAACTGAAGCCGCAGGAACTTACGTTGGACATCGTGACAAGTGCATTGAGACGTTGCCGGATCTATACCCAGATGGTCGGCGTGGTTTCGATACTGGTCACGTCGCTTTGGGGCATGTATCAGAACTTTTCCATCGGCGTTCTGGGTTGGTAATATCGGAAAGGCAAGGCGATGAAGGCTCCGAACCATGTGACGGTTGGCGGCGCTCCCGAAGGGTTTGACGCGCAGCTTGTACTGAACGAGATCGCTCGTTCGGATGGTCCGGTGTGCCACGTTGCCCGCGATGACAAGCGGATGGAGGCGATGCGGGCAGCACTGGCCTTCTTTGCCCCCGACATGCCCGTTTTTGTCTTTCCAGGCTGGGACTGCCTGCCTTATGACCGGGTGTCGCCCAACGCCGATATTTCTGCGGCTCGGGTGGCCACGCTGGCGGCGCTGGTGCACCAGATGCCGAAACGCTTTGTCCTGCTGACCACGTTGAACGCAGCGACGCAGCGTGTACCGGCCCGTGATGTACTGCGCGAGGCGGCCTTTACTGCCCGCGTCAATCACCGCATTAACGAAGGAGCGCTGCGCAATTTTCTGGTGCGCATGGGGTTCACCCAAAGCCCAACGGTGATGGAGCCCGGCGATTACGCTATCCGGGGCGGGATTATCGACATCTTCCCGCCGGGCGAATCCGGTCCTGTGCGGCTGGACCTGTTCGGCGACGTTCTGGATGGCGCGCGCCGGTTCGATCCGGTGTCACAACGCACCACCGAAAAGCTCGAAGTGGTGGAGCTGGCGCCGGTGTCCGAGGTCATTCTGGACGAGGCCGCGATTACCCGCTTTCGTCAGAACTATCGCATCGAGTTCGGCGCGGCGGGCACTGATGATCCGCTGTATGAGGCGGTCACCGCGGGCCGCAAGCAGCAGGGGATGGAGCATTGGCTGCCATTCTTTCACGAAAAGCTGGAAACGCTGTTCGATTACCTGCCCGGGGCGACGGTTTCGCTGGATGATCAGGTCACGCCTGCGCGGCTGGCGCGATGGGACAGTATCGAAGATCAGTACGAAACCCGACGGCTGGCACTGGAAAACCGCTCGCGCATGGATACGGTTTACAAACCGACACCACCGGGTCTGCTGTATCTGGATGACGCTGGTTGGGAACAGGCCGTAGGCGACCGGCGCGTCCTGCAGTTCAGCCCATTGCCACAGGCCAGCGGGCCGGGTGTGATTGATGCGGGCGGGCGGATCGGGCGCAACTTTGCCCCGGAGCGGCAGCAGGAAAGCATCAGTCTTTTTGGGGCGCTGGCAGATCATATCAAGACGAAGATGGACAAAGGCCCGGTGTTGATAGTCTCCTATTCTGAAGGCGCGCGTGAACGATTGACTGGCCTGATCGAAGATGAAGGTCTGGCCGAGGCGATCCCGGTCACCGACGGCACTCGGGTCGGCAAGCGCGGGCTGCATCTGGCTGTCTGGGCGCTGGAGAACGGGTTCGAGGCCCAAGACCTAACGGTGATTGCCGAACAGGACGTGCTGGGCGACCGGCTGATCCGCGCCCCCAAGAAACGCCGCAAGGCCGAGAATTTCCTGACCGAGACCCAATCGCTCAGCCCCGGCGATCTGGTGGTGCATGTCGATCACGGCATTGGCCGCTATCAGGGGATGGAAGTGGTCACCGCCGCCGGTGCCGCCCATGAGTGCTTGCTGCTGGAATATGCCGAACAGTCCAAGCTGTATCTGCCGGTCGAAAACATCGAATTGCTGTCGAAATACGGCCATGACGAGGGGCTTTTGGACCGGCTGGGTGGCGGCGCGTGGCAGGCCAAGAAGGCCAAGCTGAAAGAACGCATTCGCGAGATGGCGGATAAGCTGATCCGCATTGCCGCCGAACGCGCGCTGCGCAAGGCGCCCGTCATGGACCCGCCGCCCCACGCGTGGGAAGAGTTCAGCGCCCGTTTCCCTTATCAGGAGACCGACGATCAGCTGCGCGCCATCGCCGAAGTGATGGAGGATATGCATTCCGGCGCACCGATGGATCGTCTGATCTGCGGCGATGTGGGATTCGGCAAGACCGAGGTCGCCATGCGCGCCGCCTTTGTCGCAGCCATGTCGGGGGTGCAGGTCGCTGTCATCGCACCGACCACTTTGCTGGCCCGCCAGCACGCGGCGTCGTTCAAGGACCGGTTCCGGGGCTTCCCGCTGGAGGTGCGGCAATTGTCGCGCTTTATCTCGGCGAAAGAGGCGCAGCAAACCCGTGACGGGATGGCACGTGGCACGATTGATATCGTCATCGGCACACATGCGCTGCTGGCCAAGGGGATCCGGTTCAACAATCTGGGCCTGCTGATCATCGACGAGGAGCAGCATTTCGGCGTGGGCCACAAGGAACGGCTCAAGCAGTTGCGCAGCGACATTCACGTGCTGACCCTGACCGCAACGCCAATCCCACGGACGCTGCAGCTGTCTCTGACCGGCGTACGCGATCTTTCAATCATCGGCACACCGCCCATCGACCGGCTGGCAATCCGCACCTATGTCAGCGAGTTCGACGCGGTTACCATACGCGAGGCGCTGCTGCGCGAGCATTACCGGGGCGGGCAGAGTTTCTATGTCGTCCCGCGCATCTCGGACCTGCCCGAGATTGAGGAGTTTCTGAAGGAACAACTGCCGGAACTTACCTACATGGTGGCGCACGGTCAGATGGCGGCGGGCGAGTTGGATGACCGGATGAATGCCTTTTACGACGGTAAATACGACGTATTGTTGGCCACGACGATTGTGGAAAGCGGGCTGGATATTCCAACGGCGAACACGATGGTGGTGCACCGCGCGGATATGTTCGGCCTTGCACAGCTTTATCAAATTCGCGGTCGGGTGGGGCGCTCAAAAACGCGTGCCTATGCCTATTTGACGACCAAACCGCGCGCCCGTCTGACCACCACGGCTGAAAAACGCCTGCGCGTGCTGGGCTCGCTGGATACGCTGGGCGCAGGGTTCACGCTGGCCAGCCAAGACCTCGATATTCGTGGCGCCGGTAACCTGCTGGGTGAGGAACAGTCCGGCCAGATGCGCGATGTGGGCTATGAGCTGTACCAGTCGATGCTGGAAGAGGCGATTGCCAAGATCAAAGCCGGTGAGATGGAGGGGTTGAGCGAGGCCGACGATCAATGGGCGCCGCAGATTAATCTGGGCGTGCCGGTTCTGATCCCCGAGGACTACGTGCCCGACCTGGATGTGCGTCTGGGGCTGTACCGTCGCCTGTCCTCGCTGTCGACCAAGGTGGAACTTGAAGGGTTTGCCGCCGAATTGATCGACCGGTTTGGAACTCTGCCAAAAGAGGTCAACACACTGATGCTGGTCGTGCGCATCAAGGCGATGTGCAAACGCGCGGGTATTGCCAAGCTGGATGGCGGACCAAAGGGCGCGACGATCCAGTTCCACAACGACAAATTCGCCTCGCCCCAGGGTCTGGTCGAATTCATCCAGAACCAAAAGGGTCTGGCCAAGGTCAAGGACAACAAGATCGTCGTACGCCGCGACTGGAAAAAAGACAGCGACAAGATCAAGGGCGCCTTTGCCATCGCGCGTGATCTGGCCGAAAAGGTAGTGGCCGAACGTAAAGCGCGCAAACCGGCGTAACAGGGCGCGCTTGGCCTTGGCCTGTGTGCCGGGCGGCGGATCATGTTACGCTTGGTCACACTCCCGCGCCACAGACCGAAAGATATTGCGATGCGTGTTCTGCCCCTGATTTTCCTACTGTTGCCCTTTGCCGCCTTTGCCCAAGCACCAGTGGCGCTGAACGTAGTGGGGATATTCGAGGAATACGACGAAAGGGGCGACAAAGTTGTCCTGGGTCCATCGGTCAATGTCAGCGGCGCGGTGTGCATCAAGAACGGATTGTGTTTCGCCGTCGCTGACGAAGGCAGATTTGCGCAGGCGTTTGAGTTAAATAGTGACCGTATGGTCATCGGACAGCGGCTATATCTGACCGAAACCAAGGATAAGCCCAAGAAAGAGCTGAAGGATTTCGATCTCGAAGGTCTTGCGGCCACCGGCGACACTCTGATCGCCATTGGATCGCATTCGCGTGGACGCAGAAGCTGTAAATCGCCGGATCGCAGTTTGCGGATATTCTGGGGCGAGGTTGATGAGGCCATGATCGGTACGAGGCAACCATTGACCGAACGGTCCCGGTCGCTGGAGCCGCTGTTTGCTCGGTTTGACGAGCTGGCGCAGGCCTTCAATCAGCCCCTGCAGGAAAATGGTCTGAATATTGAGGCAGTTGCCGCGAAGGGCTCAAGCATTTTCATTGGCTTTCGCGCTCCGTTTTCTGGTGTGGACAGCCCGCGAGTTCTGATTGCGGAAATGACATTGAAGGCGATTAAAGACCGCGATTTCTCGGACGCTCGGTTGCACAGGGTCGCGATCGAGGGCCCACCGGGGCGCGGTGTGCGGGGGATGGAAGTCATGGGCGATGACCTGATTCTGCTGATCGGGGACGCGGGCGTTGGCGCCGGGAAGAAAGATGAGTGTGATAAACCCAGCCCGCACCGGACAGGCGCGTTTTCACTCCACCGCTGGGCGCTGGGGAATGAGACCGCCACACCGGTCATGAATTTGGATCTGCCGGACAAGGATTGGAAAGCCGAAGGCGTTCTGCCGCTGGATGACACATCCGTTTTGGTCTTTTTTGACGGCCCGCCCAATGGCGCGCCGCATATCTACACCTTTCCTTAGTCGCCGGTCACAAAGGTGCAAAGCTGCCAGTCGCCATCTTCAGATTTCACCAATGCGGCGCGATAGCCGATCATGGACCACAGGAAATCCCCGTGCATGAATCCTTGGGTGCCATCGGTCAGCAGCACCTGTTGATAATCGGCCCCTGATTGAAAATCGGGGACAATCACGACCTCATGGCTGATAAGCCCAAGAATTGGCGCGCCCAGCGTGGCGCCCTGTCGCAACGACACGTTTTCGCCGGTCACGAAATAGGTGATGGCCGGGTCCAGATCGGCGGGCAGGGTGATTTGCCACTGGTGCGGCATCCAGAACTCACCCTGATCGTCAAAATACCCAGGTTGCGACAGTGTATCCTGCAGGGCGGTCCAATAGGCCGCCCGGATGTCGTCGGCTTGATCGCGGGGCTCATCGCTTAGCGTCTCGGGATCGACCACCAGATTGGCGCGAAACTCTTCGGGTCCGCCATCACCGCCGTGGCTGAGATAGATGTCGGTGCAGGCCGATGCGATCACCGCATCGATATCGCGCGCCTCAACCTTTGCCAGCAGGTCAGCGCGAAATGCGACCAGGGCCGGATCAAGGTTGGCCTGATCCACCGGGGGAAATGTCTGACGGTCTGCGGCGGCGGGACCGCATGTCAGGGCGATTGCCAAAACGCAAGATAGTCTCATTCAGCCGCCTTCATCGCTGCCTGCGCACAGAAACACGACGCCGCGACTGCCCGGTCTGCCCGGGCTAAAGCAAGGTCCAGACGTTGCTTGATCTGTTTGATTTCAACGGTTTCGCCACGTGCTTTGAGGCAGTCGTGCAAGCCCTTGAGGCTCCAGACATTGTCGGGATGGATCGAGGCACGGCTAAGGCTGCCGCCCAGCCCCAGATCCTCGCGATATACGGCTTCGGCCTCAGGCACATGACCTTGTTCGAACAGCAGTGCACCCAGCGCGTGGCGCGTGGGCTGCATCCAGCCCCATGGTTCGTCATAAGGCAGCGTGTCGTCCAATTCGACCGAACGGCGCAAATGGGCAAAGGCGGTTTCGAAATCGCCCATGCGATATTCGATCTCACCACGCAGCATTTCCGTTGCGATTTCAAGCAGATCAACGACGCGGTTATTGTGCAGCCGCCGTGTTTCCGGCACCCGGGCTTTGGCGGCAAGGAAAAGATTTTCTTCGGATTCAGCCTGGGCGATCTGGCCAGTTGCGGCGCAGGCGACGGCGCGGGCGTAATAGGTGGTCGCGGTCAGTGTCCGATACAAATCGGGATCTGACGGAGGCTCCAGCGCCATGGCCTCAGACCAGCGGCCAAAGCGGATCAGGATATGGGGGCCCATGGACATGTAGCTTTCGAAATAATCCGCCATCGGCGGGCTTTCGATCCGCAACATCTGTTCGGGCGTGGTATCCCACAGGCCTTGATTTGCGCGCAGCGCCGGTTCGATCTGGCCCAGAAACAGCGCACCGTAGATGGCAAAGTGGTAGTTGTGCTGGCGATACCCGGTGTAGATGTTGAACGCGCCCTCGCGTTCATAATATTTCAGATCGGCGACCGAGGCGCGCTCATTCCAATGAACGACATTGTGGTAATGCCCGCAGAGCACATCGATATGGGTGGGCATGTGCACCAGATGGCCCGCGTCGGGCACCAACGTGCGCAGGATATCCCCGGCCTTCAGAGCCTTTTCCGGGGTCGGCGACATTTCCATCAGGTGCACATACAGATGCAGCAGGCCGGGATGTGACATGGCTGCGGGCGTGTTTGCCATCGCCTGTTCCAGCGCCTCTTGCGCCTCAACTGTGGCGGCACCCTCGGCGGGCTGGCCGGTTTTCAGGTCCCACATCTGCCAGGGCGTCAGGTTCATCAAAGATTCGACATAGATGGTGCGCAGGTCCAGATGATCGGGTTGCGCGGCAAACGCCGCGCGCATGGCATCAGCAAAGGCGAAATCCCACTGGTGCATATTCGTCACCGGCTCACGCTGTGGATAACGCGCGGGCAGGGCACGGATCAGGGCCTGTTCGACGGGTGGACACTCATCAACCAGCGCCACAGCCCGTTGATCTGCGTCGAACGCTACTGCCAGTGCCTTGGCCCGGCCCTGATCGTCGCGCAGGTCCCAAGGCAGGTTGTAGTTTGGTCCCGCCGCATAGGCCACGCCCCAATGGGCCATGGCGCAACCCGGATCAGCCTCGGCCGCGCGCTGAAAACAGGCGACGGCCTCATCGTGGTTATAGCCATAGGTCCAGGCCAAACCCCGGTCGAACCACAGCTGCGCCTGAGGTGAGGATGTGGTGACGGGGCAGGAATATGTCCCCAGATCATAATCGTAGCTCATTGACTGCATTCCCCCTGAAACGAGGGCAGGATAGCGCGATTCAGCGATTGTGCACAGATCAGGCAGGCAGCCTGTTTTCGATCCGCCCCATATGCAGCATTAGCCCGAAGCCGATGACGCACATGGTCATTAGCCCGGCTGCCAAAGGCGCGATCGACCCGTCGAACAGCAATCCGACCGGCGCGGCGATGGCAGCGGCCAGAACGGTTGAAATCGCCCCGATGACCGAGGCCGCCATGCCCGCGATATGTCCCATCGGTTCCATCGCGATGGCGTTCAGATTGCCCAGCGTCACACCGGCCATGAAGAATACGCTGGTCTGCCAGAACACGAATAAGGCAAATGAGGCGTCAGGCGACAGCGGGGCCACGTTCAGAAGGATAACGACTGCGGTGATCAGGATCTGTGCCCCGAACGCCCAGGTCACAATTCGGCGCATCCCGACCCGGACGACAATGGCGGCGTTCAACAAACTGGCCGAGCCCGACATCAGCGCGACAAAACCGAACCAAAAGGGAAAGCTGTCGGCGCGGTCGTGGATCACGTCATAGATCGGCTGCACCATGGTCAGCATGGTAAACAGCACCCCCATGCACAAGGTTTGCACTAAAATGGACAGTCGCACTGTTGGGTGGGCCATCATTTCCTTCACCGCCGCGATCATCAAGGGCAGGCGGAACGGACGGCGGTTTTCAACCGGCAATGATTCCGGCAGGCGCAGGGTCATCCAGATCAGAACGATCAGGGCAAACAGGATGAAGGACACAAAGATGCCGCGCCATCCAACCAGCGCGATCACGCCTGCGCCCAGCATAGGGGCTGCGGCGGGGACCAGCGTGAAGATCATCATCGCAATCGAGATGATCCGCGCCATTTCCCGGCCCGAATACAGGTCACGAATGATGGCCATCGCAACAACGCGGGGCCCAGCGGCCCCAAGCCCCTGCAGAACACGCGCCGCCAGCACCAGTTCAAGCGAGGAACTGGCCCATGCGATGGCCGAGGCTAGAATATACAGCGCCGCACCGCCATAGATCACCGGTTTGCGCCCAACCGCGTCCGAAATCGGTCCGGTAAAGAACGTGCCGATCCCCATGCCCAGCACAAATGACGTCAGGATCAGTTGCGCCTTGTTCAGGTCATCCGGGCTGAGCTGCGCGCCAATCTCGGGCAACGCAGGCAACATGGAATCGATCGAAAAGGCAATGGTGGCAAACATCATTGCGATCAGCGCAATGAATTCGCCCCGTGACATGCGGCTGGCCTTAAATCTCTCCTTCCCGTCAGCGCTATCATGGCGCCACGGGTGGAACTAGGTGGGAAAATGCACAGAACTATGTGCTATTCTGCAGAGGAAGCCTCAACCTGAGACATGATCTCGCCGATCACTTTCACCCATAATTCAGGCGGTTGTGCCCCGGGAACGGCATGCTGGTTGGCAACGACGAAGGTAGGGACCGAACTTACCCCCATCTGGCGCGAATGGCTGTCGCGGTTGCTGATGTCATCGCGGTCGGCATCCGATTTCAGCAGTTTCATCACAACCGCCGCGTCCATGCCGACGTTATCGGCGATATCGCCAAGAACTTCGTGATCGCCAATGTCGCGGGCCTCGACAAAATAGGCGTTGAACAGCGCGTCGACCACTGCGCCCTGTTTGCCCTCGATTCCGGCCCAGTGGATCAGCCGATGGGCGTCCAGCGTATTCGGAGTGCGCTTCATGCCTTCAAAATCGATCTTGAGGCCCGCTTTCTCGGCATGATCAACCACCGGCGCATAGGCGCGGACGGCCCCGTCCTTGCCGCCGAACTTACGCTCAAGATACTCGCGCCGGTCCATTCCGGCGGCGGGCATGTCGGGGTTCAACTGAAAGGGGTGCCATTCGATCACAAACGGATGGCCGGGCACGTCTGCCAGCGCCTTGTCCAGATGCGTCTTGCCGATATAGCACCACGGGCAGATCGGGTCGGACATGATATCAAGCTTGACGGTCTGGGTCATTCGGTTGGTGCCTTGAAATAGGCCGGCAGGGCGCGGCGCAGGAGTTTGCCATTGCCCCCGGTGGGCAGGGCGGACAGGTGAACAAAGACGCGCGGTTGCTTGTAACGCGCCAGCTTGTCCGAGACATAGGTGCGCAGGGCGTCCTCGTCCAGTTTTTCCGGCCCGGTATAAAACGCGGCGATCACGGATGTGTCCTGTTTGACCTCAACCGCCGCCGCGCCCACCTGAGTGATGCCGGGATGGCGCGCCAGTACGGATTCGACCTCGACCGGGGACACGCGATAGCCACCCGCATTCATCATGTCGTCATCGCGCCCCAGATAAGTGACCTGTCCATCCACGGCCATTGCGCCCTGATCACCGGTCAGAAACCAGTCGCCCTGGATCCGTGCCTGTGCCTCATCCGCTGCGTTGAGGTAGGTCAGCATCAGGCCGGGGTCTTCGCGGTGGATGGCGATGGTGCCCTCTTGCCCCTGCGCGACCGGCCCGTCGGGTCCAAGGATTGCCACGCGGCGGCCCGGCTGCGGTTGCCCCAATGCCTCGCCCCGCGCCGGATGGTCCGGGCTGGAAGAGATGAAGGTCGAACATTCCGACATGCCAAACGCCTCGTAAAGCGCGGTGCCAGTGGTCTGTGTCCAACCTTCGTGCAGGTGGCGCGACAACTTTTCGCCCGCGCAAAGAGCGTGCCGCAAATCGGGCATATCGGGCAGCTGAGGCTGTTGCAGGATTTTGCGGAAAACCCCGGGTGCAGCGGCAAAGATCGTGGCACGGTGGGTTCGCAGCAGCGATGGCAGATCGGCCAGATCGCTTCCGGGTTGCGGGATCAGCGCGGTCGCACCGATGGTCCAGGGGTCCATCAGCCCGGTGCCCAGCGTGTAGGTCCAGTTGAAGGCCCCCGCATGGCACAGCCGGTCCGAGGTGCGCAGGCCATACCACCCGTCCACCATCATCTGCCGCGCCCAGATCGCCCTGTGGGCATGGGCCACTGCACGGGGCTTGCCCGACGTGCCGGAGGTATAGACCACATAGGCCAGCCGGTTTGGATCACCCATGGCATAACCCGCCGGAGGCAGGGCGCGCATTTCGGTCAGATCGTCGAGGCCGATCTGTTTGGGATGTGGGGCGCAGGCGATGTCAGGATCACGCAGGATGGCGTCGGGAGAGAGGTCGTCGATCATCCGTGCCGTCTCGGGCTCGGTCAGTTGCGCGGAGGTCGGCACCGGCACGATTCCCACCGCGATAGCGGCAAGATAGGCGATCGGGAACTCGACCCTGTTTCCAAGACGCATGAGGATCAAGTCGCCGGGGCGCAACCCGGCCTGTAACAACCCGGTGCCCGTGCCCAAAATAGCCAATTGCAGGGCACGATAGCTCCAGTCCTCGGCGTCACCGTCCCGTAAGATCGACAGGGCGGTTTTGTCGGCAAGAGTGAAGGCATGGCGCAGGACATGCGCGGCCATGTTGAACGGGGCGGGGCAGGGCGGCGGAGGACCCTGATCGAAAACGGACAGCATGGCGACTGGCTAACGCGGTGGCTGGCGCGTTGCAAGCGCGCGGCGCTGGCCCTATAGAGTGGCCATGACCACGAGTGATCCGAAATCCCTGATCCGCATCGCCCGCGACAATGGCGAACACACGCATGTCGAGCCGCTGGATCTTGGCGCGCGTGTGCGCGAATTGCGCAAGGCGCGCAACTGGACGCTGGAACAGGCCGCCAGTCAGGCGGGTCTGGCACGCTCGACCCTCAGCAAGATTGAAAACGGGCAGATGTCGCCGACATATGATGCCCTGAAAAAGCTGGCGACGGGACTTGAGATTTCAGTGCCGCAACTGTTCACCCCACCGCAGCGCGATCAGGTTCTGGGACGCATGGCCGTGACCAAGATGGGCGCGGGCACTGCCCATGCCACTACGACTTATGAGCATGAGTTGCTGGCGGAAACCCTGACGAACAAGCAGATGCTACCTTATCGTGCCCGTGTGCGGGCCCGGTCGATGGATGAATTTGACGGCTGGGTGCGCCACGATGGCGAGGAATTCCTGTATGTCCTCACCGGTGTTGTGCGGCTGTATACCGAATTTTACGAACCGGTCGAAATGCGCCGCGGCGACAGCGCTTATTACGATGCCAGCATGGGGCACAACGTTGTATCGGTCAGCGATGAAGTTGTATCGGTCAGCGATGAAGATGCCACCATTCTGTGGGTGACGTCACTTGCTTAGCGAACAGCTGACCTCGCGGTTCAGCGCTTCGGTGTACAGGAAATCCTCCAGCTCTTCGCGGGCTTCGTTGACAGTCAGGTGGTGGCGTTCGGCCAGATAGGCTTCGAACTGTTTGCGATCGCGGCCCAATCTGGCCATATCCTTGTCACGCAGGTTCGGAAACCGACGTTTTGCACGCGCATATGACGCGCTCCAGTCTTGTGTCAGATCGGCCCAGTTCAGCATCTACGAGCGTTCCTTTGGTAGCGTTTCAGGACTGCTCTCCCCGCACCAGCCTACGTAAGCGCGGCTGTTTTTGCGGACATGACAAAATGTCGCATCATGTTTCAGGCATTTTATCCCCAAAAAACCCGCTGCGGCTATACCGCAACGGGCCGACGGACCTGCTTGAGAGTGAGTGGCGGCCGGTCCGTTATTCTTCTGGCCTGAACAACCAGTTCAGGACTATGTGCCCGATAAACACAGCGATAATCTGCATCACGATGAACATCGGAATATGCGCAGGATATATGCCCGCAAAGGTATCCGTAAAGCCCCTTGCGATGGTCACCGCCGGATTGGCAAAACTTGTGGATGACGTATACCAGTAGGCGCCGGTGATATAGAGACCCACAAGGGCTGGTACTGTGTCCGGTTTGTGCCGAATTCCGCCGAAGATCACGAACAAAAGGCCCAAGGTGGCGATGATTTCAGAAAACCATTGATGGGATCCGGTCCGGTGCAGAGTTTCCGAGGTCTGCAGAATCGGCAGGTCGAACATATAGTGGCTGGCCCAGACACCGACGATGCCGCCCGCGATCTGCACCAGCATATAGGGCGCGACAGCCTTCCACGGGTGTTCCCCGCGCAGGGCAAAGGCCAGCGTCACGGCGGGGTTAAAATGTGCGCCCGAAACCGGGCCCAACGTGGTGATGATGGCATACAGCATGCAGCCCGTCGCAATTGCGTTGGCCAGCAAGGCCAGTGCGATATTCCCGCCCGACAGGGTCTGGGCCATGATGCCTGAGCCCACCACGCCGATCAGCAGAAACGCGGTGCCCAGAAACTCGGCAAAATACTTGCGGGCGTTCATTGAATGGCTCCGATACGCTTGAGGTGAGCGGTCAGGTCACCGCTGTCCATGGTCTCGATTGGAAGGTCCAGCAAGGCAGTCGCGCGACGGCCCAGAATGTCATAGGCGGTGCGGAATGCACTGTCCCAGTCCGGCTCGGCGGCGGGGTCTTCAACACCCCAATGCGCGGATCGGGGCACCGGGCCACATCGGGCAGGTTTCCTCGGCCGCCGAACCACAGACGGTTATGACCATATCCATTTCGGGCGCATCGTCCTGGGCAAACTCATCCCAGCTTTTGGAGCGGGCCTGCGAGACGTCGTACCCTTCGCTTTCCAGCAAGGTGACCGATTGCGGATGTACTTTTCCGGATGGGTTCGATCCGGCGGAAAAGGCGCGCACGCGACCTGCGCCCGTGTGGTTGAAAATCGACTCCAGCAGGATCGACCGGGCCGAGTTCCCGGTGCACAGAACCAGTATGTTCATTGGGGTTTTGTCCTTGGGTTGGGTGTGGATCATTCGGTCATGCGACCGATGTCATCCACCTTGTGTTGCAAAGAAATACGGTCGAGCGTCTCGAACGGTAGGCTGACAAAGGCGGTGATCCGATTGCGCAGCAAGCCAAATGCCTGCTGAAAGGCCAGTTGCCTTTGCGCGTCGGTGCCTTGCGCCTTGACCGGATCGGCCAGTCCCCAATGGGCGCTCATCGGTTGGCCGGGCCAGGTCGGGCAGGCTTCGTTGGCGGCGTGGTCGCAAACGGTGAAAACAAAATCCATCTGTGGTGCGCCCGTCGCTGAAAATTCATCCACCGATTTCGAGCGCAGATCGGTTGTGGCGTAGCTTTTCTGCTCCAGCAGCTCCAGCACCGCCGGGTTGGGGCCATCGTCTGACGGCGCGGTTCCGGCAGAATAGGCGCGGAATTTTCCGTTTCCGGCCTCGTTCAGAATTGCCTCGGCCATAATGGAACGGGCAGAGTTTCCGGTGCAGATAAACAGGGCGTTCAAAACGCGGCTCTTGCTGGTCATGACAGGGACTCCGGCCGTTTGCAGACAAAGATCGGGGCGGTTCTGACAGCATTCCCCCAGCAAACCACCAAACAATCCCCGAATAGCGGGCAAGTTGGCGCTGTATTGCAGCGAAGTGCCATCACGGGTCTGCAGAATCAGGTCCGCAGACTTCAGGGCATTGAGATAGGTGGATGTCGTGTTTGGTTTCAGAGACAGCGCGACGGCGATTTCACCGGCAGGCACTGTATCCGGATAGCGGCGCATCAACAGCTGGAACAGGTCCAACCGTTTGGGATGCGCCAGCGCAGCAAGTTTGTCGTGCAATTCTATTTCCATATTTCATGAATTATGGAAATAGAAGAGGTCTGTCAATCCTCGTACCACCAGACCTGTGGCATGTATTCCGGCCCGTCGCCGTAGATTGGCAACGTGTCAGGGAATTTGAGTTCCTTGGCATGGGCAATGCGCCCGACATCGAAATTCCAGATTGGAATGACATAGCGTCCAGCAGTCAGTATCCGGTCCAGTGCGCGGGTAGCGGCCACAAAATCCTGCGGGTCCTCCGAGGTCAGCATCGCGTCGATCATCCCATCAACCGCGGGCGAGGCCACCCCCATCAGGTTCCGCGTACCGGCCGTATCTGCATTTTCGCTGCCCCAATACAGGCGCTGCTCATTCCCCGGTGACAGGGACATGGCGCGCCGGAATGTGGTCATGTCGAAATCCTGTTCTGACGTGCGGCCCGCGTATTGAGCGCTGTCGACCTGTTCCGTGTTGACCCGGATGCCCAGCCGCTCCAACGCGCGGGCATAGATTTCCACGGCTGTCTGGTTGTCTGTGTCACCCTGCTGCAGCAGAACCGTGATGTTGAAGGGATCGCCATTCTGATCGCGCAGCACACCGTCCTGAATGGTCCATCCGGCCTCGGCCAGCAGCTTTGACGCCTTGCGGATATTGGCCCGGTTGCGGGCTGACCCGTCGCCCTGGGGCAGGGCGTAACCTTCCAACGTGCCGGGGGGCAGATCGTCAGCATAAGGTTCCAGCATTTCCTTGACCCGTCCGGTGGCCGGTCCCGGCTGCATCCCCAGTTCAGATCCCGAGAAATACGAGGTGATACGGGGCTGGGCACCGCCAGTGATCGTGTCGTTAATGAATTCAAAGTTGAAGGCCAAAATCAGCGCCTCGCGCACGCGCCAGTCATCAAAAGGTGCTTTGCGGGTGTTCATCACAAAACCGGTCATGCCCGACGGTTTGCCGTGCGGAATTTCGGTTTTGACCACATCACCGCGCTGAACGGCGGGAAAGCCATATTGCGTGTCCCATTTATCCGCGTTGAATTCGCGCACAGCAGACAACTCACCCGCCTTGAAGGCTTCGAACAACACGGTGCCGTCACCGTAGAATTCGATGCGCATGTCGTCTAGGTTCATGGTGCCGCGGCGGAATGGAATATCAGCGCCCCAATAATCGGGGTTGCGGCGCAGGTTCACGTAACGGCCCGCCTCGTATTTATCGATGACGTAGGGACCGGTGCCGACGGGGATGTCGTGCAGTTGCGCGTCGGCGAATTCCTTCCCATCCCACTGCGCTTTTTGCAGGATCGGGCGCAGACCGGCGATCAGGGCCAGTTCCCGGTCCGCCTCGTTGAATGTCAGGCGGACACTGCGCGGGCCGGTTTGTTCGATATTGTCGATCTTGCCCCACAGCCCGCGATAGCGCAGATGCCCCTGTGTCCCCAGCGTCTCATACGACCAGATGACATCGTCCACGGTCACCGGGCTGCCATCCGAGAATCGGGCATCTTCACGCAGGGTAAATTCGACCCAGGATCGGTCCGGAGCAGTCTCAATTGATTCGGCTAACAACCCGTAAAGAGTGAAAGGTTCGTCCCAGGACCGCCCCATCAACCCCTCATGTGTCCAAAATCTGAGCTGCCAGGGCACGGTACCTTTCTGCACAAACGGGTTCAGACTGTCGTAGCCACCAGTATTGCCAAACACGACCCTGCCGCCCTTGGGCGCATCCGGGTTTGCATAGGGCAAGGACACAAAATCCGGTGGTAGGGCAGGGTCACCATACATAGCTATGCCATGGGTCGAATCTGTCTGAGCGAATGTGGCACAAAAAATTGAAGCGATTCCCGCGATCACAGGTCGGACGGGGCGGAGAATATTGGGGCTCATTTTGGAAACAATCCTGCTCTGGCCTTATTTTGTTGGGATTCATCGTAGCCATGATTTTTCTTATTATCAAACTTTTAGCTTGGATGACGGCGCGGAATTGCTTATAAAGGACGCACTGCTCGATAGGTTTCTTGCCTGTATGAAACCTGCCTCAATAACTTAACGCCCGCTTCGTGCGGGCGTTTTTTTTGGCAGAATCGGTGGTCCTTCAAGATGGTGAGGTGCGGCGATGTTTCCCCGTTTTCTTTGCAGGTGCAGCATGGCACTGTGTGTGCAATTCTGACTCTGTAGGGAGGGCTGACATGAGCCTGTCGGGAAAAACTGAACCGCCCCGGGTTTACCGGAGAGTAAAACTCTCAAAGGATGAACCCTATGGAGAAGAAAAAATCACCCCCGAAGTACACGGCTGAGTTTCGCGCCCGCGGCGTTCGGCTTTATAAAGACCATCGCGCGGATTACGCCAGTGACAACGCGGCCTACCACGCGATCGCGCCAAAGCTCGGCTGCTCGCCGGACAGCCTCAGAGTCTGGTGCCAGCAGGCGGAGCGCGATGCCGGCGAACGCGATGGGCTGACCAGCGAGCAGAAGGCACGTCTGAAAGTCCTGGAACGTGAGGTCAAGGAACTGCGCACGGCCAATGAGATCCTGAAGAAGGCGAGCGCGTATTTCGCTCAGGCGGATCTCGACCGCCCGTTCCGGAAATGATCGCATTCATCGATAATCATCGGGACGAGTTCGGTGTCGGGTCGATCTGCAGGGTGCTGCCGATCGCGCCATCGTCCTATTATGCACATCTGTCTATCCGGCGCAGCCCGGACAAAGCCTCGGATCGGGCCAGGAAGGACGATAAGGATGCGCGGGAAATCCAGCGCGTCTTTGATGCCAGCCGGGGACGCTATGGCGCGCGCAAGGTATGGCATCAACTGCGCCGGGAAGGCTATGACATCGCACGCTGCACGGTGGAACGCCTGATGAAAGTCATGGGGTTGCAGGGTGTTACACGCGGCAAGAAGAAGACCACGATCCCGGACCCTGCACAGGCCTGCCCGGAAGACAAGGTCAATCGCGCGTTCACGGCCACCGCACCAAACCAGCTCTGGGTCTCCGACTTCACCTATGTGTCGACCTGGGCCGGGATGGTCTACGTGGCCTTTGTCATTGATGTCTTTGCGCGCAAGATCGTGGGCTGGCGCGTGTCCACGTCCATGACCACCAGCTTCGTGCTGGACGCGCTGAACCAGGCGATCTGCCAACGAATACCATCACAGGCAGACGGGCTCATTCACCATTCGGACAGGGGGTCGCAATACCTGGCGGTTCGGTACACAGAGCGGTTGGCCCAGGCCGGGATCGACGCATCGGTCGGCAGCGTCGGGGACAGCTATGACAACGCCCTGGCAGAAAGCATCATCGGCCTGTTCAAGACCGAAGTCATTGAGTTCTTCGGCACATGGAAAACGGTTGGCCAGGTTGAGTGGGAAACCCTGGACTGGGTCAGCTGGTACAACAACAAGCGGCTGCACGGCGCGATCGGGCACCGGCCGCCACAAGAACTGGAGGACGCATTCTATGCAAACCTGAACACCCTTGATAAAGTCGCCTGAGTCTTGAGCAAAAAAGTCTCCGGTAAACCCGGGGCGGTTCAAACTGGCGCGGGCCGGGGCGGATGTTGTTCTGAATTCCTTTACCGATCGCGACGAAGATCACGCGCTGGCGGCTGAGATCGCGAGTGAGACCGGGACCAGCGCGCGCTACATCAAGGCGGACATGTCCAAGGGCGATGAATGCCGCGCGCTGATCGAACAGGCGGGTGCCTGTGACATCCTGGTCAACAACGCGGGTATCCAGCATGTCTCGCCCATTGATCAGTTTCCGGTCGAGAAATGGGACGCGATCATTGCGATCAACATGAACTCGACCTTTCACACCATGGCAGCGGCCCTGCCGATGATGCGCAAGGCGGGGTGGGGACGCGTGGTCAACATAGCCTCGGCGCATGGTCTGACCGCCTCGCCGTTCAAGGCGGCCTATGTGGCGGCAAAACATGGCGTCGTGGGGATGACCAAAACCGTCGCACTGGAAACCGCGCAGGAACCGATCACCTGCAACGCGATCTGTCCGGGTTATGTTCTGACGCCTCTGGTCGAGACGCAGATTCCCAACACGATGAAGGAATACAACATGAGCCGCGAGGACGTGGTCAAAAACGTCCTGCTGCAGCGACAACCCTCGAAAGAGTTCGCAACGGTCGAGCAACTGGGGGGAACGACGATCTTTCTGTGTTCAGACGCGGCAGCGCAGATCACGGGGACGACGATTTCGGTCGATGGGGGTTGGACGGCGCTGTGAGGTTTCATGGGGGCTCTGCCTCCATACCCCCGGAGTATTTCGGAAAAGATGAAGAGGCCGCGACATGAAACGGATCAATCTGGCTTTGCAGGGTGGCGGGGCGCATGGGGCGTTTACCTGGGGCGTATTGGATCGTCTGTTGGATGAAGAGGACGTCGAAGTTGCGGCCATCACCGGCACCTCGGCCGGGGCGCTGAACGGTGCGGCGTTCAAATCCGGTATGGTGCGCGCCGGGCGCCAGGGCGCGCGCGAATGTCTGGACGGGTTGTGGAAGCGGATGGGTGCCGTGGGTGACATGCGCATCGCCCATTGGATGCGTGGGCTGGAGCCTGCGCACATTGCGCAGGCACTGGAATATTCCGTGCCGTTTTCCATGGCGGATGCATGGTCGCGACTGGTGTCGCCCTACGCCTATGGCCCGTTCTACCGCAACCCGCTGGAACCGGTCGTTGATCGGTTCAATTTTGACGAGATCTGCGCAGATGAAGGCCCCGGCCTGTTCGTGTGCGCCACTTGCGTGCGCAGCGGTAAGATCAGGGTGTTCAACGGGCACGAGATTTCGACCGAGGCCATTTTGGCGTCGGCCTGCCTGCCGAACCTGTTTCAGGCTGTTGAAATCTATGACCCCAAATCGGGCCGGACCGAAGCCTATTGGGATGGCGGTTATACCGGGAACCCGGCGCTGTACCCTTTGTTCACCGGCGATTTTCCGGATGATGTGGTGGTCGTGAACATCAACCCGCTGGAACGAGACGAGGTGCCAAAGACCCCTCAGCAAATCCAGAACCGGATCAATGAGATTAGCTTTAACTCATCCCTGTTTCGCGAGCTTCGGGCGATCAATTTCGTGCAGCGATTGTTGGAAGAGGGCAAGTTGAAGGCGGGTGAGATGAACCGGGTTCTGATCCATATGATTGCCGATGACGAACTGATGAACGATCTGTCGGCGGCAACCAAAACAGTGCCAAACCCGGTCATCCTGCACCGCCTGAAACAGGCTGGTCAGGCTGCGGCCCATCAGTTCCTGCGCGATCACAATTCCGATCTGGGTGAGCGCAGCACGGTCGACTTGCCTGCCATGTTTGGTTGATTATTCAGGGGGTTGCGTCGGGTCTTTATCGTTGGGATAGACCAGCCCGGCCGAGATCACCAGCTTGGCAGCCTCTTCAATCGTCATGTCCAGCAGGATCACATCCTCGGCCGGAAAGAACAGCAGAAAGCCGGATGTGGGGTTGGGTGTCGTGGGGACAAAAATGCCTAACAACTCGCCACTGGTTTCCGCGCGCTCGCTGACCTCGCCGCGGGCCGCAGTTGAAACAAATCCGATGGCCCAGATACCACGGCGCGGATATTGGATCAGGCAGGCTTTCTCAAACGAGCGCTCGGTCTGTGCAAAGACGGTTTCCGAGATTTGCTTGATCCCGGAATAGACCGACCGGACGACGGGCATCCGGTCCACAAGGCTTTCGGCAAAGAGGATCAGGGATCGACCCAGAATGCCTTTGGCGATCCAACCGACCAGTATCGTGAAGATCAGGAAGATTACGACGCCCACACCACGCAAGTTGATGCCAACATATTGCGAAGGCTGGAATTGCTGCGGGATCAGCGGAAGAACAGCGCTGTCGATCCAGCCCACAACCGACCAGATCAGCCAGATGGTCAGCCAGACCGGCGCAATGACCACAACGCCCGTCAGAAATGACGCGCGAAGCCGGGAGAACAGCCCGGGGCGGCGATGTGGTTCTTCGTCAAATGGCGTATTCATTGCAATCCTGAGTGGTCTGCCGATTTAGTTAAGTGGTTCGGGCCCTTGGTACAATAGGACAGTCTCATCCGGCATATTGCGACAAGGCTTTGGCGATACCCGCCGCAAGCCGCGCGTTGTTACGAACCAGCGCGATGTTTGCGGTCAGCGAGCGGCCCTCGGTCTGTTCGAAAATCCGTTGCAGCAGGTACGGGGTGACGCCTTTGCCGGTGATCCGGTGCGTCTCGGCATCGGACTGAGCCGCTGCGATGATCGGGGCCAGTTCGTTGGCCGGTATCTGGTCGGCGTCGGGGATCGGATTGGCAACCAGCTGCCCTCCGGGCAGACCAAGGGCGCGGCGCGTGGCATGGGCGCGGGCAATCTCGGCGGCGCTGTCCATCCGCAATGGGGCGGCATAGGCGGATTTTGCCGACCAGAATGCGGGAAATTCATCCTGACCGTGGGCGATGACCGGCACGCCCAGCGTTTCCAGTACCTCAAGCGTTTTGGCCAGATCAAGTATGGCCTTGGCGCCTGCGGCGACAACCGTCACCTGTGTCTGGGCCAGTTCGTGCAGGTCGGCCGAGATGTCGAACGTGGTTTCCGCGCCCTGATGCACGCCGCCGATGCCGCCGGTGGCAAAAACCTCGATCCCGGCATAGTGGGCGGCGATCATGGTGGCAGCAACTGTCGTGGCACCGGTGCCGCCGGTCGCCATACAGGCGGCCATATCGGCGCGGGACAGCTTGGCAACGCCCTGCGCCCGGCCCAGATTCTGCAACTGTTCGGGCTCCAGCCCCACATGCAGTTTGCCTTCGATCACGGCCATGGTCGCCGGAACCGCGCCTGCGTCGCGGATGTCCTGTTCTACCTGCGCCGCAACCTCGATGTTCTGTGGGTATGGCATCCCATGGGTGATGATGGTGCTTTCCAGCGCGACAATCGGCTGACCGGCTTCTTTGGCCACACGGACCTCGGCGGAATATTGGATGTCGATCACAGTGGGGTCTCTCCGGAAACATAGGTTGCAGCGGCGTGCAGGGCGCGGCGCAGGGCCTCTTCGCTGTCTGCGCCGCTGGATTCGGCGACGATGTGGGCCGCCATGAAAGTGTCACCTGCGCCCGTCACTCGTGTGACCAGAACGGACGGAGGTTTTTGCGTCAGAATATTGGAATCCAATCCGACAGTGGCCGAATTGCCGCCATCCGTGACCAGCACCCGCAGCGCGCCGCGATCCAGCAGGCCCTTGGCGGCACTTTCGGAATCGGTGAATTCGCGTTGGCACAGCAGGCCCGCCTCTTCGAGGTTCACGTAAAGCGTGGCGCGGGCGTGTTTGAGGAACGGTAAAAGTCGTTCGGCCTTGCCGGGCGAGGCCGGGGCCACCCGTAGATCGGCGCGGGCAAAGGCAGGGCTTTGGGCGATTTCCTCCAGCAGATCCAGCGTCAGGTTGCCGTCCAGCGCAATCGGCCCCTCGAACGGAGTGTTTTCGTATCCCAGCGGTCCGTGCATCAGTGGCCGCAGGATCTTGGCACCTGCCGCCTCAAGCGAATGGGCGTCGGCGATGGCAGCGATAAGCCCGTTTGCGCCTTCGACGGCCATATAACGGTCGGTCGGCAGGTCCTGCGAGCGGTAGATGTGCTTTGTCACCATGCCCAGTCGGGAACAGGCATGGACCAGCTCATCGCCTTCGGCGTCGCGGCCAATGGCGGTCAGCAGGGTTGGGGTCATGCCGAACCGCACCAAAGTCATGGCAATGTTCATCGCCACGCCACCGGGCAGGCGGGTGATCCGCCCCGGCACGTCCGATCCCTGACGCATCGCGCTGGCGGATCGACCGATCACATCCCATAGGACGGACCCGATACATAAAATGTCGCTGTTCTGGCTCATGCCGTTGTCATGCCGCAGCACCGGTTTATGCGCAAGTCTGAATGAGTTGGCACCGGGCTTGGGTCAGCCCATTGCAGCTATCAGCGTATTCAATTCGGTCAAAGGATCGTCTTTGGACCAGATTTCGTCGCCGATG
>CAXXPZ010000002.1:0-7591 GCA_963422555.2 uncultured Ruegeria sp.
GACCAGAACAGCCGAGCAGATCAACGCGATCGATGTTACCGTGGGATGGCCGGATGAGAGTGACGCGGAGTGACAAGATAACACCCCACATGACATACACGCTGACAACCCACAGAAAAGGAAAGCCAAATGAAACCCGACGAAGATCTGGTCAACAAAATTGAACGACCACGCCCCGGCATCCGGCCCGTTGTGGTGCTGCTCTACCCCCACCATGACTATTGTTGTGTTGAAGATCCAATTTACGACACACGGACCGAGTGCCGCTTCAAGCATCTGACCTTGCTCAACGAGGCGCTGATAAACCATCAGGTGATGTTCACCGAGGTGACGGGCATTGTCGGCGTGACAGGGAAGCCCGGTGAACCCGGAACGGTATACGTACGCAAGCAAAAGCTTTCAGAGACGCCCGATGAGAACTGACATAATCATAGGCGGCGCGTGGTCGAATCCCGATTCCCGGCAAACGGTCTCTTGGCTGCTGTCTCCCGCGCTACTGCGCTACTGCTCCGGTGAAAGCCCGAGCCCAACCAGAATTTAGAGAAGTTTTTGGGTAGAAAAATCGCCCGGATTTATCACCAAAGTGTCGCGAATTGATCATTATTTTTGTCGCGCTACACTGACCCCGCAGACGGCCTGACAAGGTATAGATACCTGTTTCCTGCAGCGCGGCGTTTGCGAATTGAAACACTTCCCAATTGCCGGGTGTGCCGTCGCCGATTGCCGCCAGATTGGCACCGTTCAACAGGGCGTCGCGGGGTCGCGATTCCAACAGCCCGTCGATCAGATTGACCCGCAACGGCGTGCCTTCGTCCCAAATCCCGGCGCTGGCGCGCCACAGGGGTGTCTCGGTAAACCCGATCACGGCCTGATCCGACAGAACCTGACGCAGCGCATAGTCTTCGTCCTGTGCGGCGGCATAGATCGCCACATTCCCCGGCCAGAGATCAGCCGATGCCGCCAGATACGGGGCGTGCGGAGCTTCGGCCCCTGTGATCAGCGGCAAGTCCATGAATATCGGCAAAACCGGCACCGGCGCAATGAACGGCTTGGCAGTGACATCATCATCCTCTACCTCAGCCGGAGCGTAAACGCCGGGCTCGACTCGAACCGCGTCGGCAAGCTGCATTTCGGCCTGTTCCAACCGGTCAATGCGGAATTGCGTGCCGTTTGTCTGATGCTCACCAGCCAATCGGACCACGTCGCCGGCACCCAGATGCAGGTGCGATGGCGGCAAAGCAAAACGGGCCGTTTCACGCGATACCCGCGACTCGCTGAGCCACCGTTCGACCGTCTGACGCCCTTCGGCGCGGGTCATCGACAGCGCCATCTCGTTCACCGCAACCGCATGCGTGCGATCATCGGGCAGCACTGCCTCTTCGGCGACGATGTCATGATCGGCGTCCGACTGAACAAAGCGCAGCCGCACACGCCCCGTCATTTCAGCCTCAGCCTCGCGGCGATATTCCACCGACCCGTCGATATCCGAATTGATGGCGATCTTGTCGGGATCAACATCGATGGGTTTGCGACCGTCACGGGTTTGGAATACCAGTTTTCCCTCCCACTCAATCGCGTCGAACCCATAGCGCAGCATCAGCGGCTGCAATGCCTGACGGGCATCCATCACGTCCTCGACCGAATAACCGCGCACGACACCATACAGGCGCGAGACGTCGATATCGCTGACCCCCGCCCGGTGGCAGATTTCGGTCACAACCGAGGCCAGCGTGCGCGACCCGGACCGCCCATTCAACCAGTGCCCGCGTGCGTAATTCTTGCCGTCGGTCCATTGCGACCTCAGGTTCGGAAAGGTTGGGTACGGACGTGCATCCCAGGCCCAGACGTAGGCATTGGCCATGTCCACCATTGAGCGACCATAGATTTCCGAGACCGGGTTGTTCTCGGGCTCCGCCCAATAGCCCAGCATCGCCTTGAGGTATTGCACCTGAATGAAATCGTCCCGCTGCCCGTTGGAATATTTCGGCAACCGCGATTCAGACGATTTCGGGTCCAGAAACTTGTTGGGCTGGTTCGTGCCCTTGTCGATGGCAGCACAGCCCAGTTCCGTAAACCAGATCGGCTTGGACCCCGGCACCCATCCGGTGGGAGAGGCCTGTCGGACACCGCCGATCCGCTCGTGATGGCGGTTGGACCACCAGCCGCGAATGTCCTTGTACCGCCAGATCCAGGGCTCGTCGTGGTCGTTATCTTCGATCGGGGTTCTGATCTGGGCCGCCGCCTCTTCGGGCGAGGCATAATACCAGTCAAAACCCTCACCGCCTTCGATATTGCTGCGCAGATAGTCCAGATCATAGATCGAGTTCACGCCCCGGGACGCATCCAGATGGGAATTACCATCGCGCCAGTCCGACAAGGGCATATAGTTGTCGATCCCGACAAAATCGATGTTGGTGTCGGCCCAAAGGGGATCAAGGTGGAAATACCGGTCGCCACTGCCATCCTGCGGCTGATAGCCGAAATACTCGGACCAATCCGCCGCATAGCCGATTTTGGTGCCCGAGCCCAGAATCTTGCGCACCTCGGCGGCCAGCGAGCGCAGCCGCGCCACAGCCGGAAAACCCGAAGCGCCACGGATCTGTGTCAGCCCGCGCATTTCCGAACTGATGCAAAAAGACGCAACACCACCCGCCGCCTTGCACAGCGCGGCATTGTGCAGGATGAACCGGCGCAGGCCCCATTCGTTGGGACCGCTATACGTCACCTCGCCATTGCGCACCGTAAAATCCGACGCATCCGCGCGGCCAAAGAAATCCGACACCTGCGAGTCAGCCGCCGCCGTCCCATCCGGGGACCCCGGCTGCCCGGGCGCCTTGCTCAGTGTGATCCGTCCGCGCCACGGCAAATGCGGCTGCTTGCCAGCATCCGACCAGGGATCGGGCAACGTATTTCCCTTGAGCTGATCCATCAGGATGAACGGGTAGAACATCACCTTTTGCCGGGCGGCTTTAAGGTGCTTGATCGCCTCGATCACCGAAGCGTCCGCAGGCGTCCCGCCGTAAACCGGGCGTTTGTTGACCTGTTTGACCGCCTGGGCCGAGGATTTGGTCAGCCCCGAAACGGTCCAGGGCATGTTTTCGCCATCAATGTTTTTGCGTTCGACCTTGGGCCGAATCTCACATTGCCCGCAACGCAGATCGTCGCCAAACCACGACACAATCAGCGAGGTCGCGCAGCAAGACGGGACCTCGCGCCGCAGGGATCTGATCGAGGTCACAAGGTCCGTTCGTCCCGATCTGGAATTGGCGTTGGCCGCCCAACTGCGCCCCTTTCCTTTGGTGTAATTCACTTGAGATTTAGCCAAGGCATATTCGCCCGTCCCGGGCATCAGTGCCACACCCCGGATCGTGCGCGACAGCGCCTCGCCATAATCCGGCGCGCCTGATTGTTCGTGGCGCACAACCTCGAACGAAAACTGCGGTACCCGGTTGCCATAAGACTCCAGCTGCAGATCTTCGATCACCACATAGGCTGTACCCCGATAGGCCGGAACCTTGCCGGTGCCTTCGATGGATTCGATCAACGGGTCCGGCAGTTGGGTCGTGGACCCGCGATATAGCCGCATGTTCACCGAGGTCATCTCGATCTCTTCGCCGTCGACCCAGATGCGCGTGACATCCCTGATCACACCCGCCCCGACGGCCACCGCCAGTGAAACCGAATAGGAATAGCTGTGGGTCTTGGTTTCCACCTTTGCAGGCTTGGGCGACCCTTTGCCCCCACCGGTGGATTGGCTTGTTGTGGTGGTGCTGCGGGTCTCCAGAAAATCCGAAGCCCAGATCACCTGCCCCCCGACCCGCATCCGGCCATACACGGTCGAAACCGGCGCACCTTCGCCAGTTTCCGTCAGGCGGAACCGGTCAATTCGACCGGTCTCGACAACCTCGCTGCCGCCGCCCATCACCGATTGGCCCATCAGCCGGTTGTCGATGACCCGACCCAGCGTCGCACCAATCGCACGGCCGATAACTGCGGTGGACAGCCCGGCGACCGTTCCACCGATGGATCCACCAATTGCGGCCCCGGCCGCGGACAGAAGAATAGTCGCCATCACAGAACCTCTTGCGGGAATTCGAAACAGGCGACCACGCGGCGTCGCCACGGGTCGCTCAGGGCGTTTTCGACTACGCCGTGGCCGGAATAGGCATGAATGAACCGCAAAACGGGTTCGGTCTGACTGACGATGCCAAGATGTTTGGCAACCCCCGAGTCGCGCATTCGGAACAGCAGAACATCACCCGCCGCCATGTGCGCGGCATCTTTTTCGATCAGATGGCGGCGCGCTGCCGCCCACATGCGTTCTTCTCGCTGAGGTTCCGACCAATCCATACTATAGACCGGCACCGCCTCGGGCTCGTGCCCCATGACCGCGCGCCAGACGCCGCGCAGCAATCCCAGACAATCCGCACCCGCACCCCGAACCGAAGCCTGATGTACATAAGGCGTTCCCAGCCAATTGCGCGTCTCATCGACTATGTTTTGCCTGCCTGTTGTCACCGCCTGCTGCCCCCTTTGTTTCGATTGCCCTTTTTGGGCACCGCCATCACCCAATCTTCGCTCGGAAGATCAGGAAAGCCCTGAAAGTTCATGATATTGCTGAACTTGTTCCGGCACGTGCTCATGCGCTTGTCGCAGCCCGCCGTCAGCCGAACCCTGTCGCCCACGGCCAGACCGCCGCCGATGCCGGACCACAACACCACCGTCCGTCCGCCGCTTGCATGGCGGTCTTGTTTGACTGCGGCCCACAATCCGGCTGCAGAGCCGGTCAGGACATCCAGCCTGCCACGCTCGAACCAGCCGGATCCCTGTGTTTCAGCGCCGCGCAAGCGCAGGCTGGCGCTGCCCTCCAGCCCGGAAATCTCGGCCTCGGCCCACAACCCCGGCGCGTCAGTGTCGACCTTGCAGGTACCGTCACCCAGCACAGCTGTGCAGGGTTTTTGGTAGATGCGTCCCAACGGACGGTTGAGCATGTCGGTCAGGCCGCGCAATTCCGCATGAAACGCCCCGCCCGCGCGGCGCAATTCGCCAATCGAGCCGCGGAACTGCAGCATGCGCTGCTCGGTATCCGCCCAGTTGACCAGCCACGCCCGCACCTCGGCCCCGTCAAAGCGGCCAGCCTCGATGTCCTCTTCGCGGATCGCCGCATCGGACAACGCGCCCATGGCTTCGGTATTGTCGATCGAAAGACCTGTGGCCTGTTCGATAGCGGCTGCGGTCAACCCGGTGCTGGCACGAAAGGCCAATCCATCAAACGACAAGTCCCGGTCATGATCCGTGAACCCGTATTCCGTACCGTCCGCACGCGTGATCGCCCAGCATCTGCAGGTGGTTGTCAACCCGGTCTGAAGATGGTTCAGCAGGCCCTGTTTATCCCCGCTCATCAAACTCGTACCTCCACCACCGGCACGTTGGGCGCGTCGCCTGCCTGAAAGCTGGCCACGCTAGTCTGGATCTTGTCTGTGTCAAAGCGCACGGGAACATCGAATTCGTAGCCTGCGGTGATCTCGACCTGCTCGGCGGGCGGCGAATAAAAGGTGATCATCCCAGTCGTCAGGTCGACGTCAAAATCGACCCCTTCGCGCAGCAGGTCCTGATCCAGACCGATTTGCACAGTCCCCAGAACCGGTTTGCCAATCGGGCGAACATAGCTGGCGCCGCCAGAGGTATAGGTCTTGATCAACTGAAACGCGGTTTCCTGCCCGTCGCCGCGCGCGATGACCTGATCCTGTTGACCGGTGTCTGCCGTCGCCGCACTGGATTTGAAATCCGACCAGTCTTTCCAGCGAAAACCGTACATCTGCCCCTGCCGTGCCTCAAAAAACGCGATCAACGTCTCGATATCGTCCAGCGACCGCATCCCAAGCCCGGCATCATAGCGACGACGCGAATGCGCCCAGGGCGTGTTGCGTTCCTCGAATCCGTTGGCCAGCGTCACGATATCTGTGCGCCGCTCCGGACCACCGACCGTGCCGAAACTCAGGCTGGCGGGAAATCTCACCTCATGGAAATTCATGACCTGCTCCCTGATTTACCTGTTGCGATTGCCACGCCCCAGCGCGCGGCTCATCTGGGCCGCGATCTGACCCTGGCTGCGGCGGAAACCCTGCACGTCCGGCGTGGAGATGTTCATCACGACACTGACGGCCCGCCCGCTGCCGGAATTACGCACGCCCAATTTCCCATCTGGTCCGCGCGCCAGCGGCATGATTGCCTCGGGTCCTGCTTCGCCCATCAGGCCGGTGCCACCCCGCATGGGAAAGGTTGTCGGTCCGCTGACCACACCACCATTGGCAAAGGGTATCACCCGACCCTGCGAAAAACTGCCGCCATCAGCAAAGGGCAGGATACCCTTCACAAACCCACCGACCGTGTTGGCCAGCATTCCACCAAAATGATCCGTCACCGGTTTGATGGCGGCTGAATAGGCCGTCTGGATCATCGAATTCTTCAACACATCCAGCGCACCGGACAGGTTCATCCCGTCCAGCACCACACCGTCGAACGCCTTGCGCAACCCGCTGGACATGCCACGCTCCAACGTGGCGGCATCCTTGCCGGTCTCTTCAAAGGCGGCGCTGATGCGCTTCATCTGTCCGTCAAACGCCGCCGCCATCGACGCCGCATCCCCCAGCGCATCGCCCAACGCCTCGCCTCGTTCCTGCAGGTCGTCAAACCCGTCACGATCCGTCATCACGCTCTCCTTCTGTCTTGTCCGGATAGGCCGCCAGCAACGCATCCAGCCCGGCCCGGTTCATTGCCGGCATCCCCGCGCCCTGCCCCAGCATCAGCCGCAGCTCGGCCGGGGTCAGACGCCAGAACTGATCCGGCGTCAGGCGCAGGCCCAGAAATCCGGCCCGCATAAGGACTGGCCAGTCGAACCCGCTCATGCCCCACCCGGCACCATGAAGGTCCGCGCCAGCAACTCGGCCGCCGCCTTTGCGCCTGCCATCGGGCCGCCCTCGATCTCGGCATGCAACAGGTCGGCGCGGGCAATCTCAGCCCCGCCGCCCCGCAGCCCGGCTCCGATCAGGGACAGCACATCGCTGCTGGAATAAGCTCCGCCTTCGAACCGTTGCACCAATTCGACCAGCGAGCTTGCGCCCAGCTCCTGTTCCAATTCGGCCAATGCGCCCAGCGTCAGCTTGAGCACCCGCCGCTCGCCATCGATGGTCAATGCCACCTCACCCGTCCAAGGATTGGCCATCGGATCACAGCGCCGTAAAGGTCAGGGCACCGGCGCTGGCCAGGCTCATCTCATAGGTCGCCTCACCGTTATGCGAGCCCGCGTATTCGATCCCGGTGACCTGAAACGGGCCTTCGACGACGCCGAAATCGGGGATGATCACCTGAAAGCCCGGCGTCTCGCCGTCAAAGAACAACTGCCGCGCACGCTCATCCGTGCCTTCGTCCTTGAACACGCCCGAGCCTGAAATCGAGGCTGATTTGACCCCGGCCCCCGACAGCAGTTCACGCCAACCGCCCTGGCTTTCCAGGCTGGTCACATCCACACTTTCCGCGTTGAAACTGACCCGCGTGGCGCGCAGCCCCGCGACGGTCTCGAACAGCCCGC
>CAXXPZ010000003.1:0-41534 GCA_963422555.2 uncultured Ruegeria sp.
CCGTCACTCCCGCCTCAAGGGGTTTATTGGTAACCGCCGGGGGATCGCCACAAAATATCTTGCCAGCTATCTGCGCTGGTTCCATCTCATAGTCCTGCAGAAGAACCCAACCCCGAGGCACTGCCTCGCCAGCGCCCTCGCTGGAATGAGCATCAATACGATGTACGAATAGAGCTTTATTTTTGTCGCGCTACACTTTTGGCCCCCGTTGGCGGGTTCTGACGTCCACCGCGCTTGGTCAGGGTGAAGGCATTGCCTGTCTGGCGCTGACCGATGACCTGCGCGGCGATCTGGCGGATGGGTACCACCTGCATCCCGGTCTGATGGATCTGGCCACCGGTTGGGCCATGGCGTTGATCGATGGCTATGAGCCCACCCACTTGTGGGTTCCGGTCTCGTACCGCTCGGTCCGTGTGTACCAACCATTGCCTGCCGAAATCGTAAGTTGGGTCCGAAATGCTGGCCAAAACCGCGCCGATGGCGAGGTCGCCAGCTTCGACGTCACGATTGCCGCGCCGGACGGTACAGTCTGCGTCGAGGTCGAGGGGTTCTCGATCCGCCGGATGGAAGATGCAGCCGGTTTTGCCGCGTCCGAGGCGGCGCCCTCGCAATCTGGCGAACTGGACACGCCCGCGCCGTTGTCTCCGGCCGAGGAGCGTTTGCGCCACAACCTGTCACAGGGCATTCTGGCCAGCGAGGGGCCCGATCTGTTTTTCCGTGCACTGGCCGCAGGTCAGCCACAGGTAATCCTGTCCTCACTGGATCTGGTGGGCCTGATTGCCCAGGCCGGGGAAACCAACGCCGACGCTGCCGGATCCGACCAGAAATTCCAGCGACCCGAATTGGATTCTGATTTTGTGGCACCGGAAAACGATATCGAAATCCGTCTGGCCGGATTCTGGCAGGAATTGCTGGGGGTTGATCAGATCGGGGTCGAGGACAGCTTTTTTGATCTGGGCGGGCATTCCCTGATCGCGGTGCGCCTGTTCGCGCAGATTCGCAAGACCTACAATGTGGACTTCCCGATCTCGGTCCTGTTCGAAGCCCCCACAATCCGAAAATGCGCCGAATTGATCGCCGCACGCGGCGTGCCAACAGAAGGTGGCGACGACACCTCAGCCGAAGTAGCACCCGCCGCACCCGAGCGCCGCTTTACCCATTTGGTGCCGATGCACAGTGGCGAAGGTGGTCCTAAGACTCCATTCTTCCTGGTGGCGGGCATGTTCGGCAACGTGTTGAACCTGCGCCATCTGGCTCATCTGATAGGCACCGACCGCCCGTTCTATGGCTTGCAGGCCCGGGGACTGTTCGGTGACGAAGACCCACACCGCGACCTGCAAGAAGCTGCGCGCGACTACATCGCGGAAATGCGCCAGATTCAGCCACACGGACCCTATATGCTGGGTGGCTTTTCCGGTGGCGGCATCACAGCCTATGAAATCGCGCAACAGCTGACTGCCGCGGGCGAAGAAATTAGCGCCCTGGTTCTGCTGGACACCCCGCTGCCCGTACGACCATCCGTCACCAGGCGGGATCGTCTGATGATCCAGTTGCTCGAACTGCGAGACCGCGGGCCCTCTTATCCAGTTGATTGGGTCAAGAATCGCGTCGCATGGGAAATCCGGAAACGCCAGCCGGGCGACGAAGCTGAAACCGAGGGCCAGCAATTCCACAACGCCGCAATCGAAGAAGCGTTTCTGGAGAGTGTGGCCGCCTATCCGCTCAAATCCTGGTCAGGCCCGTTGACATTGTTCCGCCCGCCGCTGGTCGGAAAATGGCAGGTGGCCCAGGATCGCCTTATCAATCACGAACGCGATTACATCACCCCCGACAATGACTGGACGCCCTGGGCACCAAAACTCGAAGTGTTCGAGGTGCCTGGCGATCACGACTCGATGGTACTGGAACCGAATGTACGGGTTCTGGCCGCCCGAATGAAACGATGCCTGGATGAGGCCGAGAAACGATGTCTGACCCCTGCCTCCTGACGATCCTGCTGAATTACAAAACGGCAGAGATGACCCTGCGCGCGGCTGAAGCCGTTCGTACGGCAATGGATGGAATCAAAGGTGAAATCATCATTGTCGACAACGATTCGCAGGATGGGTCATTCGAGACGCTCTCGACCCATGTCACCAAACAAGGCTGGGACAACGGCGGGCGTATCCGGGTGGTCCAGTCGGGGCACAATGGCGGGTTTGGCGCTGGCAACAATGTCGGTATTCGTGCGGGCCTTAGTGACGGAACGTGCCCGGACTATGTCTACATCGTGAATTCGGATGCCTTCCCGGCGCCCGATGCCATCCGCATATTACTGGATCACCTCGAAACCACGCCCGAGGCCGGGTTTGCCGGCAGTTACATTTACGGCGAGGATGGCGACCCGCATCTGACAAGCTTTCGCTTTCCGTCCATCGCCAGCGAGTTCGAAGGCGCGATCAATTTTGGACCGGTTAGCAAGGTACTGGCCAACATGGCCGTTCCCATCCCGATCCCGACCGAAACGCAAGCTGTGGACTGGCTGGCAGGCGCAAGCCTGATGATGCGTGAAAGCGTTCTGTCCGAGATCGGAGTATTTGACGAAACCTTTTTTCTGTATTTCGAGGAAACCGATCTGTGTCGGCGCGCCGCGCGGGCAGGCTACAGAACCGACTATGTGCGAACCAGCGAAGTCATGCATATCGGATCGGCTTCGACTGGGATGAAAACCTGGAAACGCGTTCCGGGCTATTGGTACGATTCCCGACTGCACTATTTTGTAAAAAACCACGGCGCGCTTTACGCGGCCACTGCCACATTCGCTCATGTGACAGGTGGCTTTCTGCATTGGCTGCGTTGCCTGATAACCCGCAAGGAACGCGGCGTTTCACCCTATTTTCTGTCGACCTTGCTCTGGCATGATACGCGTGCATTTTTCCGCGCCGTGCTGGGCCGCAACAAAAGGGCCGGCACTGCAAATCCTGTTATTGGAGAGTAACCATGTCATTTACCACCCTTCTGATTGGCCACGAATCCCTTGTGATCCAATGTGGAACGATGCTGCGCGAGGCCGGACATGGTATTCAGGGGGTGGTAACGCGAAACGACGACGTCAGGGCCTGGGCCGAAGCTGAATCCCTGCCCGTCCACGCCCCCGGCCCCGATCTAGAATCCCGGCTGCAGGATGTGTCCTTTGACTGGCTGCTCAGCGTCGCAAATCTCGATTTGCTGCCGCAGGGTCTGCTGGATCGTGCGTCCCGGGGCGCGGTCAACTTTCACGACGGCCCGCTGCCGCGTTACGCCGGGCTGAACGCGCCTGTCTGGGCGATTTTGAATGGCGAATCCCGGCACGGCATCACGTGGCACATAATTTCGGGTGGTGTGGACGAGGGCGACATCGTCTCGCAGCGGATGTTTGACATTGATGGCTCTGAGACGGCTCTGACACTGAACACCAAGTGTTATGCCGCCGCCATCGACAACTTTCCCGAGGTTGTATCCGCGCTGGCCAGTGATCAACCATCGCTAACCCCGCAAGACCTGACGCAACGCAGCTATTTTGCACGGGATGCGCGGCCTGCGGGTGCTGCGCGTCTGGATTTTACCAAACCGACCGATGAGTTGGTCACTCTGGTTCGCGCGCTGGATCATGGCGAATACTGGAACCCGTTGTTCAGTGCCAAAGTTGAACGTGGCGAGAAGCTCTGGCTGGTTGGAAATGCCGTTGCTGCCGAGCACGACGCTGCGGCCGAACCGGGCACCATTCTGGCCCGTGCCGAAGACAGCCTGACCATCGCAACCGGCGACGGAGCCATCATACTGGGCGGCTTTCGCGACTGTTTCGGCAACTCTGTTCCAGCTGAAGCAGTCACCAACGGCGCCTCTGCCCTGTCTTCGCCCACTGCGGCAGAATCCGAGGTAATCGGTGCCGATCTGGCCGCAACGCTAAAGTCAGAACCGGTGTGGCGGGCGCGGTTGGAGGAACTGTCGCATCCCGACTTCCCTCTGATTGACGCAACAGCGGAATCCGGTGCGCCACGCATGCAGACATTGCACATACCGGCAGGTGTGTCCGAAGATCAGGTCAACTGCGCACTGGCCGCTTTGCTGTGCAGGCTTGCGGATACCGATGCGCTGGATGTGGCTCAGCGGGTTTCCGACGGCAACATTCACCTAAGCCCCTGGGTCCCCGTCCGGTTCAACGCGGCGACCAGCTTTGCCTCGGCCAGCGCCGAGTTTGAAACAGAACGCGGCCGGGCGCTGGCCCGCGGGGCCTTTGCCGCCGATCTGCCCGCGCGGATCCCATCTGAGGTTAAGACACCCAGCATCGGCCTGACCTCATCGATTGCGGCCGGTCTGGTGCCCGGAACCAGCCTGACGCTGGCCCAAAATAGGGATCAGGTTGTCCTGATGGCGGATGGCGGACATGTTCTCGAAACCGCGCAGCGCTTGTTGTCTGCCCGGCTCGAAAGCCTGATCGCGGCGCTCGCCGAACCCGGCATGACACAACGCCCCATCGCCGACCTGCCGATCTTGCCTGAACCCGAACGTCAGCAAATCGTGCTGGACTGGAATGCTACCAAAGCGGAATACGACCAGACCTCGTGCGTTCATCACCTGTTCGAAGCGCAGGCCGCGCGAACTCCGCAAGCCGAAGCCCTTGTCTTCGAGGGCAGAACCTACAGCTATGCCGAATTGAATGCCGAAGCGAACCGCGTCGCGCATGTACTGCGGGATATGGGTGTGGGACCGGGCAGCCTGGTCGGTGTTCACACGCGCCGGTCGCCGGAATTGCTGATTGGCGCATTGGGCATTCTCAAGGCTGGCGGGGCCTATGTTCCGATTGACCCGACCTATCCGTCCGATCGCATCGCGCTGTATCTGGAAGACAGCGGCGCCCAAGTGGTCGTAACCGACGCGACGCTGGCGGCTGACTTGCCGCCACATAACGCGCAGGTTCTGGCGTTGGACACAGACCCCCGGGTTGCGGGTGCGGCGACCGAGAATGTCGACAGCGGCGTAAATTCCGACGACCTAGCCTATCTGATTTACACTTCCGGATCGACCGGACGTCCAAAAGGCGTGATGATCGAACACCGCAATGTGTCAAATTTCTTTACCGGCATGGATGGGCGTATTCGCCACGATCCGCCGGGGGTTTGGCTTGCCGTGACCAGCCTTTCATTCGATATCTCGGTGCTGGAACTGTTCTGGACCTTGGCGCGCGGCTTCAAGATCGTTCTCAGCGACGATGAAAACCGGGCGATGGTTGCGGGTGATGCGGATTATTCCAAGGCAATCACTGGCCGAGGGATGGATTTCAGCCTGTTTTATTGGGGTAACGACGACGGAGTCGGGCGCGACAAATACAAGCTGCTTCTGGAGGGCGCCAAATTTGCCGACCAGACCGGATTTTGCGCTGTCTGGACGCCTGAACGCCACTTTCACGCCTTTGGCGGCCCCTACCCCAACCCCTCGGTCACCGGTGCCGCCGTTGCTGCCGTCACCAACAATATCGCTGTACGGGCGGGCAGCTGTGTCGCACCATTGCACCATACGGCCCGGATCGCCGAAGAATGGGCTGTCATCGACAATTTGACCAATGGGCGTGCCGGACTGGCCATCGCATCGGGTTGGCAACCGGATGACTTCATCCTGAGGCCCGAGAACACGCCGCCGGAAAACAAACCGGCCATGCTGGAATCGATCGCAACCTTGCGGCAACTCTGGGCCGGTGAAACCGTCGAGTTTCCGACCAAATCAGGCGAGATGCACGGGGTGGTGACACAGCCGCGCCCAGTATCAAAGACCTTGCCGATCTGGGTGACCACTGCTGGCAACCCCGATACCTGGCGCGAAGCCGGAGCGATTGGCGCCAATGTCCTGACACACCTGCTGGGACAAAGCGTCGAAGAGGTCGCGGGCAAGATCGGTATCTATCATCAAGCCCTGCGTGAGGCTGGTCACGATCCGCAAGATTTCAAAATCACCCTGATGTTACACACTTTTGTCGGCGATGATCGCGAGGCGGTGCGTGAAATTGCACGCGAACCGATGAAAGATTACTTGCGCGCGGCGGCTGGTCTGATCAAGCAATATGCCTGGGCCTTCCCCGCATTCAAAAAACCCAAAGGTGTCACCAACCCGTTCCAACTGGACCTTGGCAGCCTGTCTGAAGACGAGTTGGAAGGTATTCTGGACTTTGCTTTCCAGCGGTATTTTGAGGACTCGGGGCTGTTTGGAACCGTTGAGGATTGTCTGACCCGTGTCGAAGAGCTCAAGCGTATCGGTGTGGATGAAATCACCTGTCTGATCGACTATGGCATTCCGGTACCGCAGGTTCTTGACGGTCTACGCCCCTTGGCCGAGGTGCTGCGCCTGTCCAATCAGGAAGCCACGCTGGACGACAACGACCATTCAATCGCAGCCCAGATCATCCGCCACAAGGTCACCCATATGCAATGCACGCCGTCCATGGCGCAGATGCTGGTGATGAATGACGAGGCGCGCTATGCGCTGGGCCATCTGAAACACATGATGATCGGTGGAGAGGCCCTGCCCGGTGCGCTCGTCTCGGAACTGAACAAGATTTCGCAGGCCGACATTCAGAACATGTACGGGCCAACCGAAACGACGATCTGGTCGACAACGGAAATGGCCGCGCCCGTAGCGGGCGTGGTCAATGTCGGCACCCCTATCGCCAACACGCAGGTCTATGTGCTGGACGAAGCCATGTCGCCGGTTCCCATCGGCTCGGTCGGGGAATTGTTCATCGGTGGTGCAGGCGTCGCGCGCGGCTATTGGCAGCGCGAAGATCTGACGGCAGAGCGGTTTGTGCCCGACCCGTTCTCGGATGTCCCAGGCGCCCGCCTGTATCGCACCGGCGATCTGGTGCGCTGGCGTACCGACGGCAAGCTCGATTTCCTGGGCCGGGCCGACCATCAGGTAAAACTGCGCGGTTACCGCATCGAACTTGGCGAGATCGAAAGCCTGCTGGACGCCTGCCCCGGTGTACGTCAATCGGTAGTGATGGCGCGCGAGGATACGCCGTCTGTGGTTCAGTTGGTGGCATATCTGATTACGGAGGGGCCGGTGTCGGATACGACATTACGCAAATCCCTGGTAGAACAATTGCCGGATTTCATGGTCCCTGTGCATTTTGTGACGCTTGATCGGTTTCCATTGACGCCTAACAAAAAGATCGACCGCAAAGCGCTGCCAGTACCTGAAAAACGCCGTGTCAGTGCCACGGCCCAGGCGCAACCGGTGGTTACTGGCAGCACCCAGCAAAAGGTCGCCGCAATCTGGGAGCGTATTCTCGGCGTCACCGGGATCACTCCGCGCGACAGTTTCTTTGATCTTGGCGGGCATTCCCTGCTGGCAGTTCAGGCGCATCGCGAAATCCGCAACGAACTGAGCGTGCAGTCGCTGAGCATCACGGATATCTTCCGCTGCCCGACCCTGTCAGCACTGATCGAAGTTATCGATCAGAAAACCGGCGCAGCTGCCGAGACAGCTTCACCCGAGGAAACCGCCGAGGCCAAAGCCGAACGCGCCGCTGAACGTCAGGACGCGATGTCACGACGGCGGCAGATGCGGGCCCGACGTCAGTCCTCTGTATGACGGATCTGACGGCGATTAGGGACCGGCTGCATCATGTCCTGGGGACGGATTTCGGTGTTGCCGCCGCAGATCCGACCCAGGTTGGTCCGGCCCTGTTTGCCGAAGAAGAAGATGCCATTGCTCGTGCAGTTCCAAAGCGCCGGTTGGAATTTTCTGCAGGTCGTACAGCCGCCCGGGCGGCCATGGCGCAGATAGATCTGCCCCCGGCCGCCATTCTCAAGGCACAAGACCGCAGCCCGGTCTGGCCCGATGGGCTTATCGGATCGATCACACATTGCAATGACATTTGCCTTGCCGTCGTAGCCCGGGCCGACGCGACGCGCGGGATCGGTATTGATATCGAACCGAACACAGCGCTGTCCCCTGACCTCGAAGAGGTTGTCTGCACACCAGACGAACGCGCCTGGCTGGATCAACAACCGTCAGATCAGCGGGGTGCATTGGCCAAATGCTACTTCTGCGCCAAGGAAAGCGCCTATAAGGCAGTTTATCCGCTTATCGGCAAGGTGTTCGGATTTTTCGATATGCGTATCGTTTTCAACTCGGACGGCACCGGGTTTGAAGCGCGCACCGCCGGGATGCCTCCGTTGACCGGGCAGGTCATCCGGTTTCCGCACCATCTGGTCTGCATAACCGTTATCGCTGCGGACGGCTGACCCAGCGCGCCATGTCAGGTGCCGTAGCGCGCCATGAACATATCTACCGCATTTGTCGCAATTTCATCGATCTCCTGCGAAGTAAACGATTCCTGAATTCCAAGCACCGCCCGGTTCCAGATGCGTGCCTTGCATAATTCGGAAAACTGGGCTGCCGCGATCGGAATATCTTGGATCACCAATTCCCCCTTGGCGACCGCCTTTTCAAGGTAATCTGCCATGTGCCGCTGGCCATTTTTTGGGCCCGCCTCGTAAAAGAACCTGCCGAGTTCAGGAAACCTGTCACGCTCGGCCACACAGATGCGAAACACCTGTTGCGAGAAATCGGATACCAAGAACCCCGCCAACTGCGTCGCGGTGATCATCAGAACCTCACGCACGGGTTTTGTCCCGTCGATCATCGAGATCACACGCTCGGCCATTCGGGTGCATTCGGTCTGCGCGACCTCGACGAACAACAACCGCTTGTCAGGAAAGTAGCTGTACAGCGTCGCCTTCGAGACACCCGCCGCGCGGGCGATATCATCGACGCTTGCGCCTTCGAACCCATCTGCCATGAACACCTCGCGCGCGCCCCGCAGAACCTGATCGAATTTGCGGCCTGTGCGTAAGATCGTGGCGGCTTGGGTCATGTCGTCTCCTGTCTGTCTGTATACCGAATTTATAAACCGTTCGGTTTAGATTCAACGATTCTCGGTATTGCGGTCGCATCGCGTCAGTCAGGAATGACAATGTCGCGCGGTTTATGGCCTAAAGCTTGAAGTGCCCGCGATCCATGCTACCACTTGGCGCATGGTCGATATCTTTATGCGCACAATACCTTTTTTCGCGATCATCGGCCTGGGTTACTGGGCCGGGCGCAGTCGTTTTTTCACCGCCGAGGCCACGGCGTATCTGACCAAATTCGTCTTTTATTTTGCCCTGTCCGCATTGCTGTTCCGATTTGCGGCCACCCTGCCCTTTGCCGAAATCTTCAATGGGCGGCTGGTTTTGGGTTATTTGCTGGGCACGCTCAGCGTCTATGTGCTGGCAAGCCTGGTCGCCTGGTTTCGTGGTCTTGATATTCCGACCGCAGCGGTCGAAGCACAATGCGCGTCCATCGGCAATGCCGGATTCCTCGGCCTGCCCATGCTGGCTGTGCTCTATTCCGAGGCCGCCATAGGGCCCGTCATGCTGGTGCTGGCAGTGGATCTGGTGGTGTTTTCCTCGCTGATCGTCACCCTGATAAACGGGGGCCGCGACGGACGACTGACGCTGGGCACATTTCGACTGATCGGTTTGGGATTGCTGAAAAACCCAATGATCCTGTCGATCTCGGCAGGGTTGCTATGGTCCGCCCTGCAGGTGCCGGTGCCCGTCCCACTGAATGACTTTCTGACCATTCTGGGCGGTGCGGCGACCCCGGGGGCCCTGTTTGCGATTGGTGCGTCTCTGGCCAGCAAGTCCGCCGAACGGGTCCAAATCGCCGCCTGGCTGAGTTTCTGCAAGCTGGTACTGCACCCATTGTTTGTCGCGATTATGCTGCTTTGGGTGATCCCGGTGGCCGCCTTTCCTGCAACCATTGTCATTGCCGCTGCGGCTTTGCCCGTTGCGGGCAATATCTACATGCTTGCGGCCCATTATAATGTTGCGCCGCACCGCGCCTCAGCCGCTATTTTCCTGTCAACATTGCTGAGCATTCTAACGGTTCCTGCTGTTATCGCCTGGCTTGGTACACCCTGACGCCTAGCTTTGCGAAAAAAGCGCCTGTCACCGACCATCGGACTTTACGCCTGCACAATGGATCGTTAGCGATGAAGCAAAGCCAAAGTAAGGAAATTGCCTGATGGAAACCCTTTCAGAAAACGCCTGTTTCGGTGGCGTGCAAGGCGTGTATCGCCATGCCTCGTCTGCCTGCCAATGTGACATGACATTCGGTCTGTTTCTGCCCGCCGAGGCCAAGGATGGCCCGGTACCGGTTCTGTGGTATCTGTCGGGCCTGACCTGCACCCATGAAAATGCGATGACCAAGGCCGGTGCACAGGCCTGGGCCGCGGAACAAGGCATTGCCGTCGTCTTTCCGGATACCTCTCCGCGCGGTGAAGGTGTAGCCAATCATGACGATTATGATCTGGGTCAGGGGGCCGGGTTTTACGTGAACGCCACCCAGTCCCCGTGGGTGCCACATTTCAACATGTGGGATTACGTGGCCGAAGAACTGCCCGCACTGCTGACCGAGAATTTTGCCATCGACGGCGACCGTCAGGCGATCACCGGCCACTCCATGGGTGGTCACGGCGCGCTGACGCTGGCGATGAACCTGCCGGGCCGTTTCAAATCCGTGTCGGCCTTTGCGCCGATTTCGAACCCGACCGGGGCCGACTGGGGGCGCAAGCAACTGGCGGCCTATCTGGGGGATGACGAAAGCCTGTGGGCGCAACATGACGCGTCGCTGATGATGAAGGAAACCGGCTTTGACGGCCCGATCCTGATCGACACCGGCGCCAGTGATCAATTCATCGACCTGCTGCGGCCCGAGGCGCTAGTGCAGGCCATAGCCGAACGCCGCCAACAGGCAATCTGTCGGCTGCAGCCCGGGTATGATCATTCCTATTTCTTCGTGTCCACCTTCATGGAAGATCACATCACCTTTCACGCCGAGGCACTATACGGGGACTGAACCATGAGCGATCATGATTACGACCTGATCATCATCGGTTCGGGCCCGTCAGGGCGCGCGGCGGCGATACAGGCGGGCAAGCTGAAACGGCGCGTTCTGGTGATCGACCGCAAGGACCGGTTGGGCGGTGTTTCTGTCCATACCGGCACGATCCCGTCCAAAACCCTGCGGGAAACCGTCCTGAACCTGTCGGGATGGCGCGAGCGCAGCTTTTATGGTCGCTCTTACCGGGTCAAGGATCAGATCCGCGCCGAAGACCTCAAGGCCCGTCTGCACATGACGCTGGACCACGAGGTCGACGTCCTGGAACACCAGTTCAACCGCAACCATGTGGAGGCGCTGAACGGTCTGGCCAGATTTACCGGACCCCATGAGGTCGAAGTTGCCACCGACGCGGGCGACGTCACGCGCCTGACGGCTGCCAAGTTCCTGATTGCAACCGGGACCAAGACCTATCGCCCCGATTACGTCCCCTTCAACGGCAAGACCATCGTTGATGGCGATGGTTTTCTTGAAATGGCCGAAATTCCCCGGTCCTTATGTGTGATCGGTGCAGGTGTGATCGGTGTGGAATACGCCACCATGTTCTCGGCGCTGGATGTTCGGGTCACGTTGATCGAGCCCCGCGACACGTTTCTTGATTTTATCGACACCCGCCTGATCCATGATTTCACCCACCAGATCCGTGAAAACGGCGTGGACCTGCGGCTGGGCTCTGCCGTCGAAAAGATCGAGGACGGCGGTAGTCATGTCGAGGTTACGATGGAAAACGGTCGTCATGTCCGGGCCGAGATGCTGTTGTTCGCTGCCGGGCGCATGGGTGCGACCTCGGCCCTGAACCTGGACGCGGTCGGATTGGAGACCGACCATCGCAACCGGATCGAGGTGGATCGCAAGACCTATCAGACCACCGTGCCCCATATCTATGCCACCGGCGACGTGATCGGTCATCCGTCGCTGGCCTCAACCTCGCTGCAGCAGGGGCGCGTAGCGGCTTGCCACGCGCTGGAGACCCCGACCCTTCCCGAAAGCCCGTGGTACCCTTATGGTATCTATTCCGTGCCCGAAATCTCGACCTGCGGCATGTCCGAAGAAGAGCTGCAGGAACGCGGCATCGCTTATGAGGTTGGTGTTGCGCGGTTTCGCGAAACATCGCGCGGGCATATCATGGGGTTGGAACATGGTATGCTCAAGATGCTGTTTTCGCTGAAAACCCGGCGGGTTCTGGGCGTGCAGATCGTGGGTGAAGGCGCAACAGAACTGATTCATATCGCGCAGGCGGTGCTGAACCTGAAAGGCACCGTAGATTATTTCGTGCAGAACACGTTCAACTATCCGACGCTGGCCGAGGCCTATAAGATCGCTGGTCTGGACGCGTTCAACCGCATGCCGATCCCCGACGAATTCAAAGTGCGAAAGAATTCGCAGGAACCGGCCAAGAAAGAGGCAAAGAAGGCGTGACAACGCTTTATATCGATGGCGATGCCTGCCCGGTCAAGGCCGAGGCTGAACGGGTAGCGACCCGCCACAAAGTGCCGATGGCGCTGGTGTCAAATGGCGGGCTGCGCCCATCAGCCAACCCCCTGGTGCAAGTGATCATCGTTGCAGAAGGGGCCGATGAGGCGGACATGTGGATCGCGGAGCGATGTGGCCCCAAAGATGTGGTGATCACCTCTGACATTCCGCTGGCCGCCAAATGCGTCGAGGCCGGGGCCCGGGTGTTGCGCCCCAATGGCGAAGCATTCACAGCGGCCAATATCGGTCAGCAACTGGCGATGCGCGATCTGATGGCCGACCTGAGGGCGGCCAATCCACTGGGGGCCGGCGGCGGTGGCAAACCCTTTGGCAAAGCTGACAGATCGCGTTTTCTGGATGCGCTGGAACGTGAGATACGCGCGGCACTCAAGGGGTAAGGCTCCCGCCCGTCTCGGTCGCATCAAAGATGCACCCGTTCCGGTTGGGCCGGGCAGCGCTGCGCGCTGCGGTTTCGCTTGATTATCTGTGATTGTGTTGGTTCAGTCGGCGGCAACAGGGATCGAGATCAGGATCGTCACATGCCCATAAACGCCGTCGTTTTCGACATCGGAAACGTTTTGATTGAATGGCAACCCGAGCGATTTTATGATCGAATGATCGGAGAGAACCGCCGCCGCGCCATGTTTGCAGAGGTTGATCTGCACGGCATGAACGACCTGGTCGACCAGGGGAACCACTTTACCGACACGATCTATGCCTGGGCCGAGAAATACCCGGATTGGCGCGATGAAATTCGCATGTGGCACGACAGTTGGATCGAATTGGCAGCACCGGAGATTTCGCATTCGGTCCGATTGCTGCGCGCGCTGCGGGCCAAGGGCGTGCCGGTCTTTGCGTTGACCAATTTCGGGGTGCAGAATTTCGACTATGCCACCACGGTCTATCCCTTCCTCAACGAATTCGACCGGCAATATGTTTCGGGACGGATGAAGACGGTCAAACCGCATGCCCCGATTTACAAAATGGTCGAGGCGGATTGCGGGCTGGATCCGGCCACGCTGCTGTTTGCAGATGACCGGATCGAAAATATCGAAACCGCGCAGACGCGGGGGTGGCAGACGCATCATTTCAAAGACGCTCAGGGCTGGGCGGATCGGCTGGTGACCGAGGGGCTGCTGACCCCGGACGAGGCGACCTGAGTCAGGCTGCCATTGGTGTCGCCCGGCGGCTCTCGCGGATCGGCAGGTGAACAATGGCGCTGAACGCTCCGATCGCGATGCCGATCCACCAGACCAGAGTGTAATCACCATATTGATCATACATGCGCCCACCCAGCCAGACGCCCAGAAAACTGCCAATCTGATGGCTGAGGAAAATGATGCCATAAAGCGTGCCCATGTAGCGCAATCCATAGAGATGCGCGACCAGCCCCGAGGTTAGCGGCACGGTGGCCAGCCACAACGAGCCCATCACCAGTGAAAACACGATGACCGAAATCGGCGTGATAGGAAAGACGATGAACAGGGCCGCAGCCAGCGTGCGACCGGTATAGACCCCGGCCAACAGGTATTTCTTGGGGAAACGGTTCCCCGCCCACCCAGCCAGAAGCGTGCCGCCGATATTGGCCAGCCCGATCAGCGAAATCGACACGGCCCCAAGCGCCGATGTCGTGGTAACGCCGACGGAATGCAGCACGCCACCGGGCTGTATCGGGCCGCACATCTCGGTCACGAACGCAGGGAAATGGGCAGTGATGAAACCCAGCTGATATCCGCAGCTGAAAAAGCCCAGAAAGATCAGCGCGTAAGATGGGTCGCGAAAGGCTTTGCCCAGAATCTGCCCCATGCTTTCCTGCAACTCGGCCTTGTTGATCGGTTGCGGTGCACGCATGAATGGCAAAGTCAGCACCAGCGCCAGAATGGCGACGGCAAAGACGATGAAGACCTGTTGCCACGGCAGGAAACTCAGCAACCATTCAGCCGTGGGCGCGCCGACTACCTGACCGAAACTGCCTGCGGCCGTGACTATGGCCAAGGACATCGAACGGTTTTCGTCGGATGAGGCCCGGCCAACAACGGCCAGAACCACGCCAAATCCGGTGCCTGCAATGCCGAAACCCACCAGCCACGCATACATCTGATGTTCGAAAGGTGTTACCGACCATGCGGTCAGGACCATCCCGGCGGCATAAATCAGCGCGCCCAGAACGATTGCGCGCCTGTCCCCTACCTTTTCAGCAATGGCGGCAAAGATCGGCTGCCCGATCCCCCAGGCCAGGTTCTGGATCGCAATGGCCATGGAAAAATCGGTCCGCAGCCAGCCGAATTCATTTGCGATGGGAATTTGGAAAATTCCGAAAGAGGCACGCACCGCAAAGCTGACGGTGATGATGATACAGCCGACAATCAGGATCGGATTCAAAAAACGGGCGGATTGCGGCATGGGCACCTCGGGGTTCGGAGGTAAAACGTTATCGCGATTTAGCGGCGGGTCAAATCAGGAGTTTTGGCCACCGGGATTAGCAAAATTGATGGGCGGGACAAAACCTTGCTTTTCAACGCGCAAACGGAGCGCTATGGCTCGGGTATGACGAACCTAATTTCGCTCTACGAGGCGCGTATCGCCGATGGCTCGCTGACCCGGGACGACGCGCAAGAGGCGGTGCTGCCCCAGTTCGAGCGCATCCGATCTGCGTTGGCGGCGCCAGTCAAGCGCGGGTTGTTTCGCAAAGCGCCGCCACCACCGCAGGGCCTTTATCTGTGGGGCGGTGTCGGGCGTGGCAAGTCGATGCTGATGGATATGTTCGTGGAAACGCTTGGGGATATTCCGGCGCGGCGGGTCCATTTTCACGCCTTTATGCAGGAAATCCACGCAGGATTGCACAAGGCGCGCGAGGACGGTGTCGAGGATGCGCTGACGCCGGTGGCCGAGCGTGTGGTCAAATCTGCGCGTGTACTGGCCTTTGATGAGATGCAGATCACCGATATTACCGACGCGATGATTGTCGGACGGCTGTTCGGGCTGTTGCACGCGGGTGGTGTTGTGGTGGTCACCACATCGAACCGGCATCCGGATGATCTGTATAAGGATGGGCTGAACCGGCAATTGTTCCTGCCCTTCATCCAGCACATCAAGGACCAGTTGCAGGTGTGGGAGCTGGTCTCGCCCACCGACTACCGGCAGAACCGGCTGGAAGGGTCGCCTGTCTATTTCACGCCAATTGGCCCCGAAGCCCGCACCAATATCCGGGCAGTCTGGGACGATCTGTCCGGGGGCCCCGCCGAGCCGCTGTCGCTGCAAGTCAAAGGGCGCGAGGTCACTCTGCCCGCATTCCGCAACGGCGTGGCACGCGCGTCATTTTATGATCTCTGCGGTCGCATGCTGGGGCCTGGGGATTATCTGGCCATTGCCGAGGCGTTAAAGGTGCTGGTGCTCGAAGACATCCCGCTGTTGTCGCGCAACAATTTTAACGAGGCCAAGCGGTTCGTGACCCTGATCGACGCGTTGTACGAGGCCAAAGTGCGGTTGATCTGTTCAGCAGCGGCCAATCCCGAAATGCTGTATGTTGAGGGTGAAGGGACATTCGAGTTCGAACGCACAGCCTCGCGCCTGCGCGCGACGCAGGGCAAGGATTGGGGGCAATAGGGCCACTCACAGGTTGGACCCAATCGTCAAGTTGGACAGGGCCCACTGCCCCGCCTTATGGTAGTTTGCGAACACTTGCAGCGCTTTGGCTTATGTGGGGCGGGAACAATGCCAAATGATGATCACGATTTTCATGTTGAACTGAACCCCGATCACGAAGATCCGGTTATTCGCGTGGCCAATGCGGTTATCCGGCAATTGGCCCGCGCCCTGTCCATCCTGATGGTCCTGGTTATTGCCTGGACGATCATCGACGCAAGCTACACCTTTGTCGTAAGGTTGATCGAGCCCCCCATATTCCTGATCGACGGCGAAGACCTATTGCTGGTGCTGGGCGCGGTTCTGGCGGTTCTGATCGCGATCGAGGTTTACACAAACGCGGCCCTCTATCTAACGTCCAATATCATCCATGTCCGGCTGGTCGTGGCGACGGGCCTTATGGCGGTGACGCGGAAGATTATAACTTTTGACCACAAAGAGCTGGATGCGGCACATATATTCGCCTACGCCGCTTTGGCACTGGCACTTGGCATTGCGTACTGGCTATCGGGTAAATAAGCGGAACAAAAGCAATGTCCGCTTGCAACAAGCCTCAGCCGTTTTCGCGCAGAATGTGGCCTGCAAGGTAAAGCGACCCGCAAATCAAAATCCGCGCCTGCGGGTCCTCATCGGTGATCTTGGTCAGGGCGTGTGCCACGCTGTCAGCCGTGGATGCGCGCAGATCAACCTTGCTGGCCGCCGCAGCGGTGTCTGCGGCACAAAGTGTATTGGCTTCGCCGGGGATAGAAACGGCTGTCAGGCTTGCAACCTGTTTGGCAAGCGGGGCCAGATACCCGGTCACGTCCTTGGTGTTCAACATACCGCAGATCATATGCGTCGGACGCGCGGGCAGTTTTGCCAGAACATTGGCCAGTGCCTGCCCGGCGGCAGCGTTATGACCGCCGTCCAGCCACAGCTCGGCCTGTGGTGCGGCCTCAACCAGCGGGCCGGTTTTCAGGCGCTGCATTCTGGCGGGCCAACGGGCTTTGGTCACGGCGGCCTCATAGGCGTCGTCACCCAGGTTCAGGTAACGCAGCACCGCAAGCGCTGCACCTGCGTTCTGAAACTGATGCGCACCCAGCAGGTTGGGCAATGGCACATCACGCAGGCCGATTTCGTCCTGATAGACCAGACGCCCGTTTTCCTCATGCACATGCCAGTGCTGACCGTGAACCAGCAATGGTGCGCCCAGACGGGCAGCTGTGTATTCGATAACCTCCAGCGCCTCATCCTTTTGTGGGCCGACAATGCACGGCACGCCGGGCTTGATGATGCCCGCCTTTTCGGCCGCAATCTTGCCAAGCGTGTCGCCAAGGAATTGTTCATGATCGATGGACACCGGAGTTATCACCGTGACTGCAGGTCTTTCGATCACATTGGTCGCATCCAGACGCCCGCCCAGACCAACCTCAAGCAAGGTATAGTCGGCCTGCATGCGGGCAAAGGCCAGCAACGCCGCACAGGTGGTAATCTCGAAATAGGTGATGTTCTCGCCACCATTGGCGGCGTAACATTCGTCAAGAACGGCCGTCAGATAAGGCTCCGAGATCAGCTCTCCGGCCAGTCGGATACGTTCATGGAACCGGGCCAGATGTGGCGACGTATAGGCGTGGGCCCGCAGCCCTGCCCCTTCCAGCCCCGCGCGGATCATCGCCTGCGTCGACCCTTTGCCGTTGGTGCCCGCGATATGGATCACAGGCGGCAGCTTGATCTGCGGGTTGTCCAGCGCACCCAGCAGGCGCCAGACCCGGTCCAGGGTCAGGTCAATGATCTTGGGATGCAGCGCCATCATCCGGTCAAGGATGACGTCCGAGGTCGGGGCTGTCATTTTTCCTCTGCATCCTCGGCGGGCGCTTCGGTTTCAGCCTCTTCAGGCTCAGGCGCAGGCAGGTCTCCTTTGACTGCAGGCGGCTGGTTCGTCAGCATCCGGGTAATGGTGATCAGCTCGTCGCGCATTTCGGTGCGCTTGGTCACACGGTCCAGCATGCCGTGATCCAGCAGATATTCGGCGCGCTGGAAGCCTTCGGGCAGTTTTTCGCGGATCGTCTGTTCGATCACACGCGGACCCGCAAAACAGATCAATGCATTGGGTTCCGAGATATGAACATCGCCCAGCATCGCATACGAGGCCGTTACGCCACCCGTCGTAGGATGGGTCAGCACGACGATATAGGGCAGTTTCGCCTCTTTCAACATTTCCACCGCAACAGTCGTACGCGGCATCTGCATCAGGCTCAGGATACCTTCCTGCATCCGGGCGCCACCGGCGGCTGAAAACAGGATCAGCGGGCGTTTCAGTTTCACCGCCTCTTGCGCGGCGGCGATGATGGCGTTGCCGACATACATGCCCATCGACCCGCCCATGAAGGAAAAGTCCTGCGCGGCGGCCACGATGGGGGTGCGCCCGATATCACCGGTTGCAACCAGCATCGCCTCTTTCTCGCCGGTCTTCTTCTGCGCTGCTTTCATGCGATCGGGGTATTTTTTCTGATCGCGGAACTGCAGCGGGTCATCCTTGGGTGCGGGTACATCGACCTCGGTGAAGATACCGCCATCAAACAGATGCCCGAACCGGTCGCGTGGCGTGATCGCCATGTGGTGGTCGCACTGGGTGCAGACATTCTGGTTTTCCGCCAGTTCACGGTGGAACAGCATGGTGCCGCATTCGTCGCACTTGTGCCAAAGATTTTCTGGCACTTCCCGGCGCGAGAAGATCGAGTTGATCCGGGGGCGGACGTAGTTTGTGATCCAGTTCATGTCGGAACCCTACTGATGCGGCGTTGACGTCAAATAAGACGCTGGCGCGAGAATTGCAATCAACGCCTCAGCGCAAGGCGCGCAGTCAGCCATCCGACAATCATCACTGCAAAATCAACATACAGCCACTGTCGCAGCATTCCGGTATCGGATGCGTCATAGGGCACGTGGAACAGGGCCAGCCCCCCAAGATTGTCAGGAAGCGAGAATAGCAGCAGGGCTGTCGCGTTGTTAAAGAAATGCAGGGCGATCGCAGGGCCCAGCGTTCCCGCTCGCGCGGTTAAATCAGCGGTCAGAAGTCCGAAAATTCCCGCCCAGATCACGACCAGTACCGCATTGTCACCAGCCGTAGCAGGTGCGTAATGCCCGGCAGCGAACAGAATCGCGGGCAGGCCCATCCAGATCACGGGCGCCCGAAATCTGGCTGCCAGGCTTTGTTGCAAAAAGCCCCGGAACAGAATCTCTTCGGCGCTGGTCTGGATCAGGACGGCCCCGACCGACACAGGCAGCAGTAAAAGCCAGATCGGCAGCGACATGTTCGGTTGCAGCGGCGCGCCCATGTCATAAGGTGGTAGCACCGCGAGTAAAACACCCAGAACCATCAATGCCTTCAACACGCACCAGAACTGCCGCAGTGCCAGCACGGGCTGCCCAATAACCGTGATCGGAGGACGGTGCTGCAGGCGCCGCGCAACCAGCGCAACGCCTATGATGGCAAAGACGAAGCTGCCCAACACGAGTAGCAACGCAAGGGGCGTGGACCCATTTTGCAAGGTCTCCGTCCAGACCGGAGGCGCAATGCTGGCTATGGTGGTAAACAGAATTGCGTTCAACACCGTGACGAATACGACAATGATCGCAAAACCGACCAGCACCCGCCAAAGTTCGGGGTAGTTCCGCACCGCTTTGACCAGCTGTTCATGGCTGGAATAAGCTGAATGGAGGGTCCTACCCGACATGACCCGCCTCTATCCCCTCGGCCTCGACCTCGGGTTCGAAATCAAAATCAGAAACCCGAATTCTTGCAGCCATCGTCGTCAGATAGCCAGCCACGGTCTCCAGCAATTGCATCGCCACGGTCGCATCGCTTTCCACAACCGCGCGCAGTTCCTCGGCTCCGATTCTCAGAAAGGTACAATCTGCACTCGCCACCAAATCCAGCTGCCGGGGTTCGCTGGTGATGATTGCCAGATCGCCAATCAGCCGCCCGGGCTCGACGGTCGATATCGATCGTGTCTCACCATCCTCGCCCAGCCAGTTCAGGCTGGCCTGCCCCGAGATGCACAGATACGCTGCATCCGGCGCCTGACCACGAGCAAAGATTGTCTGACCTTCGGCCGCTTCGTACCATTGCGCAGAAAAGGCCAACAGGCGCTGGTTGCGACCATCAAGACGGGAAAACAATTCGGTCGAGGAGATGATCTTGAGCTTGCGGCTCAGATCGTCCGAGGCGGTGTCTTCGGTCTCCACGGTTGTGCGCGAGACCCCGTCAATGCGCCCGTCCTTGATTTCGACAAACAGGTCATACGCCTCGGGGTGGGCGAAATGATCCTCCATGAAGAACATGATCGAATCGGGCAGCAATTCCCGCAGTTTCAGCCGGGTGCGCAGACGGCTTTCCGAATCGTGGCTGGCCAGCGCCTTGTCGAGGATCAGCACATCGGGACGCTTGATCCCGGCGCGTGAAAATGCAACGCGTTCCTGAAACACCGTCGGTAGATTATTCCCGCCTAGACCCGCAGGCAGATCGTAGATTATGGCCGCCGCACGACGCCGCAGACCAGCCTCGTTCAGCATTTCGGCCACCAGGTTTTCGATCTCGTCAGCCTTGGCCCCTGCCATCAGAGACACCCGCCCATACAACGCGTTTTCCATGGCCGTCAGACGCGGCAGGTAGACATCCGGTTTGACCGGAACAAACATCCCGTTCATTGCGCGGAGCAACTGTTCAGCCTGATTGTGACGGATGGACAGGATCTTGTCCTTGTATTCCTCGGGGAAACTGGGGCCGATCTGCTCGGCCGTCAGCATGAATGGCACGGTCAGCAGCAGCGACCGTTCCTGATCGCTGATATCCGCATCGCCTTTGGTTTGCCGACGCTCTTCGATATCCAGCAATCGGTGATACATGTCTTTGGACAGACCCAGACGCAGGAACAGCGGGTGGTCGGCCCCGTCGCGCCCAAATGTCTGGTTCAGCGTCTCCAGCACGGCCTCGGCTATGGTCAGCGCATCGTCGTCCAGCCCGCTCGCCGACAACATCGACAGGAACCGCTCGTCCCCGGCCAGAATCTGGGGGGAAATATCCCGGGTTGGCGTGGAAAACAGCAGGTTTCCACCCAGCGGAACTGCCGGGTTGAACTGATCGGGATCGAAGCGATAGACGAATTCGTCCAGCCCCTCTTCTTTCAGGCGCGCGGCGACCTTGTCGCGCAAATTGACGATTGCCTCGGCCAGCGCCGGGTGCGCATTCGGATCGAACTGGGACCGCAACGTGCGACGGAACATGAACTCGTCTATGCCCATCGCCTCAACCAGTTGGAACCACCAGTCGCGGATCTCTTCGATGTCATCCAGACCGGCCAACCCGGGGTCGATCCACTCATCGCTGAGGGAATCGGGCGGGTTGCCCGCGCGCACCGACTCGATCTGCCGTCGTGACGGTACTTTCAACGCCTCACTTTCGTGTTGCGGATGCGTCCGCAGGGGCATCAGCAGATTGTCCCCCAGCGTTCCGTCAAACAAATAGGGCCGCGAATAGGCATAGCCGATCCGCGCCGCGATGACCTTTTGGTGCAATGTGTTGAGGTTGTGCCCGGCCATGATGACCTCACCCTGAACCGGCAACACTTCACGCGTGAGCAGTTGCGCCAATGCGCTGCGCTCGGCTGCATGAGTGGATTGAATGGCCACGCGCGCGCCCTGAGGGATGATCAGGTCGATGTCTTCCAGAATGGTTTTCCCGTCATCGTCGCGCACGGTGACATTGCGCAGCTCGATATCACCGTTCAGGTGCGGAATCGTTTCGGGCTCACCGTCGAACATCTCTTCGGGAACCATGTTCGAGGGCGCGAACCGTTCGGTCACAATTTCCCACCGCAGCGACATGTCCTGTACCTGATTGTAGTAGGTCAGCAGATCCTTCCACGGGCCGCTAAGGTCCTTATAGGCTCCCAATGCGGCAACCAGCGCGCCCACCGTGACCTCACCCGTGATCGCCAGATAACCGCCCACCGAATAGAACAGGAACGGCGTCATCTGCGTGATCAGGTTGTTGAGGAATTTCATGAAGAATTTCTTGTTGTAGATCTTGAACCGGATCTCGAACAAGGTGCCAAGGCGATGGCTGAACTGCGCCAGCCGGTAGCGCCAGCCGCCATTGGTGCGCAGGTCGCTTATGCCTGCGGCGCTCTCGCCGATTTCCGAGCTTAGCTGGCGGACCTCTTGGATCCTGTCCTTGTTCAACAGGTTGATCTGGCGCTGCAATTTTGGAATCAGCCAGGCCTGTAGAGGGATCAGCGCGATGCTGGCAAGCCCGAACCACACGCTTTGCATGAACAGAAACGTGACAATCGTCATCATCTGGCCAAACTGAAACACCGGCTGCGCGATGGCGTCGCCCATCAGGCCACCCATCGGTTCGGCCTCGGACGTGATCATCGACACAAGTTCACCCTGGCTGGTGGCGGCAAAATAGGATTTCGGAAACCGCATCGCCCGGCTGATCAGCGTGAACCGAAGCCGGCGCAACATGCGCTCGGCCAAAATGCCTTTCATCGTGTTGATGCGCATCTTCATCAACCCGCTGGCAATCACCGTGGCCAGAAAGGCAAAGCACAGAATCAGCAGGTACTGCACTTGCGTAACTGTGTAGCCGAATACATTGACCGTGCTGGTTGGCACACCAATCGCATCGTTGATGATCTGCTTGGGCAGCTCAAGCGAGGCGTAGAGAAACGGAAAAGCTCTATTCGCACATCGTATTGATGTGTTATATTTTGTCTGAAATACAGGAGGATGCGCATTATGGACCGGAAAGCCTTTCTTGCCTGGTTGTCGGAGGTCGACACGTTGAGCGAGGCGCAGAAAGTAGAGGTCGGTGAGGTTCTGGCCGGTCGCCCAGCGGGTGAAGCCTCGGTTGCGGCAGTTGATCTGGGTGTTGGAGAAGACCGGACCTGCCCGCATTGCGGCGCACACGGTGCAGTGGCCAATGGCAAGTCGCGGGGAATGCAACGCTATCTTTGCCGATCCTGCAATCGAACCTTTGGAGCGGTGACGGGTACACCACTGAGCGGCCTGCACCGCAAGGATCTTTGGCTGACGTTCAGCGAATGCCTCGCCAATGGCGATACGGTGGCAGTTTCGGCAAAGCGCTGTGGCATAGCCGGGAGCACCGCCTTTCGCTGGCGACACCGCTTCCTTGCCGGGATCAAATCCACCGCCGAAAAACTGAAGGGCATTGTCGAGGCCGACGAAACCTATTTTCTTGAAAGCCGCAAAGGGGATCGTGTTTGGACACGGGCCACGGAAGGCAAATCCTCTGCAAAAAAGCCGGACCGAAAGGCCCGAAAGCGCGGGGGCAAGGCAACAAAGCGGGGCCTGTCCGATGAGCAGGTGCCGGTTCTGGTCGCGACAGATCGCTCCGGCACGACCGTTAGTGCCGTCCTGCCTGCGGTCAATGCTGCCGCTCTGCGGGAGGTTCTCGCGCCGGTCATGGACAAGGATGCACTGCTGGTGACCGATGGGGGCACCAGCTATCCGCCGTGTGCTGCCGCCCTGTGTGTCAGCCACGAAGCGCTCAACCAGTCTTCCGGTGAACGCGTTCGCGGCGAACTCCATATCCAAAACGTCAACAACCGTCACTCCCGCCTCAAGGGGTTTATTGGTAACCGCCGGGGGATCGCCACAAAATATCTTGCCAGCTATCTGCGCTGGTTCCATCTCATAGTCCTGCAGAAGAACCCAACCCCGAGGCACTGCCTCGCCAGCGCCCTCGCTGGAATGAGCATCAATACGATGTACGAATAGAGCCAACGGAAAAGATAAAACCGTCAGAAACAGCAATACAAGTTGCTGCTTTTTCGAATGTTTCCAGATGAATGAAAATAGGGTGGGTTCCATGCCCCTGCCTTGTTTTGGTTTTGGGTATTTGGCCGCGTTCACCGACAGCACATTGCCTGCAGGCGCTGAAGGTACGCGGCAGCCAAACCTAATGCAAGAATAGGTGATTGCAAGATGTGCAACACAGTGTAACCCAGCAGAAACTGTTCACTTTTGGGATACTTTCACCACCAATCGTGTAAAGACGGCTTTAACCCGTCGGTTGTCTTTGACTAAAGAGGGGTCAGTTTCGGAAAATGAGGTCATGGGCAGATTTCTGGATCACTATTTCAATCGCAGAATTCTGGCGCGTTGGATTCGGGCCGGACAGCAGGTTGATCGTGCCGCCCTGCCCGACCTGCGGCGGCAGCGTGACGAGGCGCGGCAGCTCAGGGCGCGGCTGGACCAGTTGATCCAAAAGGCTGATGGGCGGCTGGTGCGCCCTCTGATCGGATCTACCCGGTTTCCCACGCCTCTTGGTACCGATTGGTCCTGGCGCCCCGATCTGTGGCGCGAGCCGCTGGCCCGTCCGGAGTTAGCCCCGGCACCACGCAAGGCCCGCATGGACGGGCAAGTGACTTTGTTTCACGACTGCCCGCTGGCCGAGATTGCCTTGCGTCAGATACGCAATCGCCGCGACAAGGACCTGGCGCCATTCAGCCTTGGCGTCGAAACCTTCGACTTCACCGGGTCTTTCCTGTCGCTATCCGTCGAACTGCCGATGGATGGGGCCGCCGGACTGACGCGCCAGCATCTGGTGCGCGTAGACGCATTGATCGAAACGGAACGCCCGACACAGATATTTGCCCGCCTCAACATTCAGCACGGCCCGAATACCGAACAGGTGTTGCGCGCGCTTGATCTGTCCGCCCCCGCAGCATCCGTCGATTTCGATCTGGCGCATTTGACACTGAATGAACGGCGGATAGAGAAACTGTGGCTGGATCTGATCCTGGAACGCTCGGCGATGAACCGGGTTGTACTGCGGGACCTGACGTTCTGTCGCCACCACCGGGCCGACTTGTAGGGGACCTGTTATGACGCAAACGACACTGACGCCGACACGGTTCGAAAACGCCACGTGGGAAGGCCACATCACCGCCGATGCCGAACCCGGTATCGAGGCACATTATCTGGGTGAACAGATCGGGGATATTGAGCTGAGCCCGAATGGCGATGGCTGGACCCTGCGTGTTCCGGTGCCCATGGCGGCCCTGTCGGACGGGGTTCACTGCATCCTCATCCACGATGCCAAGGCAAACCAAAAACTGGGTGATTTCACGATCATCGCCGGTGCCCCCGCTGCCGAGGATCTACGGGCCGAGGTGGCGCTACTGCGCGCTGAACTCGACATGTTGAAACGGGCGTTTCGCCGGTCAAACGCGCCCCGGGACTGACCCCTGACCCACCATTGCCACCAAACCAAGCGGGTGGAACAAGGCAGAAAATCTATCTTTTTTGGTGTTTCCATGCCTCAATGAGTTTTCCAAAACAGAACGAGTGACTCCATGGAACGCAAGAGTATCATCAAGGTCATCGCCCTGATGGTCACAGCCTTTGGCATCGGAATTGATTTCACCGGCGCCCTGATGCTGGTGCCCGCAATCGAAAACAGCTTTGACGCCGACATCACCAGTACCCAATGGGTTCTCAATATCTATGCCCTGTTCTTTGCGATGACCATGGTCGCCGGAGGGCGCATGGGGGACATGTTTGGCCATCGTAGGATGATGATCATCGGGCTGTCGATCTTTCTGTTTGCCTCGATCCTGTGTTTTGTGTCGCCGGGGCTGGATTATCTAATCGGGGCGCGGGCGCTACAGGGGATCGGCGCCGGTTGCGTCTGGCCCTGCACGCTGGCCTTTGGCGCCACCAAAGTATCGCGCAATGAACACAGAGCCCTGATCATGGGCCTGATTCTGGCAGGCGTCACCACCGGCAACGTTTTTGGCCCGATGATCAGTGGCGCAGCCGTCAGTTTCGGCGATTGGCGGCTGTTCTTTCTGGCCAATGTGGTCTTTTCCTCCATCTCGATGGTGACAGCGCTGTTGCTGATGGAGCGCGAGACCAAGCACAAGACGGGCGAACATATCGATTTTGCCGGGGTGGGAGTGCTGTCACTGGCTGTTCTGCTGCTGCTTTATGCGCTTGATGTGGGCGCGGAATGGGGCTGGATCTCGGGTCCGGTATTGCTGTTGTTCTTTGTCAGCGCGGTGTTGTTCGTACTGTTCCCCAAGGTCGAAAAGCGTGTGAAGGAGCCCCTGCTGTTGCCGCAACTGATGCAGAACCGGCAGTTTCTGATCACGCTGGGTCTGAATATGTTCAACGTGGCGGCAGCGTTTGTTGCGCTTTTGTATTTTCCGCAATACATGCAAAAGGTTCTGGGTTGGTCCGTATTCCAGTCCGCGCTGGGGCTGGCGCCGCTGACGGTTCTGCTGGCCGTGGGCTCGATCGTTTCGGGCACGCTGTATAATGACTTTGGACCCAAGAGATTGCTGACCTGGGGATATGTCTGTGCCACTTTGGGTGCCGCCAGCATTGTGGTGATGCCGTCAGGGCTTGGGTATTTTCAAATCCTGCCGGGCATGGCGATGATCGGACTGGGTGCCACGCTGACGGTGGGGCCGTCGGGCACTGCAGCGGTTTGCGCGGTCAAACCTGAACGCGCAGGTCTGGTCGGTGGGCTGAGCTTTATGACCCACCTGGTTTATGGTGCGGTCGCTGTCGCCTGCGCCACGGCGATCATGTATGTCACCAGCCTGTCCAGTCTGCGCAAACACCTGTCAGAGGCCGGCATCAACCTGTCTGAGGCGGATCAAAAGGCGATCAATGGTGGGTCACTCTCCACCGATTCCGCCAAGGCTGTGATGCAAAAGCTGAGTGCGGGCGAGGTCGAGCAGGTTAAAACCGCCATCGCGACAGCGTTTGACAGTGGTATGAACATGGCCTTTGTCTTTGCCACCATTTCGGTCTCGGCGGGGATCGTGCTGGCGCGGATGCTGGACGAGAATAAACTGCACAAGGTCGAAGGCTGACCCGGAAAAGAAAAAGGACCGCGACTGGCGCGGCCCTTTGTTAGCATATCTCAACTGTTACTGGGACGGGCCGTTTGGCCGGAAGGCAGACAGACCTTTCAGGATATCGATGGCATAGGCCAGCTGATAATCCTGCTCACGCAGTTCGGCGGTTGCTTCGGCCTTGGCGCGGTCTTCCTCGATCTGGCGAATTTCATCCTCGCTCAGGCTGTCATTGTTCAGGCTGCCACGCAGATCGGCCTCGGACCGGGTACGGGCGTTGCTTTCTTCCTCTTCCTCGCTGGCGGGTGCGGGGCGCGGCTGTTCAACGATGATGTCCGGGCTGACGCCAAGCGCCTGGATCGAACGACCCGACGGCGTGTAATAGCGCGACGTTGTCAGACGCATCGCCCCATCCCCACGCAGCGGCATGACGGTCTGAACCGAACCTTTGCCAAAGCTTTTGGTACCTACGACGATGGCGCGGTTGTGATCCTGCAGGGCACCAGCCACGATTTCGGATGCAGATGCCGAACCGCCATTGATCAGAACGACAATCGGCTTGCCCGCCGACAAATCACCCGGTGCGGCGTTGAACCGCTCTCCGTCCGCCGGATCGCGGCCACGGGTCGATACGATTTCACCTTCGTCCAGAAACGCATCAGACACTTTGATGGCCTGGGTCAGCAACCCGCCCGGATTGTTGCGCAGGTCCAGCACGATGCCATTGACGTTTTCGATGCCGCCGGCCTCGTCGATCTGCTCTTCCAGACCTTCCTTGAGGTTCGGATAAGTCTGGTCGTTAAAGGTGGTCACACGCAGCACGACGCTGGTGCCTTCGGTCCGTGCGCGGACTGCCGTCAGCTTGATGGTGTCGCGAACGATGGTGATGTCAAAGGGTTCCGGCTCACCCTCGCGTACGACGGTGATCACGATCTCGGATCCGACCGGGCCGCGCATCAAATCGACTGCGGAATCCAGCGTCAGGCCCAGAATGCTTTCGCCATCCACATGGGTGATGAAATCGCCCGCCTCGATCCCGGCCTCATCCGCCGGAGTCTCGTCGATGGGCGAAACCACTTTGACAAAGCCCTCTTCCTGCGTGACTTCGATGCCCAAGCCGCCAAACTCGCCGCGGGTCTGCACCCGCATCTGCTCGGCATCGTCGGGCGACAGATAGCTGGAATGCGGGTCCAACGAGGTCAACATGCCGTCAATCGCTGCTTCGATCAGTTCGTCGGTTTCAACTTCTTCGACATATTGCGCGCGAATGCGTTCGAAAATATCGCCGAACAGGTCCAGTTGCTGATAAACGTCGGCCTTGCTTTCCGCCTCCTGCGCCAGCAGGGGTCCGGCAATCTGAGTGGTTGCGATTATCCCTGCCACGGTACCGGCCAGACCGGCCATCACAAATTTTTTCATACTCGTTTATCCATCCTTGTCCGTCCGGAACCATGATTCCGGATCCACGGGGCTGTTGTCTTGTCTTACTTCTATATAGAGCGTTTCTGACCGGTCAGTTCCAGTGCCATCACCGCTTGTTGACATAATTGCGCCGATTCCCGGCGTTTCTCCGGGCATAAGACCGACCGGCGTGCCTTCGGGGATGACTTGACCGGTCTGGCCATAGACGTCCTGAAGGCCCGAAAAGACGAAGAGCAGACCCGGCTGCGGTTCGAGAATGATCAGGTTGCCAAGGTCCAGCAACGGTCCGCGATACCGGATCGTAGCGGCGGTGGGCGACACGACCAGCGTACGAGGCCGTGTGCCCAAAACCAGTCCGGGGCGCGTCACGCCTGCGGCATCCGTCTCACCTGCCCGGTGCAGCGTCACGCCTTGGGTCGGCAGGTCGATCTTGCCCTTTCGGTCTGAAATATCGGCATCCGTATCCGCAATCTCTCCGTCGGAAATCTGCGACAACCCGCTGGCGAACCCGTCCAGCGTTTCGGTCGAGGAAATCAGGATCGCGGTTCGCACGGGATCCTCGACAAAGCGCCGCGGCAGGTCGGTGCGGTCGGCGATGGCCTTGCTCAGCCGCGTGCGCGCGTCCTGCACCCCGGTCAACCCCTCGGTCAGCGTGTCCGCCGCGTTTTGCTGCAGGTTGCGCAGGGTTTGCACCTCGTTCAGATCATGCGCCAGGGACCGGGCACGGGCGTTAAGGCCGGGCGTCACCTCGGACAGCATCATGCCGGTGCGCGCAGCCCCCAGCGGGCCGGATGGATGCAACATCAGAACCGGCGGCGCGGTGGTTTCGATTGTCTGAAGAACCCCCAGTAATTGCGCCACTTCCTCTTCACGGGCGCGCAACTCGGCCGTCAGTTGCGCCTCGCGCAGGGCGGCGCGGCGCAGCCCGTCGCGCATGGCCGACAGCCCGGCCTCATAGGCCTGAATGGTTTCGGTCAGCGCGCGCACCCGGTCCCGCGCTCCTTCGGCCTCGGTCAACTCGACTGAGGCCTGTTCCAACAAGGCTGCCGCCTCGAGCGCCGCTTGCGACGGGTCGCCTTGCGCATGGGCCCAGACCGGGCACAGCATGGCGACCAGTGAAAGCGCGCGCAGCGTCATGAGATCAGGCTTTCTCCGGTCATTTCCGCCGGCTTGGGCAGGCTCATCAGGGCCAGAATGGTCGGGGCCAGATCAGACAGGCGTCCGTCGCGCAATACCGCGCCGGCTGGTCCGCCGACCAAAGCAACTGGCACCGGGTTCAGCGTGTGCGCGGTGTGGGGACCGCCGGTTTCGGGGTCCACCATCATCTCGCAATTTCCGTGATCGGCGGTGACGATCATCGCCCCCCCTGCCCGTTTCAATGCGGCGACCACTTGCGCCAGACCCTGATCGACGGCCTCGCAGGCTTTGATCGCGGCCTGCAGATCACCGGAATGACCGACCATATCCGGGTTGGCATAATTGGTGACGATCAGGTCGTAACCCGCCTCGATCGCTTCGACAAATTTCGCGGTCACTTCGGCCGAGGACATTTCAGGCTGCAAATCATAGGTCGCCACATTGGGTGATTTTGGCATATACCGATCTTCGCCCACCTCGGGGGATTCCTTGCCACCGTTAAGGAAAAAGGTCACGTGCGGATACTTTTCCGTCTCGGCCAGACGAAACTGGCGCAAACCTTGTTTGGCCACCCATTCGCCCAGCGTATTCACGATGTGCCGCTTGGGAAACACGGTCGTCATATAGGTGTTGTGACTGTCGGAATATTCAACCATGCCCAGCAATGCCGACAGCTGCGGTCGCGGGCCGGTGTCGAACTCGGAAAAGCCGGGTTCGGCGACGGCGCGGAGGATTTCGCGGGCGCGGTCGGCACGGAAATTCAGGCAAAAGATCCCGTCGCCATCACGCACGCCGTCATACTTGCCCAGAACTGTCGGAGTGATGAATTCGTCCGTCTCGGACAGGTTATACGCCTGATCAACTGCTGCCTTTGCGGTCTGGGCCATTCTGCCCTGCCCGTTGATCATGGCGGCATAGGCCTCGGACACGCGTTCCCAACGGTTATCGCGGTCCATCGCAAAGTACCGACCACAAACCGTGACGATGCGCGCCATGTCCGGCAGACGCTGTTCCATCTCGGAAACATAGGTCAGCGCGGATTTTGGCGCCACGTCGCGCCCATCGGTCATGGCGTGCAGGGCGACGGGGATGCCGGCATCCGTGATGGCCTTGGCGGCAGCAACAATGTGGTTCAGATGCCCATGTACACCCCCGTCCGAGACCAGGCCCATCAAGTGCGCGGCCCCTCCGGCAGCTTTCACCGTGGCTATAAACGCCTGCAAGGCGGCATTGTCGAAGAATGAGCCGTCTTCGATCGCCAGATCGATCTGCCCCAGATCCATGGCAACCACGCGGCCTGCACCGATATTGGTATGGCCGACCTCGGAATTGCCCATCTGCCCGCTGGGCAGGCCAACATCGGGGCCATGGGTGATCAGTTGGGCGTGTGGCCCCTTGGACATGATCGCGTCAAATGTCGGCGTGTCCGCCAGAAAGGGTGCATTGGCCTCGGTCCTGTCGGACAGACCCCAACCGTCGAGAATACAAAGAACTACGGGTTTGGGGGCGGTCATCAAAACTCTCCGGCTACTGCTCTTGGCCCTTCTTCTACCCCCGCCCCGCGCAGGGGTGAACCGCCTTTTGGCCGGAGTTCGGAAGATTTAATCTTCCTTGTCCAAATACGACTTGTAAGGCTGCGCCTTGCGGCCCCGGTATTTGACCGTCAGCTCCAGCGGCACGTCGTTTTCGTCGTAGATACCGATCATGATACCGGTGCCCCCGCTTTTGCTGCGCATATCGGTCAGCTGCTGTTCTGACCGCGTGGTGCGTTGCGACGGACGACGTGCCCAAGCAAAGAGGTGATCATACATTTCGGCAATGATTTCGACGTGATCAGCGCTGTTGCCAAGGTCGATCAATTCGTCTGGATCATTTGCCAGATCGAACAGGATCGGACGGTGTCCGCCTTCGCAATGGATCAGCTTCCACTCTTTCGTCGCAACCATGAACATCACCGCATCCCGGACCGAAGCATTCAGCTTTTGGGCAATCGGCGAAGCGGAATAGTCATATTCGCAAATCGCGAATTCACGCGGTGTTTCGGTGGCACTTCCCTGCAGGATCGGCAACAGAGAGTGCCCCTCGAGGATGTGACCTGCACCCTCGCCACCAGCCACTTCGACAAAGGTCGGAGCCAGATCGATGGATTCGACCAGCGCGTCGCAGGTGGCGCCACGGGTGGCGTCAGCCTCGGGCGACGGGTCGTAGATGATCAATGGCATCCGGGTCGACGCATCGTGGAAAAACGTCTTTTCCCCCATCCAGTGATCACCCAGAAAATCGCCGTGATCCGAGGTCAGAACGATCATCGTGTCCTGCATCCGCCCGGTCTGTTCCATCCAGTCAAACAGGCGCCCCATCTGATCGTCGGCTTGCTTGATCAAGCCCATGTAGGCCGGGATCACGGCCTCGCGAATGTCCTGACGTGAAAACGCCTGACCCACCTTGGTGTCCATGAACGCCCTGAGTACGGGATGCGCATCCTCACGCTCAGCCTCGGAACGGACAGGGGGCAGCACATGTTCGGGCCCGTACATCGAGGCATAGGGTTCAGGCACGACGTAGGGCCAATGCGGCTTGATATAGCTCAGGTGACAGCACCACGGGCCTGCATGACCTTGCATGAATTCCATGCCCCGGGTGGTCAGATACGGGGTTTCGCTGTCCTCTTCGGCGATATTCGCAGCCTCGGTCGAGTTTTTCAGGAACCAGCCTGACAGAACATTTCCATCGGCATCCAGACCGGAATTGGCAAAGTCGTGCCAGAGATTATCGCTGTCGTACCCCTTGTCCGACAGGAACTGGTTGTACTTTTTCGCCCCGTCCGGGTCGTAGAACCCATCGGGTCCCTCGGCCCTCAAACCGTCATCGCGTTCGAACACATCAAACCCGCATTCCGCAACGCGTGCACCGATCACGCTGTCAGGCTCTAGCCCCAACCGCGCCATGCCTTCGGCATCAGCGGCCATATGGGTCTTGCCGACCAACCAGCAGTCCATTCCGGCCTTACGCAAGTGATCGCCCAGCGTGACCTCACCTACTTTTAGCGGAATATTGTTCCACGAGGCGCCATGCGAATGCACATAGCGCCCGGTATAAGTGGACATGCGCGAGCTGCCGCAAATTGGCGACTGAATATAGGCGCGCGTAAACCGCACGCCTTTCGCCGCCAAACGATCGATATTGGGAGTATGCAGATGCGGGTGTCCGTAACAGCTGAGGTAATCCCAGCGCAGCTGATCGAACATGATGAAAAGGACGTTTCTGGCTTTGGTCATGCCAGAATTGGTATCCTAGCCTTCCATCTGCTGCAGCATCTTTTTCGCACGCTTGCACTGCAACTGATCCCGCAGCGGGCTATCGGGGTCGACATCCTTGTGGCACACCACGCATTTATCGGCACCAGAAATCGCATTCAGGCCACCGCAGCTGCCCTTGATGGTCTTGCCCATCAGCATCACGCCCAGCGACATGCCAACCATGACGATCAGCAATATTCCAAAGGCCAGAATAAAAGTGGTCATCCCGGTTCCTACCTGTCAGTTGGTGCCCAGCACATCCTTGAACGCACTGCTATGTACCGTGATATAGGTTTCTTCGCCGGCTGTCACATCCCGCGAGATGAAATACACGGCAAGTTTATGCTCTTCGGCCAGCTTCAGCCCTTCTTCCTGACCCAGCGCCAGCATCGCAGTGGCCCAGGCATCCGCCATCATCGCATTCTCGGCCAGAACCGTAACCGAGGTGGTGCGATGCGTGATCGGACGACCTGTCACGGGGTCGATGATATGAGAATACCGTACGCCATCCTGTTCGAAAAAATTCTTGTAGTCGCCGGACGTTGCCATGCCCAGATCGGCCACAGGAACAACCAACTGAATGCTTTGTGACCCGGTTTCGGGTTTTTCAATACCGATCCGCCAGCTTTCGCCCTTGTCATTCTCGCCCTTGGCAACCAGATCACCGCCGATTTCGACCATGTAGCTTTCAATCCCTGCCTCGGCCAGCGAAGCCGCAACAGCGTCGATGCCATAGCCCTTGGCGATTGCCGACAGGTTGATCCCGACACCGGCGTCGGATTTCGCCAACGTACCCGCATCCGGATCCAGCGTCAGCAGGCGGTCCTGCCCAACAGCCGCAAGGGCGACCTGAATCTCTGCATCCGACGGCACCGGGTCTTCAGGCTTGCGCGGTCCGAAACCCCACATCTCGATCAGCGGGCCCAGCGTTACGTCGAACGCGCCGCCCGATTTGTCGTGCACCTCGTCCGCCGCCGCTATCACAAGTGCGAATTCATCGGAAACCGTCACAGGTTCAGTGCTTGTGGATGCGGAAAAAGTCGAAACCTCGGAATTCTCGTCCCAATTGGACATCTTGGCGTTGACCTCGGCCAGCGTCTCTTGCACCGACGCCGCCAGCGCGTTTTCGTCCAGATCGTTACCGATTGCCGTGATATCAAAGGTGGTTCCCATCGTCTCGCCCGACAGGCGCACCACATCCGGTTCCTTGTCGAACCAACAGCCGGATACAAAAAACGTCAAAGCCAGTGCAGTCAGGTGGCGCATCATGTGACCTCTTGGGAAAACCGTGTCCGGCGTATGCCAGCGCCCCCAATCAGAGTCAAACCGGGCCTAGAGTTTCAGCGGCAAAAAACCCAAGGCCAGCAACCCCACTGCCGCTGGCAGACCGAATATCCAAGCCCTTTTCTGCCAGCCGGGGGCCTGTTGTTTCCAAACGCGCCTGAAATTGTGGCCGCAAAGGACAACGCCCAGAAAAATCAGCACGGCCAATGGCGGGGTTAGATACAGTTGGTTCATATGGCTGAAAATCCCTGTAAGGCGGCAGAGTTGCGCCAGTTTTCGAAATTGCACCCTATACAGAGCCCGCCCCTGCGATAAGGTAGAAGGAACAGCCAAAACCCATGTAGGAGGAGACCGCCCATGGCCCCAAGCTCTTACCAGCCACCGACACGTGGCGACAAGGCCGGTACCGCCACCCGCAGCCAGTCAGTCGAGTCGAACCTGTCGCATACAAACACGACCGTTGCCAAACTGCTGGAGGGCAAAGGAGACGCCGTTTTTGCGGTGCGACCCGCTGACACCATCCATTCGGTCGTTGATATTTTGCGGGACAAACGCATTGGCGCTGTTGTGGTGACGGATCAGAACGGCGCATTACAGGGCATCCTGTCCGAGCGGGACATCGTGAGGCGCATGGCCGAAACGCCAGGTCAGACCCTGCCTCAATCGGTTGACGACCTGATGACCCGCGACGTTCAGACCTGCACGCCCGATGACCCGCTGAACGATGTTCTAAAAACCATGACCGAAGGGCGTTTTCGCCATATGCCGGTGATGAGCGATGGCAATCTGCGGGGCGTCATCACCATTGGCGATGTGGTGCATTTCCGGTTGAAAGAACTGGAATATGAAGCCCTGAGAATGAAGCAGATGATCGTCGGCTGACCTGCAATTGCGGGACATTCTCAAAAACGACTGACGCCATTCCGGTCTGTCGACAGGAACCGGATTTGCCTCGTGGAAATCTCGGCTGCGGTCAGGTGATCGGTCGCAAAGGCCCCGGTATCTATCGAAACCACACGGTTCTCGACTTTGGGATCGGTCACAATCGTATGACCGTGCACGACCCATTGACCGTCCTTGCGATGCTGAGTCGGAAAGCGCGGGTGCCCCCACAGACAGGCATGTCTGTTTTGCGCATCGACCGGACTGCTTGGATCAAGCGCGGCGTGTACAACTGTGACGTTGCCACTGGTCCAGGTCAGCGGCCGGTCCTGCATCCAGTCCAAAAGCGGCTGGCCCATCTCTTGCCGCAACCTGTCAGCAATCTTGTTCACCTCGTCCGTGGACGTCGACCCTGCGGCTATCCCGAATGAGGTCATCGTCTGCTGACCACCATTATGCCACCACATACGGGCCATCCCTTCGGGATCGTCCAGAAACCGCAGCAGCATGTCCTCGTGATTGCCCATCAGGCAGATCACTTGACGATCCCTGTTCGCGCTGAGATGGCGCAGATGGCGAAGGACCTGAGCGCTGTATTCGCCCCGGTCGACGTAATCCCCGACGAACACAAGCGGGCAATCAGTATCCAGTGTCGCCAATAGTCGCTGCAACAGGTCCAGACGACCGTGAATGTCTCCAACGGCATAAAACCGTTCCGCTGGCGCAAGCGTAGACAGCGCGGCACCCTGATCCTGTTCCCGTGGCGCAGAGAACAGATTTTTGATCCATCCGGTTACCATCTGCTCTGATCCCTACCCCGCCATTTCGTGCGCGGCAATCGCCAAATCCGATGGAGGCTGCCCTGCGCAACAGCAAGGTCAACACAGTGCCCTAGCCCATCAACAACGAATTGCCGAAAATCCGCTTGACGATCCGTCACTGAACGTATCCTGAGGAGGGAGGAGCTAAATTGCGGAAATGAGGCATATGAAACGGGTATTAATCACGGGCACGGCAGGATTCATCGGCTTTCATCTGGCCAGGCTGCTTTTGTCCGAAGGGTTTCGGGTCCACGGTTTCGACGGAATGACCGACTATTACGACGTTACCCTGAAACAGCGCCGTCATCAGATGCTGCTGCAGAACCCCGGATTTTCAGCCACCGAAGACATGCTGGAAAACTATGATCGGCTGGTGCAAGTGGCAGATGAATTCAAACCCGACGTGATCGTGCATCTGGCTGCCCAAGCCGGTGTGCGCTACAGCTTGGAAAACCCGCGCAGCTATATCGAGTCTAATGTTGTCGGCACATTCAACGTGATGGAGATCGCCCGCCAGCACAAGGTCGACCACCTGTTGATGGCCTCGACCTCGTCGGTCTATGGCGCGAACGAAGAGATGCCGTTTAACGAGGTTGAAAAGGCCGACAATCAACTGACGATTTATGCCGCCACCAAGAAGGCGAACGAGGCGATGGGCCATTCCTACGCTCATCTCTGGAATTTGCCGACCACGATGTTCCGGTTCTTTACCGTCTACGGAACCTGGGGACGCCCCGATCTGGCTTATTTCAAGTTCACGGATGCAATTCTGAACGACCGTCCGATCGACATTTACAACAACGGGGACATGTACCGCGATTTCACCTATGTTGACGATCTTGCGCAGGGAATTCGCCTGTTGATCGATGCGGTTCCCGTTCGCCCCGCAAACAGAGATGAAATAACCGAAGGCGACAGCCTGTCACCAGTGGCACCTTATCGGGTCGTCAACATCGGAAACTCGGATAAGGTCCGACTGTTGGATTTTGTGGAAGCTATCGAAGATGCCTTGGGCAAAAAGGCAGTTCGAAACTACATGCCGATGCAAAAAGGCGACGTACCTGCGACCTGGGCGGATACAACATTGTTGCAGGAACTCACGGGGTACAAACCCAAGACGGACATTCGGTCCGGAATGGAAAAATTTGTCGCGTGGTATCGGGACTACTATAAAATCCCGGCCTGAATGTTCTCCAATAGTTGAAAAACCGGCGCACTCAGCGCCGGTTTCTCGTTCTTCTACCCGCCGAAATCGTCGAGCATGATGTCTTCGCGGTCCACAACCATTTCCAGCAGCATGTTGATGACCGACTGGTTCATGATCGGCGGGCCGCACATGTAGTATTCGCAATCCTCAGGTGCCGGGTGGTTCTTGAGGTATTCGTCATAGAGCACGTTGTGGATGAAGCCGGTGTAGCCGTCCCAGTCATCGCCGGGTTGCGGATCGGACAGCGCCACATGCCATTCGAAATTCGGGTTCTCGGCAGCCAGCGTATCGAAATCTTCGACAAAGAACATCTCGCGCCTGGACCGCGCACCGTACCAGAACGAAATCTTGCGATCAGAGTTCAGGCGTTTGAGCTGGTCAAAGATGTGGCTGCGCATCGGGGCCATCCCGGCACCGCCACCGACGAACACCATCTCTTTTCCCGTATCACGTGCGAAGAATTCGCCAAACGGACCCGAGATTGTGACCTTGTCACCCGGTTTCAGGTTGAAGATGTAGGACGACATCTGACCGGCGGGGATACCCTCGGACCCTGGCGGTGGCGAGGCCACGCGAACGTTGAGCATGATCATGCCCTTTTCATCCGGGTAGTTCGCCATGGAATAGGCACGTTCGATTGGCTCGGCCACGGTGGATTTATACTGCCAAAGATTGAACTTGTCCCAATCCTCGCGATACTCCTCCTCGACGTCGAAATCGGTATAGGCCAGCTGATGCACCGGCGCTTCGATCTGGATGTAGCCACCGGCGCGGAAATTCACATCCTCGCCTTCGGGCAGGTCCAGCGTCAGCGCCTTGATGAAGGTCGCGACGTTTTCATTCGACCGAACGGTGCATTCCCATTTCTTGACTCCAAAGACCTCTTCCGGGACCTCGATCTCCATATCCTGCTTGACCGCCACCTGACAGGACAGGCGGTCGCCGCAAGACGCCTCACGCTTGGTGATGTGGCTTTCCTCGGTGGGCAGGATCGAACCGCCACCGGAATGCACGCGCACCCGGCACTGGGCGCAGGTACCACCGCCTCCGCAAGCGGAGGGGACGAACAGTTTCTCGGCCGCCAGCGTCTGCAACAGCTTGCCGCCTGCAGGGACCGAAATGGTTTTTTCACCGTTGATGGTGATGTTCACGTCACCGGTCGACACCAGCCGCGAACGCGCGGCCATGATGACAGCCACAAGTGCGACCACGATCAGGGTGAAAAGGATGACGCCTAAGCTAAAAGTTTCCATTGGCCCCTCCTTACAGTTTCACGCCCGAGAAGGACATGAAGGCCATCGCCATCAGACCTGCGGTGATGAAGGTGATGCCCAGACCCTGTAGACCATCGGGAATGTCGGAATATTTCAGCTTTTCCCGTACGCCCGCCATTGCGGTGATCGCCAGCGCCCAGCCAAAGCCCGACGAGATGCCATAAGTCGCGGCCTCGGCAAAGTTGTAATCCCGTTCGACCATGAACAGTGAGCCACCGAGAATGGCGCAGTTCACTGTAATCAGCGGCAGGAAAATCCCAAGCGCGTTGTAAAGCGGCGGGAAAATACTTATCCAGAATCATCTCAAGGATCTGCACCATCGCCGCGATCACGCCGATATAGGAAATCAGACCAAGGAAGGTCAGATCGACATCCGGAAACCCCGCCCAAGCCAGCGCGCCCGGCTTTAGCAGATAGGTCAGCAACAGGTTGTTGGTCGGCACGGTGATGGCCTGCACCACCATCACCGAAATCCCCAGACCCAGCGCGGTCGAAATCTTCTTGGACACGGCGATGAAGGTACACATGCCAAGAAAGAAGCTGAGCGCAAGGTTTTCGACAAAGATGGCCTTTACGGCCAGAGAGATAAGCCCTTCCATCAGTGCGCCTCTACCTGCTGGATTTTGTATTCACGCTCTTCGACCTGGTTCGGCTTCCATGTGCGGAAGGCCCAGATGATCAGACCGATGATAAAGAATGCCGACGGCGGCAGCAGCAGCATGCCGTTTGGCACGTACCAGCCGCCATTGTTCACGGTCGGCAGGATCGTAAAGCCGAACAGAGACCCGGCGCCGAACATCTCGCGAATAAAGCCGACCAGCAGCAGGATCAGGCCATAGCCCATGCCGTTGCCCGCACCATCGATGAAAGAAGCAACCGGAGGGTTCTTCATCGCAAACGCCTCGGCCCGGCCCATCACGATACAGTTGGTGATGATAAGTCCAACAAAAACCGACAGGGTTTTCGAGATCTCGAACGCATAGGCCTTGAGGATCTGGTCGACCAAAATCACCAACGAGGCGATGATCACCATCTGCACGATGATCCGGATCGATCCGGGGATCTGATTACGCAGGCATGAGATGAAGAAGGACGAGAAGGACGTCACAAAAATCACCGCCAGCGCCATCACCATCGACACCTGCAGCGACGATGTCACCGCCAACGCCGAACAGATGCCCAGCACCTGCAGGGTGATTGGGTTGTTGTCGACAAGCGGGTCGACCAAAAGCTCTTTTCTTGTCTGGGACATCAGAACTCTCCTGCTTGCAGTTTGGCCAGGAACGGGCCGTAACCCGAATCGCCCATCCAGAATTTCACCAGGTTATCGACACCGACCGAGGTCAGCGTGGCACCGGCCAGCGCATCGATGTAGAAATCGGCCCCGGCAGCGGGCTGCGATTTGGACACGGTGATCTGCAGATCGCCCGCATCATCGCGCAACTTTTTGCCGTTCCACAGCGATTTCCAACGCGGGTTGTCCACCTCGGCTCCGAGGCCCGGCGTCTCGCCGTGCTGATAGAATTGCAGACCGAAGATGTCGTTGCCGTTGTTTTCCAGTGCGATAAAGCCGTACAGCGTGGACCACAGCCCATAGCCGTGCAGCGGCAGGACGATCTTGTCCAACCCGCCCGCATCGTCGCGCAGCAGATAGATCACGCGGTATTTCGACTTGCGGCCAATCCCTGCGGGATCGTCATCCAGCACGACGCTCAACTCGGGATCGCTGGCGGCGGCCAGATCGTCGAACGTGGTCGGGTCGAACTGATCGTCGACAAATGCTCCGGTTTCCAGTTCCAGCACATGCGGCTCGAACGCGGCAAAGGCTTGGGTAACGTCGACGCCGGGCTCATACACACCGGCCACCTGCAGAACGTTGACCTGCTTGTCTTTCAGGCGGTTGGCATCCTGCACAGGGCGCAGGCTGACAGCTGCGGCAGACACCACCATCGAGGCCACCAGACAGACGGCAACAGCGATAAAGATGGTCTTGCCAACCGAATCCGGCGAGGCTGCCAGGAACCGGGCAATCGCGCCTTTGGGTTCTTGAGGTTGCGGATCAGACATGGCGACGCGCCCTCCGTTTGATGTTGGCCTGTACGACAAAATAGTCGATCAGCGGCGCAAAGACATTGCCGAACAGAATGGCCAGCATCATGCCTTCGGGAAAGGCCGGATTGATCACACGGATCATCACAACCATGACACCGATCAGCGCGCCATAGATATAGCGGCCCATATTGGTGTGGCTGGCCGAAACCGGCTCGGTCACCATAAAGGCCAGACCAAACGCATAGCCGCCAATCACCACATGCCAGTACCACGGCATCGCGAACATCGGATTGGTGTCCGACCCGATCAGGTTCAGCAGCAAGGTTAAGCCGATGGTGCCCGCCAGACAGCCGATGATCAGACGGAAATTGGCGATCCGCGTCATCAGCAGGAACGCCAGACCGATCATGCAGGCCAGCGTCGATGTTTCACCAATGCTGCCCTGAATCTGACCGAAAAAGGCGTTCCACCAGGTGATGCCCTCTGCCGCCAGCGCCTGATAGCCTTCCGAGGCCGAAACCGACAGGGTTGTCGCGCCCGAGAATCCGTCGACCGTGGTCCAGACCGTGTCACCGGACATGTTCGCCGGATAGGCAAAATACAGGAACGCGCGCCCGACCAATGCCGGGTTGAGGAAGTTTTTGCCGGTCCCGCCAAAAACTTCCTTACCGATCACAACGCCAAAGATGATCCCCAGTGCCACCTGCCACAACGGCGCGGTCGCGGGCATAATCAGCGTGTAAAGCATTGAGGTGACAAGGAATCCCTCGTTCACCTCATGGCCGCGGACGGTGGCAAAGATCACCTCGAATATGCCGCCTGCGACCAGCGTGACGATATATATTGGCAGGAAATACATCAGCCCGTGCATCACATTGGCAAATATGCTGGACGGGTCCAGCGAGATGCCGAACATCTGCAACAGAGCGATCCGCCATCCGGTGGCCGAGTCCGGCCCCAACGCCGCAATCGCGGAATTGGCCTGATAGCCAGTGTTGTACATCCCCCACAGAATACAGGGGATCGTCGCGATCACGACATAGGTCATGATCCGTTTCATATCCACATAGGACCGCGCATGTGGCGCGACGGACGTCACCGTTTTCGGCGTGTAGATAAAGCTTTCCACCATCTCGTAGATGGGAAAGTATTTCTCGTACTTGCCGCCCTTGGTAAAGTTCGGCTCGATCCGATCAAAGAAGCTG
>CAXXPZ010000004.1:0-30864 GCA_963422555.2 uncultured Ruegeria sp.
GACCGAAGACTACCCGCTGACCGCGCCTATGTTCCTGTATCTGCCACAGCATCGCCTGCCCCGGATTGCGCGCCAATTTCTGGCCTATACCCAAAGCCCGGCGGCACAAATGGTGATCCGCCACGCTGGGCTGGTCGATCAGGAACCGGAAACAACGCGCGTCGGGTTACAGGGCGACCGGCTGGCCAACGCCATTGCAACGGGAGGAGCCGAGGTCGGGCTGGAGGAGTTGCAGCGCATGATCGAAACTCTGCGTCCGATGTCGCGCCTGTCACTTTCGTTCCGGTTCCAACCCGGTTCATCACGCCCGGACGCCCAGTCGCGGTCAAACATTCTGCATCTGGCGCAGGCGCTGGAAGGCGGGATGTTTGAGGCACGCAAACTGGCCTTTGTCGGGTTCAGCGACGGGGATGGGCCTGCGGCGTCAAATGCCCGTATCGCCAAACTGCGCGCAAACACTGTGCGCAATGCGGTGCTGGCCGCCGTCGAAACCGCCATTCCGGACAGTATCGAACTAACCGTCGACGGGTTCGGAGAGGCGATGCCCATGGCCTGCGATGACACGGAATGGGGCAAAAAGGTCAATCGCAGGGTCGAAGTCTGGGTACAGTAGCGCTCACAAATACCCTTGCGCGCGAAAGCTCAGCTCCGTCGATTTGCCGATGATCAGATGATCATGCAGGGTCAGCCCAAGTGCCGTGCAGGCGTCCTGAATGCGGTTGGTCATGTCGATATCGGATTGCGACGGTGTCGGATCGCCCGACGGATGATTATGCACGACAATCAGGGCCGAGGCGTTCAGCTCAAGCGCGCGCTTGGCGACCTCGCGCGGATAAACCGGCACGTGATCAACCGTTCCTTTGGCCTGTTCCTCATCCGCGATCAGGACATTCTTGCGATCCAGATAGAACACGCGAAACTGCTCGGTCTCGCGATGGGCCATCGTGGTGTGGCAATAATCCAGCAGCGCATCCCAGCCCGAGATCACATGCCGCTGCATCACCCGCGCGCGGGCCATGCGATGGGCACAGGCCTCAAGGATTTTCAGGTCAGTGATCACAGTGTCTCCAACACCCTTGATCTGGCGCAACCGTTCTTCGGGCGCAGTCAGCACCCGGTTGAAATCGCCGAACGCGTCCATCAACGCCCGCGCCAGAGGTTTCACATCCTGCCGCGGGATCGAGCGGAACAGGACCAGCTCCAACAGCTCATAATCCGGCATCGCCGCCGAGCCTCCGGACATGAACCGTTCGCGCAGGCGTTTGCGGTGATCCTTGATGTAGGATGGCAATCGCCCCGACGGCAGCGGCTGCACCGGGGCTTCATCCGTTTCAAACAGCATCGGGGCTTCGGCAAAGGCGTCCTGAGTCATGCCCCCAGACTGGCGCAGAATCAGTTTCTGATTGGTTAACGGGCTTCACCGGCCATGCGCGCCGTCAAACGGCGGATGATCATGTGCAGCAGGACCGAAAACACGCCCAGCGTCAGCATCGCCGCGAACATCAGATCGGTCTTGGCCCGCCCGTTGGCCAGCAGCATCAGATAGCCCAGACCTTTTGACGACCCGACCCATTCGCCAATCACCGCCCCGATCGGGGCATAGACCGCCGCCAGACGCAGCCCCGAGGCCAGCGAGGGCAACGCGGCGGGAATGCGAATATGCCAAAGAACGGATCGCTGGCTGGCCTGCATGGTACGCGCCAGATCAAGATAGCCGGGCGGCGTCCGCATCAGACCGTCAAAGAAGGACGAAGTGATCGGAAAATAGATGATCAGCACTGCCATCGCCACTTTGGACCATAATCCATAGCCCAGCCACAGTGTCAAAAGCGGTGCAAGCGCAAAAACCGGCAGCGCCTGTGTAAAGACCAGCATCGGCTGCACCAGAACCCGCGCCGCACGCGAATTGGCCAGTTGCAGCGCGGTGACAACCCCCAACACCGTGCCACAGGCCAACCCAATGACAACCTCGACGCCGGTGATCCATGTGTGTTCGGCAATCAGCCAGCGGTTATGCCACCAGGTTTCCGCGACCAGCGCAGGCCCCGGCAGAATGAACCTTGGCAAGTCGGTCAGCGTGACCACCGCCTGCCATATGGCAAGGGCAAACAGAGTTGCGGCAAGACCGGACAGATACTTCACGCCGCATCCTCGCGCAGCAGGCGCAGCAACGCGCCCTGAGCCTCAAGCGTTTCAAGGTCATCCACTTTGCGTGGCGCCTGGGCGCGCGGCGGCTGGCACGGCGTCAGCCCGTGCTGTGTCATGACAACAATCGACTGACCCAGCCGCGCGGCCTCACCCGGATCATGCGTGACCAGCAGAACGGTACGGCCCCGCAGGACCTCAGCCGCCAAATCCTGCATATCCGCCCGGGTTCGTGCATCAAGGGCCGAGAACGGCTCGTCCAGCAGCAGGATCGGGCGATCCTCCATCAAGGTGCGGGCCAGAGCCACGCGCTGACGTTGGCCACCGGACAGTTCGGCGGGCTTCTTGTTCATGTGATCCTGCAGGCGCATCCGCGCAATCAGGCGATTTCGGCGGTCAAGATCGGGCTTTTCACCGCGCAACCGGGCCCCCAGCGAGACGTTCTGCGCGACGCTCGCCCATGGCAGCAGCAAGTCGTCCTGCGCCATATAGGCGACGCGTTCGGCAACCGGCTGGCCATCGCTGGCCGTGATTTGCCCGGAAAATTCCGCCCCGGTCCCAAGCCCGGCAATCAGGCGCAGAACCGTGGTTTTGCCAACGCCCGACCCGCCCAGCAAGCAAGTCCACTGGCCGGCCGCAACGGTCAGGGTCAGCGGCGCAAACAAGATCGCGCCGTCGATGGCCGCCGAGCCGCTGATAGTCAGGTCAGGCGCCGGGGTCACGGGGTCAGGCCCATCTGCCAAAAATTAACCTCAAGCTCGGTGGCCGTGCGGAAGGTTCGGCATAGTCGATCCCAACGCGGAGAGGTTTCGAAATCCGCTCCAAGACGCTGTGTTAGAGCCTGATCCAGAAATGCTCCAACCGCTTTGCATACACTTAGGTTGTCGTCACCGGCATAGGTATCGATCCAGTCATGATAGGTGTCGGACGTTGCCTCGGACGCCAGTCGCGTACCAATCTCACCATAGCCAATGACGCTGGGCACCAAGGCTGCCAGCAGGTCGAGCAGATCACCGCTATATCCGGCCTCGAGCACAAAGCGGGTATAGGCCAGATTCTCGGCCCGCTCTGGTGTGGCAAACAGCTCGTCCTGCGAGATCCCGGCTGCCTCGCAGATCCCGACATGCAGCTGAATTTCCTCGGCGACCAGAGCGTTCACAGTGCCCACAGCGACAAGCATTTCCGCGTGGGTTTCCGATTTCACCACCGCCAGCACCCAGGCGCGCGCGAAGTGGATCAGAAACACGTAATCCTGCCGCAGGTAGTGCAGGAACGCCTCACGAGGAAGCGTTCCGTCTTTCAAACCTTCGACAAACGCGTGGTGGGTGTAATCCCGCCACGGCCCTTGTGCGCATCGCGCATCAGCGCGAATGCCTTACCATACTCGCTCATTGTGCCGTCACATCGACGGTGATGGCGCTGACCGGGTAGATGCTGTCGATCATGCCGCTGTCAAACAGAAATTGTTCGAACCGCGCATACCGGCCCGCATCGAATCCCGCCGGGCGCAATGCGAACCGGGTCAGCGTATCAACCCAGGCGCGGGAATTCAGTTCGTCCTGCAGTTCAGGCGAGGTACCGGCGAAAATTTCCCAGCTTTTTTCCGGGTTGTTGACAATGAACTGTGTCGCCTTTTCAGTCGCGGCCAGGAACCGGGCGATCTTGTCGGCATCCATGGTCTCTGGGTTGGCGATGTAGATCAGTTCGTCATAAGACGGCACGCCTTCTTCCTCGATATAGAAACAGCGACCCGGCTCACCTTCGATATCCATCTGGTTCAGTTCAAAGTTCCGGTAGGCGCCGATGACGGCGTCCACCTGACCCGACATGACCGACGGGCCAAGCGAAAAGTTGACGTTGATCAGTTCGACATCAGCCAGCGTAACGTCATATTTGCCTAGAACGCTGGTCAGTACGGCCTCTTCCACACCAGCGACTGAAAAGCCGATTTTCTTGCCCTTCAGGTCTGCGGGTGTTTTGATCGGGCCATTTTCAAGAACCAGCAGACAGTTCAGAGGTGTGGCGACCAGAGTACCAACACGTTTCAGCGGCAAGCCCTCGTGAATCTGCAGGTGCAGCTGCGGCTGATAGGCCACCGCCAGATCTGCCTGGCCAGCGGCGATCAAACGCGGCGGCGCGGACGGGTCGGCGGGTGGAACGATTTCAACGTCCAGCCCCTGATCGGCGAAATAGCCGTTTTCCTGCGCCACGATGATCGGCCCATGGTCGGGGTTGATGAACCAGTCCAGCAGGACGGTCATCTTGTCTTGTGCCAGGGCCGGCGTTGCGGCCAGCATGGCAATGGCTGTGATCAGCTTTTTCATGTTTCGCGTTTCCTTTTGCTTATGAAGTTGACGCCGCGACGAGAACGATCTCGCCGGGCCAATCAGGTTGAATGTGTTCCGCTGCCCGCCAAGCGCGCAGCCCGGTTGCACAGCACAAGGCCAGTCTTTGGGTAGTGTTAGTGTCTATTTTGTTCAGATTTTCCGGAGCTATCCGACGCGCATGGGGGTGAACCGGTTTGGGGGCCTCTACTGCGTCGCGCAATTCGACAATTTGATCGGCGCCGGTCAGTTCGCTGGCTGAAACAAAGCTGAAATGCCGCGCAGGTTCCGGCGCATCGTCAAACCGGAACGTAGTGCTGCGCAGAGTGCGCCCGTCAAGCTGCACCAATTGCCCAAGCGGCGACGGGTCGAAGCCGAGAATGACATTCAGCGCCATCTGCGCCTGCATGGCGCCGATCACGCCAACAACCGGACCCAACACGCCTGCGGTTGCACAGCTTGCCCCGCTGTCAGGCGCGTCCGGAAACAGCGCCCGCAAAGACGGCGCGCCACCGCAGAACCCACCGACGTAGCCGGACAACCCCAGAACCGAGGCGCTGATGAGCGGTTTAGCCAGTCTCAGGCAAATGTCCGACAGGGTATAGCTGGCCGCATAGCTGTCAGCGCAATCCAAAACAACATCCGCCTGCGCCACCAGATCAGGCGCATCGGCGCTTGTCAGAGGTGCTGTCAGGCCATCAACTGTGATTTCACTGTTCAGTGCGCGGCAGCGCTGCGCAGCAATTTTTGCCTTGGGTTGCCCGCAATCGGATTCGGTAAACATCGTCTGACGATGCAGGTTGGACATAGCAACAACGTCGCCATCCATGATCGTCAGATGCCCAACCCCGGCCCCGGCCAGCAGTGGCAAGACCGGCGCGGCCAACCCACCTGCACCCACCACCAGAATACGGGCAGCGGCCAGGCGAGCCTGCCCTTCGGCGCCGACCTCTGGCAGGATCGTCTGGCGGGCATAGCGGCTCATCTCGTGGCCTCGATCCATTGGGCCACGCGAGCCTCGGGGTCGGCGTTCAGCGTGATGTCTGTCACTGCCGAGATGATATCGGCCCCGGCGGCCAGCACACCCGGTGCACGCTCGACACTCATGCCGCCAATCCCGACCAAGGGGACATCCCCGACACGGGCCTTCCATTCGGTGACGCGGGGCAGGCCCTGCTCGAGCCATTTCATCTTCTTCAGGATCGTCGGGTAAACTGGCCCCAGCGCAACATAATCGGGGTTAATCGCAAGAACCCGCTCTAGTTCGTCATCGTCATGGGTCGACACGCCGAGCTTCAGACCTGCCTTGCGGATGGCCTTCAGATCAGCCTCATCCAGGTCTTCCTGACCCAGATGAATCCAGTCGCACCCGGCCTCAATCGCCTCTTGCCAGTAATCGTTGATCACCAGCACCGCGCCGTGGTCCCGGCAAAGATCGCGTGAGATGGCGATTTGCTCGCGCACCACATCGCGCGGCCTATCCTTGACGCGCAACTGCACCAGCTTAACCCCCAGCGGCAGCATTCGTCGCAGCCAGTCGGAATGGTCGAAAATTGGATAGAACCGGTCCAAAGTCATGACAGAAAGGCCTTTCCAATTACCGGAGTTGACGGCTCGGCCATATCGCGTGCCTCGATCGGATCGGCCTGATGGGCCAATTGCCCGGCCTCGATCGCCATAGCCATCGCCTTGGCCATCGCCGCGGGATCACCCGCCCGCGCAACTGCGGTGTTCAGCAAAACCGCATCAAATCCCAACTCCATCGCATGGGCGGCATGGCTGGGCAGGCCAACCCCCGCATCGATCACCAGCGGGATGTCCGGAAATTCAGCCCGCATCGCGCGCAGAGCATATTCATTGTTCAGCCCCCGGCCCGATCCGATGGGCGCGCCCCAGGGCATCAGAACTTCGCAACCGGCGTCCAACAACCGCTCTCCGACAATCAGATCGTCAGTTGTGTAGGGGAAAACCTGAAACCCGTCCTCGGTCAGGATGCGCGCAGCCTCGACCAGTTGAAACACATCCGGCTGCAGGCTGTCGGTGTGGCCAATCAGCTCAAGTTTGATCCAACTGGTGTCAAACACCTCGCGCGCCATATGGGCGGTGGTAACGGCCTCTTTCACCGTGTGGCAGCCCGCCGTATTGGGCAGGATCAGCACGCCCAATTCACGGATCATCTGCCAGAATGTCTGCCCCGCACCGGATTCGCGACGCAGCGAAACCGTGGCCACGCCTGCACCACTGTCGCGAAACGCCTGTTCCAGGATTGCCGGGCTGGGGTATTGCGCCGTGCCCAGCATCAGCGGGTTGGGCAATTGCGTACCGTAGAAGGTTTTCATCTTCAGCCCCCCTGCATCGGTGAAAGAACCTCAACCCGGTCGCCGTCCTTTAACAACAGGCCGACCCGCAGACTTGAGGGCACGAATTCCTCGTTCACGGCGGTGGCGACGCGGCCGGTGAAACCACATTCCGCCAGCAGATCTGACAGGGTTGCGGCCTGAACCTCGCGCGGTTCGCCGTTAAGCACGATCTTCATCGACCATCTCCGAATGTCTGTTTTCAAGCGCCAGATCGGCCACGCCCTGCGCCAGCGCCGGGGTCAGCAGATAGCCGTGACGATAAAGGCCGTTGGCGTAAATCACCCGCCCGCGCCGTCGGATGCGCGGCAAGTTGTCAGGGAATGCGGGGCGCAGATCGACACCGATTTCCAACACCTCGGCCTCACCAAAGGCGGGATTCAACGCATAAGCGGCGCTGAGCATTTCCAGCATCGACCGGGCTGTGATCCGGCCACGATCCTCGGATTCGATCATCGTTGCGCCCAACATGTAGACCCCGTCGCCGCGCGGCACGACATACAGCGGAATTCGCGGATGCAGCAGACGCACGGGCCGGGTCAGGTCAACATCCGGGCAGCGGATGATCAGCATCTCACCCTTGACCCCGCGCAAATCAGTCAATGCGTCGCGGGCCGCCAGTCCACGGCAATCAACCGTGTTGCCAAGCCCCTCGGGCGCCGGTTGTTGACGGATGTTCACGCCCTGATCCTGCAGGTTGCGACACAGATCGTGCAGCGCCTTTCGAGGGTTCAGATGGGCCTCGCCCCCAAAATACAGCCCCTTGGTAAATCTGGCTAGATCAGGCTCTAATTCGGCGATTTCTGCGCGATCTACGTCTGAGAACCCGTCAGTCCTGCGGCCATATCGGCGCAAATCCGGCAGGTCCCGCTTGTTCGCGACGACCAGGGTGCCGCGATGCGCAACCTCAGTCTTGTCCGCCCACCATTTGATCACCTGCTGACCCAAACGCAGAACCGGTTCTTCGGCGTTTTCGAATTCGCACCATGGTGCCAGCATACCACCTGCCCACCAGGAGCAACCATGCGCGCCGGGCAAGCCCTCGGGGTCATAGACCGTGACCGACGCCCCCCGAGCGGACAACTCGGTTGCCACAGCAAGGCCTGCCACGCCAGCGCCGATGACCGACCAGTCGCTCATGCCTGCCAGACCTTGTGAAAGTGATGCACAGGTCCGTGGCCCGCACCGATCTGCAATTCATCCGCATGTGCGATGGCACCCTGCAAATAGCCATGCGCCTGTTCCGCCGCCCGCACCAGATCCAACCCCGTGGCCAGACCTGCCGCGATGGACGAAGACAAGGTGCATCCGGTGCCGTGGGTGTTCCGTGTAATTTTACGCTGGGCTTTGAATTCACCGATTACGCCCGAGCGGTCGATCAACAAATCATGGTATGTCTCACCGGACGCGTGGCCACCCTTCATCAAGACAGCACCGGCGCCGAACCCGCACAACGCCAGCCCTTGTTCCGCCATCTCTTGTGGTGTTTCCGCCACCGGGCTGCCCAGCAAACAAGCCGCCTCGGGCAGGTTCGGAGTCAGCACCGTGGCACGCGGCACCAAAACCTCACGCAAGGTCCGCTCCGCGTCCTGCTGCAACAAGGCATCACCGGATTTGGCAACCATCACCGGGTCAAGCACGACGGGGCCTTCGTAGGCCAAAAGGCTGGTGGCGACGGTCCGAATAATCTCGGGCGTTGCCAGCATGCCGATCTTGATCGCTCCGACATCAAGATCGGTTAGAATCGCCTCGATCTGCGCGGAAACAACGTCCAGCGGGATACCATGAACTGCCGTCACCGCCCGCGTGTTCTGGGCCGTCACCGCCGTAATCACGCTGGCACCATAAACGCCCAGCGCCGACATGGCCTTGAGATCGGCCTGAATTCCAGCTCCGCCGCCGCTATCGGACCCTGCGATTGTCAACGCAATATGCGCCATGTCGTTGCTCCATCTGTTTGGACAACGCACGGCTGGAAAACGTCTGTTCGTATAAGACCGTTCCCTCCGCCGGTATTGCCCGGATCAGGTTCGATGGGTTAACGCAGTCGCGTCTCTCAGCCCCAGACAGGGCACCCCAACGGTTGGCGCGACAATCTCAGGTGGATTGGCAATAATCAAGGATTAATCAGCGTGCCGTATTGCCACATCCGGTCAGGAGATAAGGCCAGGTCACGCGGCAAGATAAAAGGGAAAAAATTGCGAGGCTCTGCCTCGCGCTCCGAGGTATTTGGGACCAGATGAAGATCGGATCCCCTGCTTCATCTGGCTAGAAATACCTCGGGGGAGTCGCAGCCTGCTGCGGCGGGGGCAGAGCCCCCGTTCACTGGTCTCAGCCTTTCATCCCATCCCAAAAGGATTTCACGGATGAAAAGAAGCTTTTGGATTCCGGGTGGTTGTCTTCGCCCAGATCGTCGAATTCGCGCAGCAGTTCTTTTTGCCGGCTGGTCAGATTGACTGGCGTCTCGACGGCCATCTCGATGAACATATCGCCAACTCCGCCCCCGCGCTGGGCGGGCATGCCCTTGCCGCGCAGGCGCATCTGGCGACCCGATTGGCTGCCAGCGGGTATCTGCATGCGGCTGCGGCCGCCGTCGATGGTGGGCACTTCGATCGAACCGCCCAGCGCCGCTTTGGCCATGCTGACCGGCACGCGGCAATAGAGGTTCACACTGTCGCGTTCGAACAGTTTGTGGTCCGAGACCTCGACGAAAATGTACAGATCACCCGGAGGTCCTCCGCGCATTCCAGCCTCGCCTTCGCCCGCCAGACAGATACGGGTTCCTGTTTCGACACCGGCAGGAATATTGACCGACAGCGCGCGATCTTTTTCAACGCGTCCCGCACCCTGACAGGATTTACAGGGGTTTTTGATGATCTGACCCATTCCCGAACAGGTCGGGCAGGTGCGTTCGACGGTAAAGAAACCCTGCTGTGCGCGCACCTTGCCCATGCCGGAACAGGTTGGGCAGGTGGTGGGTTCAACTCCACCTTCTGCACCGCTGCCCTCGCACGAGGAACACGCAACCGCTGTTGGGACATTGATGGTTTTCTGCAGACCTCCGAACGCCTCTTCCAACGACACACGCAAATTATAGCGCAGGTCCGAACCGCGCGCGGCGCGGCGTCCGCCGCCACCGCCACGCTGGCCGCCCATGAAATCGCCGAACAGATCGTCGAACACATCCGAAAACGCATTTGAGAAATCACCCTGTCCGCCAAAACCGCCGGGACGGCCACCGCCGCCCATGCCATTTTCAAACGCGGCATGGCCGAAACGGTCATACGCGGCCTTGCGTTCTGCGTCTTTCAGAACGTCATAGGCCTCATTCGCCTCTTTGAACTGCGATTCGGCGTCCGGGTTGTCTTTGTTCCGGTCCGGGTGCAGTTGCTTGGCTTTCGCGCGAAAGCCCTTTTTGATCTCGTCTGCCGATGCGCCCTTGGTCACGCCGAGCACGTCGTAGTAGTCGCGTTTTGACATCAGTGGTTCCTTATGTCTCAACGTAATCGGGCCGGTTTCCCGTTAGTTACGCTTTTCGTCGTCCAGATCTTCGAATTCGGCATCGACGATGTCATCCTCACCCGGTGCAGCATCTGCTGCTGCGGGCTCGTCCTCGGCCTCTTCGGCTTGTGACTTGTAGATGGCTTCGCCCAGCTTCATCGCCGCTTCGGTGACGTTCTGGATGCCCGACTTGATCTTGTCGGCATTCTCGGTTTCCAGCTCGTCCTTCAGCGCCGCAATGGCCAGTTCGATGGCTTCGACGGTTGTCGGATCGACCTTGTCCGAATGCTCTTCGACGGACTTTTCGGTCGAGTGAATCAGGCTTTCCGCCTGGTTCTTTGCCTCGATCAGCTCGCGGCGTTCCTTGTCCGCCTCGGCGTTGTCTTCGGCGTCCTTGACCATCTTGTCGATATCTTCGTCCGACAAACCACCCGATGCCTGAATGGTGATCTTCTGCTCTTTGCCGGTGCCTTTGTCCTTGGCCGAAACCGAGACGATGCCGTTGGCGTCGATGTCAAAAGTCACCTCGATCTGAGGCATTCCGCGCGGAGCGGGCGGGATTTCTTCGAGGTTGAATTGACCCAGAATCTTGTTGTCCGCGGCCATTTCGCGTTCACCCTGGAAGCAGCGAATAGTCACGGCGTTCTGGTTATCCTCGGCGGTCGAGAAGACCTGAGACTTTTTCGTCGGAATAGTCGTGTTGCGGTCGATCAGGCGGGTGAACACGCCACCCAGCGTCTCAATCCCCAGCGACAGCGGGGTCACGTCCAGCAGAACCACATCCTTGACGTCGCCCTGCAGAACACCGGCCTGAATGGCGGCGCCCATGGCAACAACTTCGTCCGGGTTCACACCCTTGTGCGGCTCTTTACCGAAGAATTTGGTGACCTCTTCGATGACTTTCGGCATCCGGGTCATACCACCGACCAGAACAACCTCATCAATGTCACCAGCCGACAGACCCGCGTCTTTCAAAGCGGCCTGACAGGGCTTCATCGACTTTTTGATCAGGTCGCCAACCAGCGATTCCAGCTTGGCACGGGTCAGTTTCATGACCATGTGCAGCGGCTGACCATTGGCGCCCATCGAGATGAACGGCTGGTTAATCTCGGTCTGCGAGGTCGAGGACAGTTCGATCTTGGCTTTTTCAGCGGCCTCTTTCAGACGCTGCAGGGCCATCTTGTCCTTGGACAGATCGACACCGTGTTCCTTTTTGAACTCATCCGCCAGATAGTTGACGATGCGCATGTCAAAGTCTTCACCACCCAGGAAGGTGTCGCCATTGGTCGATTTGACCTCGAACAAACCATCGTCGATTTCCAGAATGGTCACGTCGAAGGTACCGCCACCAAGGTCATAGACCGCGATGGTTTGGGTTTCTTCCTTGTCCAGACCATAGGCCAGCGCGGCAGCAGTCGGTTCGTTGATGATCCGCAGCACTTCCAGACCGGCGATCTTGCCTGCGTCTTTGGTGGCCTGACGCTGGGCGTCATTGAAGTAGGCCGGAACGGTGATCACGGCCTGAGTGACGTCCTCACCCAGATAGCTCTCGGCGGTTTCCTTCATCTTACCCAGAGTGAAGGCCGAGATCTGGCTTGGGGAGTATTTTTCGCCGCGGGCCTCGACCCACGCGTCGCCATTGCCGCCATCGACGATGGTGTACGGCACCATTTTCTTATCTTCTTCGACTTCGGCATCATCCACGCGACGACCGATCAGACGCTTGACGCCAAAGATCGTGTTGTCAGGGTTGGTGACCGCCTGACGTTTTGCAGGCTGACCGACCAGACGCTCATCTTCGGTGAAGGCGACGATCGAGGGCGTGGTCCGCGCCCCTTCGGCGTTTTCGATGACCTTCGGCTGCGAGCCGTCCATGATGGCAACGCACGAGTTCGTGGTTCCCAGGTCAATCCCGATTACTTTTCCCATTTTTGCAATCCCTTTCTCTTCAAGGCGATGTCCCGAGGCCGGGACCCGTTATGGCATCCCTGCCCCGATCTGATTTGCGCATTGGCCCTACACCATCGCGCGTCCCGGCGTATATAAGGGCGTGATCAGAGGCCTGCAAGCGTTCAGAAATGCAGGTTTTCGGGATTCTGGGGCCTTTTTTGGCAAGGATTTGGTAAGGAATGGGGAATCCGCAATGACACGACTGCTTTTGCGGGGTTTCGACATTCGGAAAAACCACCTGAATATGGCCGCGCAATCCGGCCTGATACGTGTGTTGCGCCCGATTCTGAAATCCGCGCCCCTGTTTCATCCAACCACGCCTTCGGGCAAGAAGATGTCGGTACGCATGACCTCGGCTGGCGAACTGGGCTGGGTGTCCGACAAGGCCGGCTATCGGTATCAGGGCATCCATCCCAAGGGCGCAATCTGGCCGGCCATCCCCGATGAAATACTGGCCATCTGGCGCGATCTGACAGGTGTTGAGCGGGTGCCCGACTGTTGCCTGATCAATTATTACGGCGAAGGTACCAAGATGGGCCTGCATCAGGACAAGGATGAGGCCGATTTTTCATGGCCCGTCGTTTCGGTCTCGCTGGGTGACGATGCGCTGTTTCGGATTGGCAATTCCACACGTGGCGGCAAGACCGAGTCGATCTGGTTGAATTCGGGTGACGTGGTGATCATGGGCGGACCAGCACGGCTGGCCTATCACGGAGTGGACCGAATCCGGTTCGGCTCATCCCGGTTACTGCCCAAGGGCGGACGCATAAACCTGACGCTGCGTGTGGCGACCTAGCGCCGCGCGCTCCAGCTTTTTGAAACTTGCTTGCGCGTATAGAATTCCGCCATCAGGCCGACCATGGTCAGAACAATCCCAACCCACAGCGCATATTCCCAGCTTGTGTTGCGCGGGAAATAGTTGCGAAAGATAAAACCCCGGCACTGGTCGATGATATGAAACAGGGGATTCCAGGCAAACATGCTGAGCATGAAACCACCCAGCGCATTGGCGATGAACATCTTGCCGGAAAACAGCATGTTCAGGCGCCGGTAAGCCAGGCTGAGAACGGCCGCCACGCGTGGAAACCAGGGTTGAATGGCCAGAAACACCAGACCGACCGAACAGCCCGTGAACCATGACAGCGCCAGCATCGCAAAGGCTCCTCCGGGATCCTGAACCTCCAGCGGGGCGACGGCCATGCTATAGCCGAACAGGATCACAAGGATCGAAACAAACTGTGTGTAAAATATTCCAAAGGCCGCGGCCAGGAGCATGACGATCCGGTTCATCGGGGAATGCAGCATCATCGGACTGTTGCCCGACCCAGCGCCTGCGATGGCACCAACTGATTTGATGTGTGTCAGGAAAACAAAGACGCCGGACAACAGAAACAGAATGAACTCGCCCCGGATCTTGGCCACGCGCGTCCCCATCAGGGACAACAGAAAGTAAAAGAATGTCACGATCAGAAGGACCTGAACGATATTGACGATGATCGCCACGACCGCATTGGAATGCTGTGAACGGATGTTGCGCACAACCGCATGAAAAATCAATTCGGCGGTGGTAAAGGCCCCGCCCAGCAATGTCTGATTTCGCTTGTACTGAAACACGCGGTCACTCTTTCCTGCTGCGTCGCCGTCAAACTGGCACGAAATTCTTGCCGTTCCGTATCCATCACAGCATAAGGCCGTCAGGATCGCGGATCAACAACACAGGATCGGAGCATTTTTGTGACTTACGACGCCCTTATTCCTGTCATCAGACGCCTTGCGCTGCAGGCTGGTGACAAGATCATGCAGATCTACGAGGCGGATGATTTTGAGGTGAAGGTCAAATCCGATGCCAGCCCTGTCACCGAAGCGGACGAGGCGGCAGATGCCCTGATCTCTGATGGCCTGCGCGCGGCCTTTCCGGATATTTTGTTGGTGACAGAAGAACAGTCCGCATCGCACGAATTGTCTGGCGAAACCTTTCTGATCGTCGATCCGCTGGACGGAACCAAGGAGTTCATCAACCGGCGCGGAGATTTCACCGTCAACATCGCACTGGTTGAGAACGGCGTTCCAACCCGTGGTGCTGTTTATGCACCGGCCCGCGGCCGGATGTTCTATACATTGCCCGATGGCCAGTCGGTTGAAGAAACCGGCGCGCTGAACAAGGATCAGCCGGGCAAAATAACACCGATATCAGTCTCTAAACCGGACAATTCCGCGCTTTTGATCGTGGCGTCGAAATCGCACCGGGATCAGGCGACCGAGGATTACATCAACAAATATCAGGTGCAGGACAGCAAGAGCGCGGGTTCGTCGCTGAAATTCTGTCTGGTCGCCACCGGCGAGGCGGATCTTTATCCCCGCGTTGGCCGCACGATGGAATGGGACACTGCCGCCGGTCACGCCGTGCTGGCGGGCGCAGGTGGCAATGTCGTGCGTTTTGACGACCATTCCCCGCTGAGATATGGCAAGGATGGCTATGCAAATCCATTCTTCATCGCCTACGCTCCGGGTGTTGATCTAAAGGAAGCCTGATGTCAGTTCTGATCGCCATCCCTGCCCGCTATGCCTCGTCCCGTTATCCGGGCAAACCTCTGGTGCCGCTGACCGGGGCGACGGGCGCCACCATGACCCTGATCGAACGATCCTGGCGCGCGGCCATGTCCGTGTCTGGCGTGGATCGGGTGGTCGTCGCCACCGACGATGACCGCATCCGCGAAGTCTCCGAAGGGTTCGGGGCCGAGGTTGTCATGAACTCTGAGAATTGCCGCAACGGAACCGAACGCTGTGCCGAAACGCAAGCCGCGCTGGGCGGTGGCTATGACATCGTCGTCAACCTGCAGGGTGACGCGCCCCTGACCCCGCATTGGTTTATCGAAGACCTGATCACCGGTCTGCGCAACACGCCAGAGGCAGGCGTTGCCACCCCGGTTCTGCGCTGCGACGGTGACGCGTTGAACGGTCTGTTGAACGACCGCAAACATGGCCGCGTGGGCGGCACTACGGCGGTATTTGGCAATGATCACAGCGCGCTCTACTTCTCGAAAGAGGTGATCCCGTTTACGACCGACAGTTACGACAGCTCTGATCAGACCCCGGTTTTCCATCACGTCGGCGTCTATGCCTACCGGCCCGATGCGCTGGCAGCCTATCCCGGCTGGCCCACAGGCCCGCTGGAAACGCTTGAGGGGTTGGAACAGCTTCGGTTCATGGAGAACAGCCGCAAGGTTCTGTGTGTCGAGGTCGAGGCAAAGGGCCGCCAGTTCTGGGAGCTCAACAACCCTCAGGACGTCGCCAAGATCGAAGAGATGATGACCGCAATGGGGCTGGAATGACCAATATCCTTGTCACGGGCGGCACCGGATATATCGGCTCGCATGCGTGCAAGGCGCTGGCAAAGGCGGGTTATACGCCCGTGACCCATGACAATCTGGTCACCGGCTGGCAGGACGCGGTGAAGTTCGGACCCTTTGAACAGGGTGATTTGTTGGATCGTGCGCGTCTGGATGCGGTCTTTGCCAAATACCAACCCGCCGCCGTGATGCATTTCGCCGCCCTCAGCCAGGTGGGCGAGGCGATGTCGGAACCCGGCAGATACTGGTCGAACAATGTCACCGGGTCACTGAACCTGATCGAGGCGGCTGTTGCGGCGGGGTGTCTGAATTTCGTTTTCTCATCGACCTGCGCCACTTATGGCGATCATGACAATGTGGTGCTGGATGAAAACACGCCGCAGCAACCGCTGAACGCCTATGGCGCATCGAAACGGGCCATCGAGGATATCCTGCGCGACTTCGAAGCAGCGTATGGGCTTAAGCATGTGATCTTCCGCTATTTCAACGTGGCCGGCGCGGACCCCGATTGCGAAGTCGGAGAATTTCATCAGCCCGAGACCCATCTTGTGCCGCTGATGCTGGACGCCATTGACGGCAAGCGTGACGGGCTGACGGTATTTGGCACCGATTACGACACATCCGATGGCACCTGTATCCGGGATTATGTGCATGTCTGTGATCTGGTGGACGCCCATGTGCTGGGGCTGAACTGGCTGGAACAGGACAAGGACAGCCGCGTCTTCAACCTGGGCACCGGGTCCGGGTTTTCGGTCATGCAGGTCATCGATCACTCCCGAACCGTGACCAATCGGGCGGTTCCCTATACCATCGGTCCGCGTCGCGCTGGCGATTGCACCAGGCTTGTTTCGGGTTCGGTCCGTGCTCAACAGGAATTGGGCTGGACGCCCAAAAGATCCACGTTAGAGACAATGATTTCCGATGCCTGGCGCTGGCATCAGAACGGCAGCTACCAGAAATGAGGATCGGGTGACGCGCGCGGACCTCAAGCCTACCTCGCTGAGCTGGACGCAGAAGTACCGGCTGCGCCTGAAACGCAAACGCCTGCTATGGCGCTCTTTCCGCAGCCGACATCACCTGACCTGCCTGTCTGATCGCACTGACAGGATTGCGCCGGATGCCGTGCTGGCCTTTACCACCCTGCGCAACGAAACCACCCGACTGCTCTGGTTTTTTCACCACTACCGCAGGTTGGGAGTAGGTCACTTTTTGATGGTGGACAATGGCAGCGACGACGGCACCGCCGAATACCTTTGCAATCAGCCGGACGTGTCGCTGTGGCAGACCGGGGCCAGCTATCGCGCGGCGCGCTTTGGGCTGGATTGGCTGACATGGTTGCAAATGCGCTATGGCCACGAGCATTGGACGTTGATGGTCGATACGGATGAGTTGCTGATCTATGCCCATCACGAGAAACGATCACTGCCAGAGCTGACCGGGTGGCTGGACACGCAAAACCGTCAGACCTTTGGCGCGCTGATGCTGGATATGTACCCACAAGGGCTGCTGGGCACGCAAGATTACAACCCCGAGACTGATCCGCTCCAGACCCTGAACTGGTTCGATCAGGGGCCATACCGGGCGCAACGACAGCGCCCGCTGGGAAACCTTTGGGTGCAGGGCGGCGCCCGCGAGCGTGCGTTTTTCGCCAACAATCCCAAGCATTCACCGACCCTGAACAAAATCCCGCTGGTGCGATGGTCCCGCCACCTTGCCTATGTGAATTCCTGCCATTCCGCCCTGCCGCGACAGCTGAACCTGACATATGATGGCCCGGGCGGGGATGCGCCCTCGGGTGTGTTGCTGCACACCAAGTTTCTGCCGGATGTGATCGAGAAATCGCGCGCTGAGAAAACACGAAAGCAGCATTTCCATGACCCCGGAAAATTCCGGTCCTATTACGATGACATCATTGCCGGGCCTGTCCTGTGGACGCCGCAATCCGCCCGATACGAAGGATGGGAACAACTCGCCGATCTGGACCTGATGCAAACCGGTGGCTGGACCGGGACCTGATGCGCATGTGAGTCACGGGGAAGTATACCGGATTTAAACCCGTTGCTTCGCAATGTGCAAAAATGCCATAAAACGTCAATTGTCCGGCACCACTCAGGCTTCGGCCGCTTCCGGGCAAGCTCGCGTAAAAAGGGTAGGGCAGTCGCGTGAGCCTTTTGGATTCCTATAGGATGAGACTGCGGCGCAAGCGCCGTTTGCTGCGTTCTGTGCGCAAGGGGCGCGAGTTGAAAGCAGCGCGTGACGGCACCGCGTCCATTCAATCCGATGACATCCTTTTGATGAGCGTTATCCGAAACGAAAAGATCCGACTGCCGTATTTTCTGGAATATTACCGCAAGCTGGGCGTTAATCACTTTCTGTTTGTCGACAATGACAGCGATGACGGGACCGTCGAGTTTCTGACACAGCAACCGGATGTATCGGTCTGGCACGCGCGGGCCAGTTATCGGCGCGCGGGCTTCGGGGTCGACTGGGTCAACTACCTGTTGCGCAGCTATGCCCATGGACATTGGGTTCTGACCGTCGATCCGGACGAGTTCTTTATCTACCCCTATTGCGACACCCGGCCGATCCGGGCCCTGACGGATTGGCTGGACGATACCGCTGTGCGCAGCTTTGGCACCATGCTGATCGATATGTACCCGCGTGGCCCCATCGAAGAGGCGCCGTATCGCGAGGGGCAGGACCCGTTCGAAGTCGCGCCATGGCTCGATTCCGGCAATTACATGATCACCCGCAACCCGACCTACGGAAATCTGTGGATACAGGGCGGACCTCGCAGTCGCGTGTTTTTTCATGATACGCCATCCAAGGCGTCTGCGCTAAACAAGATCCCGCTGGTCAGGTGGGACCGACGCTATACCTATGTAAGCTCTACTCACGCGCTGCTGCCGCGCGGGCTGAACCAGGTCTATGAGCAGAATGGCGGCGAAAAAACCAGTGGCGCGTTGTTGCATGCCAAGCTGATCGACACCCTTGGCGACAAGGCGCGCGAGGAACTGAGCCGCGGCCAGCATTACCGGCGCTCGGGCGAATACCGCGCCTATGCGGAACAGTTGGAAACCAGACCGGTCTTTTGGAACAAGTGGTCTGAGAAATACATCAACTGGCGTCAGCTTGAGATTCTGGGCCTGATGTCCAAGGGGAACTGGGCATGAGCACGCTGGGCATCGTCATGTTGGTGCATACGGCGCTGGACCGGGTCGAACAGGTGGCTCGGCACTGGACTGCATCGTGCTGCCCGGTGGTGATCCATGTGGATCGCAAGGTGGATAAATCGGTCTATTCGCAGTTGGTGAATTCCTGCTCGGACGATCCGCTGATCCAGTTTTCCGATCGCCACGTCTGCGACTGGGGTGGCTGGGGCATTGTTGCCGCATCACAATCTGGCGCCGCCCTAATGCTGGAACGGTTCCCGGATGTACGCCATGTCTACCTGTCGTCCGGTGCCTGTTTGCCATTGCGGCCTGTGACCGAACTGGTGAACTATCTGGCAGATCGCGAACGCGTCGATTTCATCGAAAGCGCGACAACACGCGACGTGACCTGGACAATCGGCGGTCTGGATCTAGAACGCTTTACCCTGCGGTTTCCGTTTTCCTGGCGCAAGCAGCGCAGGTTGTTCGATACTTATGTCCGGCTGCAGCGCGCACTGGGCATTCGCCGCACCATTCCCGAAGGGCTGGTGCCGCATATGGGCAGCCAGTGGTGGTGCCTGACGCGGCAAACCCTGTCCGCGATCCTGCAGGACCCTAAACGCAAGACCTATGACCGTTATTTTCAGAGAGTTTGGATTCCGGACGAAAGCTATTTCCAGACCCTCGCGCGGCTCTATTCCACCCATATCGAAAGCCGATCTTTGACATTGTCGAAATTCGACTATCAGGGCCGGCCGCATATGTTCTACGACGACCATCTGCAATTGCTGCGCAGATCGGACTGTTTTGTGGCGCGCAAGGTCTGGCATGGGGCCGACCGCCTGTATCAGGCCTTTCTGACTGATCAGGCAGGGGCCATGAAGCCGGCTGAGCCCAATCCGGGCAAGATTGACCGGCTGTTTGCCAAAGCGGTCGAGCGGCGCACGCGCGGGCGGGACGGGTTGTATATGCAAAGTCGCTTTCCCAATCAGAATGCGGGCTGTGGCCAGACGGCGTTTCCCTATTCCGTATTTCAGGGCTTTGCCGACCTGTTCGAGGATTTTGAACCCTGGTTGGAAAACGCCACTGGTGCGCGGGTACATGGCCACCTGTTTCACCCCGGACGGGCGCAATTTGCCGGACACGAAGCCATGGTGAATGGCGGGCTGAGCGATTGCGCCACGCTACGCGATTACAATCCCGAAGCTTTTGTGACCAATCTGATCTGGAATACGCGTGGCGAACGACAGTGTTTCCAGCTCGGGCCGTCGGATATCCAAAAGATCAACCCGTTTTTGGCGCGAGACAAGAATGCCCAGATCGCGGTCATCACCGGGGCATGGGCCATTTCCCTGTTCAAGTCGAACATGAATTTTGCCGACATCCGGGCCGAGGCCGCCCGCCTGCAGCAGATCGAAACCAAACAGCTAAAGGTTTTGGGGGCTGTCGATGCCAAGGCTGGAGTTCGGATCTGGTCGCTGGCTGAATTCGTTGAATCTCCGATGGAGCCGCTGCAAAACGTGATCGACGAAATCGGCACACCGCAGCTGAGCCATGTGACCGAGGCGCCGAAAATGGTAGATCTGACCGGGTTTGGCAAATTCCTGCAAAACCTCAAGAATCAGGGAATGCACCCTTATCTGATGGGGGATTTTCCGGTGGACGATATTTTTGCTACTCAGGTCCGACCGTTCCGCAAACCCTATCTGGTAAAATAACCCTCGATGACACCCGACTTTGACTATTTCATCGTGCTGGCCGACATGCGGACCGGATCCAACCTGCTGGAATTGCACCTGAATTCTATGGATGGCGTCACCTGTTACGGCGAGGCCTTCAACCCCTATTTCGTCGGGTTGCCCAAACTGGACGAGATGCTGGGATTTACCCCTGAAACGCGCGATCCCGATCCGATGGCCCTGATTGAGGCAATCCGCACTGCGCCGGGTGAACTGAACGGGTTTCGTTTTTTCAGCACCCATGACCCACGCGTGCTGGGTCCTGCGCTAAACGATCCGCGCTGTGCCAAGATCATTCTGACGCGCAACCCGCTGGACAGCTATATTTCGTGGAAAATCGCGGTTGAGACCAAACAGTGGAAACTGGTGAACATCAAGCAGCGGCGCGACGCTCAGGTCACGTTTGACGCTGATGAATTTGCCGATCACATGGAACAGCGCGCCGGATTCCAGCAAACGGTTCTGCACCATCTGCAGGAAACCGGTCAGACCCCGTTTTACATTGGTTATGACGATCTGAACGATCTGGAGGTCCTGAATGGGCTGGCCAAATGGCTGGGTGTCACTGCGCGCCTGCAGGATCTCAGCCAGCATCTGAAGCGCCAGAACCCTGCCCCGACGCTGTCCAAGGTCTCCAACCCGGATGATCTGGAGCGCGCCGTGTCGGGTCTGGACCGGTTCAACCTGCACCGCACCCCGAATTTCGAACCGCGCCGCGGCCCGGCTGTGTCGCAATATATATGTGCTGCAGAGACGCCGCTGATGTACCTGCCGGTGCGGGGCGGGCCGCAATCCACGGTGGCGCAATGGCTGGCGGATCTGGACGGGGTGAAAACCGGGAACTTGCTGACCGAGCGCAGCCAGAAACAGGTGCGCCGCTGGATGCAATCGCATCCGGGTCATCGCAAGTTCACAGTGCTGCGGCATCCGCTGGCGCGTGCGCATACGGTGTTCTGCACCCGCATTCTGGGCACCCAACTGGGCACCTATGTCAAAATACGCAATATGCTGCGCAACCGGTACAAGCTGCCGATACCGGTCAATGTCGAGGCTGAGAGTTATACTCTGGATCAGCACTATGCCGCGTTTTCCGCATTTGTCGCGTTCTTGCAGAAAATCCTGGCGGGTCAGACGCCGATCCGGATTGACGGGCTGTGGTGCTCTCAGGCGCAGACGCTGGAGGGTATTTCGTCGTTTGCCCTGCCCGACCTGATCCTGCGCGAAGAGGAACTGACCACCGCGCTACCTGATCTGGCCCGGCAGGTCGGCCACCCTCAGCCGCCTTTAGTTCGACACGCTGAACCGGACGCGCCCTTCACGCTGGCGCAAATATACGATGGCAAGCTGGAAGCGCTGGCGCAAAAAACCTATCAGCGCGATTACATGCAATTCGGCTTTGGTCCCTGGACACCTTCAGGCGCCTAAGATCACGGGCGCAGCGTGACGACGGTGCCTTCGTTGACCATGGAAAAGATCTCTTCGATCTCGTCATTTTTGACCGCGATGCAGCCTGCCGTCCAGTCTTCGGTTTTCTTGGCGCGCTTGCGCTCGGACCGCCGGTTGGGCTGACCATGGATAAAAATGTCACCGCCCGGATCCACGCCAGCCGCCTTGGCCTTGGCGAGATCTTCGGAATTGGGATACGAAATCCCCAACGATAGGTGATACCTGCTGCGCGGATTTCGGCGATCGATCAGATAGGTGCCTTCGGGCGTACGGCCATCGCCGCGCCTGTCTTTGGTCCCGGCAGGTGCGAAACCAAGATCCACCTCATATTCCTTGAGGATTTGCTGGTTGTGCAAAAGATACAGCTTGCGCGCGCCTTTATTGATAACCAATGAGGTCACCTCGGGGCCGTTATAAGCCAGAAATTTCGGGCTTGCTGAGGCACATGCCGAAAGGCTCAGCGTTGCCATCGCCCCTAATCCGAATACTCGACGATCCATGTTTTCACTGCCTGCTTGCTCTTTTTTTCTGCATTATGCCAAAAATCAGAAAAACTGAAATCACTTTTTAATGTGTACCTGTTCAGAAATGCGGCGTTCGATGCTTTCCAGCCTCTCCAACACCTCGTCGCGGTAGGCATCTGTCCGAACCTCATCTTCGGCGTGGTGCGCATCCTGCATCGAGTTGACGATCAAACCGACCAGCAGGTTCACCACGGCAAAGGTCGTCACCATGATAAAGGGCACAAAGAACATCCACGCGTAAGGATAGACTTCCATCACGGGGCGCACGATGCCCATAGACCAGCTTTCCAGCGTCATGATCTGGAACAGGGTATAGGCCGACAGACCCAGATCGCCGAACCAGTCGGGAAAGGATCCCGAGAACAGCTTGGTCGAGATCACAGCGCCGATATAGAACAATATCGCCATCAACAGGAACACGCTGGCCATGCCCGGCAATGCTGAAATGAACCCCTCGACCACGCGGCGCAGACGCGGAGCGACGGAAATGACCCGCAACACCCGCAGAATACGCAGCGCCCGAAGCACCGACAGGCCGCTGGCGCCGGGCACCAGTGCAATTCCGACAATGACAAAGTCGAACACGTTCCAGCCATTGGAGAAGAACCGGTGACGCGTGGCGATCAGCTTCATCGCGATCTCGGCCACAAAAATCGCCAGACAGACGGTGTCGAGGAAGACGATGACAGGGCCAAACCGTTCCATCAGGCTGGGCGCGGTCTCCATACCCAGCAAGACCGCGTTGATCAGGATCACGGCGGTAATGAATTGGGCAAACCTTGGGTTCTCGACAAAGTTCTGCAGACGTTGCCTGATCTCCATTCTGGCGCTCTCCTCATTCGACGGTATTATTTTTGCAATCGGAACCCGGCCACCAGTTCGGTGTGTGACGACCACCTAAATTGGTCAACCACCTGTACCCATTCAAGGGTGTAGCCCGCGTTAATCAGCTGTTTGGCGTCACGGGCAAAGCTGACCGGGTTGCAGGAAACATATGCGATCACGGGACAGCCGGATTCGGCAAGTTCCGCCACCTGCGCGGCGGCTCCGGCGCGGGGTGGGTCCAACACGACAGCATCGAATCGTTTCAACTCGTCCGGCATCAACGGACGGCGAAACAGATCCCGCGCCTCGGTTGTGACCTTCTTTAACCCCTGTGTCGCGCGCCAGGCCTGATCCAGCGCCTGCATCATCGCGGCCTCGTCTTCGACTGCGTGCACCTCGGCATCGCGCGCAAGCGGCAGGGAAAAGGTTCCACTGCCCGCAAACAGGTCTGCGACCCGCTTTCTATCTTTGACTATCTCAAGCACGGCCTTTGTTAAGGACTGTTCGCCATCCTTGGTTGCTTGCAGAAACGCCCCCGGTGGCGGCACGACGCGGGCAGGTCCAAACTGTTGCACGGGTGGCTGCCGCATGGCGATGACCTCACCGTCCCAGGTCAAGCGAGCCAGCCCATTCTGTTCGGTCGCCTGCGCCAGTTCCAGCTCCAACGGGCCATCCAGCGGTTTGCCGCCCCTGACAGAAACATCCAGCCCAACCGCCGACAGGGTCAGGGTCACTGACAGTTTCCCCTTGCGGCTGCTGCCGAGATAGGCCAGCGCCTTGGCCACCGGAATCCCGGCGATCAAAGCGGGATCCAGTAAGTGACAATCGGGAATTTCCACGATTGTGTCCGATGCGCGCCCGTGAAACCCGGCCAGCGCCCCCTTTTTGGTGCGCCGCACAGACACCACCGCGCGCCGACGTGACCGGGGCGGTGACGTCTGGATCGGGCGCATCGGGGCTTCGACACCCTGCGCGGCCAGTGCCGTGCGCACGACATCCACCTTCCAATCGGCGACAAAGCCGTCCGACGCGTGCTGTAGCTGACATCCGCCGCAGGACTTGTAGTGGCGGCATGGGGGTTTCACCCGATGCTCTGACGGTGTCACGACGCGAATGTCGGTCAGCTGATCACCCTCAAGCGCGCCGCTGACCACCTCACCCGGCAATGTGCGCGGCGCAAAGATGGGTCCGTCGGCGATACCGTCACCCTGATGACCAAGGCGGAGAATGGTGTGTTCCTGCGTCATGGCTGGCGTGATACCGGGGCTTGGACGGTAACAAAACCCTTATTCGGCGGCCTCGGTCTGAATGAACCCGCCCGACTGGCGATGCCAGAAGCGCGCATATAGCCCGTTTTGTGCCAGCAACACGTCATGAGGCCCGTTTTCAACCACGCGACCCTGATCCAGAACGATGATCCTGTCCATCTCGCTGAGCGTCGACAGACGGTGCGCGATGGCCAGAACCGTTTTACCCTCCATCACTCGGTGCAGCGCTGTCTGAATCGCAGCCTCAACCTCGGAATCCAGCGCCGAGGTCGCCTCGTCCAGAACCAGAATGGGTGCGTCCTTGAGGATTGCGCGCGCCAATGCGATCCGCTGGCGCTGACCGCCGCTCAGCTTGACGCCGCGTTCACCCAAATGCGCGTCATAGCCCCTGCGGCCCTGGGCATCCTGCAACGTGGTGATGAATTCATCGGCCTCGGCCTTTTGGGCGGCAGCGAACATTTCGTCCTCTGTCGCGTTCGGATTGCCATACAGGATATTGTCACGGGCCGAGCGGTTGAACATCGCGGTTTCCTGCGTAACCATCCCGATCTGGCTGCGCAGACTGTCCTGAGTCACCGCAGCAACGTCCTGACCATCGATCAAAATCTCGCCTTTTTCTCTGTCATAGAGCCTGAGCAGCAGCGAGACCAACGTAGATTTCCCTGCCCCCGAGGCACCGACAATGCCCAGCTTTTCGCCGGGCTTCACGGTCAATGTCAGATCGGTCACACCACCCACATCGCGACCATAGGCAAAGCTGATCTGCTCGAACGCGATGCGGCCATCGGTCACGGTCAGGTCTTGCGCAGCGGACGAATCCTCGACCCGATCACGTTTGGTCAGCGTGTTCATACCGTTTTCGATTTCGCCGACATTGGCGTAAAGCCCCATCAGCGTAAAGCTGACCCAGCCGGTCATCTGGGCGATCCGAATGGACACGGCCCCGGCGGCGACAATGTCACCCGCCGTCGCGTTTCCAGCTTGCCACAGCATCAGGGTTACCCCTAGCAACAGCACCGGCAGCACCCCGGCCAGCGTCATCAGGATGAAGCGAAAGCTGGCCGACAGCTTGCCAAACTCCAGCGACTTTTCACGCAGATCGACCATCGACTGCTGCGCTGAGCGTTCTTCGAAATCACCATGCGCAAACAGCTTGACCGTCTTGATGTTGGTGATCGTATCAACCACCTGCCCCGACACCATCGCACGCGCCCCTGCCCGCGCGGCTGAACGTTTGCGGATGCGCGGCAAATACCAGCGGACCAACAGGAAATAGACCACCAGCCACGCCGCAAAAGGCAGCATCACAAGCGAATGAATAGACCCTAACAACAGCAATGACCCGCCCAGTGAGGCCAGCGCAAAGACAATCGCACTGATCGTTTCAGACACGACCGAGGTCATCGCGTTCGAGGTCTGCATTTGTTTCTGCGCGATACGTCCGGCAAAATCATCGTCGAAATAGGTCACCGACTGACCCAGCGTCCAGCGGTTCAGCTTGGCCAGAACCAGCGGTGTGATGTTCGGCATGACGATATAATTGTTCGACAGCGAGGACAGCCCGAACAGCAAGGGCCGCAGCAACATGAAGAAGCCAACGGCGCCCAAGATCATCCACAGATTTTCGCCGGACAGAAACGCCTCGGGGCCGCTGGCCATGGCGATATCAATCACCCGCCCCAGAATCCAGGCGGTGCCTGCCTCCATCGCGCCGGCAATGGCCGAAAACAGGGCGGCGGCAAACAGCATTGGCCAGGCCCCTGACAGGCACCAGCGAATGAACGCCCCCAATGTCTGCGGTGGGGGCGTTTCGATAGACCTGAACGGTTGGATCAGATCGGCAAGTCTCATTCAGCGGCCTCCGGGTTCATGAAACCACCGGATTGCCTTGCCCAGAACTGCGCGTAAAGACCCCCCTGTGCCAAAAGTTCAGCATGGCCGCCCTGCTCGACGATCCGGCCGCCCTCCATCACCAGAATACGGTCCATCTGGGCGATGGTGCTTAGCCTGTGGGCAATGGCGATCACGGTTTTGCCCTGCATCATGCCGTACAGCGTCTCTTGAATCGAGGCTTCAACCTCGGAATCCAGTGCGGATGTCGCTTCGTCCAGCAAAAGGATCGGCGCGTTTTTCAGAATGACCCGCGCCAGCGTCACTCGCTGCCGCTGTCCGCCGCTGAGTTTCACGCCCCGTTCACCTACATGCGCATCGTAACCGGTGCGTCCCTGCGGGTCCTGCAGGTCGAGGATGAACTCATGCGCCTCGGCTTGTTTGGCGGCAGCGATCATCTGCGCCTCTGACGCATCGGGACGGCCATACAGGATGTTGTCGCGAACCGAGCGATGCAATAGCGCGCTGTCCTGCTGCACCATGCCGATATGCGTGCGCAAACTGTCCTGCGTAACCCCTGCGATGTTCTGATCATCAATCAAAATCGCGCCCTGCTCGACATCATAAAACCGCAAAAGCAGCTTAACCAGGGTCGATTTACCGGCACCCGAGCACCCGATCAGCCCGATCTTTTCACCCGGGTTGATCGTGAGCGAGACGTGATCCAGCCCACCGGTTTTCCGACCGTAATGATGGGACAGATTGCGGATTTCGATCCGGCCTTCGGTCAGGCGCAACGGCTTGGACCCGGCTGCATCCAGCAGGTCGACCGGTTGGGCAATCGTCTCCATACCTTCGGCCACAACACCAAGCTGGCGGAAAAAGCTAGTAAGTGCCCACATGATCCACCCGGTCATCGAGTTTAGCCGTAACGTCAGTGCCGTCGCTGCCGCAACAACCCCGACCGAGGCGCTGCCCTTCATCCACAGGGTTATGGCCCAGCCGACCACGCCCACGATCAGCAAACCATTCAACGTGACCAGAACCGCATCCATGATGGTGAAGATACGCATCTCGACCTGAAATGTGCGGCGCGTTTCTTCGATCGCTTCGCGGGCATAGTCCAGCTCTTGCCTGCCATGGGCGAACATCTTGACCGAATGAATATTGGTATAGCTGTCCACAACCCGTCCCGTCACGGTGGACCGGGCATCGGATGCGGCCTGCGACGCTGGTCCGACCCGCCGTACCGTCCAGCGTACCAACAGCCCATAAAGGGCAAACCAGATGAGCAATGGCAACAACAGGCGCGGATCGGCGGCCATCAACAGGATCGCGGCACCAATCAGATAGGCCAGCGAAAACGAGATCGCGTCAAACACCTGAAACACCACCTCGCCCGCGGCGGGCGGGGTCTGCATGATCCGGTTGGCAATCCGGCCCGCGAAATCGTTTTCGAACCATCCAACCGACTGACGCAGAACGTGTTTATGTGCCCGCCACCGGATCAGCGTACCAAAGTTGGGCAGGATCGTATTGTTCAGCAGCAGCACGTCAAAAACGTGCAAGAGCGGCCGCAGCAGCAACACAAACGCCGCAACCAGCAACAGCTCGTTTCCGTGCTCTTGCCACATCTCGGTCGGGGTGCCGCCCAGCAGGTCAACAACCCGACCCATGTAGTAGATCAGCCCGACTTCCACCGCGGCCACAATGATCGAGATAAGGCCCGCCCAAACAAAGACGCGGAAAAGGGCCGGGAATAATCCAGCATGAAGGGCCACAACCGCGTCGGCGGCGTGTCAACTTCGTCATAGGCAACAAAAGGGTCTACGAGGTTTTCGAAATAGCGAAACATGGAAGGAGTGCTCCGATTGAGCAGAAATTTGGAAATGCGAAAAAGATGGCGCGGAAACACCACCCTACGGGTCAAGTGTTCTGCGCTTTAGCCGAACCAGATCCCGTAATACATTCGCATTCCTCCCTCCTATCGAGTCACAGCCGCACGTAAGCATAAACCGTTCGGCTTGTCATCCCCTTTTGAGACTTCGTTTATCCTGACAGCAAATCTTTGCGGTTCAGCGTAAACCCCGACGCGATCCAGCGCGCCTCAAGCTCTGCCAGTTTGCGACCCAGCGCCGGGCCGGTGAAATCCGGGATCAGATCCTGTGCCTTGATCGGAAAACGCGCGGCGGCCCCGGCCTTTAGATCCCCGGCCATCTGGGCGGACCAGGGGTGTTCCAGAAACGCGCAGCGTAACAGCGTCTCGTGCAGCCCGCCCTGGGCACCATAGCGAAATCCCAGTTCGGCAATGCTGGCCTGACCCACCGCCTCGTCCCGCATCCGGATCAGGCGTTGCAGCTGCGCCTTGCTGAGACGTAAGGTTCCGGCCACTTCGGGCGACGCAATCGCGGCCAGACGCCGGATCGGATCAGGGGTCGCATCTGCGTCTTGCTCTAGCTTGATCAAAATCGGCAGCGCCCGATCTTCGGCCCCCGGCAGGATCTGCGCCAGGACACCGGCCTGACGCATGGCCGCAACCGAGGGGGCGGGGTCTGGCGCACCCAGCAGCTTCAACAGCTCGGCCCCGACTCTTTCCCGCGACAGCCCGGACAGCCCGTCCAGAGTTTCGGCAATCGCAGACAGCGCATCGGCGTCAAATCCGGCTTCGGCGTCGCCATACCAGGCGTGAAACCGGAAATAGCGCAGCGAGCGCAGATAATCCTCGCGGATGCGGTTCTGCGCGGTGCCGATGAATCGCACCCGGCGCACCTGCAGGTCAGACAACCCGTTCAGCGGGTCCAGAATCGCGCCATCGGGACGCGCGTACAAAGCGTTCATTGTAAAATCGCGCCGCGCGGCGTCTTCTTCGACCTTATCGGAAAAGGCCACCACGGCCCGGCGACCATCGGTTTCCACATCCCGGCGAAAGGTTGTGACCTCATGCGGGATCCCGCCGCTGACGACGGTAATTGTCCCATGATCTATGCCAGTCGGGATCGCCTTTAGCCCTGCATTTTCGGCCAAGGTCATGACATGATCCGGGTGCGCGTCAGTGGAAATATCGATGTCCGAGACCGGAACCTGCAGCAATGCATTGCGCACGCAACCGCCGACAAACAGCGCCTGCGCACCAGCATCCGTCAGCGCCGCACACACGGCCTGAGTCGCCGGTGTGGTGATCCAGTCTTCGGTGATCTGCATCATTCGTTTACCCGCGCCGCCAGTCCCCGCAGTATACGCGCCGTGGCGCCCCAGATGTAATAAGGGCCATAGGGGACGACAAAGTAGTATCGTTTCTGACCGCGCCACCGGCGCGACTCGACCACATAATTCGCCGGGTTGAGAACATGCGCAAGCGGAACCGAGAACACCTCGTCCACTTCGCCGGGTTCGGGTACCGTATCAAACGGACGATCAAGAACCGCGACCACCGGGGTCACGGAAAAAGACGTCACGGTTTCGTGGATCGGCAAATGACCCAGAATGCGCGGGATGTCGGAGGGAAGACCAATTTCTTCCTGCGCCTCCCGCAGGGCAGTTGCGGTGACATCCGCATCGCCGTCATCCTGTTTGCCGCCCGGAAAGGCGATCTGCCCGGGATGATGTTTCAGTGCCGAAGACCGTTTGGTCAGGATCAGACGCGGATCACCATCGGTCAGCGATACTGACACCAGAACACCCGCAGGGCGCAGCTTGCGCCCCGCAGGCAGGATTACGTCGGGATTCAGATCGAAATCGCTCGACCCGGTGCCGGGGCGGTTCAGCGCCGCCGTCAATTGGGTGATCGTGTCAGGCACGATCCGCATCTTCGGCATCAAACCCAACGGTGCGCGGGTCCAGCACATAATGTGCGCCACAGAACTGACAATCCGCGGTGACCTTGCCATCATCGGTGGTCATCTTTTCGATGTCCTGCGCCGAATAGATCGACAGGCTTTGCCGCACGCGATCCTCGGAACAGGTGCAGCCGAACTGCACCGACTGCGCGTCATAGACGCGTGGCTGTTCCTCGTGGAACAGGCGAACCAGCAGGTCTGTCGGCGCCACGGACGGCCCGATCAATTCCAGATCGTCCACTGTATCCAGCAGGATATTCACACGACCCCAATTCTCGCCCTCTTCACCGTCAACCAGATCCGAGGCTGTCAGGATGTCTCCGCTGCCTTCGCTTGAGGCGGCAAAGGGCGAGGCTTTGGGCATATGCTGCAGCATCATGCCGCCGGCGCGCCAATGTTCACCCACGCCTGGTTCAGTCGATTTGCCAAAGCTCAGTGAAAACCGGGTCGGCAATTGCTCGGACTGCGCAAAATACGCCTCGGCACAAGCGCTCAGCGAGCCGCCAGCCAGTGGCGTGATACCCTGATATGGCTGCGTGCCTTCGCCCTGATCGATCATGATGGCGAAATACCCTTCGCCAACCTGATCGAACGGTGCGCTGTCGGTCAGGCGATCC
>CAXXPZ010000005.1:0-6401 GCA_963422555.2 uncultured Ruegeria sp.
GGTTGCGCTCTTCGGCGGCCTGAGCCAACCGGTATGTCAGCGCCTCATCGGCCAGATCGGGCAGTTCTTCTGTCGCTTCGGCAATTTCGGCATCCAACCCCCGGAGCGCTTTGATTTTTGCGAGTTCCTCGGCCAGTGTCATCACGGCCTTTTCGACGTCGCCCGGTTTGAACACACAGGGGATCACTGCGACATGGCGAAGGGCCAGAAGGTTTTCAAGGGCCTGCGGGCCCAAAGTTTGAACAATGTGATCGCCGAGATTGTCGGGATCATCAATCGCGTGGCGCAGAAGTGCATCGCGCAGGGCGGCATATTCAGGGTTCAAACATTCCATATCCTCAAGCTGATGCTCGAACTGAACGACGACCTGCGGGTTCAGGATCGCGATGGCCAGAATGGCCGCCTCGCGCAGTTGGATATCGGCATTGTCCGACGAGGCCAGAAACGACGCCCGCGCACCTGCTGAGGCCGGTTGCTGCGGTGGTTGCCATTTGCCGCGCGGTTGCCACGGGCGGTTCTGGGTCTGCCGTTGCGGGCGGAACAGCTGCCAGCGCAGGTCTTTGATTTCCTGCCCGTAATGCGACCGGATCGAGGGATCGCGGATCAGCTTGATTTTGTCGCGCAGGGATTTATCCAGCGCCGCCTTGCGTTCGGGGCTGTCAAAAACCTTGCCGTCGGTCTCGCGCTGCCACAGCAGTTTGACCATCGGAATGGCGCCATTCAGCACCGTCTGAACGGCCTCGGCTCCTTCTGCGCGCAGCAAGTCATCGGGGTCTTTGCCTTCGGGCATCAGGGCAAAGCGCAGCGATTTGCCTGCCTCCAACAACGGCAAGGCCAGATCAACGGCCCGCATCGCAGCACGCAGACCTGCCGTGTCGCCATCTAGCGCGATGATCGGCTCGTCCGAAATACGCCACAGCATTTGCAGCTGATGTTCGGTGATCGCGGTGCCCAGCGGTGCGACCGAGGCACCGAACCCTGCTTCGGCCAGTGCGATCACGTCCATGTAGCCTTCGGCCACGATCAGAGGCTGGCCTTTGCCCGCCGCCTGCCGCGCGGGACCTTGGTTATACAGGCTGCGGCCCTTGTCGAATAACTCGGTCTCGGGTGAGTTCAGATACTTGGCATTATCATTCGGATCCATTGCCCGCCCGCCAAACGCAATGCAGCGCCCGCGCGGGTCGCGGATCGGGTACATGATCCGGTTGCGGAACGTGTCATAGGGTTTCTTGCCCTTGTTCGACGGCTTGGCCAGCCCCGCCCCTAGGATCAAACCCTCGGCCACATTCTTGCCCCGCAGATGGTCCCAAAGGCCCTGCCAGCCATCGGGGGCAAAGCCGATCTCCCACCGGTCCAATGCCTGTGCATCCAACCCGCGACGGGTCAGATAATCCCGTGCCGCCGTCCCTGCCCCGGTCTTGAGCTGCAGCTTGAAGAACTGAACCGCCTGTTCCATCACATCTGCCAGTTGCGACCGGCGATCTTGCTTTTCCTGCGCTTTGGGGTCGCGCGCGGGCATTGGCATCCCGGCCTCGCGGGCCAGAATCTCAACCGCTTCGATGAACGAGACATTCTCAGTCTCTTTCACAAAGCTGATCGCGTCGCCCTTGGCGTGGCAGCCAAAGCAGTAATAGAACCCCTTTTGGTCATCCACATGGAACGAGGCGGTCTTTTCATGATGGAACGGGCATGGCGCCCACATGTCGCCCTTGCCCTGATTGGACTTGCGCGGGTCCCACATAACCTTGCGCCCCACGACCTGAGACAGGCTGAGGCGCGTGCGCAATTCATCCAGAAATCCGGGGGGCAAAGACATGCGTCAAACCTGACAGAAACCAGAACGCGCGCCAAGGGCATGACGCGCGGTTGTCCACAGGGAAATTGTCGGGCTGTGGATTATTGCTGCAGGCACAGCTCCAGCCAGGCTGCGCCCAGATCCTTTTTGCGCACGTCGCGCATCTTTTGTTCGTAAACCCACGGTGCGATCAACGGAATCGCCGCATTGTAATTCTCGGGCCAGGCCGGGCCACTGTCGACTACCGTTTTTGCCACGTCGCGTTCCTTGACCCGGTCCAGCCGCGCCTGCTGAACAGCGGCAACGACATCAGCCTGATACTGGCAGCTTTGTTCCTTGGTCTCCTGAGCGGCCAAAGGGGTGGCCAACAGGGCCGCGACGATGGCGATACGCAACATGGGTGTCTCCGGGATTCGTTTCATTGGGTGCAGTTTAGCCGTGCGCCGCAGCACCTTCCATCGCCCTTTTTCAAAACGTGAACTGGTGTCTGAACCATAAATCGAAACACACCACCGGATTGACGATGTCACAGCGGCAGACGACAAGGAAAGCGTCATCAAACTGCTTGATTGCTCCTGTCCTCGACAAAGGATCAGGAATGGCGACCGGGCAATTCGTCAGAACCCGGTCGCCACATGTCGAGGTCGTCAGAGACCCTTGGCGCGATAGCTTTTCGACACTTTGTCGATGGCAACGATATAGGCGGCGGTGCGCAAATCTTCGACGTCACCGCGATTATGCCAGACCTCGCTCATCGCCTGATAGGCAATGCGCATCGTGTCATCGAGACCTGAGCGCACAAGCTCAAGCTCGTCCGCGCCCTTCAGGTATTTGGATTTGAAATCCGGCGACATCGACCAGGCATCGCCAAGATACCGGTCAAGCCGTTGCAACTCGCTGACGATCAATTCGTGACGGGCTTCTTCCTGCCGACGCTGCATCCGGCCAAAGCGGATATGGCTGAGGTTTTTGACCCACTCGAAATAGGACACCGTCACACCGCCCGCGTTTGCGTACATGTCGGGGATGATCACCGTCCCTTTCTTGCGCAAAATCTCATCCGCGCCCGCTGTGACCGGGCCGTTGGCAGCCTCGATAATCAAAGGGGCCTTGATGCGTTCGGCGTTCGTCATGTTGATCACGCCTTCCAGCGCCGCCGGGATCAGGATGTCGCACTCCTTTTCCAGCACATCGCCACCTTCGGCTGTATGAGTGGCATCCGGGTAGTCCTTCACACCACCATGCTTGACGATCCACTGGCGCACAGCCTCGACATCGATACCATCCGGATTATACAGCGCACCGTCCCATTCGATGATCCCGATGATACGAGAGCCATCTTCTTCGCTCAGGAACTTGGCGGCGTGATAGCCCACATTACCCAGGCCCTGAACAACCACACGCTTGCCATCCAGCGTGCCGGACATACCAGCCTTTTTGATATCCTCCGGATGGCGGAAGAATTCGCGCAACGCATATTGGATGCCGCGACCCGTGGCCTCGACCCGGCCCGCGATACCGCCTGCATTCAGCGGCTTGCCCGTCACACAGGCCCGCGCGTTGATATCGGTGGTGTTCATCCGCGCGTACTGATCAGCGATCCAGGCCATCTCACGCTCGCCCGTACCCATATCCGGGGCAGGTACGTTCTGCGACGGGTTGATCAGATCGCGCTTGGCCAGTTCATAGGCAAAGCGGCGGGTGATCTGCTCCATCTCATGTTCTTCGTACTGGCGAGGATCGATGCACAACCCACCTTTCGATCCGCCAAACGGCGCTTCGACCAGGGCACATTTGTAGGTCATCAGCGCCGCCAGCGCCTCGACCTCGTCCTGGTTCACGGCCAAGGCGTAGCGAATACCGCCCTTGACCGGTTCCATATGTTCAGAGTGAATAGAGCGGTATCCCGTGAAGGTATGAATCTGGCCCCGAAGGCGCACTCCAAAGCGGACGGTATAGGTCGCGTTACAAACACGGATCTTTTCCTCCAGACCCGGCGGCAGGTCCATCAGGGACGCCGCCCTGTTGAACATTAGATCAACACTCTCGCGAAAGCTGGGTTCTTTGATGCCGGTCATAGAGTCCTCCGTACTGGTAAATGACAAATGTCATGACTTTTTGTCGCACCACTAAGCCCGTGCTGCAATTCTCATCTGCACTTTTTTCATCAACTTACGAACAAGCGGTTACTTCGGGCGGGTGAGTCGCCTAGAGCGGTAACCAGCGCGTGATTGTCGAACTCCAGGAAACAAAGGGCGTTCCGACACCTGCACTTAAGCCGAAATTCATTCAATAAGAGCAGCATAGTGGCCCAAATGCCCAAATCTCGCCACGATCCCTAACTAAATTATGGCTCAGTTTGCAAATCGTATGCGTTCACGGTACGTTCCTATTCAAATCAGAGGGAAAATCGGGTGATGGATCACAAGCAATTTCAGAAATGGCTTTCCGGGATAGACCAACTCAGCCCGGCGCAGCGGCAGGAAGCCGAAGCTGTTTTCTCAGGAGGTTCGCAAGCGTCAGCCTCGCTGGCGGCTATTGAAGCGAGTGTAGGGGAAGATCGCCCGTGTCCGCATTGCGGCACACCAGGGGCACTCTCGCGGGGCAAGGCCCGAGGCCTGCGGCGATATCAGTGCAAGGGGTGCAAGAAGACATTCAATGCCGCGACCGGCACCCCTTTGGCGGGTCTTCACCGCAAAGACAAGTGGCTTGCCTTTGGAACTTGCCTTGCAGATGGGTTGACGGTTCGCCGATCGGCAGAACATTGCGGGTTTGCCGTCACTACTGCATTTCGCTGGCGGCACCGGTTTCTCACCGCAGAAAGCCCGCAGCCCCGCAAGCTCACGGGCATTGTCGAGGCCGACGAAACCTATGTCCTGAAAAGCCGCAAGGGCCAACGGAAACTGGGACGCAAAGCGCGACGCCGGGGCGGCAAGGCCAGCAAAAGGGGGCTTTCAGATGAGCAGGTTCCGGTGCTGGTTGCCGCTGACCGGAGTGGCACGACAGTCAGTGCCGTTCTCCCTGCGGTCAATGCTGACAGCTTGCGGGAGGTCATCGAACCGGTCGTGGACGAGGATATCGTTCTGGTAAGTGATGGTCACCGCGCCTATCCGCCCTGTGCCGCCGTAATCGGTGTGCGCCACGAAGCGTTGAACCTGTCCAGTGGTGAGCGGGTGCGCGACGCCTTTCACATTCAGACAGTCAACAATCGACACAGCCAGTTGAAGGATTTCCTGCGGCGCTACCGGGGGGTCGCAACCAAATATCTCGACAACTACCTGCGATGGTTTCAGCATCTGGAACTGGAAAGCGCCTCACCCCGTGCGTGTCTCGCCAACGCAATCGACAGGCCATGCATACGAATTGGAAACTGAGCCTAAATTATTAACGTTGCAAAGAACCGACAGCATGCCTGGCCGGCAAAAGGATTCGTTATGCAAAAGTTGAATTGGAAGTCAGAATTCGTCAATTCGTGCCGCGACAAAACGTTCGTGCGTCGCGTGAAACGCTTTCACACGGCCGAAGATGGCATGATGACGATCATGACCCTGTTCTTCATAATGATCGTTTTTACTGCAGCCGGTTTTGCTGTCGATGTTATGCGGTACGAACGTGAACGGGCAAAGTTGCAATATGCGCTTGATCGTGCCGTGCTTGCGGCGGCTGACCTTGATCAGGAACTCTGCCCAAAGGACGTGGTAGTCGACTACCTCCAAAAAGAAGGCCTGGATCAATATCTGGTTGGTGAACCGCAGGTAGAACCCGCAAACCTATGCGGGTCGGACGCGATTACGCTTGAAGGATATCGTCGGGTTGCCGCCTCGGCAGAAATTGACATCGAAATGCACTTTATGAAGTGGCAGGGTATCAAAACTATCGCTAGCGCTGCAACAAGCGTTGCGGAAGAAGCGATTGATGATGTTGAGATCTCACTGGTTCTGGACGTATCGGGCTCGATGAACAGTCAAAACCGGCTGGTTAACCTGAAGGTTGCTGCGCAAAATTTCATCCAGGAAATGTCCGACAAAACCGAAGACGGCAAATTGTCCATTTCGATCGTGCCCTACGCGACCCAAGTGACGTTGCCAGACTACCTGATGGATGAGTTGAACACGACTGGTACGAACCCACATGCCAATTGCATTAATTTCGCATCCGACGAATTTAACACCAGCACTTTTGACATTGACCTCAATCGCCCTGCGACGCTCCACTTCACCGCTTGGGGTGACTATGACAGACGACCGATTGGGGGCATCGTCAGCAGCGAAATCTGCGATCGCCGTTCGAGCCGCGAAATGGCAATACTGCAAAAAGACCCCGAAGTCCTGAAGGAGCACATCCGAAACTTTGAAGCTGCAGGCAACACATCGATTGATCTCGGACTCAAATGGGGTTTGACGTTGCTGGACGAGAGCTTTCAGCCAGTAATCGCAAGACTTGCCGGTGGTGAAATTCCCTCAGAGTTTGCATCGCGTCCCGGTGCCTTTGCGTCAAACGATGCTATGAAAGTTATTGTTTTGATGACAGATGGCGCCAACACCACCCAATACCAAATTGAGCCCGACTTCCGAGACGAAGCAGGAACCTCGAATGTCTGGTGGAA
>CAXXPZ010000006.1:0-53697 GCA_963422555.2 uncultured Ruegeria sp.
TTTGAATCAACGTGCACACCAGACATATCCACTAGCTTGCTAGCCGGATCAACACCTCATCCCGCGCAAACATTCGGGCCGCAATCGGTGAACGGACAAGCATGCGGTGCTGTGGCGACACGCGCAGGTCATTCTCGGGCAGTCCGTTCCCCAAGGCTCCTTTGTCGATTTTGATCGGGCGCAACTTGGGTTTCAGGGTCAGATCGATACTGTCCAACTCTCGCTTTCCGATCCAGCGAATGATTTGTGGGCCATTGTCCAGTGTCTGAACAACGTCGCCGACCCTCAGATCCTCGATCAAGCATTGACCCTGCGGTGTATCGATACGTGTTCCAGCCATGAAACAGGGCACAACCGTATCGACATCTATGCTTGGACCATTGTCGATGATCGCCGTAATCGTGAGCGTCGTGTTCAGAGGCGGGATGGTCCCGCCGATAAACGCCATGAAATACCCGTCTTCGCCATCAACACCGATAGAGTTGCCGTTACCGTCTACGTCATAGTCGAAAAGGCCGATCTGATAGGTATTGGTTCCGTCTGTCACCGAAACCGTAAAATCCCAGTAGATCGCATTGCCGTTAAAGGTCTGGAGCGGATCGTTTGGGCTTTCGTTGGAAAAACTGTCGCCGCTAAATATTGTACCGTCCGCGCCATCTTCAATCGTGACCTGGCTATAGGCCGAGATCGTGAACGTGGATCCGACAACCGTTGTTGATGCACCTTGGTCCGTCAGCGTGGAATCGCTGCGCAGGGCCCCGAAAATCGTTGCAGGCATTGAAACAGAACTCCGCCAAGATCGTTACACTTACTAAACACACGCTTATTGAACGAATTGAGTAAGATTATGACCAGTTCTGGTCAAGTTTCTTCTGTGGATGCGTGCATCACTGTGTCGCGACTACATCTTGTTGACCTGATGGCTGACGACCTCTTGCCATCGCCTGCAATCCGCGCCATGCGCAGCGTATGACCCACGACACCATCATCCTTGGCGCCGGCGCGGCTGGCATGATGTGCGCCACGCAATGTGGCGGGCGCGTGCTGGTGATCGATCACGCGAAGGCGCCGGGTGAGAAGATCCGCATCTCGGGCGGGGGGCGCTGCAACTTTACCAACCTGTATGCGGGGCCCGACAATTTCCTGTCGCAGAACCCGCATTTCTGCAAATCAGCGCTGGCGCGGTATACGCAGTGGGACTTTATCGATCTGGTGACCGGTCACGGCATTGCATGGCACGAAAAGACGCTGGGTCAGCTGTTCTGCGACGGGTCGTCAAAACAGATTATCGCCATGCTGCGGACCGAGATTGAGCGTGCCGGGGCCGATCTGTGGGTGCAAACCGCGCTGAAGGACCTGCGCAAAACCGAAGCCGGATTCACGCTGGAGGTCGAGCGTGAGGGGCAGCGCCGAACCCTTACCTGCGCCAATCTGGTCCTGGCCACCGGCGGCAAGTCGATCCCCAAAATGGGGGCAACCGGGCTGGCTTATGACATCGCCGGACAGTTCGGTTTGCGGATGACCGAGACGCGGGCGGCGCTTGTACCTTTCACCTTTACTGATGGCCGATTCAAGGATCTGTCCGGCGTTGCCCTACCCGTGCAACTGTCGAACGGCTGTACCAGTTTTGACGAAGCGTTGCTGTTCACGCATCGCGGGCTCAGCGGGCCGTCAGTTCTGCAACTGTCGTCCTACTGGCGCGAGGGTGAGGCGATCCGGGTCGATCTGATTCCCGACCTGCCGCTGTTCGATCTGCTGCGCGCGCAACGGCAAAATGGTGGGCGAAAGGCGTTGACCACGGAACTGGCGCGCCACTTGCCTGCGCGTCTTGTGGAATATCTAAGCCAGCACATTCCGATGTCCGGCAACCTCGCCGATCAGTCCGATACCCGCCTGGCCGAACTGGTCGAGGCCTTGTCCCATTGGCAACTGACCCCTTCCGGCACCGAAGGGTATCGCACCGCCGAGGTGACGCTGGGCGGCATCGACACCGACGATCTGTCGTCGAAAACGATGGAGGCCGGGGGCGTGCCCGGCCTCTATGCGATTGGCGAAGCGGTTGATGTCACCGGTTGGCTTGGCGGCTATAACTTCCAATGGGCGTGGTCGTCAGGCCACGCCGCAGGAACAGCAATTGCCGGCCAGTCTTAGCCTACGACGTTATAGCCACGTCCGCGCATGCAGTTGCGCACCAGAACTTCTTTGTTCTGGTTCTTGTTGATCACGTCAGCACCGGCACCCACCAGCGCACCTGCGATGGCCGCACGGCCCAGATTGTCGCTGCTGTCCTGAACGATCCCCGTGACCGCAGCGGCACCTGCCGCACCAATGGCTGCATTCCCGGCAGTAGACCCATCGACGGTGGCCTGCGACGCGGCCAGTTGCTGGCATTGCTGCAGATCAACATTGTAGTTCGGGCTTACGGGCCCATCGATTACGGGCTGATAATTTGCACCTGTATTGGTGCAAGCCCCAACCATAAAGATGGCGGGAAGGATCAGAGCGAATTTACGGTGTGGCATTTCCATGACCTCGTTTTGAATGTCCGAGTAGCAAACCCATTAAGTATGGCGCGTCAAACTGATAGGCCCCAAGCCTCGCCGAACCGGCGGTTATTTGCAACCATTGCCGGCAGACAGCCCTTTTTGAACCTCGGCCATGAAATCATCGCCCCGTTGTTCAAAGTTGTCATATTGATCGAAACTGGCCGCTGCCGGGGCCAGCAGGACCGTTTCATCCGGTTGCGCATCCGCCATCGCCTGCGCGACCGCCTGTTCCATCGTGGTGCAGACCTCGGTTTCGACATCCAGTTGCATGGCAAACCCTGCCGCCTCGCGCCCGATGACATAGGCTTTTTGCACCTGATCCAGGGCCCCGTTCAGGGCCGTGATGCCGCCCTCTTTTTCCAGGCCGCCGCAAATCCAGCGGATCTTTTTGAACGCGCTCAGGGCTTTTACCGCACTGTCTATATTGGTCGCTTTGGAATCGTTGACGTAGGTGACCCCGTCAGCCTCGGCAATGATCTGGCTGCGATGCGGCAGGCCGGGATAGCTGTGCAGCGCCCCTTCGATCATTTTGGGCGCAAGCCCAAGGGCGCGACAGGCGGCATAAGCTGAACAGGCATTCTGATGATTATGAACCCCCGGCAGCCCCCTGATCCCGCGCAAATCGATCGAGCCCGCCTGACGCCCCTTGCGATATTCCGACAGGAACCCCTTGCGGGCAAAGACCTGCCAGCCCTGACCCGTCAACTTGCGCGCGACTGAGACACGGATCACACGATAATCCGCCCGACCTTCGGCCATCTGCCCGGCCAGAAAAGCGCCTTCGGCCTCATCCACGCCGATAATGGCGCGATCCGGGCCGCCTTCGGAAAACAGGCGTCGTTTGGCGGCGAAATAGCCCCCCATGCCCGCATGCCGGTCCAGATGGTCCGGCGAGAGGTTGGTGAACACCGCAATATCGGGCGTCAGCGCACGGGCCAGTTCGGTCTGATAACTGCTGAGTTCCAGAACAACAACCGATCCGTCACCGCCGGGATCAATATCCAGAACACCACGTCCGATATTACCTGCCAGCTGCGACTCGCGTCCGGCTTCGGACAGAATGTGATGGATCAGGGCCGCGGTGGTGGATTTGCCATTCGAACCGGTCACCGCAATCACGCGCGGCGGGGTTTCGAACTTGCTCCAGTCCTGATTGGCGAAGCTGCGAAAAAACAACCCGATGTCATTATCAACAGGCACACCGGCGTCCAGTGCAGCGGCCACAACCGGGTTCGGCTCGGGGTAGAGATGTGGAATTCCGGGCGACACGATCAGTGTGGCAATCTCGTCCAGCGCCCCGTCGCGCCGCAAATCGGTGCAGTCGAACCCTTCCGCTTCGGCTGTCTCACGGGCTGCGGGGTTGTCATCCCAACAGACGGGTATGGCTCCGCCCGCTCGCAATGCGCGCGCTGTGGCCAGACCCGAACGACCCAAGCCCAGAACCGCAATTTTCTGCCCAGAAAACCCTTTGACCGGGATCATGCTGCCTACCTTCTCGACGTGAAATTCATCCGCACACTGCACCTAAGAAAATCCGAAAGGCAAGGGCGGCATCAGGCTCGTGCGTCAGCACGAGCCGGGCCCAACAGGTGGCAGGTGGGCCGCAGGCCCGCCGAACCTGGCGGGAGCTTTACCGGACTTTCAGTGTAGCCAGTCCGAGCATCGCCAGGATCAGGGAAATGATCCAGAACCGGATCACGATCGTGGGCTCGGCCCAGCCCTTTTTCTCATAATGGTGATGGATCGGCGCCATCAGGAACACGCGTTTGCCGGTGCGCTTGAAGTACAAAACCTGAATAATCACACTCAGCGCTTCGACCACGAACAGGCCGCCAACGACCGCCAAAACAAGCTCGTGTTTGGTGGCCACCGCAATCGCGCCCAGCGCGCCGCCCAGTGCCAGCGATCCGGTATCACCCATGAACACGGCTGCGGGCGGAGCGTTATACCATAAGAACCCAAGCCCCCCGCCAAACAGGGCCGCCGTAAAGATCAGGATTTCTCCGGTTCCGGGAACATAGTGCACGTCGAGATATTCGGTAAAATCGACGCGCCCAACCGCATAGGCGATGATACCAAGCGTCGTGGCCGCAATCATCGCGGGCATGATCGCCAAACCGTCCAGCCCATCCGTCAGGTTGACGGCATTTGCCGACCCTACGATAACCACGATGGCAAACGGAATGTAGAAGATGCCAAGGTTGATCAGCGTGTCCTTGAAAACCGGCAGCGCAAGCTGGTTCTGCAGGTCGGCGGGATGATGCATCGTCGCCCAAAGCGCCGCCAGAACCGCGATCAGAACTCCCAGTGCCATACGCGTCTTGCCTGACACGCCTTTGGTGTTCTGTTTCGAAACCTTGGCATAATCATCCGCAAACCCGATGGCCGCATAGGCCAGCGTGACAAACAAAACCATCCACACGAACGGATTGTCCCAGCGTGCCCAGATCAGGGTTGATGTCACCAGCGCGCCAACGATCAGCAAACCGCCCATGGTGGGTGTGCCGGCCTTGGAAAAATGCCCCTCGGGCCCATCATCGCGGATCGGTTGACCCTTGCCCTGCTTCCTGCGCAGCACGTTGATCAGCGGCTTTCCGAAGATGAAACCAAACACCAGCGCCGTCAGAAAGGCACCGCCCGCACGGAAGGTGATATAGCGGAAGAGGTTAAAGAAATCCCCTCCGTCCGACAGTGCGGTCAACCAATACAGCATTACAAAACCTTTCTCACACGAGGATCACGGGTGCGTCATGGATCAAGCGCGCCCCCATGCCCCATTTTCCGCAGACCGTCAACAATATGCGCCAGCGCCATGCTCAGCGAGCCTTTGGCCAGAACCGTGTCGCCATTCCGGATCAGGTCCGACAGGTGGTTCGCCATCTCTGCGCTGGTCTCACTCCAAAGCCCGCGCTTACCCTCGGGCAACGCCCGGTGCAGCGCCTGCATAAGCGGACCGATGCAATGTATCTGATCGACACGCGCCATTGCATCGATTTCGGCCATCGCTGCGTGCATGACCTCTTCCTGCGCGCCCAATTCTTTCATATCACCCAGAAAGGCGATGCGGCGTGTGCCTTTGGCCATGGCCAGCACGTCCAGCGCGGCCTCCATCGACGTTGGGTTGGCGTTATAACTGTCATCCAGCAATTCGATCTGACCACCTTGCTGCAGGGCGATCAACTCACGCACACCGCGGCCTTTAACCGGCGACCAGTGTCGCAACCCTTCGATCGCCTGATCCAGTTCGATGCCCAAAGCGGTACAGACCGCAAGCGCCCCCAGCCCGTTCATGGCGAAATGCGTCCCGGCAGATGCGACGTCAAATGCGAAAGGTCTGGCATCGATCATCGCCTTTGCATGAACCGAGTCGGAGGATGGCGTCACCTCGCCCAACCGATAATCAGATGCATTCCGGCCGAACTCTACCACTTTCGCTCCATGCGATCTCGCGCAATCGCGCAGAATTTCAGCGTCGTCGATATCGGCATTCACGATAGCAGTGCCGCCATCGGTCAGCCCGTCAAAAATGGCGGCTTTTTCCTGCGCGATCCCGGCGACCGACTCGAACGCCTCCAAATGGACCGCAGCGACGGTTGTGACCAGCGTGACATGTGGTTGGGCCTGCTGCGCCAGTGGGGAAATCTCTCCAGGGTGGTTCATGCCGATTTCAATCACCGCGAATTCGGTGTCCTGCGGCATCCGCGCCAGCGTCAGGGGAACGCCCCATTGATTGTTATAACTGGCGACACTGGCATGGGTTTTGCCCTGCGTCGCCAAAATCGTCGCCAACATTTCCTTGGTCGAGGTCTTGCCGACACTGCCCGTCACCCCAATGACACGCGCCGCACTGCGCGCGCGGGCCGCGCGCCCCAGCGCCTCCAACGCCAGTTGCACGTCATCAACGATCAAAAGCGGCGCTGTTTCATCGACGCCTTCGGGAATATAAGAGACCAGCGCCGCACCCGCACCCTTTTCAAGCGCCTGCGCCACGAAATCATGCCCGTCGCGGGCGACCTTAAGCGCCACGAACAAGTCGCCGGGCTGCAATGTGCGGGTGTCAATCGACACACCATCAACTTGCCAGTCTGTCGTGGCACGCCCATTGGTTGCCTCGGCCGCCTCTGCCGCAGTCCACAATGTCATGCGACCCTCCCGTCCAAAGCAGCGACCGAAATGCTGGCCTGTTCGGCGTCATCAAAGGGCAGCACCTGATCGCCCACGATCTGACCGGTTTCATGGCCTTTGCCTGCGATCAACAGCGCGTCGCCCGGTTGCAGGGCGTCAATTCCGCGCAATATCGCCTCGGCCCGGTCGCCGACCTCGGTCGCCTCGGGCGCACCCTGCAGTACGGCAGCGCGAATGTTGGCGGGGTCTTCGCTGCGTGGGTTATCGTCGGTGACAAAGACGAGATCGGCATGATTTGCCGCTGCCTGCCCCATCAAAGGACGTTTGGAGGCGTCACGATCCCCGCCTGCACCCACGATGGCAACAAGCCGGCCCATCACATGTGGCCGCAACGCCTTGAGCGCTGTGGCCACCGCATCGGGTGTGTGGGCATAATCGACAAAGACGGCCGCGCCGTTGTCGCGGGTTGCCGCCAATTGCATTCGCCCGCGCACCGTCGTCAGATGCGGCAGAGTTTCAAAGACGCGTTCGGGCTCGTCCCCTGCCGCGATGACCAGACCGCAGGCAAGCAGGATGTTTTCGGTCTGGAACCCTCCGATCAGGTTCAGACGGGTTTGATAGGGCTTGCCCTGCCAGGAAAACCGCAGATCCTGCCCGGTTGCATCAAACCGTTGATTGACAAGGCAAAGGTCGGCCTCGCCCAGCCCCACGGTCAGCACCGACTGTCCACGCGCCTTGGCGATGCGCCGCACTTGCGCGCCTTTGGGGTCGCTGAGGTTGATCACCGCGGTTCCGTCCTGCGGCAACACCCGATCGAACAAACCGGCCTTGGCGTTGAAATACGCCTCGAACGTCTCATGATAATCCAGATGATCCTGGGTGAAATTCGAAAAGCCAGCAGCCGTCAAATGCACCCCGTCCAGCCGACGTTGCTCTAACCCGTGCGAAGATGCCTCCATCGCCGCATGGGTGACACCGTTTTCCGCAGCCTCGGACAGGCAACGATGCAGGGTGATCGGCTCGGGCGTCGTATGTGCCAGCGGCGCAGTCCAGGCGCCTTCGACGCCCGTGGTGCCCAGATTGACGGCGGCGTGGCCAAGCTCGGCCCAGATCTGGCGCACAAAGGTTGCGACCGAGGTTTTGCCATTGGTCCCGGTGACCGCCACGATGGTTTGCGGCTGTGCCCCGAACCAAAGCGCAGCGGACCCAGCCAGCGCCTGTCGCGGGTCTTCGACAACGATCAGCGCGGCATCTGATGCCGCCAGTTCGGCGGCGGCAATTTCAGCGCCCTTTGCGTCGGTCAGAATCGCGTTAGCGCCCATGCGCAAGGCATATTGGATGAATTCGCCACCATGAACGCGGGTGCCGGGAAGGGCTGCAAACAGGAAACCGTCCTTAACCTCGCGGCTGTCGACGGTCAGGCCGGCAATCTGGGGATTCGCGCCACCGCGTGCCGTCAGGGCCAGTTGGCTGAGTGATTTTGTCCTTGTGCCCATGACCCACCTCTGTTGGACAGCCTAATTTGAGGTCAGCGTTATAGCAGCGCCCGCTTCAGGCTCAAGCCGGGGCCGCAGACCCAACAGCGGAGCAACCCGGCCAATCAATTCAGCCGCCACCGGCACGGCGGTCCAACCTGCTGTGCGGCGCTTTTCGCCATACGCCACAATCGACGGTTCATCGAGCGTGACGATCATGACGTATTTCGGATCATAGGCCGGAAAGATCGTCGCAAAGGTGGCGATGACCTTGTCATCGTAATAGCCGCCACGCGGTTTGGGCTTGTCGGCGGTGCCGGTCTTGCCTGCCACGTCATAGCCCGCAACCTCGCCAAAGCTGGCAGTTCCGTCGGTCACCACCTTGCGCAGCATCTTCTGCGCCTGCGTTGCCGCGCTTTCCGACAGGACACGCGGCCCATATTGCGGGCCGTTCCTGCGCAGGATCGTCGGGCTGACATAATGTCCACCATTGGCAATCGCCGCGTAACCGGCGGCCAGATGCATCGGGCTGGTCGACAACCCGTGCCCATAAGAGATGGTGACCGTGCTCAACTCACCCCATTTTTTGGGTTTGAGCGGGACACCACCAGCGGCCTCGACAATCTCGAAGGGGGTCGGTTCGAACATGCCAAGCGTTTCCAGGAAATCCTGCTGACGCCGCGCACCGATTTGCAGGGCCAACCGCCCGGTCCCCCGGTTCGAGCTGTGGACGATCACATCCCCAACACTGATCTTGCCATAATTCTTGCCGTTGAACTCTCCAATCGGGAAGCGGCCGATTTTCATCGGGCCGGACGTGTCGATGATGGTGTCCGAATTCACAAGACCCAGCTGGATTGCCTGCGCGGCGGTGAAAATCTTGAACACCGAACCCAGTTCGTAAACACCTTGAACATAACGATTGAACAAGGGGCTATCCGAGGGATCAAAACCTTTTGTCGGCGGGCGCGGACGGTCATTGGGATCAAACGACGGCAGGGACGCGGCCGAGATCACCTCGCCCGTATGTGCATTCATCAGAACCGCCGAGGCACCTTTGGCGTTCATGATCTTCATGCCGCCATAAAGCACCTGCTCGACCGCGGCCTGAACCGTCAGATCCAGCGACAGTTGCAGTGGCTTGTTGCCATTGGCCGGGTCGCGCAGATAGTCGTCGAATTTCTTTTCAACCCCGGCAACACCGATCAGTTCAGCTGCGCTGACACCCTCGCGCCCAAAGCCAGACCCGCCAAGGATATGCGCCGCCAGCTTGCCATTGGGGTACAGCCGCATTTCACGCGGGCCAAACAGAATGCCCGGATCGCCGATGTCATGCACGGCCTGTTTCTGCTCGGGCGAGATACGTTTCTTGATCCACAGGAACTTGCGGTCGCCGGTAAAATCCTTGACCAGACGGTCCTTGTCCAGATCAGGGAAGATCGCCACCAGATGATCCGCCGCCGCAACCGGGTCGATCATCAGGGGCGGTTGGGCGTAAACGGAATACGTGTCCAGATTGGTTGCCAGAATGCGCCCTTCGCGGTCCACGACATTGGCGCGCTGCATCGCAATGACAGCACCAGGCGCGCTGGCCAGCGGCTCCTGCGCCTCGGACGTGGCCAGCATGCCCATGCGAAATCCGACAACCGAAAAAGCACAGAAAAAGAACAGGCCCAGCACCAGCAGGCGCCCCTCGGCCCGAGCGCGCGAGCGGTCTTTCATGTCTTCGTGACGCTGGCGAATGTTTTCGCGCTCGATCACCTTCGGGTTTTCACCCCGCGCGCGGGCGTCCAGAACACGGGCCAGAGGGCGGAGCGGCGTTCGGGTCATGGGAACTGTACCTCACCCAAAGCCTGCACATCCGTGATGGCCTGCAACTCGTCAGGGCTGACAATCGGCAAGTCGGGATCCTCGCCGTAGGCGATCCGGTCGGCACTCCCGAATTGTTCTGCCCGCAGCGGCAACAACCCAAGCCGTTCAAAGTTCAGATCCGCCAGTTCGCGCAACCGATCGGGGCGGTTGAGATAGGCCCATTCGGCATTCAATACCGCAAGCCGGGCCTGCGCGCCCCCGATTTGCCCCTGCAACGACTGGGTTTCCTTAAGCACCTGCTGGGTGCGGTAATTTTCCTGATAGGCCCATAGCGCCAGTCCGAACACGGCCAGAGCAGTCAACACATACAAAACACTCTTCATTTCGCCCTCCCCCCCAGTTGCGGCATGCTAATGGCGCGCGCATCGATTTCCCCGGCCGAAGCATCCGTTCGAACTGCGACCCGCAGCTTGGCCGAGCGTGCGCGCGGGTTTTCCTGCAATTCCTGCGCATCCGGCCCCACAGCCTTGCGGGTTTTCAGCGTGAATTGCGGCTGTTCCTGTTCAATCTCGGGCGCGTATCGGTTGGCCCTGCCTGTCTTGCCCGCACGGGACTGAAAGAACCGTTTGACCATCCGATCCTCGATGGAATGGAACGTGACCACCGCCAGTTGACCACCCGGCTTCAGCGCCCTCTCAGCCGCCATAAGACCCTGAAACAGCTCTTCGTATTCCGCATTCACTGCGATACGCAGCCCCTGAAAGCTGCGTGTCGCCGGATGAGATTGCCCCGGCTTGGGACGCGGCAGGCAGGATTCGATAATTTCGGTCAGTTGCAGCGTCGTGGAAATCGGCGCCTCTGCGCGCACCCTGACAATGGCCTTGGCGATACGGCGGCTGGCGCGTTCTTCACCAAAATGGAACAGGATGTCGGCCAACTGCGCCTCGGTCGCCGTATTGACCAGATCGGCGGCACTTTCGCCCTCCTGGCTCATGCGCATGTCCAGCGGGCCGTCTTTCATGAAAGAAAAGCCACGTTCCGCCAGATCCAGCTGCATGGATGAAACGCCAAGATCCAGAACCACACCGTCCAAACCCTGAGCATATTCGTCCATGCGCGAGAATACACCCGGCTGCATCACCAGCCGATCCCCGTAATTCCCGACCCAATCTGCCGCCATTTCAAAGGCCAGCGGATCCCGGTCGACGCCGATTACCTTGTCGGCCCCGGCCTCAAGCAATCCGCGCGTGTACCCGCCCGCCCCAAAGGTTCCGTCCAGCCAGACACCCGCAACCGGGGCGACTGCGGCCAGCAACGGGCGCAGCAAAACGGGGATATGGGGTTTGTCTGAGGGGGTCGAGGCACCGGACATGCCGTCACCCACCCCCGACGCCGTCAAGGAATTCCATCGGATCAAAGTCGTCAGGCAGGTCGTCCATCCATTCCTCGGCCTTGGCCAGCTCTTCGACCTCGTAGGTCTCCGGCTTCCATATCTGGAACGTGTCGCCCGCAGCGATAAAGAAAGCCTCGCCCTCAAGATCGATCTTGGTGCGCAGCTTTGCCAGCAAAACCAGCCTGCCGGTTTCATCGACATTGGTTGGAAAGGACTGACCATGGAACATGCGTTGCAGCATCTTACGCTGCATCGACCCGCGCGGCAGCGCGTCAATCTTGGCATCGACCTCGTCGATTGCCTGCATCGTATAACATTCAAGGTATTTGCGGCGGTGGTCACCGTAGACAATCACAAGGTCTGGATTGTCACCGGGCTGCCAGTTGGGATCGGATGCTTCAAGCACACGGCGAAACGAGGCCGGGATCGACACCCTGCCCTTCGCATCCACCTTATGGTGGCTTTCACCTCTAAACCTGCGCGCCAAGACGACTGTCCCTTTCGCTTGCGCCCCACCTCAAAACTCACGTTCCCCCGGATGAAAAACGGCGGGTTGATCTGCTGCCACTGATCAACCCGCCGCATTGACCCGCTTTGCGGGATGTCCAGCTGCGCGCGCCACCTGGGGGGATGTCTGCTCGCCCGCGCGCCGGATCTCTTGTTTGATGAAAGCGAGATGCCTGTATGAAACCTACGTTGTATTTTTGGTTCGGGGTCGTTTGGTGCCCCTTCTGCCTCGTCCTCATCGGATGCATAAGGGATGCCATGGGAATTCATGGAAATCAATGAAAATCTCACTCCGGCTTGACCCGGCACTGCGAGAAACGACCGCAAAATTGGACGCATTGAGGGTCGCTTACACCACAGATGGGAGACTTTTGCTCATCGAATACTACATATATGGTCAAATTTGTGTCCCATGAATTCCCGAAAAAATCGCAATTCTCCAAGAAACCGCATCGCACTCCCACGACCTGGGCGCCTCCGAACATCCGAATCATAGAATAATCAGCGCAACAACAACGCCAAACGGCCTTTGCCCATGATTTCCCACACGCCCGGCCATCAAGGCCAGTATCCATCCATCTGATACCGCGCAATGCATAGCGCTGGCGCGTATCACGACTTTCGCGGCGCTCAATGCGCTGGCGATATCCCGGTTTCATAGGCCAATTTGGACCGGTCCCAAAAATCCAAGCCAATCCATGCATTTGCTGCATAGCAGCATTGACGACGCCATCTATTGTGCATCCGCAGCATTTGCCTATTTTCAGTCTCAAGCAAGCGCCGGAACACTTCGGCCGCAACAAGATAATCGGAATACGGACATGGCAGTCGCACACACGCAAACAGCACTTAAAGGCACCTCGGGCTTCGGGATTGCCGCGCTGATCGAAACCGCAAAGACCCGCTTTGTTCGGTATCGCGTTTACCGTCAGACGGTCAACGAACTGTCGGCGCTGTCGAACCGCGAACTGGCCGATCTGGGTCTGCATCGCTCGATCATCCGCCGGGTGGCCATGCAGGCCGCCGACGAAAATATCGCGCGCTAAGCGCATTTAAGAACACCGAGATCAGGTCCTCCTCCTCCCTTTGGACCTGTATATCAGCGGCAACGTCTTCCTCCTCCCTGACGTTGCCGCACCCTATACCGGCCCTGAACGCCGGACGCAGATACATCGGGACCTCCTCCTCCCTGTTCCGATGTTGAAAGCGCGCGGCGACGTCCTCCTCCCTGACGTCGCCGCGTCTTCCTCATACCGGGATCAAACCCGGGTTCGAAAACATCAGGGCTCTCCTCCCTTTCCTGATGTTGAAAAGAACGGCGGTTCCCCTCCTCCTCCCTGGGAACCGCCGTTTTTCGTTTCAGTGCGAAAAGTGTATGGTGGGTTCGTGAGCGATTTCTCAGGAGTTCCCAATGGCCGCGTATTTTATCGCCCAGATTTCCATCAACGACCCAGACGGATATCAGAAATATCTTGGTAACTACCCAGCTACCCCTCTGACTGAATTCAATATGACATTCTTTGCGGACGAGGTGGTCGAGCGCTGCATCGGCAAGAATCAACCAAAATCATCGTGGGATCGTCCTGAAATGTCGGAAAGGCGCATTGCCGAATTTCAGAAGTTTGGGGTAACAGATTGCATAGAAACCTGAGATGACAATTTGGGGGTCAGCGATCAATGAGCTATTATGCCAGTGATGTGGACGGCGGTTACTTTACTTTCGATGAGCGGCTGTCAGCCCTTTCCGAACTGATCTCGATGATCGACCGACCGGGCGACTATTGTGTGTATGGGCGGTTTCCTACCCCAATGCCTCGCATCTGGAACCACACGACAGGCGTCCTCGCATTCCCTCTCCAACCGGCACAATTACAGGACTTGATCACACTTGGTGAACGCGCACCATATGGACGCGGCGCAGAAACAATTTTGGACAGGTCCGTTCGTGACTGTTGGCAGGTTTCGCCAGATCAAATCAGCGTAGGAGGAGAAACCTGAGGCGAAACATTCAATCGCATCCTCAACCGTGCGGCCGAAGGCCTCGGCTACCCGCCGGAAGCTGTCGACGCGGAACTTTACAAAATCCTCGTTTACGAGGAAGGCGGTTTTTTTGCGCCGCACCGTGATACCGAGAAGGTTACCGGCATGGTGGCGACCTTGGTCGTTTCACTACCGGTTGCAGGGAAAGGGGGCGAACTGATCATCCGCCATCGCGGTCGAGAGACGATTGTCGAAATGTGTAGCAACGATCCTTCCGAACTGGTTTTTGCGGCCTTTTATGCTGATTGCGAACATGAAATTAGGCCTGTGACAGAAGGTCATCGCGCCTGTCTGGTTTACAATTTGGTTCTCACTCCGGGTCAAAATGTGGCCACCTCGGCACCGAACTATGCAGATTTTATGGGTCAGATTGCGAAGGAGATCAAAAACTGCTTCGCAACGTCGGACGCGCCTGAAAAACTTGTCTGGCTTCTCGAGCATGATTACAGCATCGCAGGCCTGTCGTTTGAAACCCTAAAAAACACGGATGCAACGGTTGGGCGTGCTTTGATTGCAGCTGCGGCACAGGCTGACTGTTCCCTCCACGCGGCCATCGTGCATGTTGATGAATATGCCGCCGCTGCCTACCTTGGGCGGGACTATGTCTGGGAAATCGAAGACATCGGCGCGGACGAATACGAACTCTATGATATCATTGAGCGGAGATGTGAGCTTGATGATTGGGTGCATCCCGATTTGGGCGCGAGCGCTTATGGCCAACTGGCGTTGGCGCAAAACGAATTGATGCCACCAGAACGGATCACAAATTGGGAACCTGACGTGAATCGCTTGACGGAGGCGAGCGGCAATGAGGGGGCCACAGTTGAGCGACACTATCGAAGCGCGGCCTTTGTTCTTTGGCCTGCTAAAGAAGGCCCTCGTGTTCTTGCCCAAGCCGGTGCCAAGGCGCTTTCCGTCCTTTTTGTACAGTCTGAGCAACGCGCTGCGACCTCTGACGGGAATGATTTGTCGCTTGACACCATTGCGGCTGAAATTGCTGAAGCTTGGCCAGCGCCCCAAGTCTTGCATTACTCGGACCGGGATGAGTGGCAAGAGAGCGGCGCAGTAATGCTGTCACGGCTTTGTCGTATCGGAAGTCGGAAAGCAACGGAATTATTTCTCGATCGGGTTGTGATACCGTATTACGGACCGGGTCTCAAAGCCGCACTGATTGAAGCAACATCGGAATTGGCTGAAAAAGACATGCTGAAGCGGCTTCTTGGCCTTGTTAGCGCACAATGCACAGAGCAGCCAGAAGCTGTCATAAATCTGGTCATGGGCCTGAGTGAGGCAAGTGATCAGGGGCAGAAAGTCATGACGCGGAATGCACTGAAAGATCTTATCAAGCACCTTTGTTCGGAGATACCGGTCGCGCTCAACGTACACCGGCCAAAAAACGCAGAGCCATTTTGGTACGGGTCGCGTCGACAGTCTGCCACGCCTTTGCCTGAACGCACGCTCCGGGAAATTTTTCAGTTGGCCTGGAGTTTTGATTTGGAAAGCAGCCTTGCTGGGGTGGTTGGCAATCTTGTCAACGCGCCCGACATCGTGCCGCCTGATCGCACCTTGCCACCCGTTCTGGCAAAATTGGGCACGTCGTTTCACGCGCAGGCATCAGAAAGTGAGGCATTCGCGCGGTTTTGGCGGCACTCGGCCAACGTCCTGCTGGCTCGCAGTCGTACCACACCTCCTGAACCGACCGATTGGGTCGTTAGCTCAAATGACTTGGGGTGCGGGTGCGAATACTGTGCCGAACTTGTTCGATTTTGTGCAGATCCGGTTACAACCACACATCGAATTCCAGTGAGAAGGGAGTTGCGGTCGCATCTGCGGTCCGTGATCGAAAGAGCGGGTGCGGATTTGAGTTGTGAAACTGAACGCAAGGGTAGTCCTTATACGCTCATCTGCACCAAGACCCGCGATAGCTACACCAGACGAAGACAGCAATATGCGAACGACATCTCTGCAATCAAGCGCTTACTTGAAGTGGCAGACGCTGTGCCAGAGGCCACTAGCATTGCAGCCAGCCTCCGCGCGGCGGTCAACTGTAGTCAGAGTAACTCTCCAACTACAACGACCTGGCAAGCCCGGAATTGGTCAGCATGGTTTGAGGTTCAGGATGAGTTGATCGGGGAGAGTTCTCAAGGTTTCGAGTATGCTCCACCCCTGCTTGCGCGCCGTCTCAATGACGGTTCGAAGCGTGCAGAAGTTTTCTGCGCCGACGTGAGTTCGGAAGCATCCCGACACTTTTTGACGGACCTTGGTCATGCGAAGGTCCCTTTCGGCTTCATTGTTTGTAAACGGCACACTCAGGTCGTTGAGGAAGAGCAGAACCTCTTCTTTGCGGGTTTGCATCCGCAGCGCGAGATTATGTCCGATCCTGCGCTTTGGTTTGCCTCGCCGCGTTTTGCCGACCTTGTCCGGGACCAGCGGGGGAAGCGCCTCGTGCATCCGGATGGCCGTCTGGCAACATGCGTCATATCGGCGTTCGATGGCAGCAATCCGGGCGGGCACCACCGCGCGGGAATTCCGGTCTCGCGCCCTGTCTGCGGCTGTTTTGGCGTCCAGCAGAATGGAGCGCATCTCCGTGGCCCATGGCTCTTTCTCAATGTCGATCAAAGCCTGCAATTCCCGAAGGTGATGGGCGTTGCATAAGGCGTGACGCACTCCGGGGATCTTTCTGTAGGACGCCCAGTTGTCGTGAACGACACTTCCGGTCACCTCCTGCGTCACATCGCCTCTGCTACGGCCAATCCGGAAATGGCTCAAGTCTGGTGAGCACAGGATGTGGAGCCACCGGGTCTTGCCGTTGATGCGCAGGCCGGTCTCATCCATGTGCTTCACCGCAACGTCTGGGCCGCACAACAACGCTTGAATCCTGTTGACAACGGGCCGCATTACAGCCGCGGTTCTGGCGACGAGCGACGCCAGCGTTGCTGCGGAAATGTCGACCCCGTGAAGGTCGGAAAATATCTGCGCCAGGCGGTTGTCAGGGATGCAGTGCCGGGTTTGAAGATAGCTCGCCATGGCGGCAAGGTTGTCGCCATACTGCACCGGGGCGTTCACCCCTGCGGGAAACGTGGCCTGCACCCGGGTGCCACAGGCCGGGCAGACGCAGACACGCGCCCTGTGCTCAGTGACAATAAGCGGCGGTGGGGGTGGCAGGTCAAAGACCTGTCGCCTCACATACCGGTCGCAAACAACGCCAGACAGCCTGTGCTTACAGTCCGGACAGATGTGTGGGTAGTGATCGATGATCTGCTCCGGCGTCGAGGTCTGGCGCAGCGTCTTGCCGGGATGGCCGGGCTGACCTCCGGACTTGCGCCCGCAGGACCCGCGCAAACTTCTGGTTCGCTTCTTGCGCGCAGGCTTCGACAGCCCATCGCTTGAGGGAGGCTTGCCGCTGTTTGAGATGTTAAGCCCAAGGCGGCGCTCCAGGTCCTCTACGCGCTGTGCGAGGGTTTTGTTGGCCTTCTCCAGCTCTACGTTTTGCTTGAAAAGTTGGGCGTTTTGTTCGGTGATATCCGCGATCTGCTCTTCAAGCCTCTCGATCTTGGTGCGCAAGGCCGCGTTCTGCTCCGCCAGAACAATGACCAGATCAATCAGATTTGACTTTGAGAAGGTCGCAAGCCGGCTGCGGGTCAGGTGAGCAGTATCCATACGCCTATCGAGTCACAGAAACGCTAACCAAGAAACAAAAATAACCCGCATGGCCCGATTCAAATCGTCGCAGTCAGACCACCTGGGCAGTTACATATCTTGAAGGGTTCATACCCATCTTTGATCGGCATGGTGGTCGGTTGCTGACAGTTTCATCCAAGCCTGTCGAATTGCTCGAAGGCACCTGGGCTGAAGAAGGTATCGTTTTGATGGAGTTTCCGACACTGGACGCCGCAAAAGTCTGGAAAGACGATCCGGACTATATCGAATTGGCAAAGATCCGGCACAAAACGGCGACGGCGAACATGGTTCTGGTTGAGGGGCTTTGACCGTCAGAACGGAACGTCGTCCTTTGCGGACAAGAATCGCGAGACCACCTTTTTGGTGCCAGCCTTGTCGAAATCCACCTCGACCTTGTCGCCTTCAATGTCAATGACAGCGCCATAGCCGAATTTCTGGTGAAACACCCGTTCTCCCAAGGTAAAACTGGCCACCGCAGTAGCATCAATCACCGTATTCCGGCTCTCTTTCGGTTGGGACATTCCATATTGCCCCTGTCGCGCCTGCAGACGTTTCCAGCCCGGAGAGTTGTAGACATTCGCCTCGGCCGCACGGGTTTCGATACCCGCTGTTGTCTGACCCCCACCATAAAGCCCCGGAGGTGTCAGCACTTCGACATGATCCTCGGGCAATTCGTCAATGAAACGCGAAGGCATGGAATTCTGCCACTGCCCGAACACGCGCCGATTGGCAGCAAACGAGATGGTACAGACCTCTTCCGCGCGGGTGATGCCCACATAGGCCAGCCGACGCTCCTCTTCGAGCCCCTTGAGCCCCGATTCGTCCATCGACCGTTGTGAAGGGAACAGGCCATCCTCCCATCCCGGCAGGAATATGGCGGGAAATTCCAGCCCCTTGGCCGCGTGCAGGGTCATGATGGACACCTTGGCCCCGTCCGAATCCTGTTCATTATCCATGACAAGGCTGACATGTTCCAGAAACCCTTGCAGGTTCTCGAAATTGTCCAGTTGGTTGACCAGTTCCTTGAGGTTTTCCAACCGCCCCGGCGCCCCGGGCGTCTTTTCGTTCTGCCAATGGGAGGTGTAGCCGGATTCGTCCAACACGATCTGGGCCAGTTCGATATGGGAATGCTCGGGCGCGCCATAGCGTATTGGGGCCGCGCCATCATCAATCACCGAATCGTCGTCTATTTCGATCCTGGGGCCGCGGGTCATGGCATTCCATCGCGCCAGACCCTCGACCAGTTGCCGCAAGGCGGTGCCGCCTTTGCCTTTGATCAGCCCGTTCTCGACCACGATTCGCGCACCATCAACCAAAGACACGCCATTTTCCCGCGCCGTCCGCTGAATCGTCTGCTGCGCCTTGTCGCCCAAACCACGTTTGGGAGTGTTCACAATCCGTTCAAACGCCAGATCATCCTCAGGGCTGACCACCAGCCGGAAATAGGCCATGGCATCGCGAATCTCCATCCGCTCATAGAATCGCGGCCCACCGATCACTTTATATGGCAGGCCGATGGTCAAAAACCGGTCCTCAAAGGCCCGCATCTGGTGCGAGGCGCGGACAAGGATGGCCATTTCATCCAGATTTATCGGACGCACGCCACGGGTGCCGCCCTGCATTGCATCGATTTCTTCACCGATCCAGCGCGCCTCTTCCTCGCCGTCCCAATGGCCGATCAGGCGAACCTTTTCACCGTCCTGCGCATCAGTCCAAAGCTCCTTGCCCAACCGGTTTTCATTGCCGCGAATGACATTCGAAGCCGCCGCCAGAATATGCGGGGTCGAGCGATAGTTCTGCTCCAGCCGCACCACAAAAGCACCGGGAAAATCCTTTTCGAACCGCAGGATGTTGCCCACCTCAGCCCCGCGCCAGCCATAGATCGACTGGTCGTCGTCACCCACGCAACAGATGTTCTTATGCGCCCCGGCCAGCAACCGCAGCCACAGATATTGGGCGACGTTGGTGTCCTGATACTCATCCACCAGAATATAACGGAACCAGCGCTGATATTGCTCTAGCACATCCTGATGGGTCTGAAAGATCGTGACCATGTGCAGCAACAAGTCACCGAAATCCACCGCGTTCAGCTCGCGCAGGCGGGTCTGGTATTGGGCATACATCTCAGCACCTTTGTGGTTATAGGCGCCCGCGTCCCCAGCGGGCACTTTGTCAGGCGTCAGTGCGCGGTTTTTCCAGTCGTCTATGATGCCCGCCAGCATGCGTGCAGGCCAACGCTTGTCATCGATATTGGCCGCCCGAACCAACTGCTTGAGCAGGCGCAACTGGTCGTCGCTGTCCAGAATGGTGAAGTTCGATTTCAGCTCGACTAACTCCGCATGACGGCGCAACAGCTTGACGCAGATCGCGTGGAACGTGCCCAGCCATGGCATCCCCTCGGCGGGCTGCCCCAACAAGCGGCCTACACGCGCTTTCATTTCCCGCGCAGCCTTGTTGGTGAATGTCACCGCCAAAATCTCGTTCGGGCGCGCCCGTCCAGTGGTCAAAAGATGCGCAATCCGGGTCGTCAGCGCCTTGGTCTTGCCCGTTCCTGCGCCCGCCAGCATCAAAACCGGCCCGTCCAACCGCTCAACCGCGTCACGCTGCGCCGGGTTTAGGTCATCCAGATAAGGCGTCGGTCGCGCTGCCATTGCCCGGGCCGACAGGGATGCGCCTTCGAAGGCGTCTGTTTCGTCAAAACTGCTCATGGACCTAAACTACGCTGGATGCGCGCGCAGGGAAAGAGTTTGTTCACGGCTTGTTCGCGCCATTTTGGAAAATAGTTTTCAGCGAATTCTAATCAACACGTCAGGACATTTCCCGGTCGCATTAACCAACCGTCAATCCTTGCAGATGATGTTTGACGCGGTGTTGCGGGAGCGTGAATTCATGAAGAATATGGACCGGAGGAACCTCAATCATCGGCTGAAATGGACCGGTATCTCGGTTTTGCTAATCGCCTTGGCAGTTGCCGCGGGCTGGGGCATCTACAAACTCCCCGCGCCTTTGGTCGACCGGATGTTGCGGACAGATATTCTGAAACAGTCCGAGTTGTGGAAACGTCGGGTTGCTTTGCATCTGGACGACCCCGAAACGGCGTTTCGCACTGGTGTCATTGACGCACATGATGCCGAATTTCTGTCCTCGATGCCCGAGGCTTCGGATGTCTACCGATTCAAGCTGCTGGACACTTCCGGTCATGTGACATGGTCCACCCGCCCAAGCGAGGTTGGCAACCTGGAAGGTCGCGCCTTCTTTCGCAGCGATGTTGCAAGGGGAATGGTTCATTATATTCAGGAAGTGGTTCCGTTGTCTGAGATTGACGGGCTGGATCTGCATACCGACAACATTCAGAACGCCACGCAGCATCATGTCGCCGAAATCTTCATGCCGGTCACCAAGAATGGTCGGTTTATTGGCGCCATCGAGTTCTTTACCGACATCTCGGACCTGCGCACCACATTTATCTCGCGGCTGCGAATCTCTCTGGCGATTCTAAGCGGGATCGCCTTGTTTGCGCTTGTCGCCGTGTCCCTTGTCACCTACCGGACCAACCGATTTCAGGTGCGCGCTCTGCACAAACAATCCGCAAAAGAGCGTGACTTGATGGACGAACAGCTGCGCCTTGCGCGTGAGGTCCGCTTATTGGGTGAGTTGAATGAATGGCTGCAATCCAGCCGCTCGCTGGACGAATTATTCGACATGGTATCGCGCTTCATGACCCATATTCTGCCCGAGGCGGAAGGCAGTGTTTATGTCTATTCCAACTCACGCGATGTGCTGGACGGCTGTGCCAGTTGGAACGAAGGAACTCACAAGGCGCATATCCACCCCGAGGGGTGTTGGGGCCTGCGTCGCGGACGCACCTATGAATTCGGCGCCTCCGAGATCGACTTTGTCTGCGAACATGCCGAACCGCATGACGGGCGCCCGTATTTTTGTTTTCCCATCCTGGCGCATGGGGAAACCGTTGGTTTGCTGCATCTACGTGCCCATGAGGGCGCAGGCGAAGAGTTCCACGCCAGCAAGAAGCTGGCCCAGCTCTGCGCCGAACAGATCAGCATGGCTATCGCCAATGTTCGAATGCGGGATCAGTTGCATGACCAATCGGTTCGCGATCCCCTGACCGGGCTGTTCAACCGCCGCCACATGACCGAAACCTTGCGCAAATCGATCAGCCGCAGCCAGCAGACCGGCGCGCCGCTCAGCCTGGTTGCGGTGGATGTCGATCATTTTAAGAAATTCAACGACACTCATGGCCATGATGCGGGCGACATGGTTCTGCGCGCGGTGGGTGCGGTATTGGAGCAAGGGTGCGACCGGGACGAGGTCGCCTGTCGCATGGGTGGTGAAGAGTTCACGGTGATCCTGCCCGACAATACGCCGGATGACGCAATGACCCGGGCAGAACAGCTACGGCAAGCGGTCGAGGCCGTGACCGTCCGCTATGGTGAAAAAACGTTGCCGCGCATCACAATCTCGGTGGGTGTCGCCCACTATCCGGCGCATGGCACCATGCCGCAGGATCTGATGCGGTCGGCAGATGACGCGCTGTATTGCGCCAAGGACAAGGGCCGCAATCAGGTTCAGGTGGCATGTCACGCCGCGCGGTCTGGCGCGGTTGCAACAAACGATGATCTGGTGGCAATGCCTTCAGCTAAACCAGCGTCAGCTGCCTGAATCTGATCTGCCCGGTCGCACTCCAGTCACATTCGGTTCAACGCGCAAAAGTTGGCCCCGTTCGACGATCCTGATCCGGCAAAAAAGGCTCGGAATTCGGCTGCCTTATACCGTTCTGCATTGGCGATTGATGCTGCGGTGCGGCACGTGTAGAATGATAGCGCAAACATAGGCGTTTGCGAGCGTTAACATGCCGGTTCTACCCAGAACGACTGATATACCTGCGCATATTGTCCGCCTATGAACATGGCCAGACCAAAATAGACCGAGACCTGAAATGACCGACTTCAAGAAAATCCTGATTGCCAATCGCGGCGAGATTGCCATTCGCGTGATGCGCGCTGCGAACGAAATGGGCAAAAAGACTGTTGCTGTCTTTGCTGAAGAGGACAAGCTGGGCCTTCACCGGTTTAAGGCGGATGAGGCATATCGGATTGGCAAGGGATTGGGGCCGGTTGCGGCATATCTGTCGATTGACGAGATCATTCGCGTGGCCAAGGAATGCGGCGCGGATGCGATCCACCCCGGCTATGGATTGCTGTCGGAAAATCCTGATTTCGTCGACGCCTGCGTGCAGAACGGCATCACCTTTATCGGTCCCAAGGCCGAAACCCTGCGCGCCCTGGGTGACAAGGCCAGCGCGCGCAGGGTCGCCATCGCTGCCGACGTACCGGTGATCCCGGCCACCGAAGTGCTGGGCGATGACATGGACGCAATCCGCGAAGAGGCGGCCGAGGTCGGCTATCCGCTGATGCTGAAGGCCAGCTGGGGCGGTGGCGGTCGAGGGATGCGACCGATCCTGTCCGAAGATGAATTGGAGGAGAAGGTGCTGGAAGGCCGCCGCGAGGCCGAGGCAGCCTTTGGCAATGGCGAGGGGTATCTGGAAAAGATGATCATCCGCGCCCGCCATGTCGAGGTTCAAATCCTGGGCGACAAGCACGGCGAGATCTATCACCTCTATGAACGGGACTGCTCGGTCCAGCGTCGCAATCAGAAAGTCGTGGAACGCGCACCTGCCCCTTATCTGACCGACGAACAACGCGCCGAGATCTGTGAGCTGGGCCGCCGCATCTGCGCCCATGTGAATTACGAATGCGCGGGCACTGTTGAATTCCTGATGGATATGAACACAGGCAAGTTCTATTTCATCGAGGTCAACCCCCGCGTACAGGTCGAACACACCGTAACCGAAGAGGTGACCGGCATCGACATCGTTCAAGCCCAGATTCTGATCGCCGAAGGCAAGACACTGGCCGAAGCCACCGGCAAGGACAGCCAGGATAACATCCGTCTGAACGGCCACGCGCTGCAAACCCGCGTGACCACCGAGGATCCGCTGAACAATTTTATCCCAGATTACGGCCGCATCACCGCCTATCGCTCGGCCACAGGTATGGGCATCCGGCTGGATGGTGGTACGGCTTATGCGGGCGGTGTGATCACGCGGTTCTATGACTCGCTGCTGACCAAGGTCACGGCCTGGGCGCCGACACCGGAAAAGGCGATTGCCCGGATGGACCGCGCCTTGCGTGAATTCCGTGTACGCGGCGTCAGCACCAACATCGCCTTTGTCGAAAACCTGCTGAAACACCCGACCTTTCTGTCAAATGAATACACCACCAAGTTCATCGACGAGACGCCGGATCTGTTCCACTTTAAAAAGCGTCGTGATCGCGGCACCAAGGTTCTGAACTACATCGCCGACATCACCGTGAACGGTCACCCCGAGACCAAGGATCGCCCGATGCCGCGCGCTGATCTGAAAGAGGCCCGACCGCCCGCACCCCGCGTCGAGGCGCAGATGGGCACCCGCAACCTGCTGGAACAAAAAGGCCCGCAGGCGGTGGCCGATTGGATGAAGGCGCAGCGGCAATTGCTGATCACCGACACCACCATGCGCGACGGGCATCAGTCGCTGCTGGCAACGCGAATGCGCTCGATCGACATGATCAAGGTGGCGCCCAGCTATGCCGCCAACCTGCCGCAGCTGTTCAGCGTTGAATGCTGGGGCGGTGCGACCTTTGATGTAGCCTATCGGTTTCTGCAGGAATGCCCGTGGCAGCGCCTGCGTGACCTGCGCGAGGCGATGCCGAACCTGATGACGCAGATGTTGCTGCGTGGTGCAAACGGGGTTGGTTACACCAACTATCCCGACAATGTCGTGCAGGAGTTCGTGCGCCAGGCATCGCAGAATATCGACGTGTTCCGTGTCTTCGATTCCCTGAACTGGGTCGAGAACATGCGCGTGGCGATGGATGCTGTGGTTGAGAACGGTAAGGTTTGCGAAGGCACGGTTTGTTATACTGGTGACATCCTGAACCCGGATCGCGCCAAATATGATCTGAAATACTATGTCGGCATGGCGCAAGAGCTGCGCGACGCAGGCGCCCATGTGCTGGGTCTGAAAGATATGGCCGGGCTGCTGAAACCAGCCTCGGCCCGCATCCTGATCCGCGCGCTGAAAGAAGAGGTCGGGCTGCCGATCCACTTCCACACGCATGACACGGCAGGCATCGCCAGCGCCACCATTCTTGCCGCGTCCGAGGCTGGCGTGGATGCGGTAGATTGCGCGATGGACAGCTTTTCCGGCAACACCTCTCAGGCGACGCTGGGAACAGTGGTCGAGGCGCTGCGCCACACGGATCGCGACACCGGGCTGGACGTTAAGGCGATCCGCGAGATCAGTGATTATTTCGAAGCGGTGCGCGGTCAATACGCCGCCTTTGAATCCGGGCTGCAGGCCCCCGCGTCCGAGGTTTACCTGCATGAGATGCCGGGCGGTCAGTTCACCAACCTCAAGGCGCAGGCGCGGTCTCTGGGTCTTGAGGAACGCTGGCACGAAGTGGCGAACATGTATGCCGATGTGAACCGTATGTTCGGCGACATCGTCAAGGTGACGCCTTCGTCCAAGGTTGTGGGTGATATGGCGCTGATGATGGTCTCTCAGGGCATGACCCGGGCGCAGGTCGAGGACCCGGATACGGATGTGGCCTTTCCCGACTCGGTCGTTGACATGATGCGCGGCAATCTGGGCCAACCTCCGGGAGGGTTCCCCGATACGATCATCAAGAAGGTACTCAAGGATGAGGCCCCGAATACCGAACGCCCGGGCAAACATGTTGAACCCGTCGATCTTGAAGCCGCGCGCGCCGATCTGTCCAAACAACTGCAAGGCAAAGATGTCGATGACGAGGACCTGAACGGCTATCTGATGTACCCCAAGGTGTTTCTGGACTATATGGGCCGCCATCGCAGCTATGGTCCGGTCCGCACTCTGCCCACGCGCACGTTCTTTTATGGCATGGAACCGGGCGAAGAGATCACGGCCGAAATCGACCCCGGCAAGACATTGGAAATCCGCTGTCAGGCCATTGGTGAAACCGATGAAAACGGCGAGGTCCGGGTTTTCTTTGAACTCAACGGCCAGCCCCGCGTCGTCCGGGTGCCGAACCGTCTGGTCAAAGCCACGACCGCGCAGCGACCCAAAGCCGAATTGGGCAATGCCAACCACATTGGTGCTCCGATGCCGGGCGTGGTGGCAACGGTTGCGGTCAACGCCGGGCAAGAGGTCAAAGAAGGCGATCTGCTGCTGACCATCGAAGCCATGAAGATGGAAACCGGAATCCACGCTGAACGGGACGCAAAGGTCAGCGCTGTCCATGTCCAACCCGGCGGTCAGATCGACGCCAAGGACCTGTTGATCGAACTGGAATAAGACCCCGGCGCAACACGCCATTTAACCGATCCAATCAAAGGACGCCCCCGGCATTTTGCCGATATCGGGGGCGTTCGAAACGTCCGCCCTCCCCTTTTGCGCCATGCAAACAGGGCAGAAGGCGCGTGCTGCCAACCACGCCAACGTTGACGAAACACCACAAAAAAGAGGATCGTAGCCGAATTAGAAAAATCGGATAGGAGTTCTATGATGTTTGAAAAGAGCATTCGTGCCATTAGCCGACGCCAACTGATAGCAAGCAGTCTGGCCATTTCAGCAACCGCGCCACTTGTGTCGCAAGCCTCTGCTTCGGGTTCCGAAGACATGCCCGTCTCACCGGATGCAGCGCTTGAGCGGCTGGTTGAAGGCAACGCGCGCTATGTGGCGGACTCCCCGATCAATGTCGATCATTCGGCCAACCGTGCGGCGCGGGCGCTGGGACAGCAGCCCTTTGCAGCGATTGTAAGCTGCGCGGATTCTCGCGTAGCACCCGAGTTGATCTTTGATCAGGGGCCCGGGGATTTGTTCGTCATTCGTGTCGCAGGCAACTTCATCAACGAAGACGGGTTGGCAAGTCTTGAATTCGGCGCGGCAATACTTGGGATCAAGCTGATTCTTGTGCTTGGGCACACATCTTGCGGTGCGATTGACGCATCGATTGCATCGATACAGGACAACGAACTTCCGCCCGGTCATCTGCCCAGTCTGGTTAACGCAATTCGTCCGGCTGTCTATGATGTCATGGCCGATAATCCGACGGATCTGATGGCCGCCGCAACGGCTCAGAATGCTCGGCTTGCAGCGGAAAAGGCGATCACATCCGGGCCGATATTATCCGACCTCAATAACGCGGGAAAGCTAAAGTCGGCAGCGGCCGTCTATGACATCGCCACTGGCAAAGTGAACTTTCTTTAGCGTTGCGAAAGGGGCTGGATTTCACGCCGCGTAACCGATGTTCATTTCGCATCGCAATTGGACAGCCGCTTTGCCATTTGGGCGGCGATTGGAGTTGCGGATCGCTGCCGATCCAGAATTTGCACGCAAAGATTTTTTCCGCTTTCTGCGTTTTTCCTCTTGCAGCTTTGCCCTAGAATTAATAGTTCACGGCTCACTCAACGGCGCGGGCGTAGCTCAGGGGTAGAGCATAACCTTGCCAAGGTTAGGGTCGGGCGTTCGAATCGCCTCGCCCGCTCCATTGAGAGACCTTCGGGTCGCACATAGTATCTGATGCGGGCGTAGCTCAGGGGTAGAGCATAACCTTGCCAAGGTTAGGGTCGGGCGTTCGAATCGCCTCGCCCGCTCCAGATACCGAACCTTTTCAGGAAAGACTTATACGCAGTAGCGTCTCAGAACGCCTTGAACGTCATCGTCGTCAACGACCGTTCGATATCCGGAAGCACCAGCAGGTTTTCATTGATGAAATGGCCCACATCCTCGGCCTCGGGGATGTAAAGCTTCAGCAGCAGGTCATATTCGCCGCTGGTCGAATACAGTTCCGAGTGGATTTCCCGCAGCGCTATATCTTCGGCGACCTTGTAGGTGGTGCCGGGCGTGCAACGGATCTGGATGAAAACGCAGATGGACATGGTTTGGCCCTGTTGGTTGAGTTGCAGGCAGGCTGGCACGGCAGGCTGACAGGTGCAATCCCCTGCAACAGTTTGAAGCGATTGGTTCAACCGGTCTTTGAAACCCCGACAAACCCCGTCTATAAGCGCGCCTGTAGCAAAAGGAATTCGCCCATGCGCAGCGCAAAGATCAGCCGCCAGACCGCCGAGACGGAAATCTCGGTCGAGGTCAATCTTGACGGAACCGGCACCTATGACAATCAGACCGGCGTCGGATTCTTTGATCACATGCTGGACCAGTTGGCGCGCCATTCGCTGATCGACATGACGATCCGCGCCAAAGGCGATTATCACATCGACGATCACCACACGGTCGAGGATACCGGGATCGCGCTGGGTCATGCTCTGACGCAGGCGTTGGGCGACAAGAAAGGCATCCGCCGCTACGGCGAGTGCCACTTGCCCATGGATGACGCGCAGGTACGCTGTGCGCTGGACCTGTCAGGCCGCCCGTTCCTGATCTGGAATGTCGATCTGCCGACCCCCAAAATCGGCACGTTCGACACCGAACTGGTGCGTGAATTCTTTCAGGCCCTCAGCACCCATGGCGGTATCACGCTGCATATCGATCAGTTGCACGGGTTCAACAGCCACCACATCGCCGAAGCCACATTCAAGGCCGTCGCGCGCGCATTGCGTCTGGCGGTTGAGACCGATCCGCGCAAGTCGGATGCGATTCCGTCGACCAAAGGCGCGTTGTAAGCGCAACCCGAAAAGTGGGCTCCGGTTTTCGGACAAGTTGCGCGCAGAAAGGACTCAGATGCTGACGGCCATTATCGATTACGAAAGCGGCAACCTGCATTCCGCTGAAAAGGCGTTTCAGCGCATGGCGCGCGAGGTGGACGCGGGCGAGGTTGTCGTGACCTCGGACGCCGATGTCGTCGCACGCGCCGACCGGCTGGTATTGCCGGGCGATGGTGCCTTTCCCGCCTGCGTGGCTGAGTTGCGCGGGCACAAAGGCATCTACGATGCGATGGTTGAGGCCGTCGAACAGAAAGGCCGCCCCTTTCTGGGCATCTGTGTAGGCATGCAGCTAATGGCCGCGAAAGGCCATGAATACAGTGAAACGGATGGTCTGGGCTGGGTTGCGGGCGATGTTGTGCGGATCAAACCGTCAGACAGCGCCCTGAAAGTCCCTCATATGGGCTGGAACGATCTGGTTCTGGAAAGCCAGCACCCGGTCTTTGCCGGGGTGAACTCCGGCGACCACACTTATTTCGTGCATTCCTATCACTTCCGGGTCGCTGATCCGGCGCAGCGTCTGGCTTATGTCGAGTATGGTCAACAGGTCACGGCCGTGATTGGCCGCGACACGATGGTTGGCATGCAGTTCCACCCTGAAAAAAGTCAGGATGTGGGCTTGCGCATGATCGGGAATTTCCTGACCTGGGTGCCGTGACGGATTACTGAACTCGTGTCCAGGTCTGCCCCCGGCAGACCAATCCACCGACGGCGCAACCTTTGACCGTCAGCTTGTCTTGCCCGTCCAATGACATTTTCGAGCTATAGGTCTTATCCCGATCAGGTGCCCAGATCTTGCCGTTGCCATAGCTGCCATCGCCTTCGGGGATCATGTCCCAGATGATCTGTTTGCCCAGATTCTCGTAATTCAGTTGTTCATTGCCCTGCGCATCAAACGCGGTATCGATAGTGCCGCAAATGGCGCTGCCGCATTCGGCAATCGTGACATGCAGATAGCCACCCGTGTCACCCGGCGCGGTCTTCCACAGACCGTCAACCGGGTCGGCAGCCAACGCGCCGGTGGCCATGGCCGCAAAAGCAGCCGCAAGCGTGATTGTTTTCATGATATTCTCCCTGTTTTGTGGCCAGTCTGGCCCGCTGAACCCCACCGGGCAAGATTGACTTTGCGTCGCGTTGCATCCCCTGCCCTGCTTGTGCGATATCCCACGCGAACAAGTCTTATATAGGGCCACCAGCCATGATCCTCTACCCCGCCATCGACCTCAAAGACGGCCAGGCCGTTCGCCTGCTGCGCGGTGAAATGGACAAGGCCACCGTGTTCAACGACGACCCGGCCGCACAAGCGCTCGCTTTTGTTGAGGCGGGGTGCGAATGGTTGCATCTGGTGGACCTCAATGGCGCCTTTGCCGGCGAGCCGGTCAACGCCGCCCCGGTCGAGGCGATTCTGAAGGCCTGCAAAGTACCCGCACAGCTGGGCGGCGGCATCCGCGACATGGCCACGATTGAGACTTGGCTGGAAAAAGGTCTGGCGCGCGTGATCCTGGGCACGGTTGCGGTCGAGAACCCCGATCTGGTGCGTGAAGCGGCCAAAGCCTTTCCCGGTAAGGTCGCCGTGGGCATCGACGCCCGAAATGGCATGGTGGCGACCAAGGGCTGGGCCGAGGAAACCGATGTGCAGGTCACCGATCTGGCCCGCAGCTTCGAGGACGCGGGCGTTGCGGCGATCATCTACACCGACATCAACCGCGACGGCGCGATGCAAGGCCCGAATATCGAGGCGACCGCCGCGCTGGCCCGGGCCGTGACCATCCCAGTGATCGCATCAGGTGGTGTCAGCTCGCTGAACGATCTGATCGCGCTGCGCGATTGCGGCGTCGCGCTGAATGGCGCGATTTCGGGCCGGGCGCTGTATGATGGCGCGATTGACCTGGTCGAGGCCATTCGCGCCCTGAAGTGATTACTGCGCCGCGGCAGCAGTCAGTTTCGCCAGCGCGCCACGGAACTTTTCGATCACCAGGGATTTCTCGACCTCGTCAAGCTCGTCCATGGTTTCCTTGGGGTCCTCATAGGCCAGCCAGACCTGACCATCGGCATCCTCATATACCTGCACCTTGAGTGGCAGGAACAGGCCCGCGCGCGGGTCGATTTGCATCGCCGGTGTGCCAAGCGCCGGGTTGCCGAAGATCAGCAATTGGTTGGCCGGGATCGTCAGCCCGACCTTTTCGGCCCCTGCTGCGTGGTCCACGCGGGCAAAAACCGTCGCACCCGCATTGCCGACTGCGGCTTCGAGGGCATCCATCGCCTCGGTCACCGATTTATCTGTGTTCACTTTGATGATGTCGTCAGCCATGGCGGACAGAGCACTCCCGAATGTCAGAATTGAAGCCAAAATCAGACTACGCATATCGCTATCCTTTCTAGAAATTTCACCCCAATTTTCACAGGTTTGGCTCGATCTACAATCACAAGTCTGGCATCGGCGGGGCTTTGCCGGTACAGGTGCGCCAACAAAGGACGCAGACATGTTGAAAACCCGCATCATCCCCTGTCTTGATGTCGCCGATGGCCGTGTGGTCAAGGGCGTCAACTTTGTCGGCCTGCGCGATGCGGGCGATCCGGTGGAATCGGCCAAGGCCTATGACGCCGCGGGCGCGGATGAGATCTGCTTTCTGGACATTCACGCCACGCATGAAAATCGCGGCACCATGTTCGACGTGGTCCGCCGCACGGCCGAGCAGTGTTTCGTGCCATTGACGGTCGGGGGCGGTGTCCGCACCAAGGACGATGTGCGCGCCCTGCTGCTGGCAGGTGCCGACAAGGTCAGTTTCAACTCGGCGGCTGTTGCCAACCCGGATGTCATTGCCGAGGCCGCCGATCAGTTCGGCAGTCAGTGCATCGTCTGTGCCATCGATGCCAAGACCGTCAGCCCCGGCAAGTGGGAGATTTTTACCCATGGCGGCCGCAGGGAAACCGGCATTGACGCGGTCGAGTTCGCCCGCACCGTCGTGGCCAAAGGGGCCGGAGAGATTCTGCTGACCTCGATGGACAGGGACGGCACCAAATCCGGCTTCAACCTGCCCCTGACCCGCGCGATATCGGACGCGGTGGATGTGCCGGTCATCGCCTCGGGCGGCGTTGGCAATCTGGATCATCTGGTTGAGGGCGTAACAAAAGGCGGGGCAAGTGCAGTCTTGGCCGCCTCGATCTTTCATTTCGGCGAATACACGATTCGCGAGGCCAAGGACCACATGGCCGCCGCAGGCATTCCAATGAGGCTGACATGAGCGTTTTGCACGATCTGGCCGCAACCATCGCGGCGCGCAAAGGGGTGGATCCGGATTCAAGCTGGACCGCCAAGCTGCTGGCAAAAGGCCCCGAGAAATGTGCCGAGAAATTCGGTGAAGAGGCGATTGAGGCCATCATCGAAGCCGTCAAAGGCGATCAGGAAAAACTGACCTCCGAAGCCGCAGACGTGCTGTATCACCTGCTGGTCATGCTGGCCGCCCGGGATGTGCCGCTGGACGATGTGCTGGCTGAGCTGAGCCGCAGGCAAGGTACCAGCGGCATCGCGGAAAAAGCGTCGCGTGCCGATACGTAATGGCGGGTTTCGCCAACCTCCGTCGCACCTTATAGTACCAGTCCGAGGCGCAGTGAGCGCAGAGCGGATCGAAGGACGCGGGAATGATCAGACCTCTGTCGTATGCGCTGACGGCGCTTGCAATGTTGACGCTTGCCGCCTGTTCCGCTCCGCCCCCGGCGAGTGATGGCGACGTTGAAAGACTGGCCACTGAGATTCAGCAGTTGGGGCCGGAAGTCGACCCGCAAGAGGCGCAACGCGCTGCCCGCATCGCCTATTCCTATACCGCACAGCTGGTCGAGGACTATCAGATCACCGATCCGCCATTGATCCATAACGCCAAGGTCAACAAGGGCCTGCGCCCGCGCGGGCTGTGCTGGCACTGGGCCGAAGACATCGAACGGCGCCTGAGGCAGGAAAACTTTCAAACCCTGTCGCTGCACCGTGCTATTGCCAATGCCGACAACCCTTGGCGAATAGACCACAGCACCGCAATCATCAGCCGCAAAGGTGACACGATGTACGAAGGTGTCGTGCTGGACCCCTGGCGCTATGGTGGAGTGTTGTTCTGGGCCCCGCTGACCGAGGATACGCGCTATGACTGGGTCCCGCGCGAGGTTGTTTTGGAAAAACGGCGGCTGGAACAGGTGGCCCGGCTGACCCCGCTGATTGTCGAATAAGCGTCAGAGTTTCGACGAGATCACCCCAGTCGCAAACCCGCCCATGCGCAATTCCCCGAACAGACGCTGGTATTCGATCTTGGGGCAGCGGTTCATGATCACGTCCACCCCACGCTCTTGCGCCCTTGCGGCGGCCTCGGCGTGAGAAACACCGATCTGCATCCAGATCGTGCGCAAATCGGGGAAACAGGCCAGCGCCTCATCGACAATCGGTGGCACCGCTTCGGACCTGCGGAAAATATCCACCATATCGACAGGTTCGGTTATGTCCGACAGGCCCGCGCGCACAGTCTGGCCAAACAGGTCTCTGCCCGCGTGGCCCGGGTTGACCGGAATAACCGTGAACCCCTTGAGCGACAGGTAACGCGCCACGTAATAGCTGGGGCGTACCGGGTTCATGGAAACCCCAACCACCGCGATGGTCTTTGTACGCTGCAGGATGCGTTTCAAAAATGCGTCGGAATAATCTGTCATGCCGCGACCCTACGTGGTGTCAGCGCAAGAAAAAAGCGCCCAGGGGTTTCCTGAGCGCCAGTTGTTGGAACGAGGGACAGTGAAATGACCCGCGGCAGTTCCGTTCCGCGGTCACTGTGACATTTAAGCATGAGTTCGTTAAAAAAAAGAGGGGGTGCGCATTTTTGTGATGACAAGTCATAAATAGCGGATCGCCGCCTATCCCTGATACAAAGCTGAAGGCCAATGTTCGTTGGCCAGGCGAATGTATTTGTTCACGTTTCGCGCCCAAATCTTCTCGATCTGCGTGGAATGCGTCAGATACAGACGGCCATCAACGATTTTCCAGGCCTGCGGATCCGAGCTGAGCAGCTTGCCTTGCGCCATGGCATAGGCGCAGTAGCCGCCGTATTGGGGCGCAAATGCGCGTGGGTTGCCCTCGAACCGATCCAGATTCGCCTGCGACGCAAACCGCCACTCGGCGCCTTTCCACATCAGCGCAAAACCTGATTTGCCAATCGCAGGTCCCGATGTCCGAAAATATGAAACTGGATCATAGCCCGACACCGCATGGCCGCTATCGGCAAAAAACATCGGATGCGCCTCTGCCAGCGCCACGGGCGCAATCAAAGAACAGGACATTGTGGTTAAAAAGTTTCGTCGCGACAGCATAGGCAAATCATAAGCATAAGGTTGAAGGCTTAAACATGCATGCATTGCGGGCTTGTCGGAACCCCCTATGACGGGGATGTGAACATCTGTGCCTGTCCTGCCCGTCTAATCAAAGACGTCTTCGATCACATCCCAGGCCTCATCCAGAACGCGTGAAAACAGGCCCTTCTTCTTTTTCTTCGACTTTCCATACGATTTCTTGTGACCATCCTGTCGCGCTGCCGCTTTGGCCATTTTGGCTTTGGGCATCATCTTGAGGTCATGCAAAGGCGCGCCGCAGCTGGAGCAACTCAACTCATGCTGCTGCTTGCCGTTCAGGACAAGGGCGGCGCGGGTGCCGCAATAGCAGCAGGTGGCAATTTTCTGAGGAGCGGGAATATCGGCCTCCTGTTATCTGTGTACCGATGCATATAGGGCAATTGCGGCAGCATTTGAGACATTCAGTGACCCAAATCCGCCTGCCGCGTCAATCTTAACCAGTTGATCGACGGTCTCTTTTGTTTTTTGCCGCAGTCCCGGCCCCTCGGCCCCCAGCACCAGCGCAACAGGTCGGTCGCGGCGTTCGCCCAGTGATGCCTCGATGGTCTGGTCCGCTTCACCGTCCAGCCCCAGCACCAGAAAGCCCATGCCCTGCAATTCGACAATCGTATCTGCCAGATTACGCACGCGCAGATAGGGTTGGCGTTCCAGTGCGCCGCTGGCGGTTTTGGCCAGCGCTCCGGTTTCGGGGGCGGAATGGTGCCGCGTGCCGATCACGGCGCTAGCGCCCAGCACCTCGGCCGAGCGTAGAATCGCCCCCACGTTATGCGGGTCGGTGACCCGGTCCAGCAGCAGAACGCGCGGGTGTTCCCGCCCGATGCAGTTTTCAGCCAGCCCGCCCCAGTCCAGCGGCTTGACCTCAAGCGCTGCACCCTGATGCACCGAGCCCGGATCAATCGGCGCGGTGAATTTACGCGGGTCGGCCATCTCGGCCTCGATCCCGGCAAATTCGATTGCCTCTGCCAGTTTGTCCCCTGCATTCCGGGTCACGATCAGACGCAATTTCTGACGGTCCGGGTTCATCAAGGCATCGCGAACGGCGTGCAGTCCAAACAGCCAGACGGTTTCTGCCGCAGCCGCTTTGCGCGCCTGTTCCTTCTCGACGACCCACTTGGGTTTCTTCATGTCTTTGGCCTCCGGGCCGGGAAATACGTTTCCTGCGTCAAAGCGGAAATTTCCTGTTGACGCTCCTTAGGCGCGCTAGTAATCACGCCTCCACATCAGGTGCAACGCCTGATAGTGGGCGACAGGCCGCAAGGTGTGGCAGGGGACTGTAACTCCCTCGCGGAGACGCACGCCTGGTTCGATTCCAGGGTCGCCCACCACTTCTCCAGCATCTTCGAGACCGGTGAGTTGACGGCGCATTTCCCGGTCCATTGCGGGTAGTCCGCACCTCCGAGAGCCCCGATCAGGCGGCCGCCACCCCCAATGCATCGATCCGTTCGAACCACGCGACGATTGCGTCCACGTCCGGGTCAAGCGCCTGTGCCGCGCCATCAGTGAAATCCTTGAACTTATCCGCGTTCAAGCCGTTCACGCCGACCAGAACCGGAATGTCCAGCGCCAAAGCCTCACCAATCACCGGCCGAAAACCACGCCCATCGGATTCGTGTTTGCCGAATTTGTTGATGATCAGCAATTGCGGGGCGTCGGACAGGGACGTGGTCACATATCCTACCGCCTGCTCAAGTGCTGCGGGGTCCAGACGGCAACCGCGCGACATCGTACCCAGAGATTGCGAGATCCGGATCGTCTCTCCATCCGGCAAGACCCGCAGATCCATGTCACATTTCGCGTTGTCGGCGCATTCCGTGTTGGTCTGCACGACACCGGACAGCTTCGCGCCCTTGTCCAGCAAACGTTCGGCCACGGCGCTGAGAAGCCGGTCGGTCGCGCCGCGATCGGTGGTGGTGACATAGGCCAGATGCATTGGGTAACCCCCGTGGTATTAAGATTTGGCATTCCAGATAGCACGCAAAAGCGGGCTCGGCCACTCTGCCGCTTTATGGCAGCGCAGAGAGGCCGATCACAGATGCGTGCAGGTGTAGCAGGGCCGCGTAGACGCCGAGACTGACCACCCAGACCCAAAGGCGCGGCCATGGGCGCGGCAGGCGCAAAGAAAGGCCTTTGGTGTTGCGCGACAGGCGCGCCCAGTCATCCGCCATGTCGCGGGCCCTTCGACGGTCGATCACGATCACGCCAAGGGCTGCAAACATTGCAAACAGGCCGAACAGGATGACATGTGACAGGCTGCCATTGGCCAGCATGTGTGCGCAAGCCCACAGCATCAGCGCCACCAGAATAGGATGGCGGGTCGTGCGCAATACACCTGGGCGTTCTGGGTCAAAGGCCCGGGTTCCAAGCCCGCCAAAGGAAAACGGGTTCTGAATGGACAGACCAGAAACGGCAAGCCAGCAGACCACCGGCATGACCAGCAGCGGCATCCAGCGCAAGCTGAGCCAGGGTGGGATGATCTCGACATAAGGGGCCTGCGCGGCGGCCACGATCAGCCACACAAGAACAGCCAGTGATATGCCGGAATAGGCGGTGAAATATACCGGGCGACCCAAAGTGTCGATCAGCCAGCCCCGCACAGCCGGGCGGGCCGGGATGACATGGCTGAGCAGAAAGGTGATCAATGCTGCAAGAAAGGCGCCCCAACCGGCCATTGTTATCTCCGAACCTGTTGCGCCCCGGTTTAGGGTGTTTTGGCCAGTTGATCTTTGTTCGAAATCAAACAAAACGGCAGGGCGGTTGCGCCGCCCTGCCGGTGTCTCACAGCCCCAGGGCCTGACGCCGTTCTTCGGCAAAACCCTGCACGATGCGGTCGGCGATCAGGGCCAGAATGGCCATTGCGGCCCCTGCCGAGATCCCCAGCCCCACATCCGCCTGCCCTAGCGCCAGATAGATCGACTGGCCCAGACCAGTGGTTCCGATCAGCGCCGCGATCACCAGCATGGCAAAGGCATAGAGAATGGTCTGGTTCAGCCCCAACAGGATCGTCGGCGCGGCATAAGGCGCGCGCACGTCGCGCATGATCTGCCAGTCGGTCGCGCCGCTGGAAATGGCAGCTTCCATCATCTCGTCCGGTGTGTTGACCAGCCCGTGGCGCGTGTAGCGGATCATCGGAACGATCGCATAGGCGCAGATCGCCAGAAAGGCCGAGAACTCGCCAATTTGAAACACCATCAGCACCGGGATCAGGAACACGAACAAGGGGATCGTCTGCAGCATGTCGCAGATCGGGCGGACGACTTTCCAGACCGGTCCCCAGACTGCGCTGGCCAGACCGACCAGCCCACCGACCACGGCGCAGAAGAATACCGCCGCGCCGCTGAGGTAGAGCGACAGCAGCGCCCTCTCCCACAGACCCGAGACGAGGATCGTGCAGAGCAACCCGACCACCAGCGCCGCCAGACGCCACCCGCCCGCCACCCAGGCCAGCGCCGCAGCACCAGTCAGGACAAAGGGCCATGGCAGATTGGAAATCCCCGTCTCCAGCATCCCGATCAGAACCAGTGTCACCAAACCCCCGGTCAGATGCCCACGCAACGCCATCAACAATGCGATCAAGGCGGCGACTGCAAACAGCCCAACGCTCATCGTGGCGGTCCACTGGAACCCCCAGGTGAACGGCAGCACCGCCTGATCCAGACCAATCCGCAGGGGCAGCAGCACATAAAACAGCGAGTTGTTCTTGAGCGCATCCAGCCAGGGACCGTTGTTCTGGGTGAAGGCTGTCAGGCCACTGTCCACCGCTTGCGCCACCGGATCCAGCAGGGTCAGGTCGGACGGGTTCGGAAGCCACGCCCAAAAAGCGACCGTAAACAGCACCGTAAAACCCAGCATCGCCCAGACGACGCGCTGGTCATACCGCTTGCGCTCGGTCGCGAGCGTTCCGCTCATGCGGTCGATCACCACCGCAAACACCACGATGACCATACCGGCCAACAGCGACTCGCCGAACTGGGCCTTGCGCATGGTCAGCAGAACCTCCCACCCGATGTCGTTGAACCCGCCGATTACGGCGGCGATGATGACCATCGACAGGGCGGCCATTAGGCATTGGTTCACCCCGACCATGATCTGCGTCGCAGCGGCAGGGATTTCGACCTGGAACAGCTGTTGGAACCGCGTGCCGCCGGACATGATCGCGGCCTCTTTGATCTCGGGTTCTACACGCTCCAGCCCAAGCATCATATTACGCGCCATAGGCGGCGCGGCATAGATGGCCGAGGCGATCAGGCCGACAACGGGGCCAAACCCGAACAACAGCAGCAAGGGGGTCAGATAGGCAAAGGTTGGTACTGTCTGCATGATGTCCAGCACCGCCTGCACAAAGGATTTCACCTTTGGCACTTCGTTGGCAAGGATACCGATGGCACCGCCCAACACCAACGCAACAGGAACCGAAACAGCCACCAATGCCAGCGTGTTCATGCTTTCGGCCCAATAGCCCGATGCCAGCACAAAACTCAGGCCCACAAAGCCTAGCGCGGCCATGGGCAGTCCACCCAGATACCAGCCCAGCGCAGTGACGAGGCCGATCAGGATCGGCCAGGGCGTGTTGCCCAACACGAAATTGGCCCAGTTCATCGGATAGGCCATCACGTCGGAAAACAATCGCGCGGCAGGTTTGATCGCGTTCAGAAACCAATCCAGAAAGGCCCCAACCCATTGGGTTGCGGGCAGTTCCCAGATGACAGGCCATTTGACCAGCCACGGTGCAAGGCCTTCCAGCGCCAGACACACGGCGCCAACGATCACGGTGATCAGGGCCGCTTGCGCACCGGTCGTCAGGCGCGCCGCATACGGAACAGGTACATCCGTCACAGCTGTCATGCCTCGTCCACCTGCAGGGCGGCGGCCAGATCAGAGGGATGTACCGTGCCAACAATCTTGCCGATCTCATTGCGCACGGGCACGGGTTCGTACAATTCCATGCAATGCGCCAGCGCAGCGTCCAGCGTCATCGCTGTGGTTAGACCTGGATCATCCGGGCCGCGTTCGCCTTCGCTGTCGCGCATGACCGAGGCAACCCTGGCATGCCGGCCTTTGGCCACGTCCTTGGAAAACTCGCGCACATAATCATCGACGGGACGCAGAACAATGTCTGACGGCGTGCCGATCTGCACGATTTTACCGTCACGCATGATTGCGATGCGGTCTGCCAACTTCAGCGCCTCGGCGATGTCGTGGGTGATGAAGACAATGGATTTCTTCAGCGTCGCTTGAATGCGCAGGAATTCATCCTGCAACTGACGTCGGATCAACGGGTCAAGCGCCGAGAACGGCTCGTCCAGAAACCAGATGTCGGGATTCACGGCCAAAGACCGTGCGATGCCGACACGCTGACGCTGACCACCCGAAAGCTGACGGGGGAAACTGTCCTCGCGCCCTTCCAGACCCACAAGGGAAATGACCTCTTGCGCCCGGGCCAGCCGTTCTTTCCGACTGACGCCCTGCACCCGCAGCGGATAGGCCACGTTTTCGGCAACAGTCATATGCGGGAACAGGCCAAAATGCTGAAACACCATGCCCAGCTTTTTGCGACGCAAATCGGTCAGCGTCTTTTTCGAGGCGCCGATGACATTCTCTCCGTCCACACGGATTTCACCGCCGGTGCCGGGCAAAAGCTGCGAAATACAGCGGATCAGAGTGGATTTGCCGGACCCGCTCAGGCCCATGATGACGAACAGTTCGCCCTCTTTGACCTCGAAATTGGCATCCTGCACGGCGGCGATAAACCCGGCTTCGCGCAGATCTTCGGCGGCTTTGTCGGCGTCGTTCCCTGACCGAGACAGCGCGTCGGTCAGGGCCTTGTCAGCGCCTTGGCCAAACACCTGCCAGAGATTCCGGCAGGCGATGGCTGGCGTGTTCGCGTCAGTCACTTAAAGGCGCTCACTGCGTTGCCGCGTCAACAACCGGACGCCATTTGCCTTCGTTCTCGGACATCCAAGTGGCGACAACCTCTTCGACCGATCCGCCGTCCACGTCGATCGCACCCATCATCGGCTGCTGATCTTCGACGGCCAGTTGATAATTCGACAGAATCTCATACGCAGCGGGCCATTTGTCTTCCATGCCGTTCCAGCTGGCCTTGAAGATGCGCGAGGGCGAGAAGTCGCAATCATTCACCGCGTTGGGGTTCGGGCCCCATGCCGGATCGTTAAAGCAAGCCTCTTCACCCGCAGGCAGTTCAACGAACTGGACGTCATAGGCGGACATTGCCCAATGCGGTTGCCAGAAGGTGATCAACAGCGGCGATTTACGCTCGGTCGAGGCGCGCAATTCGGCGATCAGAGCGCCTTCGGACCCTGCCGGAACCGCCTTGAACGGCAGCTCAAGACCGGTCATGCGGTCTGCGCCGGGCGTGCCCCAATCGGCGGGATAATCCACCAGGCGACCACCGGGCAGCGTTTCCGCCGTGGCAAAGACCTGTGCGCAATCCTTCAGGGCTTCCCATGCGGGCAGACCCGGGCACAGTTCAGCGACATGCGCCGGGTAAGCAATGCCTTCTTTCGCGGCCAGCCCGAGATCACCGATTTCGACCACAGTGCCTTCGTCGATCTTCTTGGCATACTCGTCCGATACGTTCGACGACCAGATTTCTAGCGTCGCAGTGATGTCGCCATCAGCCAACGCCTGGAACTGGTTCATCATACCAGCGGTCACAAATTCCACGTCATAGCCCGCAGCCTTGAGCATCTCACCGGCGACATGAGTCGTTACGTGCTGACCGGTCCATTCGTTGATCGCCAGCTTGATCGGCTCGTCCACGGCGCCCATGTCGGCCGCACCCGCAGCGCCAGCCACCATCATGGCCATAAGGCTTACACCAAGTTTTTTCATGGAAATATCTCCCTGTCTTTTTCATTACCCCATGTGGCGAAAGGACTCGCCCCAGGGTTTCAGTTGCCGAAACTGTTTCGCAACATGCACAAGTTGGGTCGGGAGCAAAAGAGAACATTTGATGACGCGGTCGATTTTCCGATCGGTCAACTCAACAAAACACCCCCACCCGTCCGCACATGGTTTAGCGCATCCGGTCATTTCACGACGGCAGATTGCGGGAAATTGATTGACCAGTCAATTATAAATATGTGCACTCGAAACTCAAGGCTCTATTCGTACATCGTATTGATGCTCATTCCAGCGAGGGCGCTGGCGAGGCAGTGCCTCGGGGTTGGGTTCTTCTGCAGGACTATGAGATGGAACCAGCGCAGATAGCTGGCAAGATATTTTGTGGCGATCCCCCGGCGGTTACCAATAAACCCCTTGAGGCGGGAGTGACGGTTGTTGACGTTTTGGATATGGAGTTCGCCGCGAACGCGTTCACCGGAAGACTGGTTGAGCGCTTCGTGGCTGACACACAGGGCGGCAGCACACGGCGGATAGCTGGTGCCCCCATCGGTCACCAGCAGTGCATCCTTGTCCATGACCGGCGCGAGAACCTCCCGCAGAGCGGCAGCATTGACCGCAGGCAGGACGGCACTAACGGTCGTGCCGGAGCGATCTGTCGCGACCAGAACCGGCACCTGCTCATCGGACAGGCCCCGCTTTGTTGCCTTGCCCCCGCGCTTTCGGGCCTTTCGGTCCGGCTTTTTTGCAGAGGCTTTGCCTTCCGTGGCCCGTGTCCAAACACGATCCCCTTTGCGGCTTTCAAGAAAATAGGTTTCGTCGGCCTCGACAATGCCCTTCAGTTTTTCGGCGGTGGATTTGATCCCGGCAAGGAAGCGGTGTCGCCAGCGAAAGGCGGTGCTCCCGGCTATGCCACAGCGCTTTGCCGAAACTGCCACCGTATCGCCATTGGCGAGGCATTCGCTGAACGTCAGCCAAAGATCCTTGCGGTGCAGGCCGCTCAGTGGTGTACCCGTCACCGCTCCAAAGGTTCGATTGCAGGATCGGCAAAGATAGCGTTGCATTCCCCGCGACTTGCCATTGGCCACTGCACCGTGTGCGCCGCAATGCGGGCAGGTCCGGTCTTCTCCAACACCCAGATCAACTGCCGCAACCGAGGCTTCACCCGCTGGGCGACCGGCCAGAACCTCACCGACCTCTACTTTCTGCGCCTCGCTCAACGTGTCGACCTCCGACAACCAGGCAAGAAAGGCTTTCCGGTCCATAATGCGCATCCTCCTGTATTTCAGACAAAATATAACACATCAATACGATGTGCGAATAGAGCTAAACTCAAATACACAAGCGCCCGCCTGCGTTCTGCGCCCAAACAAGATTTCCCGCTTGCCATACGACACCAAAATGGCAGCATTTGCGGGATGGAGGACGTACGCGATGCTTCACTTTGAAAAAATCTACGATCTGGCCGCAACTCGGCACGGCGGACCGGAGGCGCTGGAAGGCAAGTTGAGCAAGCCGAAATCGCAGGCTGAGCTGAGCGCCATGCCCGAAGATCGCTGGCTGTCGATCATTGCCAAAACCGTCTTTCAGGCCGGGTTCAACTGGAAGGTCATCGAGAACAAATGGGAGGGGTTCGAAACCGCCTTTGACGGGTTCGATATCGGGCGCTGCGCATTCATGGATGACGAGAAATTCGACGCCCTGTTGCAGGACACGCGGATCGTGCGCAACGGCACAAAGATTGCATCTGTTCGTGACAACGCCGCCTTTCTGCTTGAGCTGCGGAACGAAGGCGGCGTCGGCGCGATCCTGGGCGGCTGGCCGTCAACGGAGTATATCGGGCTGCTTGCGATGTTAGGCAAACGCGGATCGCGATTGGGCGGCGCGTCGGCGCAATATGCCATGCGTTTTGCAGGGCGAGACAGTTTCATCCTGTCCCGCGATGTGACCGCCCGGCTGATTGCCGAAGGGATCATCGACAAGCCTGCGACATCGAAAAAAGCAATGACTGCGGTTCAGGGCGTATTCAATGCGTGGATGGATCAGTCGGGGCGGTCGCTTACAGAAATCAGCCGGGTTTTGGCCATGAGTCTGTGAAAACGCCTTGCAGCGAGCGCCTTGCGCATTAGGCTTTGATACATGGTGCGCCCCTTTCTGATTTTGATCCTCATTCTAATTGCATCCTGCGGTCGCCCACTGACCGAGCAAGAACGTGCATTCGCCGAAAACATCCACGGGGACACGCTCGACCTGGACCGGGTGCGACTGGTCGAGGGCGCGCCGGTCGCGGCGGTCACGTACACCCGCAAGGCGCGCCCCCGTCTGGCCTGCCGCGAACGAATCCTTCCGCCTGTGAAAACAGAGACCGTCACCGGCAAACCGGCAGCCGTTGCGCTGTTCAATCGCGTCTATTTCACCAAGGACTGGTATCTGGACGATTACATGGCGCAATACCCCGAGAGGGTGAACCTGATTGCGGCGATGCTGCTGTCGCACGAGTTGACCCATATCTGGCAGTGGCAAAATCGCAAGGTCACCGGCTATCACCCCCTGCGCGCCGCAGCCGAACATGGGCGGCAAGCCGATCCTTACCTGTTTGACCTCGACACCTCTCCGGATTTTCTGGCCTATGGCTATGAACAGCAAGGGTCGATCGTTGAGGAATATGTGTGCTGCCGCGCGCTGGATCCGGGGGCACCTCGCACGCAACGGCTGCATGATATGCTCGCACCGCATATGGATCTGGCGTCGCTGCCCGCCAGCGGTCGCGAACGCGACGTTCTGTTGCCGTGGGACGGGGTCGAGATCAAGGGCATCTGCAGCTAGCAGCCAAATCCACCCGGGATTCGGCACCCTGCGCCCAGGTCGATCAGCGTTGCCGACGAAGCCTTGCGGTCAACGCAACCTTTATCGATGTACCGCATTTACGGGCTTGCCCGGCGGGCACCTTGCCGCAATGATCCCGATCAACGAGATCAGCGCAGAGGTTCAGACAATGACGCAATACGCGGCGATTATGCTTGCGGCAGGAATTGGGGTTCCCATTCTCGCAGCGCTGAACGCAGCCCTTGGGCGGATAATCGGGTCCCCGACCACGGCGGCCGTCATTCTGTTCGCCATCGCCTTTGCCGCGTCGGCGCTGACCCTTTTGGTCCTGCCGGGCGGTCATGCTTTTGCCAAAGCCGCGCAAGCGCCCAAGCATTTGTTTCTGGCGGGCGTGCTGATCGCGTTCTATGTGCTGACCATCACCCATGTCGCACCACATTTCGGTGTCGGAAACGCGGTGTTCTTCGTTTTGCTGGGGCAATTGATCAGCACTGCCGCGATTGACCATTTCGGGCTGTTTGGCGCTCAGGTAACGCCGCTGACCTGGATGCGCGCAGGCGGGATCGCGGTGATGGCGGCGGGCGTTGCCATCACTCAACTGGCTTAAGAACACCACCGTCCAGTCGCAGCTTCCGGTCCATCCGGGCTGCCAGATCCAGATTGTGCGTTGCAATCAGCGCCGACAACCCGGCCTCGCGCACAAGGTTCATTAGGGCACCAAACACCTGATCCGAGGTTTCGGGGTCCAGATTCCCGGTTGGCTCGTCCGCCAGCAACACGCGTGGTTCGTTCGCCAGCGCCCGACAGAATGCCACGCGCTGCTGCTCACCGCCTGACAGGGCCGCAGGTCGGTGATCGGCGCGCGCGGCCACACCGACCCGTTCCAGCAGAGACATCGCCCGCTGTTTCGCGGCCCGCTCTGACGTGCCGTTGGCCAACTGGGGTAGCACTATGTTTTCCAGCGCCGTGAATTCGGGCAGCAGGTGGTGGAACTGATAGACGAACCCCACATCCTGCCGCCGGATCGCGGTGCGCGTCCGGTCACCTTTGCCGTTGATATCCTGACCGGCAATCTGCACCGTGCCCGCATCCGGCGCGTCCAGCAGCCCTGCGATGTGAAGCAAAGTGGATTTACCGGCACCGGACGGCGCCACCAGCGCGACCGCCTCGCCCGCGCGCAGGTCCAGATCGGCGCCACGCAGCACCTGCACCTCGCCCGGCGTCCCCTTGAGATAGGTTTTGGTCAGGCCCTGCAGCCGCAAAGTGACATCATTCATAACGCAGCGCCTCAACCGGGTTCAGCCGCGCGGCGCGGCGCGCAGGAAAATAGGTGACAAGGAAGGACAGGCCCAAAGACAATCCAACGGCCTTGAGCACATCGGACAGATGCAACTCTGCAGGCAGGGCATAAATGCCCCGGATGGCCGGATCCCAGACGCCTCCTCCCATCACGAAATTGACGAAGGAAAAGATCGGATCGATATACAGCGCAAACAGGCATCCAAGGATCACGCCCATCGCTGTGCCGATGATCCCGGTAAACGCGCCGCAGATAAAAAACACGCGCAAGATGGACCCTTCGCTGAGCCCGATGGTGCGCAAAATCCCGATGTCGCGCCCTTTGTTTTTGACCAGCATGATCAGGCCGGACACGATATTCATCGCCGCGATCAGCACAAGGATCGACAAGATGATGAACATCACGTTGTCCTCGACCTCAAGCGCCCTGAGAAAACCGCCCGAGGCATCTTGCCAGGTCCAGACCTGCGCCCGCTCGCCTGCGGCTTCGAGGATCGGGATCAACACCGGGTTCATGTTTTCAGGCTGTTCGACCATGACCTCAATCTCATCCGCGACGCCTTCGCGATTGAAGAAAACCTGCGCTTCGGCGAACGGCATGTAGACGCGTGTTCGGTCGATGTCATAGCGACCGGCAGAGAACACATAAACAATTTCATACGCGTTCACGCGCGGCGACGTGCCAAAGGCGGTTTTGACGCCATTGGGTGACGTCATCTTGATCCTGTCGCCCACTGTCGCGCCAATCGCGCGCGCCACGCCCGAGCCGATGGCAATTCCGTTTTCGAACTGCGAAAGATCACCAGCCGCCTGATCGCTGTCGGCCACACCCGGCAGGCTGAGCAGGTCGTCGGTTCGGATGCCAAACACCTCAACACCTGTACTCCGCTCGCGGTTGGTCAGCAGCACCTGCCCCTTGACCAAAGGCGCTGCCCGCACAACGCCGGGAACCTGCGCAATCCGCGCCGCCTTGTCGTCGTAATCCGCAAAGGTGCGATCAACACGGCCTTGTGCGTCAAGCTCTCCCGCCGAATAGACTGTCACATGCGCATTCGCCCCCAGAATGGTGCCCACGAATTCCGACCGAAATCCGGACCGGACCGCCAGCGTGGCGATCAGGGCGAAAACCGCCAGTGTAATCCCGATGAGCGAGATCCAGGTCATCACGCTGACACCGCCTTCGGCGCGGCGGGCGCGCAGATAGCGCCAGGCGATTTTCCACTCGAACGGGGCAAAGGGAGGGGGTGTCTTGGTCATTCCTGCTCCGGGGTGATTGTGTCGCGGCGACCCTTTCGGCAATTCGCCGGATGGTCAAGCCGATCCTGTCTTTTTGGGCGACCTCCCGAGCGGTCTGGCGCCGGGTTTAAGGCGCGCGCCCGGCGGAAACGAATCAATTTCCTGTTCTGGCGCGGTGTTTTCTAGCGATCCGCGAATGCGCGGGGAAAATAATATACCCTCAGTTGTGAAGCCCTTCACAGACAAGGACTTATTGTTTCAGGTATGAAGTTAATGCGGGCATTTCGCGAGGCACTGAACTCAAAATGCCACATTAACTGAGCAATTTTATTTCACGTTTTGCTTAATTTTGGAAACTTTGACACCCTCATTGTGGGGGAACACATTTTCAGAGCGGGGGTCGCTCATGAGTATTCAAGAAAACATTGGGGGAACGGGCCCGATACTGGCCCGAAAAGCATCAACCGACCTGGATTGCGAAACCGCAGCATTATTGCGCGCAGCCATACGTCCGCTGTTTGACAGCGCGGCGAGTTGGGGAAATCTGGCGGAAATCATGACTCAGAAAGGCTATCGTCTGGCGTTCCGACGCGGCACCTTGTGTGTCACTGATCGGGCAACAGATGAACGTATCTGCGGTCTGAGATTTCTGGGCTTCGAATTCCGGGAACTGGTTCGCCGTATGGGTCGACCGATTGTCGTGGCCCGGGGCAGCGAAGCGGACGGCGATGTGCTGGCCGCACGGCCAACACAAGACGCATCCTGACGCGCACGATTTTCAGGCACAACGCCGGTTTCAGGCAATGCCTGCGTAGATTTCGGCGATCTTGGTAACGGCCGCTTCGGGGGTCAGCTCTTCGCTTTCCCCAGTACGGCGGCTGGTCAGTTCGACCACACCGTTTTTCAGCCCGCGCGGTCCAACCGTGATGCGCCAGGGCAGACCGATCAGGTCCATGGTGGCAAACTTGCCCCCTGCCCGTTCTTTGCGATCATCATATAGCGGCTCCAGCCCCAAAGCGGTCAGCGCCTTGTAGATTGTGTCGCACGCAGCGTCGGCTTCTTCATCACCTTGCTTCAGATTGACGATTCCGCAGTGGAACGGGGTCACACCCTCGGGCCAGATGATGCCCTTGTCGTCATGGCTGGCTTCGATGATCGCGCCAATCAATCGGCTGACGCCGATGCCATGGCTGCCCATGTGAACCGGAACCGGCTTGCCATCGGGGCCCTGAACGGTCGCGCCCAGAGGTTCGGAATATTTGGTCCCGAAATAGAAAATCTGACCAACCTCGATCCCGCGCGCCACGCGACGACGATCCTCGGGCACCTGATCGAACAGAGCCGCATCATGGGTTTCATCGGTGCGGGCGTATTTCGAGGTGAACTCTTCAAGGATCGCCTGACACTGTTCACGGTTGTCATAGTCGATCTGGCGATCACCGAATGTCAGGTCGGTGACGGCGCTGTCGTAAAAGACTTCGGATTCGCCAGTATCCGCCAGAACCAGAAATTCATGGGTATCATCGCCACCGATGGGGCCGGAATCGGCGCGCATCGGGATGGCCTGCAGCCCCATACGCTCATAGGTGCGCAGATAGCTGACCAAATGGCGGTTATAGGCGTGCAGCGCGTCTTCTTTTGTCAGGTCAAAATTATAGCCGTCCTTCATGTAGAACTCGCGCCCCCGCATCACGCCGAAACGCGGGCGGATTTCGTCGCGGAATTTCCACTGAATTTGGTACAGCGTCAGCGGCAGGTCCTTGTAGCTGCTGACATTGCCGCGAAAGATATCGGTCACCAATTCCTCGGCCGTGGGTGTGTACAGCATGTCGCGCCCATGCCGGTCCTGCATCCGCAACATCTCCTGACCGTAATCATCATAACGCCCGGATTCGCGCCACAGGTCGGCCGATTGCAGGATCGGCATCTGGATCGCGATATGCCCGGCCCGCGCCTGTTCCTCGTGCACGATGTTTTCCAGCTTGCGCAGCACTTTGAAACCCAGCGGCAGCCATGAATAGATCCCGGCGGTGGCCTGTTTGATCATCCCGGCACGCAGCATCAGCCGGTGGCTGACGATCTGGGCCTCGGACGGATTTTCCTTGAGCACGGGCAGAAAGTAACGGCTGAGGCGCATTGTTTGACCTTCAAAGGTAAGAATTCGACTTCAACCGTGATTATGCCAAAGCCCCGCCGGGGGCAATCATGCATTGGCGTTTTTGCGACCCGGACTCCGTCGGTTTTGTGATTGACCCTTCCGTCCGGAATTTCAAATGTAACGGAATCGAAAAACCAAGGGGTCGCAATGCAGACGATCACAGAGCCTGCCCGCCAAGTTCCGGTAATCCACTCCACCGACGTATTGGTTGTCGGGTCCGGCCCCGCAGGTCTTGCGGCCGCGCTGGCCGCGGCGCGGGCGGGCACCGAGGTCACATTGATGGACCGGTTCGGCTGCATGGGCGGCAACATCACCGCCGTGGGTGTCGAAGGTTTTGCCTGGTACCGCCACGAACAAACCGTCGAGGCAGGCGGCATCGGCATGGAATTCGAAACCCGCGCCAAAGAAATGGGCGCAGCAGTGCCCGAAAGCCAGTCGCTCAGCTATGAACTGGACAGCGAAGGGTTCAAGCTGGTTGCCGACCGATTGATCGAAGAAGCCGGTGTTCATCCCATGCTGCACCGCCACTTCGTCGCGCCAATCATGGAGGGCGACCGGATCACCGGCGTCATCACCGAATCCAAGGCCGGGCGCGAGGCGATACTGGCGCGGGTCGTGATCGATGCCACCGGCGACGCGGATGTGACCCATCGCGCAGGTGCCCCGACTCACAAGACCGCACCGGAGCAGATGATGGCCGCGTCGGTCATGTTCCATCTGGCCGGGGTCGATAAACGCGCGTTCATGGAAGGCGTCAAAGCCGACCCGCAGACCTACAAGGACTGGGGCGGCGGTGGAGAATGGAATATCGAAACCTCTGGGAAAGAGGACGACATGTTCTCGCCCTTCCTGCACAAGCCGTTCCAGCAGGCCATCGATCAGGGCCTGATCCCGCCACAACTGAACACAATCGCGGGCACATGGGGCGCAATGCACGACACCGGAGAGTTGACCTATATGAACCTGATCCATCTCGATCAGGTCGATGGCACCGATCCCGACAGCATGACGCGCGGCGAAATCGAAGGACGGCGGCAATCCATGCTGGCCATCGAGGCCCTGCGCCGATTCATGCCCGGTTGCGAAAACGCCCGGTTGCGGAATTTCGGGATGACCATCGGCATTCGCGACACCCGCAAGATCGATGCGATTTACAACATGACCGAAGATGACGCGCGCCATCAGGGCCGGTTCGAGGACACGATCGGCATCTACCCAGAATTCATTGACGGATATGGCATCCTGATCCTGCCGACGACAGGGCGATACATGCAGGTCCCGTATCGCTCGATGCTGCCCAAAGGGGTCAAGGGATTGCTGGTTGCGGGACGTTCGCACGGCGCTGACCGGGTGGCTCATGCGGCGACCCGAAACATGGCCTGTTGCGCTGTGATGGGTCAGGGGGCCGGAGTTGCTGCTGCGGTCTCACTGAATGGCAATCAGGACTTGCACAACATGAACCTGGCTCCGGTGCATAAAGAACTGGACCGGCAAGGCGTAAGGATCGACTGATGGACGTAATCCCGACTATCGACATTTCACCGCTGGCTGATCCCGAAGATGTCGCCTATCGCGAAACAGCGCAGCAGATTCTGCAAGCCTGCATCGGCATCGGGTTTCTGTCGATTACCGGTACAGGTGTGTCCCAACACACCGCCGATCACGTGCGACAGGCTGTTGCGGCAATCTTTGACATCGATGAGGCGCGCAAATGGGATCAGGCGATCACCCGGGACAATTACCGGGGCTACATCCCGATGGGGTTCTTTTCACCCAATGACGGCTCAGGCCGGGCGGACAAATACGAAGGCTACAAGCTACATTATGACGTGGCTGAAGACGCACCAATCCGCATGGCTTGTGCTCTCTACGGTCCGAACATCTGGCCGCAGCACGTACCCGGTGCCCGGGAAACCATCCTGGCCTATTGGGCTCAACTGGACCGCGTGACCGACCTTTTGCTGGGCGCGCTCGAGGTGGGGCTCGAATTGCGACCCGATACATTGCGCAGCGCGTTCCGTGACCCGATGACCAACATGACCCTGTTGCACTATCCGCCACAGGCCCCGGATGAAGCGGGTTATGGTATCCATCCCCACAAAGATACCTGTGCGCTGACGATTATCGCGCCCGATCCGGTGGGTGGGCTCGAGGTTCAAACCCGCGAGGGCGGCTGGATCACGCCGGACTGCCCTCCTGACGGATTTGTGGTCAATATCGGCGACATGCTGGAGATGTGGTCCGGTGGTCGGCTGAAATCGACGCCGCACCGGGTGGTCAATCGATCCGGCAAGGAGAGGTATTCCTTTCCCTATTTCGCCGTGCCGCGCCACGACGTGGTGGTCGCGCCTCTGTTGCCCGCCCGGCCCGGCTTTGATCGTCCGGCTGTGCATTGCGGTCACTGGTCGGCAGAAATCTGGCGCACCAACTGGCCGGACGAAGTGGCCACCGACGACACGCCCGAGTTGGGTACGCTGACAGATTAACGGCAGAATTTCCCGCACCATGAACCGCTTGCATCACACGCCCGCATAGGCGAAGAACACCGGCAAGGGCCGCAACAAAGGAATGCGCAATGGCTTTGCCGGTTAAGGATCAGCTTAGGTATTGGGGTATTGCCGCAGTTGTTTGTGTGCTGCTGCTATGGCTACTTGGCGACGTCCTGCTGCCCTTTGTTATCGGCGGTGCAATTGCCTATTTTCTGGACCCGGTCGCGGATCGGCTGGAGAATTTGGGGCTGTCGCGCGTCGCGGCCACCGGGATCATAACCGTCGTCGGCGTGTTGGGATTTGTCCTGATGATCCTGATGGTGGTTCCCGCCCTGATCACACAGTTGCTGGATCTGATCGACGTCCTGCCCAGTCTATTCAAAGAGCTGCGCGCCTTTATCGAAAAGCAGTTCCCAGCGCTACTGGACCGAGAATCAAACACCCATCAGATGCTGGTGTCCTTTGGCGAAACGCTGAAGTCCAAGACCGGAGATGTGCTGCAGACCGTACTGTCCTCGGTCGGGTCGGCCCTCAATGTCGTGATTCTGCTGGTCATCGTTCCCGTTGTGGCCGTCTATCTGTTGCTGGACTGGGACCGGATGGTTGCCAGCATCGGCGACCTGCTGCCGCGCGACCATGCGCCCACGATCAAACATCTGGGCCGAGAAATCGATGCGGTGCTGGCGTCGTTTGTGCGCGGCATGGGCACCGTTTGCTTGATCCTTGGAACCTACTATGCGGTGGCGCTAATGATCGTCGGGCTGCAATTTGGCCTGATTGTCGGGTTCATTGCCGGCCTGGTGACGTTCATCCCTTATTTGGGTGCACTGATTGGCGGCACCCTCGCCATAGGTCTGGCCCTGTTCCAGTTCTGGGGGGATTGGACCCATGTTGCTCTGGTCGCCGGGATTTTCATGGTTGGTCAGGTGACCGAAGGTAACTTCCTGACGCCCAAGCTGGTCGGCAGCTCGGTTGGCCTGCACCCGGTCTGGCTGTTGCTGGCCCTGTCCGTATTTGGCGCGCTGTTCGGGTTTGTCGGCATGCTGATCGCCGTTCCGGTTGCCGCCGCAATCGGCGTTCTGGCCCGATTTGCCACATCGCAATATCTGAACAGCCGTCTTTATACCGGTCTTGAGGGACAGGCGCAGGACGACGAGTGAATGGCCACCCAACTGAGTTTTGATCTACCGTCCAAGACCGCCTTGGGGCGCGAGGATTTCTTTGTCTCACCTGCCAACGCGCTGGCCGTGGCAATGATCTCGGCCACCTCATGGCCCGGCAACAAACTGGTCCTCAGTGGCCCGGCGGGGGCTGGCAAGACCCACCTCGCCCATGTCTGGGCCGCCGAAACCGGCGGACGGATCGTACAATCCGTTGCGCTGCGGTACGACGACGTGCCTGAACTGGCCCGAACCCCGGTCGCAGTCGAAGATGTTCCCCTGATCGCAGGTGATCCCGAGCAACAGAAAACCCTGTTTCACCTGCACAATCTGGTTCTGGCCGAGGGCAATGCCCTGCTGATGACCGGGCGGTCGACCCCAAACCTATGGGCTCTGACGCTGGCCGATCTGCAAAGCCGTGTGGAAGGCGCACATCACGTTGCGCTGGAAGGGCCCGATGACGCGCTTTTGGGCGCTGTGCTGGCCAAGCTCTTCGTAGACCGCCAACTGAACCCCGGACCGGACGTGATTGCTTATCTGGTCAAGCACATGGACCGCAGTTTTGAAACGGCGGCAACGGTCGTCGGGATTCTGGACGATTTAGCCCTCAGCGAAAAGCGCGAGATTACCCGCGCTCTGGCTGTGCGGGTTCTGACTGATTTAACCACCCAAACGCAATTCCGATGATTGACCGAAGAATGCCAATTTCGCATTCTCCTTCGCAAACGACTGGGGACATCATGGAACAGACAGCCGATTCAGACACTTCGGAATATGGCTTGTTCGGAAAACCGTTATTTGATGATCCCGGTGCACGGGCCCTGTCGCGGGTCGGGGTTGTGGATGTCGGATCGAACTCGGTCCGGATGGTCATCTTTGACGGCGCGGCGCGGTCCCCAGCATATTTTTATAACGAAAAAGTCATGTGCGAGCTCGGCGCCGGGCTGTCCGACACGGGGTGCCTGAACCCGCGCGGGCGGGAACGGGCGATGGCCGCCTTGCAGCGCTTTCGGGTTTTGGCCTCCGATCTGGGCCTGCCCGACTTGCACGTCGTTGCCACGGCCGCCGTGCGCGAGGCCAAGGATGGCCTTGATTTTTGTGACCAGGTCAAAGCTGAAACCGGTCTGACCATCAACGTGGTCGACGGCGAGGAAGAGGCCCGTTTGTCCGCGCAGGGCGTTCTGCTGGGTTGGCCCGGCGCCTATGGGCTGATCTGCGACATTGGCGGATCTTCGGTTGAACTGGCCGAAATCGGCGGAGGTGAGGTCGGGCGCCGGATGACCTCAGCCCTTGGTCCGCTGAAACTGCGCGATATCAAGGGCGGCCGCCGGGCCAGAAAGGCGCATATTAAACAAACGATGGAGGATATGCGCGATCAGATGGGCCCGCAAAAGGACCGTCTGTTTCTGGTCGGCGGCAGTTGGCGGGCCTTTGCGCGGCTGGATATGCTGCGTCGGGGCTATCCCCTGAACGTGCTGCATGAATACCGCATGACCACCAAAGCGGTACGCGAAACCATCAGGTTCATCGAAAAGGGCGACCCCGACAAGCTGCGCAGTCTGGCGGGCGTCTCAAGCTCGCGCATGGCGTTGATCCCCTACGCGATGGATGTGCTGGCCCGGTTGATCCGCACTTTCAAGCCCAAGGATATCGCGATCTCAAGCTATGGTATCCGCGAGGGGTTGCTGTATCAGCAAATGCCGCAACGCCTGCGTGACCGCGATCCGCTGATCGAAGCCAGCCGGTTCGCCGAAACCAAGGATGCGCGCCTGCCCGGGTTCGGCAAGCATCTGTTCGACTTTGTGATGCCCTTGTTCAAGTCAGCACCGCCGCAGAAAATCCGCCTGGTCAAGGCCGCCTGCCTGCTGCACGACGTCAGCTGGCGCGCCCATCCCGATTATCGCGCCGAAGCCTGTTTTGAATATGTCACCCGCGCCAATATGAGC
>CAXXPZ010000007.1:0-6832 GCA_963422555.2 uncultured Ruegeria sp.
AACATGGCCAAAACGCTCAAGGATTTATTGCTGGCGCTGCTCAACGCAACACTGATCCTACTGGCTTTGTGCCTGTTTCTGGGGTGGAAGCTGGCCCAGTCTGTCGAAGACATTCGGTCTGGATTTACCCAAGACCTGCAGATCGTGGCCCCGCTGCGCGAACAGGCGCAGGGTATTCGCGGGGAACTGGCCGGGTTGCGTAGTGATCTTGCGACAATTCGGGACCAGAACATCTCGCTGGACTTCGCCACACGTGCCAAGTTGAATGGCACGCTGGACCGTTTGAGCAGTATTGAGAGCAAACTGGAAGAGACACAGACCCGCCTTGCGGGTCTTGTCGACAATCCTGGTGACCTGATTGATTACGCTATCACCACATCGACCGAAGCCATCGGCGATCAGATCGTGGCGATCCGGGGCTGCACTCCGTCGTCTTAACCCGCTGATTGCAGCTCACGCACCGTTGAACCATATCCGCCTTTATTGACATAGGCGGCTTCGTGTTCGGTGGTCGGACGCTCAAGCGCCTCGTTGCGGTACGGGAAACGACCAAATTGGCGGATCACTTCGCGATGAGCTCGTGCGTGCAGCAGATTGCCGGCACCGTATTCCGGCATCCTTTCACACATCAGCCGGACGCATCGTTCCTGATCGCACAGGTTTTCCGAATGCATCATCGGCAGGTAAAAGAACTGCCGGGCGGGTTCATCGATTTTCATGTCCCAACCTCGGTCGACCGCGCATTTCGCAGCCGTCAGAGCGGCACGGTCAGACGAGAACGCCTGCTTGCTGCCGCGGAACATGTTGCGTGGGAACTGATCCGTCAGGATGATATAGGCCAGCGAACCACTTGGATAAGTCAGCCACAGTGAAAACCGCCCGTGGCAGGCAGCCTCCCATGTCGGCAAGAACCGATCCCGAATTGTGGCATCCAACCCTTCATCCTGATCATACCAACCGTCAGGACCAACTTCATCTAACCAAAAACTCAATACTTCTTCGGGACCAACCATGCCCTGCTCTCCGTTTTTGCCCTCCCCAGGGACGTAAAGTCATATAAGGACGTTTTACAGAACTGTTACAGTAACATATTGCAACATAGGCGACACAAATCCGGCGCTCAGGCGGGTTCTTGCGTATCGCTTTCGTCCTGCGCGGCCTCGATGACTACCTCTTGCGCCACCTCCATGGCAACAGGCGAGGCTGTGGGGTAAACAGGTGCAATCGCTCCGGTTTCGTCCACCGACACATACGCGCGCTGGGTCATCCGATAGGCTGCGTAGACTGCCATCACAACCAACAGCGCGGCGATAAACAGGAAAAAGCCCTGTGGCCCAAATACCGCATCTCCCATCAACCAACCGGTGATAACGGGGCCTGCAATCGCACCCAAACCGGTGATGAAGACCAGCCCGCCGGAGGCTGCAGCCATATCCTCGTATTCCAGATAGTCGTTGGTATAAGCAATAAACAGCGAATAAAGCGGGTTGGACAAGCCGCCGATAAAAAAGGCCGATACAATCAGAATAGGGAATGTCAGTGCGAACATCATGCCCATCACGGCTGCCATGGCTCCGCTTGCGGCGACCAGCATGATCAACAAGCGACGGTCCATACGGTCGGAAATCCAGCCCAGCGGATATTGCAGAACCAGCGCGCCGACATAGAAAGCGGCAACAAAGGACGAAATCTCGGCCAGCGACATCCCAGCCTGCGCGCCGTACACCGCTGCCATGGCAAATTGCGCGGAAAAGACGCCGCCCAAAAGGAACATGCCGACACATCCCAAAGGCGAGGTTTCCATAAGCTGCCGCAAGGTCATCGGCTTGGTCGTGTCAAAGGCCGGTGTCGGCGAAATCGACAGAAGGATCGGCGCGAACGAGATCGAGACAAGGATCGAGGCGATCACAAAGGTCTCGTACCCTGCCGGGTCGCCCACCAGCATCAACGCCTGAGCCGTGACGATCCCGGTCATCTGAACGATCATATATAGAGACAGCGCCTGTCCCCGGTTTTCGTTACTGGCGGCATTGTTCAGCCAGCTTTCCGCGGTGACATACACGCCCGAGAAACAAAACCCGATCACCACGCGGCCCAACGCCCACGCAACCGGGTTTGTCAGCATCGGGTACATGATCATGACGGCAGAGATGAACGAGGCCAGAGCGGCAAACACGCGCACATGTCCGACCCTGCGGATCATCTCGGGCGCCAGCCGCGATCCACCAAGGAACCCCAGGAAATAGACGGACATGACGATGGACATCTGAAAGGTCGAAAAGGATTCGATCTCACCCCGGACGCCCAGCAGAGTTCCCTGCAGGCCGTTGCCGACCATCAGCAACCCCATGCCGAGCAAAAGCGCCCATGCGCTTGAAATAACCTGAAGCATCCCGGTCTCCTGGAGTTGCTGTCTGATTTGCCACTGGATGCGATCTAAAATCGTCCCGGTCGCGCTTGTCTACGACATTGTGTCGGAATGATCCTGAAAACGCGCCCTTCAGGGGATCAAAAGCGACGCATCCCCATAAGAAAAGAAACGGTATTTCTGTGCGATGGCATGATCATACACATCCCTGACCCGATCCTGCCCGATCAGCGCCGACACCAGCATCAGCAAGGTGGATTTGGGCAAGTGAAAATTGGTCATCAGCGCGTCGGTCACGTGAAAGTCGAAACCGGGATAGATGAAGATGTCGGTGTCCCCTTCCCATGGCTCGATGTCGCCTCCTCGGGCCGCGCTTTCGATCAGGCGCAGCGCTGTTGTTCCCACGGGGATGACCCGCCCGCCTTCGGCTTTGGTGGCCTGTATCTCGGCGGCGGCCTTTGCACTGACCTGCCCCCATTCGGCGTGCATCTTGTGGGTGGTCACATCCTCGACCTTGACCGGCAGAAAGGTACCCGCCCCCACGTGCAGGGTCACATGGCTAAAGGTGACCCCCCGTGCGGAAAGTGCTTGCATCAAGGCGTCGTCGAAATGCAGCGAGGCTGTGGGTGCCGCCACCGCGCCGGAATTGCGCGCCCAGATTGTCTGGTAATCGGTCTTGTCCTGATCATCCGCCGGTCGCTTGGCCGCGATATAAGGCGGCAGCGGCATGGCACCGGCCTGTTCAAGCGCCAGATCGAAATCCGTACCCGTCAGGTTGAACCGCAGATAGGCCTGTCCGTCCTCGACCCGGTCCAACTGTGCGCTGAGCGTGTCAGAAAACGCGATGACCTCGCCCGGTTTGACCTTTTTCAGCGGTTTGATCAGCGCAGTCCAACTGCCGTCAGCTTGCGGGTCCAGCAAAGTGGCTTCGATCCCTGCAGAAACCGGACCTTGTGCGCTGTTGCGATGTCGCCGCCCGCTGAGCCGTGCGGGGATCACCTTTGTATCATTCAGAACCAGCCGATCCCCGGGGCGCAACCAATCGGGCAGGTCGAACACGTGTTGATCGCTGAGCGTGTCGCCCTGTGCCACCAACAACCGGGCAGAGGACCGCGGGCTGGCGGGCCGCGTTGCAATCAGATCTTCAGGCAGGTCAAAGTCGAAATCGCTGAGTTTCATGGCCGCGCCATACATCGGAGAAAAGGATTCGGCCACCACCCAAGCTCAGCGATCCTCGCCCCGTGTCTGTGCCGCCGGATGATCCTCGATCGGTACGTCGCGCGTGGCGTTTGGCCCGTCCGACACGGTCGGCGCCGGGGGGCGCAGCAGGTTGCGCAGAAACAGTGGGGCAAGCCCGGATAGCGGATTCACGGAAACGGCGGGTTTGGTCAGCGGGCCGGTGAGCGAGTAGTTGAAGGCAAAAACACCCTCGCCCTTGCGGGTCAGAACACTGCCCACTGCGTTCAGCAGATAGATCGGAGAGATTGCGCCGCGCAGGTTCAACATCCCCGCAACCGTGTCGATTGTGCCGTCAAAGGACAGGCCCATGGACGGGCCGACGGCGCTGCCGCTGAGAATTTTGATCTCGGTCGGCGTGATCCGCATTTTGCTGTCGATGCCGGCAAAAAAGATGCCCTGCCCGGCCATTTCATCCAAAAGCCCGACCAGACTGATGGCGTTCAACAGGGCCGCCATGGCCGGTGCGTCCTTGATCCGCGTGTTCTCGATGCGCAGGTTCACGTCGTAATTGCCAGGCCCTGCCACCGGGTCCAACTGCAAGGCCATCGAACCGCCGCGCGCCTGGGTCAGCACTCCGGCGGAACGCAATACGGCACCGGCATCATCCGAATTCAGGCTGACCGCGCTGCGCCCGGCGCTTGGTGAGACCTGCCCGCTGATGGCGGCGCCGCCATTTACTGCGGCAGTAAAGGCCCCGGTCAGGCCGCCGGTGGTCCGAAATGCCCCGTTCAGACCGGTCAGCGCCACCGAGTCTGTGACCTGAAGCCGGTCCAGCGCGACATCGATGTTCGGACCCTGCCCCGATCCCCCCACCTCCACCCGCGCTTGAGCCAAAGGTGGAATTGCCCAAATCCATCACCCCGCCCAGAACCCGGATATCGGGGACCCGCGCGCCGCGCCCGATCAACTCGGCAGGCACGGCCAGCCAATCGCCCAACTCGAACGAGCTGAACCGGACCCGGTCCAGCCCGCCGTCGCGAAAACGAGATCGAGGCCGCGCTGCGCAGACCGGCGGTGTTCACCCCGCAGCGACTGGACGCTGGGCTCCGCAACCCAGCGTCGCCTCGACCGACATCACGCCAGTGCCGCTTGCGGCCTTGCGCCAGCCCAGTTCCGGAATTGCCAACCCGACGCCGACCAGATCGGACTGCGCGGTCAGGAGGAGCGGGTCGCCCGCACCAATGCCCAGCGTGAAATCCGCCTGCCCCTGCCCGGTCACCATTCCCTGCGGCAAACCCGCATTGATCTGTTGCATCAGCCGATTTGACAGTTCGATCTGGCCAGTCAACTGGCTGCGTTGCGGCCCGCCGCCCCCGATCGGTTGTGCCCATGCGGCGCGCACCGGCACGTCACCAAAGAACCCGTCGCCATCAACCAACACCTGCGTCTGATCCCCCGTCAGGGTCAGTCGGTCAGCGCGGATATTTGTATCGGGAACCAGCTTGTCACTGTCTACGTTGGACACGTCCCCGGTATAGTGAAACCGGGTCTCTTCAAATTTCAGGTCCTTACCCAATGGCAGCGAAAGCGTGCCGTCCAGACGCACGCTGCCCTCGGCCAGGTCGACGGGCAGTTTGGCCTTGGTCAGCACTTGCAGCGGCGGCCTGTCCAGCAGGGACATCGCGGCGGTGACACTGCCGCTCGCCTTGATGCGGGCAATGGCGGGGGCTCGTTTCTTGATGCCGATGTCGGGGATGATGAAAGACGTCCCCGACGCGTCCACGGCCCCACCCTGATCGGCAATCACCACGCCTTTTTGCGCGGTCACCGTGAAAACGCCCGTTCAACAGGCTAACCTGCCCCTGCACATCCTGAACCGGCGGCAATGTCTTGGCAAAACGAACCTCGGTCTCGTCGAATTCAAAGCTGGCAAAGATGTCGGGCCGTGTGTCCGGTTTCAGACGCATGGCAACTTCCAGATCAGACATCAGGCCGTTGGACAGGTTTTCGTCCACCCAAATGCGAGGCTTTGGCGCCAGCCGTTGCGGCCAGTAACTCAGCACCTGATCCACGCGCATCCGGTCGATCCGCCCATCGATATTCGCAACCCACCCTTCGGGCAAGCCAGCCAGATCGCCGTGCAGCCGCAGCCGGTGATCGCCGTCTTCGACCCGCATCTGCCCCAGCTTGACCCGAAACGGGGCTAGCTTCATCTGAAAATCCACCTCGGCATGGGTCAGGTTCAGCGGCTCGGGGAACAGATCGGCCGGGTTGATCTGAATGCCGCTGAGACGGAACTGCCCGTCCATACTGTCCAGCCAACCGGTGTCGGCGCTGTGCAGATACGCTTTGCCTTCGCCCTGAACGGCGCCCCAGGCCGAGTCGATCGACACCTCGTTAAAGTCCAGCTCCTGCCGCACAGGATCATAGGTGAAATAGGTCCGCGCCCCTTCGAACTTGATCGGGAGGGTTTCGGGCGTCGGCTGCACCGCGCCCGCGCCCAGATTGAGCGTGGCAAAAACCGGGCCTAGCGTACCGCCCGCGTCGATGCTGCCACGCAGGGCACCCGAGATTGGTGTTCTGAGAACCTGCATCCAGGCCAGCGCCGGGCTGTGGCCGCCGATGTCCTCGGCTGGCAGATCGGTGATCGTGACGCCGAACCGGGCCGCCGCACTGTCCAGCGTGCTGGTATAGTTCGCTTCGATCTCGCTGACGTAATCGCGGCCGGACAGAACCAAAAAACCGGTGGCCAGCCGAACCTCGCGCGCGCTGCGGGTCATCTGGATGCGCCCGCCATCCAGAACCCAGGACCGGCCCTGCCGCAGATCGCGATAATCAAGGGTGATGGCATCCAGCTCGACCGAGGTCAGCGCGGACAAGGCCGGCGACAGAAAGACTTCGTCTGACGCCTCAATCAGTTCTGCCATATTCGGGGCGCGGCCCACAGGTGCGCTGCCCGCCCCGACCGTCATCGACAGCGCCCCGTCCGTGCCCCGCGTCAGAGCGATCTGTGCGCCCTGCAGGATGATGCGCTTGGGGCGCACATGGCCACGCAGCAGCGGGCGCATGGCCAGGCTGGCCCGCATATCCGACACTTCTGCGATTTGCTGGCCTGCCGCGTCACTGATCCGGACGTCGGTCAGGCGCAAACGGGGGCGCCACCCCTCGTGAATGATAAAGCTGACATCGCCAAAGCGGATTTGTACACCGCCCAGCGCCTGATCCAGACGTGACTCGACCCGGTCGCGCAACCCAGACAGGCGCGTGCAGACGCTGCCCGACCAC
>CAXXPZ010000008.1:0-10607 GCA_963422555.2 uncultured Ruegeria sp.
ATGATTGAGGCAGGTTCAATGCGATAAAATTGATGTGTAAAACTCTGGCCTTTTATCCGACATTTCAGCACGCCACTCACCCGCCTGCCCGGCCAGAGGCGCAGACAGCAAGGTTTCCCCTGACCAGACCGCAGGCGATGACAACACCGCTGCCCGTGGTCTGCCTAGTCCCCGCCAGTGCTGTAATTGAGCGATCCCGTCTTCGCCCACCGCCCGGATTTCGGCCCCCGCGATTCGGGGTCCGCCACGACCCAACGGTTGTCCCACGGCTCACCCGGCTGCGCGATCTGGTCACTGACGGCCCTTAGTTCCCTGCAAATCCACGTTTTTTTACTGTCCGGGACCAATAAACACCCGCCTAGCGTCACTGTGCGGCCCGCCGCTATAGCGTTCAACGCCTGATCGATGGCACCCCTGCGCGGTGGGTATTCGTTACCCGCAATCCAACCAATTGCGGCGACAATGATGCGTCGGCGAATTTCCTGAGGCAGTACCTGAAAGCGGCCCCGGTCAACGCATAGATCCCCATCGACCACCGTCACCACACGACGCGCGGTTTCCTGTGCGTATTGCGCCAACGCCTCACGCGCTTGTGCCAGATTGTCGGCCACACGGGACAGGGCTTCCGCCGTTAATCCGATCTGATCCAGATGAGACAGCGCCTCGCGCGTCTTGATCCGGTCGAAACGGGTGTCTTGATTCGATGGATCGTCGATCCATTCGACCCCGTTGGTTTTCAGATAATCCCGTAGCCGTGCGCGCGGGATCGTCAACATGGGACGCAGCAGGTCGATACCGTCTTCGTGGCGCAAGGCTGCCATCGCTGACAGGCCCGAAACACCTGATGCGCGCGCCAACCGCATCAAAACGGTCTCGGCCTGATCATCCGCCGTATGACCCAGCGCAATCACCGCGATGTCGCGTTCCCGGGCCCATTCGGCCAGCAATGCGTACCGCGCCCGTCGCGCGCGATCCTGCAGGTTGCCGGTTCCGTCCCAGCCCTGCCATTTCAGAGTATCGTGTGGAATTTCACAGCTTTGCGCCAGTGCCGCGACCTGCTCCGCCTCGTCAGCGGATCTGGACCGCAGGCCGTGATCCACGGTCGCCGCAAACAGATCGATCCCCTCGCGCCGCGAGATTTCCGATAGCAAATGCATCAGCGCGGTCGAGTCACTGCCCCCTGACACCGCCACACCCAAACGACTGGGCAAAGGGTCAGGCAGGCGTGCCCGGATATCCCCAAGAAGGCTATCGGCGTCCGTGGTCAAGAACAGCCCAGCGACGCCATTTCTTGTGTCGCCGATGCTGCCGGGCCTGAGGCCGGAAAGCGCACGCCAACCTCTCCCAGTGTGATGCAGGCCTGATCGGTTTGCCCAAGCCGTCCAAGGGCCGCGCCCAGTTCAAACAGGGCTTCGGGCGCCAGCGGTCCTTCAGAATCGCCGGTAAAGCTGGCAAGGAAAGCGCGCGCGGCCTCACGCGTATCGCCCAGCCCTTCCAGCGCCTGACCGCGCCTCAGATTGGCTTGCGACGCCAACGGACTGCCGGGATAGGCCAGATCGAACTGAGTGAATCGATCGGCCGCAGCCTGGTAATCGCCATCCGACAGGGCCTGCGCAGCCGCGTCGAAATCGGCTTGTTCGCCAACTGCGAGATCGACCTGTTCAGACGAATCCGGAACAGCGGGCGTAATGACAGCCGCACCGGTCGAAGACCCTTCGCCGCCCAACGTGCTGGTAGGTTCACCGGAAATTTCGCAGCCTGGTTCCAGCTCGCACAGGCGGAATTCCATGTCGCCGATCCGGTTGGTGCCATCGGTCACGACATTCTGAACCCGCTGGTTCAACTGCTCGGTCTGCCGGGTCAGGCGCTGCAACTCGGCCTCGATGGCGTCCACCCTTTCCAGAATCGAGCTGCCCGACAGGTTCGGAGACGGCGAACCCGTGGTTGAAAATTCTCGCTTGAGGCGCTGGATTTCCACGTGCAGCACCGTCAGCTCCTGTCGGATATCCGCCAACGTCTGCTGATCCTGTGCCTCAGCCACACCAGCGGCGGCCACAACCGCCGCCAGAACCAAACCCGCAATTCGCATCATATTACCCCGTCGTTGAACCCGTCAGTACCGTCACCGCGCGACGATTCTTGGAATAGCAATCCTCGGTGCTGCAAATCTCGATGGGGCGCTCTTTGCCAAAGCTGACGGTTTGTAGCCGGTTGCCCGCAATGCCCCGTGAAATCAGATATTCCCGCGCCGCATTCGCCCGGCGTGCGCCAAGGGCAAGGTTGTATTCGCGTGTGCCCTGCTCGTCCGCGTGACCCTCGATTGTGGCCACAAAATCGGTATTGGTCAGCAGCCATTCGGCCTGCCCCTGCAGAACCGTCTGTGCGGCAGGCGTCAAGGTGGATTGATCAACTTCGAAAAGCACCCGGTCACCGACCGTTTGCTGGAAAAATGCGGTCGAGCGCGGATCGCTGGGTGAGCCCGGTACAAGCGCGCCGTCACCGCCAGCACCGCCCCCCAATGCCGACGGATCATTGTTCGTACATGCGGCGATCAGGGCCAACGCGCCCATCGCCACAGCTTTGCTCAGAAGGTTCATGTCAGTGCCTCGCGTTCCGTTTGTTTATTATCATCTATTTAGCACAGCCCGGGTACGTTGTGAACGTCGCCCGCCTGTGCCCCCGATCAATTTTGCAGTGGCCCCCAAGATGGGTCGCTGCCGCCGTCCGGGGTGCGCACAGGCCGCAGGTTCCGCCCCGAGATATCGACGGAATACAGCGACGACCGTCCGCTTGCGCCCTGCGTTTCGCGGGTGAACATGATGACCCGGCCATTCGGGGACCATGTCGGTCCTTCGTCCAGGAACGATGCGGTCAGCAGCCTCTCTTCGCTGCCATCGGTGCGCATGACGCCGATGTGGAAACGCCCCTTGTTCTGCTTGGTGAACGCGATCAGGTCGCCGCGTGGGGACCAGACGGGTGTGCCATACCGGCCTTGGCCAAAACTGATCCGTGTCGCCTCACCACCTCCGGCGGGCATCATATACAGCTGCGGCGTGCCTGAACGGTCGCTTTCGAACACGATCTGCGATCCATCCGGCGAATAGCTGGGCGCGGTTTCAATCGCTGGCGTGTTGGTCAGACGCACGCTTTGGCCAGAGGCCAGGTTCATCTTCCACAGGTCCGTATTGCCGCCTTGCGTCAGCGAATAAACGATCGACTGCCCATCCGGTGAAAAGCGCGGAGAAAAGCTCATGGTGCCTTCCTGTGTGTTCAGCTCCTGCTGCCTGACACGGCCCACGTCCAGAACGTAAATTCTGGGCTGGCCTGTTTCGTAGCTTGTATACAGCAAGCGATCGCCGGTCGGCGAAAACCGCGGGGCCAGCACGATGGATGCGCTGTCTGTCAGATATTGCACATTGGCGCCGTCATAATCCATGATGGCCAGCCGCTTGCGCCGCTGGTTCTTGGGGCCGCTTTCCGACACGAAGGCAACGCGGCTGTCGAAATATCCGCCCTCACCCGTGATCCGGCTGTAAACCTGATCGGCCACCTTATGCGCCATACGCCGCCACCCGTCGGTGGTTCCGGCAAATTGCAGACCATTGCCCAGTTCTTGACCCGAGAACACATCCCAGACCCGGAACCGGACCGTCAGCCGATTGCCTGAAACATTCACGGCACCGGTCACCAGCGCCTCGGCATTGATCGCCTTCCAGTCCGCAAACTGCACTGGCGCGTCAAAACTGCTGACCCGGCTGATGAACGCGTCCGAGGAGATTTCGCGAAACAACCCCGTTCCGGTCAGGTCCGCCGCAACCACGCGCGAAATATCCTGCGCGTATTGCGACGCAGCCGGTCCGTCGGGCACGAAACTGGGCACGGCAAAGGGCAGGGGTTCGATGATCCCCTCGTCCAGTTCCAGACGTAAAGGTCCGCTTTGCGCATGGACCGGCGCTGACGCCATCAGGGTCAGACCGACAAAGAGGCTGGTCAGAAGTTTCATCATTTGATCCGCATCCTCTCGGGATTGAATGTAATTTCAATATCCTGCCATTGGGCATATTTGTCTGCCGGCAGGTCATATCCTTTCGCCCCACAGCGCAAAATCGCGCGTCGGGCAGCCTCATAGGCTTGCTTTGCCGCACCGGATGATCCTCCGGTGCTGTCCAGCTGTCGCAGGCTGCCACCCACTACCTTGCCGTCCGGGGTCAAAGAGAATCCGACCACAACAACGACGTTCAGCGCGTCGGTCGACAGTGACCCGACATTCCAGCACCGTGAAACCGCCACGCGCATCGCGTCCTTTTCACCGCTGGTCAGCGGTGGGCCGGTAGGTTCGGTTCCGCTGCCCAGAGCCTCAGTCAGAGCATCATTGATTGCATCCTGATTGCTTGGCGCTGGTTCAGTCGGCTCGGGTTCGGGCGCCTCGGTCACTTCCGGCTCTGGCTGTGGTGCCGGGCGGTTGGGTCTGACACGCGGTCGCGGTGAGGTTTTGGGGGCGGGATCGTTCGCCTCCTCTGCCTCGGTTACGATTTCCGGTGCCGCCTCTTCGGGCGCGGTCTGATCCTGCTGCTCCTGCTGGATCTCGGCCCCCTCGTCCAGCGATACCTGAGGTGTCTCGACATCATCCGGTTTGGCCTCCGGCGGAGGCGGTTCAACCGGGTCCGGTGCGACCTTGTCAGCCGGGCTTGGCTGCACATCAGGGCCGGGCGGGACGGGCAATGCCGCCACTTCCGTATCGGGCTGTTCCAGCACGGGCGGTTCTTCGACCACTTCGGGCTCGGGTGGGACCTCAACGGTTTCGGGTTCGGGTTCCGGCTCGGGCTCAACTGGCACCACAGGCTCGGGCGCTGGTTGCTCGTCGGGCGTGGGCTCTGGCGTGTTCACCTCTTCAACCGGCGCTTCGGGCTGTTGCAGGTCGGCAGGGGGTGTTGGCACTTCGGGGGCACCCCGTCGCGCCCGCATCGCGTCAAACTGCTCAGAGGAAATCACAGACACATCCTGAACGGCAAACGGCAACGGTTCGGACCGGAACGTGCCGCCGAACAACGCCCAACTGATCAGGCTGGCATGAGCAATCGCCGAAATCTTGGTGCCGGTCTCCACCGCGCAACCTCACTCTTACCCATCATCCAAAGTCGGCCCGCCGGTATCTGTCACCAGGCCCACATTGGAAAATCCACCCGCGTTCAAGGCCCCCATGACCTCCATCACCTGCGCATAAGGGATCGAGCCATCGGCCCGCAGGAACACGCGGTCACTGCTGCGTTCAGAGGCGATCGCCCGCAATTTGCCGATCAGTTCCTCGCGCAGCACATCGGTGGTTTGAATCTGCACCTGACCTTCTGCTGTCAGGGTCACGGTCAGGGGTTCTTCGTTATCGCCGGGCAAGGCGCTGGCTGCCGTTTTGGGCAGGTCCACCGGCACACCCACAGTCAGCAGTGGCGCCGCCACCATGAAGATGATCAGCAACACCAGCATGACATCTACAAAAGGTGTCACGTTGATCTCGGCCATCGGTTGGGCACGACCGCGACGCCGCCCGCGCCTGCGTCCGTTCTGACCCGATGATTGCTGAACCGCCGCGCCCATGTCAGCTGTCCAACTGGCGCGACAGGATGGTTGCGAATTCGTCGGCAAAGGCCTCGTACCCGCCAACGATCCGGTCACTATCCGCGCTGAGCTTGTTGTAGAATATCACCGCCGGGATTGCGGCCAGCAGACCCAGACCCGTGGCCAACAACGCCTCGGCAATGCCGGGTGCTACAACGGCCAGATTAGTGTTCTGCTGCTCGGCAATCTCGATAAAGGCATTCATGATGCCCCAGACGGTGCCGAACAGCCCAATGAACGGCGCGGTCGAGCCCACGGTCGCCAGAATGGGCAGGCCTTTCTGCAGCGTCTCGGATTCTTTGGCGATGGCCACATCCATCGACCGGTCGATCCGGGCGGTGGCCCCGGCGATCAGACCGCCATCGGTTCGATGTGACCTGCGCCATTCGATCATGCCTGCGGCAAAAATCTTTTCCGAACTCCCATCCGGCTGTGTTCCGATTTTTTCGAACAACGCATCCAGTGGGTTGCCAGACCAGAAGGATTCATCAAAAACCTCAACCTCTTTACGCGCCGAGCGGTAGTTGATCAGTTTCTGAATGATGATCCCCCAGGACCAGACGGACGCAATCACCAGGATCAGCATCACGATTTTGACGATAAATGTTGCGCGGGCAAACAGCCCCCACATGGAGAAGTCGATCTCCTGCGCCAGCGCCAGCGTTTCAGCTTCCATGAACCTGCTCTTTGTTTTGCCTGATAGCCGTTTGGTTGGCCTTGTTTTGCCAAACGCTAACGCAGTTGGGCATGAAAAGCCAACAGAACCACCCCGACCGGGCAATTTGTTACATCAATGCGCGAATCTCTGCCGGAAGGCGGATCGGCTTGCCCTCGTTATTGATGCAAACGGCGGTGACTGTGGCGCGAAACAGTTCGGCCTCGCCACGCCGAACAACCTGCGCCATGGTCAGACGCACCCCTGACAGCGACAGGATGGTTGTTTCGACCTCCAATTCGTCGTCGAACCTGGCGGGGGCCAGACAATCAGCCTCAAGCCGCCGCACGACCCAGACGACACCCGCGTCCCGCATCGCGTTCTGGTCATTGCCAAGGTTGCGCACATATTCCGAGCGCGCCCGCTCGATGAACTTGAGATAATTCGCATGATAGACAACGCCGCCCATGTCAGTGTCTTCGTAATAGACGCGCACGGGATAGGTGTGGGTCATTGCGGCAGCTCCATCCGGGCAAACAGGCGCAGCGCATGAGACGGGTCCTGCGCGGCCCCCGGCAGCACCGGATCATAAGCCGCCCGGATGAGTGCCGCAATCTCGGGGCGCAGGATCGTGGTCTCGCCCGCCACGGCCAACGGGGATTGCGCCCGAAAGGCACTGTCGGACCAAAGGACAATCGTCTGCACGATCTGGCCCAATGCCAACGTTTCGGCGGGGATTTGTGACATCTCCTGATCCATTTTCAGAAAGACAAAAGCCGCGCGAATTGCGCCGTCTTCCTCGAACCGGAAAACGCGGTACTGATTGGCAGCCGCAGCCACCAGCCGCTTGACCAATGGCGCAAGATCCGGGATCAGACGATCCAGATCCGGCACGTCCAGCAATTCCTGCCAGTCCCGGAAAAAGAAAACCATGCAATTGGCACCCAGTTCGGGATCGGTCTCGGCCATCTTGTGCCCGGCCAGGCTCACGACCGCCTCAAACGCGCCCTTGATGGTGCCCAGGGTCTCTTCCTCGACACCAAAGACGATGGGAACAATCGGTCGCCCCCAACGCGCGAACAGAAACTCACCACTTTCGCGCGTAAACAGCGCCTCGATCTCATCGGGTGTCACGCCATGCCCTTCATCTTTTCAAAAATACTCTCGCCGAAGGCATAAAATCTATGGTCCCGGGCTTCAACCAAACAGATCGTTTCGCCCCTTGGGCGCGGGTATCCCCAGATGTGTCCACGCCTTCTGCGCCAGCATACGTCCCCGGGGGGTTCGCTGGATCAAACCCTGCTGCAGCAGATAGGGTTCAATCACCTCTTCCAGAGAATCCCGGCTTTCCGACAGCGCCGCCGACAAGGTTTCGATCCCCACCGGTCCACCGGCGTAATTCTCGGCGATCAGCTTCAGGTACCGCCGGTCGGCCCCGTCCAGACCCAGATTGTCGACGCCCAACCGGGTCAGAGAGCTATCGGCCAGTTCGCGGGTGATGTGACCATCCCCTTCGACGATGGCGAAATCCACCACGCGGCGCAGCAGGCGTCCGGCGATCCGGGGTGTCCCCCGCGACCGTCGCGCAATCTCGCGTGCGCCATCATCATCCGCTGGTGCACCCAGTTTGCGCGCATTACGCGTGACGATTTCGTGCAACTCATCGACCGTGTAGAACTGCAGGCGCGTCGGAATACCGAACCGGTCGCGCAACGGCGTGGTCAGCAACCCCATCCGTGTCGTCGCACCAACCAGCGTAAATGGCTGCAACTCGATCCGTACCGTTCGCGCGGCAGGGCCTTCGCCGATCACCAGATCCAGCTCAAAATCTTCCATCGCGGGGTACAGCACTTCTTCCACTGCTGGATTCAGACGATGGATTTCGTCGATGAACAAAACATCCCGCGATTCCAGGTTGGTCAGGATCGCCGCCAGATCACCCGCCTTGGCCAGCACCGGCCCTGAGGTCATGCGGAAATTCACCCCCAGTTCCCGCGCCATGATCTGGGCAAGGGTGGTTTTCCCCAAACCCGGAGGGCCGTGGAACAAGGTGTGATCCATCGCCTCGCCTCGTTGGCGCGCGGATTGGATAAAAATGCGCAGATTGGCCCGCGCCTCGGCCTGACCGATGAATTCGTTCAGGCCCTGCGGACGCAGCGCACGGTCATTGTCTTCGGGTAAAGGTTCGGGACGCAGGGCGGGGTCGGCATCAACCATTCATTCAGCCTTTCGGGGCCAGCAGTTTCAATGCGGCCCGGATCAGATCAGCCTCACCCGCATCGGGTAAATTGGCCGCTGCTTCAGCCACGGCCGAGGCTGCGTACGACGGGCCATACCCCAAATTTGACAGTGCAGACAATGCCCCGGCCGAAGCTGCCGCAGCACCCGATGCCGGTTTCGCGACCCGTTTAGGCGTGACAGGCGCGGGTTCGGACAGTTCCACAACCTCCAAACCGGGTCCATCCATCGCCTCGGTCACCGTTCCGCCCATGGCCATGACGCCCGGTGCCTTGTCTTTCAGGTCCAGAACGATCCGTTGTGCCGTTTTCGGTCCGACACCTTTGGCTGCCTTGACCGCACCCCAATCCCCCAGCGCAATCGACCGGCTGACTCCATCCGGCCCCAGCGCGCTCAGGATCGCCAGCGAGACCTTGGCACCCACGCCTTGCACCGAACACAGCAACCGGTGCCATTCCTTTTCTACCAGCGACAAAAAACCATAGAGCTGCATCAGGTCTTCGCGCACGGCCATATCGGTGTAGATCGACATCGCCTCACCCACACCCGGTAACGCAGCCATGGTCCGGTCCGAGCAATAGACGATATAGCCGACACCACGCACGTCGATCAGGATGTGATCCGCCGCGCGGTAATCCAGCCGTCCCGTCAGTTTGCCGATCATGCCCGTACCTCTTTCAACTGCACCTGCTTGGTTTTGCCGTAATACGCGTGACAGATTGCAATCGCCAGCGCATCCGCTGCATCCATGCCTTTGGGCTGGCATCCCGGCAGCTGCAGTTTGACCATATGCATAACCTGCTCTTTTTCCGCGTGCCCGACGCCAACGACGGTTTTCTTGACCCGGTTCGGGGCATACTCGCCGACCGGCAGACCGGCCTGTGCCAGCGTCAGCAAGGCGACACCTCGCGCCTGACCAAGTTTCAGCGTCCCGGTGCCGTCCTTGTTTACAAATGTTTGTTCGATGGCTGCCTGATCCGGCATATGATCCGCGATCACTTCGACAATCTGGTTGTGCAGCGACAGCAGACGTTCCCCAAGATCATCCCCGTCCGATTTGCACAAACCATTGGCAACGTGGCTCAGACGGCTGCCATGCGATTCGATGACGCCCCATCCCAGGGTTCTAAGCCCCGGATCAATGCCCAGAATTCGCATGTTTTGCCCCAGCCTGCTCGGGTTTTTGTGATCTTTCTTACTGATTAGCACGAAGCGTGAACATTTTCCAAGCGAATTGGCCAAAAGCCTGAAAACGACAAACCTGTTCCCTGCGCGACAGGGCGACCGGTTTACGACAGCAAATGTTCTGAAACCGACCGGTTTCTAAAGCGAATTTAATGAATGTTTTAAAGGCGTTTCAGGAAATTTGAGTATTGCATAAAACGCATAGGACACATGCAAAAATTACGCTTGTGCCGGGCATTTTGCATCACTAGATGCCGCTCAGATCGCAAGATCACAAGTTAACGCAAACCAGAAGGAAACAGGATATGGCTGCACTTGACAATACCCGCATCGCCACTGGCTCATTCGGCCTCGTCGGTCGTATCGGCTCAATTTTCGCGGCGGTCACAAATGCCGTTGTCGAATGGAACGACGCCCGCGCCACCCGTGACGCGCTGAACGGTCTGACCGACCGCGAACTGGATGATATCGGCCTGTGCCGCGGTGACATCGACGTTGTCGCCGAAGGCCGTCGCTAAACGATAGCGACCACGACCTACGCGCCTTTTCTATAGGGAAAGGCAACAGAACACCGCGTGCCATCGGCAGGCGGTGTTTTTGTATGCACAAAAGCTATGCGGTGAAAGCGATCAGTACCAGAACTTGGCGATCTGCTCAGACAGGAATTGCGAAACGGGGTCGACCTGCATGATCCATGCACCTGCGACCTCGACACTCGTGCCTTCACTCAGGGCTTCGACGCGGCCGTCATAGGCAGAACCACCCAGATTGAACAGCAACAGCGCCTTGAAGCCAAAAAAGGCGATCAGGCATAGCAGCAGAACCTTGGCCGGAATCGCCGACCTGACGCGCTGGGGTTTCATCACCACCAACCCGTCCGAACGCATGGTGGCGCGATAACCGCGACTTAGTTTTT
>CAXXPZ010000009.1:0-17389 GCA_963422555.2 uncultured Ruegeria sp.
CATTCGCGACCCCCTTGTCGAAGTGATCACACAGGCCGGACATTTCTGTTTCCGGGGCTTTTTGTATTGCCGCGACCTGTTCAAACCGGTGGCAGAATCGCATTGTCCTATGCTAGGTCTGGGGGTATGGCGCAAGCGAACCCCAATATCAGCGAAAATCAACCCGTGATCCGACAGCTTGACGATGCGGCGATCAACCGGATCGCCGCGGGTGAAGTTGTTGAACGTCCGGCCGCGGCGGTCAAGGAGCTGGTGGAAAACGCTCTGGATGCCGGGGCTGATCGCATTGCCATCGATATCGCTGACGGGGGCAAGACGCTGATTCGTGTCACGGATAACGGGTGTGGCATTGCCGCCCCGGATTTGCCGCTGGCCCTGTCCCGCCATGCCACGTCAAAGATCGACGGCTCAGACCTGTTGAACATCCATACATTCGGGTTCCGGGGCGAGGCTTTGCCCTCGCTGGGTGCCGTGGGGCGTTTGACCATCACCAGCCGCGTGGCGGGGGGTGAGGCGGCATCGGTCCATGTAGCTGGTGGCAGGATGGAGGCGGTGAAACCGGCGGCATTACGTGCGGGTACGGTGGTTGAATTGCGCGATCTGTTCTTTGCCACGCCCGCGCGGCTGAAATTCATGCGCACCGACCGGGCCGAGGGCAGGCGATCAACGATACTGTAAAACGTCTGGCCATGGCGGAACCGGCGGTCACGTTTACCCTGCGCGATGTCTCGGGCGGGGGGCGAGGGGCGCGTGACTTTCCGTGCCGACCGGGAAAATGGAGATCTGTTCGATGCGCTGCACGCGCGTCTGGCGCGTGTTCTGGGGCGTGAGTTTGCGGAGAATGCGCTGCAGATCGATGCAACGCGCGAGGGCATTCGCCTATATGGCTACGCGGCCCTGCCCACCTATTCGCGGGGCGCGGCGGTGGCACAATATCTGTTTTGTGAACGGACGGCCCGTGCGGGACAAGATGCTGACCGGGGCGTTGCGGGCGGCTTATTTCGATTTCCTCAGCCGAGACCGCCATCCGGCGGCGGCGCTGTTCATCGATTGTGAGCCGACCGTGGTGGATGTGAACGTCCACCCGGCAAAATCCGAGGTGCGGTTTCCGCGATCCGGGACTTGCGCGCGGGCTGATCGTCTCGGCTCTGCGCCATGCTTTGGCCGAGGCCGGGCACCGAGCATCCTCGACCGTTTCGAATGCGACATTGGGGGCGATGCGGCCGGAACAGGCACAGCCCGCTCCGGCGCGGGTCTATCAGATGGACCGCCCCTCACCCGGGGCACGGCAGGCGGCATATCAGGCGCAGGCGCCGGGATTTGCAGAACTGTCCCGCGACTATAGCGGCAGCATTGTCGAGCCCGCCTCCGAATCTGCCATCGATGCGCCGGTTGAGGACCTGCCGCTGGGCGCGGCGCGGGGGCAGGTGCATGAAAACTACATCATCGCCCAGACCGCTGATGGCATGGTGATCATCGATCAGCACGCGGCCCATGAACGGCTGGTCTACGAAAAGCTCAAACGCCAGATGGCTGATACCGGCGTGCCCGCGCAGGCCTTGCTGATCCCCGAGATTGTCGAGTTGTCCGAGGGTGATTGTGCGCGGCTGATGGCCGTGGCCGATGATCTGTCCCGCCTTGGTCTGACCCTTGAACCCTTTGGTGGCGGCGCGGTCGCGGTGCGCGAAACGCCCGCCATTCTGGGCGAGGTCGACGCCCGAGCGATGGTTCTGGATATTCTCGACGAGATGGCCGATCAGGGCGAGAGCCAGATGGTGCAGGCACGGATCGAGGCGATCCTGTCACGGGTGGCCTGCCACGGTTCTGTCCGGTCCGGTCGCCGGATGCGGGCCGAGGAAATGAACGCCCTGTTGCGCGAGATGGAGGCGACACCTCATTCAGGTCAATGCAACCACGGGCGGCCAACCTATGTGGAACTGAAGCTGAACGATATCGAACGGCTGTTCGGACGCAGTTGATCTGATGGCCCAGTGGGGCTAAGAAGAATAAAACAAGAACATCCGAGGCGACATGATCGAAATTGCAGGAACCCAATATGCGTTGAATGACCCGATGGTCATGGCCGTTCTGGTCGGGGGTGGTGTGATCCTGTTGATCCTGCTGCTGCTGTTTCTGTCGCTGCGCGCGGCCAACCGGTCGGCGCGCATGGCGGAACCTTTGGCGCGGCAAATGGCGCATCTGGGCCAGCACGTGCAGCAATTGGGGCAAGGCCAGGAGCAATTGCGCGGCGGGCTGCAGCATGTTTCGGACACGCAGGCCAATGCGCAGGTACAGGTGATCCAGACGGTTGAATCGCGCCTGTCCTCGGTCCAGCAGCAGATGAACGACCGGCTGGCGGACAATGCGATGAAATCAGCGCGCGCTCTGGCCGAGATGCAGGAGCGGATGAAGGAATCGTTGCACGGTTCGTCGAAACAAACCGCAACGTCGCTGTCACAATTGCAGGAACGTCTGGCGACCATCGACAAGGCGCAGGACAATATCACCAAACTGTCGGGGATGTGCTGTCGCTGCAGGATATCTTGTCGAACAAGCAGACGCGCGGGGCCTTTGGTGAGATTCAACTGAACGACATCGTGTCCAAGGCGCTGCCTTCGGACAGTTTCAAGTTGCAGGCGACGCTGTCGAATGGGCGGCGGGCGGATTGCCTGATCAATTTGCCGAACCCGCCGGGTCCGATCGTGATTGACAGCAAGTTCCCGTTGGAAGCTTATGAGGCGTTGATCGGCTCGACTAACGATGCCGAGTTGAAAGCGGCGGTGCAGATGTTCCGCAGCACCGTGCGTAAACACATCACCGATATCTCCGAGAAATACATTCTGGACGGCGAAACCGCCGATGGCGCACTGATGTTCCTGCCGTCCGAGGCGGTTTACGCTGAGTTGCATGCAAAGTTCCCGGAACTGGTGCAGGAGAGTTTTTCCAAACGCGTCTGGATCGTTTCCCCCACCACCTGCATGGCAACGCTGAACACGATGCGGGCGATCCTGAAAGACGCGCGGATGCGCGAACAGGCAGGTGCGATCCGCAAGGAACTGGGTCTGTTGCACAAGGATGTTGAACGTCTGGGCGACCGCGTATCCAATCTGGATCGGCATTTCGGGCAGGCGGCCAAGGATATCTCGGACATCAAGATCAGCGCCGAAAAGGCAGGACGCCGGGCGCAGCGGCTGGACAATTTCGATTTTGAGGAACTCGCGCCCGAGGATCACACCAACGTCGTGCCGCTGGGCAAGACCGAAGGTTAGAGCCTATTGGATCGACAGATCAAGGTTGTACCCGACCGTCTTGCCAGTATCCCGGTCATTGCCCATCAGATAGACGCGGATCGTATAATCTCCGTCCTCGGGCAGATCAATCCGGGCTGTGTTGCCATCCATTGACCCGACATAGATCGCCTCTCCGTCACTGTCCGGCGGCAGGATGTTGAAATAGATAACGCCATTGCCGTTGGTGTCCCTGACCTTGAGATCGACGAACATCTCCTGCCCGGTTTTCGCGCCCAGCGTATAGTCAAAGTATTCATCACCCGTGATCGTGCCGTTGACCATTGCTCCGAAATTACCCGGTTGAAACTTTACCTCTGCGGTCGTCTGAGCAGCGGCCATAGTGCCGAGCGACAGGGATGCCAGACCGAAAATACATCCTTTGATCATGGTACTTCTCCGTGTGATCCGTCCCCGGCGGGCGTCAAATTCGCAGAAAGGGCTGAAACAGGCGCGGTATCAGCTTGGTGAACTTTAGCGGCGCATCCGTCACGGCCAGACAGATGCAATCCCCGGATATATCCGCAATCGGTGTGTGTTCCAGAGTTTCGTCGGCGATCTCGACATCGCCGCGGGCGAAATGGTCCACCTCGTCCGAGAAAGCACCTTGCAACACCATTGTCAGTTCAATGCCGTTATGGCCATGATCCGGAACTGCGGCCCCGGCGGGAATGAACAGCAACCGCGCCGTCGCGTCGCCCATTGTGGGCAGGATCGCCTGTTTTACACCCATACCGACAGATTTCCAACGGATCGCATTCACGTCGCCGCCGACGTAATCCTGCAGCGGGGTTGGCAGCACCGAACAATGTGGCCGGGCCGGTTTCGGCGTCGGCGCACCCTGAGCGATCAGGGCCATCGTCGCCGCCAGCGAATCCTCACTCATTTGCGACGCCGCAGCCTGTTCTTCAAGAACGCAGCCACCGACGGCGTCAAAGCTTTCGGCCCGCGCGCGGCAATGGTCGCACAGTGACAGATGCGTGGCGACCATCAGGTCGAAGGCCTCGGGCAGCGACCCTGCGGCGTAGGCCATCAGCAGGTCGTCTGTCAGGTGATGTTTGATATCCTTGCTCATCTCAGTCATCTCAATTCATCGCGTGGCGCAGGCGATCCAGCGCCAGCCTTATCCGTGATTTGATCGTGCCCAGTGGCAATCCGGTCTGAGATGCAATCTCTCGGTGGCTCAGATCGCCGAAATAGGCTTTTTCGATCAGCTGTCTTTGCGCCTCGGGCAACGCCGTCAACGCGGTGCGCAGCTGCGCGGTTTCCTGTTGCAGCACAAGGATGTCATCTTGTTCCGGTTCCGCCTCGGGTCCCCATCCCAGATCTTCGGGTTCGGGTCGTCGCTGTTTGCGTATGACATCGATGCGTTTGTTCCGGGCGATTGTGAACACCCATGTGGCGACCGTGGCACGGGACGGATCGAACAGATGGGCCTTGTGCCACAAGGTTGCCATTACCTCTTGGGCGCATTCTTCGGCCGTGGTCGCATCCGATCCCGACTTGATCAGGAACGCCTTTACACGCGGGGCGAAGTGGCGAAACAGGTCGGCAAAGGCCGCCTGATCCTTGTTGTCCCGAATGCGCCTGATGTGGACAACCCACTCTGATCGGGCATTGCGACTGTTTTTCGATTCGTTCACCGCTTTGCCCCTGAAACGTTTCTGTGCGGGCCGCAGGGGCACAGGGCCGGTCTCGGCCGATGGTGCGTCCAGGGTCGCGATATCAGTTTCAGTAAACATAACCACAATACGCGACGCCGCCCAAGCCGGATCACTTTCTTTGGTTGTTTTAATCCGGACCGCGTTAAGTGTCGTACAACCTGACAAGGTGGCGCTGGAAACACGCCACTTTTTTGAACAGTTCGAGGCCACAGCGGATTCCCAGACCTTATGAGCGCGATTGAACATATTGCGGGCCACACCTATCACGGACGAAAGGGTGCGATCGAAAACGCGTTCCGCTATTCCATCGACTACATTCTGTTTGACCCCGAGGCGTTGCCAAAAACGCCGCTGTTGTTTTCCGTGAACCGGGCCAATGTGACCAACTGGCGGGATCGCGATCATGGCGGCACACCGGGCAAAGGCACGGGCGCGGCTTGGGTGCGGGCACGATTTGAGGACCTGCAGGTTCCCCAACCCGCCCGCATGGCCTTGCTGACGCAACCGCGTGTGCTGGGCCATGTGTTCAATCCGGTCAGTTTCTGGTTCTGCTTTGATCAGGCCGACAATCTTTATGCGGTCGTGGCCGAAGTGACGAACACGTTCGGGACCCGGCACAGTTATCTGTGCCACAAGTCCGACCTGTCGCCGATTGGCCCTTCGGACCGCATCGTTGCAGAAAAGCTGATGCACGTGTCGCCGTTTCAAAAGATCGAGGGCACTTATACGTTCCGGTTCGACTATCGCGCCGACCGCGTTGGCGTGTGGATCGACTTCAAGCGGGAAAATGGCGGCCTGATCGCGACTCTGACCGGCCCGCGCGCTGTCCTCAGCAACCGCGCGATCCTGTGGGCCCTGATCCGGCGCCCGTTCGGCGCACGGCGGGCACTAGCGCTGATCGGATGGCAGGCGGTAAAGCTTTGGTTGAAAAAGGCCCGGTTCAGACCGTTTCGTACGGCACCCGTTCCGGCCCGTTCCGTGTCCCGGTCCAGGGGGCAATGACGGCGCAGTTTGCGTGAGATCAAAGACGACGACGGTGGGGAGTGGTTTGGGTATGCCGAAAACCGCGAACACGAGGAGTTGGTCAGATGCTGGAAATCTCGGCAAGCAAAGTTGCGCAGGTCGCGATGATGGGACGGGAGTTGGACCGGGCCGAGGGCGAATTGCGCGCCTTTATCGACCGGATGAGCGAGGATGAACAGACCGAGCTGGTCGCCATCATGTGGATCGGTCGCGAAAGCTTTTTCGCCGAAGATCTGACCGAGGCCATCGCCACCGCCAAGCAAGAGGCCTCGACCCCTTGCGCCGATTATCTGATCGGTACGCCGCATTTGTCGGACCATCTGGAAAACGGTCTGGATGCGCTGGGTGTGTCGGCTGAGGATGTTGAAAACGATCTGATGTAGTGCAGGTCGAATTGGGGCAAATTCACAAAGCATGTTGGAGTTCCGCGCCCAAGGGCGTTGAAACCGGCCACCTGTATTATTCAATCGTATTGGGCTATTGTGGGAAAACGATCACGGCCTTTGGATAAGGTCGGTCGCGAAAATTTGGAATTTGGATGTTTCGGTTTGTTCGGCAAATTGCGGGTCTCTTGGTGTTTGCTGTTTCCAGCGCGACGGCACTATCTCCTGTGTTCGCGTGTTCAGTTTGCACTACATTGCCCGAATACTCCCTGACTGATCGTATCCTATCGGCGCGTGTTATAGTTTTGGCAGCGCCATCGCCAGAAAACCCTTTCAAATACGTGCCGGTTTCCGTGTTGAAGGGCTCACAAGAACAACTTGCTGGTTTGCCGGATATCCCGTTCCTGATCGATAGCGTATCGCGGTCAGCCTTCCGGCTGAATCCTGACCGTACCGCCTTGATGATCTACGGGGGCGAATATTCGGACAAAGCGGGACGTAGTTTTTCTAAGGCTCAGTTTGCAAATCGTATGCGTTCACGGTACGTTCCTATTCAAATCAGAGGGAAAATCGGGTGATGGATCACAAGCAATTTCAGAAATGGCTTTCCGGGATAGACCAACTCAGCCCGGCGCAGCGGCAGGAAGCCGAAGCTGTTTTCTCAGGAGGTTCGCAAGCGTCAGCCTCGCTGGCGGCTATTGAAGCGAGTGTAGGGGAAGATCGCCCGTGTCCGCATTGCGGCACACCAGGGGCACTCTCGCGGGGCAAGGCCCGAGGCCTGCGGCGATATCAGTGCAAGGGGTGCAAGAAGACATTCAATGCCGCGACCGGCACCCCTTTGGCGGGTCTTCACCGCAAAGACAAGTGGCTTGCCTTTGGAACTTGCCTTGCAGATGGGTTGACGGTTCGCCGATCGGCAGAACATTGCGGGTTTGCCGTCACTACTGCATTTCGCTGGCGGCACCGGTTTCTCACCGCAGAAAGCCCGCAGCCCCGCAAGCTCACGGGCATTGTCGAGGCCGACGAAACCTATGTCCTGAAAAGCCGCAAGGGCCAACGGAAACTGGGACGCAAAGCGCGACGCCGGGGCGGCAAGGCCAGCAAAAGGGGGCTTTCAGATGAGCAGGTTCCGGTGCTGGTTGCCGCTGACCGGAGTGGCACGACAGTCAGTGCCGTTCTCCCTGCGGTCAATGCTGACAGCTTGCGGGAGGTCATCGAACCGGTCGTGGACGAGGATATCGTTCTGGTAAGTGATGGTCACCGCGCCTATCCGCCCTGTGCCGCCGTAATCGGTGTGCGCCACGAAGCGTTGAACCTGTCCAGTGGTGAGCGGGTGCGCGACGCCTTTCACATTCAGACAGTCAACAATCGACACAGCCAGTTGAAGGATTTCCTGCGGCGCTACCGGGGGGTCGCAACCAAATATCTCGACAACTACCTGCGATGGTTTCAGCATCTGGAACTGGAAAGCGCCTCACCCCGTGCGTGTCTCGCCAACGCAATCGACAGGCCATGCATACGAATTGGAAACTGAGCCTTTTCTAACGAGTGGAGAAAAGCATTTTTGATGACGCCTGAACGGGCCGATTTCTTTGCTGCGGTACAATCCCAAAGCGAAGCTTGGAAACCCGGAAGGACAAACAGCCATGATCGGGCGGTCTTTTTCAGCACCTATTTAGCGCATGAAGACAGGCTTTTGAGGAACACGGCACTGTTGGAATTTCATCGCGCGCCTTATTCGTTGGCACGGCAATTTCGCGACGCCGTTCCGACCCATCAACTTTTGATGGACTTGCGAAACGTTCAACGCCTTGCCTATGCGCCTGCGGTCATTCGATTACTGGGAACTCAATCAGATCCCGAGGCGCAGGCGTTTGTTCGAAATGGGTATAAGAGCGCTCTTAGCAAGGGCGGTTCGAATCTGGCCGATTGGGCGCTTGCCGGGATAGAGGTGGATGGGCCTGCTGCCATCAGATTGATCGGATCAATTCTGGCACAAAGTGACAGGTCACAAGAGGATAAACTGCTTCTGGTTCAAGCTCTGGCTGCGGGCGGTACCGCGCGACCGAAGTTTCAGACGCAGATACTTGAAATCTACAACAGTGAACTGACGAAAGGCGCGAGCCTTGCGGGGGGGATCGCCCTTGCCGCTCATAACTGGGATACGAATGCCCTGGACGAAGCATTTCGTACGCTGCTGTCCGGCCAGGAAGTGGAGCCTGGGACGATGTTCCTGATTCAATACGCGCTGGGTGACGCGCGCAACTGAATTGTTCGTTCCATATTCTTCAATTGACGTTTCATTTTCTTGGGACAGCCAACATTAACTGATGTTAATCAGGCCCTCCGGCATCATTAATGTCGCCTTCTTTTATCAGGTTCATCAACAGCACTGACGCTGAAACTTGGAGGAGAACGACATGGCACACGCCCAGACAGCAGACGTCCGGAAAGGTCTCTTTTTTGGCTTGTTTTCGAACTACGCCGAAACAAAGGTTGAGCAGTTTCGCCAAAGGATTTACGCAAAATCGGTCCGAGATCTTGAAAAGCTCAGCGATGATCGTCTTCGGGATATCGGTATCCCGCGCGACGAGATCAAGCAGCGTGCGTACCAGAGCGTTTATCATAAAGTGCCCTACCAGCCGCAGGCTTGACCCATTCCGGCAATTGCCGGGCCGCTAACCCTGAACAGTTTTGCGAGGTAATGAGTATGTTGGACAACACCCAGATGATGAACCAAAGCCCTTCAGCCAGCGCGTTGCTGTTGTTTGACCGGGTGCAGCGGATTAATTCGATCAAAGACGATATTGTCCGCGCCGCACAACACCTCAACAGCCTGCCGGACCATCATTTGGCAGAGCTTGGGCTGAACCGCAGCGAAATCGAAGACACCATCGACCGGTACATTTGAGACCGCGCTGACCTTCAGCCATTTCCCAAAAGGGCCATTCCGAAGGGACGGAGTGGCCTTTCGTCTTTTGACGGTTTTCACATCTGTTCTGAGCGGATCAGCGAACCGGAAAGACACAGTTCCAAAATTCCATTCGGTAGGCATGTGCTGACATGGACAGTTTCAAGCCGATCAGCCTAGGGTTGGGTACTGATTTACTTTTGGTTGATTGAATGAATTCCGATAACGCCCCTGTCCCGCAGAAACGCAGATCGAAATTCGCGCGTGTGCTGACGGTTTTGGTCCTTCTGGCCATCGGCGGGATGTTTTTCCTGAACAGCGAACATCAAAAACTGATCGAAACCTGCAATTTCCGCAAGGCTGACCCGCAGGAAAAACTCGCGGCCTGCGATACGTTGCTGACATGGACGGCGCATGAGCCGTCGACCCGCTCACTGATCTATCGGCACAAAATGCGGGTCTATATGTTGCAGGAAGACTGGGATGCTGCGCAACGTGAGGCAGATTTTGCGGTTGCGGCCGATCCGGATAACCCTGTTCCGTGGCAATGGCAGGCAACTATTTTCGCCAAGGCCGAAGACTATCCGGCAGCTCTGCAGTCGATAGGTAAGGCGCTGATACTTGACGCGGGAAACGATTTCTCTCTGGAAACCAAAGCCAAGCTGCTGCGGCGCATGGACCGTTGGGATGATTTGGAGCAGTTGGTTGATGACTCTGTAAGAAATTATCAAGTGGGCGCCTGGGCTTGGAGCTATTCAGGTTATTTCAAGTTGCGCGCAAAGGAATATCAAGCGTCGGCATTGGCATTTGCGAAAGCTTTGAAGATTGATCATGGCAATGCTTATTATCGCCGGAAGTTCTTTGAGGCGTGTCGCGGGGCGGGTGCTGACTGTCCTTTGCTTTTCTTCGATAGCATCGACGAAAATTTTGAACTGACTTGTGATGAGACATTCCCCTATCTCGCAACGATATTTGTCAACTGGGAAAGGTTGAAAATTCAGGAGTCTGAATTTGATGACTTGCAACAGTATTTTTATGCAACCCCGCCACTTAGAAGCGGGATCTTTCTAGAATACTTGGATTCCCTATCGAAAATGGAGAGCGGTAGGGTCAGCAAGAACAGGGCAGAAAAATTTAGGCTCTATTCGTACATCGTATTGATGCTCATTCCAGCGAGGGCGCTGGCGAGGCAGTGCCTCGGGGTTGGGTTCTTCTGCAGGACTATGAGATGGAACCAGCGCAGATAGCTGGCAAGATATTTTGTGGCGATCCCCCGGCGGTTACCAATAAACCCCTTGAGGCGGGAGTGACGGTTGTTGACGTTTTGGATATGGAGTTCGCCGCGAACGCGTTCACCGGAAGACTGGTTGAGCGCTTCGTGGCTGACACACAGGGCGGCAGCACACGGCGGATAGCTGGTGCCCCCATCGGTCACCAGCAGTGCATCCTTGTCCATGACCGGCGCGAGAACCTCCCGCAGAGCGGCAGCATTGACCGCAGGCAGGACGGCACTAACGGTCGTGCCGGAGCGATCTGTCGCGACCAGAACCGGCACCTGCTCATCGGACAGGCCCCGCTTTGTTGCCTTGCCCCCGCGCTTTCGGGCCTTTCGGGCCGGCTTTTTTGCAGAGGATTTGCCTTCCGTGGCCCGTGTCCAAACACGATCTGTCCAGCGACACCGCTCATGAAAGTCAGCGACATTGCAGGTGGGTGATTTTGGCGAAAGCATAAGGAGGGCGTAGCCCGACTGGAGCTTTCGCCAAAATCTCGCGCGGATTTTATCCGTGCGGTTGGCGGTGACAGCGGTCAGGATTTTCCAATCTTCAAACCAGAAAGAGGATTGGATGCCTGGGCGTTTTATCACCGACCGACAATACGAGGACTACATGAAACTTCGGACTCAATACACCCAGAACATAGCGGCCGTGAAAGCCGGTTTCAGTTCGAGCACCGGATCGCGCATTGACCGGGACCCGCGCCCGCCATCGCAAAAGAAACAAGAACGCCGTCACGGCGGCGGCAAACCGGATCCGTTAGCCGGGATTTGGGAGGAGGTTGTTGTTCCTCTTCTGGAAAAGCAGCCCCATCTGCGTCCGTTTGCGATCCTGGAAGAGCTACAACTCCGGCACCCGGACCGTAATCTGGGCAAGGCGCGTCGCACGTTGGAACGGCGTATGCGTGCCTGGCGCGCAGAACATGGCCCGGATCGGGACGTCATCTTCCGCCAGACACATCCGCCGGGCCGGCAAGGGATGTCGGATTTCTTCAAGGCCGATGATTTGAACGTCACTATCGCGGGTCAGCCATTCGCGCACCGGGTTTATCACTTCACCCTGGTTTTCTCCGGCTGGGAATATGCCGAAGTTGTTCTTGGCGGGGAGAGTTTTACCGCGCTGGCCTGCGGACTGCAGAATGCCCTGTGGCAGGTGGGCGGAGCACCACGTGAGCACCGCTCGGACAGCCTGTCAGCTGCCTTTGGCAACAGGAAGAAGGATGTTGATGAGGATTTGCGGGCGCGGTACGAGGCGCTGTGTGCCGATTATGGCATGGAACCGACCCGAAACAATCGCGGCATCGCCCACGAGAACGGCTCCATCGAAAGCCGCCATGGACACCTCAAGGCGCGTCTGGAACAAGCGCTGCTTCTGCGCGGCAGTTCTGACTTCGAGACTGTGGAGGCATGGCGGCGCTTCATCGCTCAGGTCGTTGGCCGCCACAATGCACAACGCAGGGAGCAAGTGGCCCTTGAACGCGCCGATCTCCAGCCGCTGCCAGAACGGCGGAGTTGCGATTATGATGCGGCACGTGTGCGGGTGACCTCTTCCAGCGGCTTTGTCTTCCGCAAAGTGTTTTACACGGTTCCCTCGCGGCTGATCGGTTTCGAGTTGAACCTGCGTGCCTACGATGATCGTCTGGAACTGTTTCTTGGCAACACCCGGATCGATACGTTGCCACGCGGGCGGACCCCTGATCACAAGCGCGGCACACATGGCCATGTCGTCAACTACCATCATGTGATTCACAGCCTGCGCACCAAGCCCGGTGCCGTCGCAAACCTGACCTATCGTGATGCGCTTTTTCCCAGAACGGAATACCGCCGCACATGGGAGGCGCTGTCCGCGGCATGGCCCTTGCGCAAGGCTTCCCAAGCCATTGTTGACCTGCTGTGGATAGCACATGAACACGCTTGCGAGGCGGAACTTGCTGTCGCTCTGGATCAGATACTCAAGGCTGGCGGCCTGCCTGATCTCGACGATCTGCATGTGCGCTTTGCGCAGAAAACAGAAGCGGATCACCCCGATGTTCCGATCCATATCCCAACCATAGCGGTCTATGATGGTCTGCTTTCCGAGCCAGGAGCCACAGCATGAGCATCACGGTAGAAACCGCCAAGCTTCCCATCCTGTTGAGCAATCTCAGGCTGCCGACAATCGCCTGTTTCTGGCCGGAGTTCTGCATCAAGGCGGATAAGGAGGGCTGGCCTGCAGAGCGGCTGTTGGCGGCCCTGTTTGATCTGGAGTTGAGCGAACGGGACCAGCGGCGGATACAGCGCCACCTCGCGGCCGCCAAGCTGCCCCAGGGCAAGACCCTCGACAGCTTTGACTTCTCGGTTGTTCCGACCGTGAGCAAGGCCCGGATCAACGCGCTGGCCGAGGGCGACACCTGGTTGCAAGCCGGTCACAATTTGCTGGCCTTCGGCCCTCCGGGTGCCGGAAAATCGCATTTGGCGGCAGGCATCGGCTATGAGTTGATCCAGCGGGGCCACCGCGTCCTGATGATCAGAACATTCGATCTGGTGCAGCGCTTGCAGACGGCGCGACAGAACCTTTGCCTCGCGCAGGACATCCAAAAGCTCGACAAATTCGACCTGCTCATACTCGATGACATCTCCTACGTGCAGAAAGATCAGGCCGAAACCAGCGTCATCTTCGAACTCATCGCCGCGCGCTACGAACGAAAATCAATCATGATCACTGCAAACCGCCCTTTCAGCGGTTGGGACGATGTGTTTCCCGATAAAGCCATGGGCATAGCCGCAATCGACCGGCTCGTACATCACGCGACAATCTTCGAGATGAATGTCGAGAGCTATCGACGTCGCGCAGCTCATGCCGCTGCAATGTCGCTCAGCGACATTGAAGATGAAACCCGCTCCAACGCCAAAAACAAGGAGGACAAAACCACACCAAAGAACAAAATCGAACCTTGAAATGAGTGCACCAAATTGACATTCTGCAACCCGTCACCGTCACCCGCCTTCAATGTCGCGCACTTGCACGAGCAATGTCGCGCTACACACGATCCCCTTTGCGGCTTTCAAGAAAATAGGTTTCGTCGGCCTCGACAATGCCCTTCAGTTTTTCGGCGGTGGAATTGATCCCGGCAAGGAAGCGGTGTCGCCAGCGAAAGGCGGTGCTCCCGGCTATGCCACAGCGCTTTGCCGAAACTGCCACCGTATCGCCATTGGCGAGGCATTCGCTGAACGTCAGCCAAAGATCCTTGCGGTGCAGGCCGCTCAGTGGTGTACCCGTCACCGCTCCAAAGGTTCGATTGCAGGATCGGCAAAGATAGCGTTGCATTCCCCGCGACTTGCCATTGGCCACTGCACCGTGTGCGCCGCAATGCGGGCAGGTCCGGTCTTCTCCAACACCCAGCTCAACTGCCGCAACCGAGGCTTCACCCGCTGGGCGACCGGCCAGAACCTCACCGACCTCTACTTTCTGCGCCTCGCTCAACGTGTCGACCTCCGACAACCAGGCAAGAAAGGCTTTCCGGTCCATAATGCGCATCCTCCTGTATTTCAGACAAAATATAACACATCAATACGATGTGCGAATAGAGCTAAAATTTATCGCCCTGGACCGCGCTATGACGTGCATTCAGATGGCGCGGAAGGACAGCCCCAAAAGTGGTTTAGAGCAGAAAATAGAAGAAGATTTGAACCGCCTTTTTCCGGAAAGAGTGCGTCAAAACCAATTGCAATGGGCAAATATGGTTCTGGCGCAAAAGGACGCGCCGTGAACTTTGAATGGGCGCCGATAGCAGTCTTCAGCGAATGTTTCAGTTGATGTGATCCACCACCTGCAATTGTTGCGCCAGTATGTCGATCTCAGCCATCCAGCCCTGCACCAACTTCGGATCACTCGGTGCGGCGTGAACGCCGACCGGGATGGCGCGGTTCAGGACAGCCTCGATTGCCAGTGATACCGGGATCGAAACCAGCCGGGCCATCGCGGTGCCGCGCGCGTCGCCCCATGCGTCCATGACATAGGTCTTGTGCCAGACCGCGACACCGTCTTTTTCGGCCTTCAGGCTGACGCACATGACGACCCGGTCGGGCTCGCCCTCGTCATAGGCGTTTTCTTCCCAGAACTGGTCCGACATCTCTTTCAGGCGCGTATCACCTTCGGGGCCGGACAGGGTTTCGATTTCGGTAAACACATCCGACCACGCATCCGCCCATCCGTTCAGGCGCAGCGTGCCGCGGACGAATTCCTTGACCGGCCAGTGTTCCTCAAAATGATATTGCTGCATGAACGGCAGCGAGTCGCGGTTCGGATAGACCTCAAAGCTTTCTGGTGTTGGCAGTGGCGCAATATAGCTGGTGATCGCATCCCATGGCCGCGCGACGTCCAGCGGCGCATAGTCGCGAATGGACCGCGACGGCGACCGCAGCGCCTTGAGCACGCCCAGCGGTGACCAGCTGAATTTATACCGGAACGGGTTGGGGTTCTTGGGGATGCCGCCGCAATACGAAATAAAGCTCAGGTGGTTCTGTGCATCAAAAACATCCGAGGCGCGGTAGTCATCGACCAGAGCGTGCGCCATCAGGTGGTCGATGCCCGGGTCCAGCCCGACCTCGTTCACCAGCGCCACGCCAGCCTTGCGCGCCTTGTCATCCAGCGCGCGCATTTCCGGCGCGATGTAAGAGGACGAAACAAAATTCGCCTGTTTCGAGATCGCCAGTTCCGCCAGCGGCACATGCCAGTCCCCGGGCAGCATGGATACGATCACGTCGTCCTTTTCCAGCACCGCACCAAGCGCGTCGATGTCGAAGGCGCGAATGTCATCAGTCAAATCTCCGACCTCGGCCTTGGCCTTGTCAACGGTCCGGTTCCAGACAGTAACCTTGTGCCCGCCCTCAATCAGGCGGCGCAGGCCGGGAATGGCCGACAGGCCGGTGCCACACCAGTGAATCGTCATCGCTCAGATCCCTTCGATATGAGTGTTATAGGTTGCCGCCGCCCGGCCCCAGACGCCACCCTCAAGGTCGGTCAGGGTCAGCAGAGAGGGCAGCAATTGCGCCGCGTAATCTTGCGAGCTTTCGACCGGCAGCATCGACGGTAGATTGTCGATCGCCATCACATCCATCACCGGATCATTTGCCACGCGCAAAGCGGGCTGGTCCCAGGTGGTGGCGCGGTCATAGACCGGCACCGGGTTATAATCGCTGTCCGGGTCGCAGGCGACGTCGCCGATGGCGGTCAGGTTGCGCGGGGCGCTCAGCGCCTCTTGCGGAACAAATACCGGCGTGCCGGGGCGCGCAAAGATGCAGTTCAGGAACAGATCGTGGTTCAGGATTTCGGGGAACGGTCCACCGTTTGCGGTCTCTGCCATGTCCCATTTGGTAACGCTGACGCCCATCGCCTCGCACAGGTCCGACGCGCCGGTGCCGACGCGGCCCAACGCCCCGATGACGATGGCGCGTGGGCGGGTCGCGCCGGTCGCGTCAAGTTCCGCCAGCAATTCGGCGTTCAGCGCGTCCTTGCCGGGATAAATACCGACGGGCGGGCATTCTTCGCCCCGTTGCTGCGCCGCCCATGTCTTGAGCGTCACCGCAGCGCCCGCGTAGCCCGCCCAATAGCCAAAGGCTGCGACGCGGCGGTCATTTTCGTCCACCAGGTATTCCAGATCGTAAAGCGTGCCGCCCCCGGCCTTGAATCGCTGCAGCAGCGCACGACCGGAATGTTGGCCCTTATAGGCATGGCCGAACATGATGTGGCGATGGGGCAGGGGCGTGCCATCCTCGGGCAGTTCCTTGAGGCCAAAGATGATCGCATCCCGTGGCGCCGTGGGCCATGAGTTTTCGACCGCAATCTCACACCCGGCATTTCTGTAGCCGTCAATCGCAATGGCACGAACCGCGCATTCCTCGACCGTGACGCGGATGCCTGCGGCAATCAGTTTGGCGGCACCCTCGGGTGTCAACCCAACCCGTTCCTCGTTCGGGCGCTGTTCTGCCCGGACCCAAAGATGTGTCATCGAATTTCCTTTGATCAGAGCATACCAGCGGCTTTGACGGCGTGAACCGAGGCGCGCGCCTCCATCGCCTGACGAAAGGCGATGATCTTGGGAAAGGCCGCGACATCGACGCCGTCCGCTTCCAGCCAGCTGCAGACGACATACAGATAGGCATCAGCCAGTGAGACTGCGCCGCCCAGAACAAATGGCCCGCGCAGCCCGTTCGACACGATATAGTCGCAAGATGCGGTCATGGTTTCGGCCACTTTCGCCGCCATGTCTTTCCAGCTTGCTTCGTTGTCTGCCCAGCGGTGCCCGCGCAGCCTGTGTGCGTGGTTCACATGCATTGTCGAGGCTAGGTAATACATGACCTCGCGCATCCGGGCCGCCATGACCGGGTCGTCGGGTACCAGCCCCGCCTCGGGCGCGACGGTGCCGATGTAATCCAGCAGCGCACCGGTTTCGGTCAGGATACCCCCATCAACCACCAGCGCCGGAACGCGCCCCTTTGGGTTGATCTGGTTGATAGGCCGGTTTGGTCTGTTCGCCGGCGGCAAAGTCCAATCGGATGGCCTCATAATCCAGCCCGGCCTCTTCCAAAGCGATGGCGACAGCGACCGAAATGGTGCGCGGGGCATAGTAAAGCTGCATCGGGAACCTCTCTGGGATATGCTGGTCACAAATGCGTCTGGGCGAATTGCCGATCGGGCGCTTCCAGATGCGGTACGGCGTTGAACAGGACCGGGCTAAGTTGCGCACCGATCGGGTGCAGACGATGGACCGAGGTGTTCATGATGGCAAGGGCCACCCGCGCCATCGCGCCTATGTCCAGTCCCATCGCCTGCCGCACCACCATCGAGATCAGCCCACCCGAGGTTA
>CAXXPZ010000010.1:0-35989 GCA_963422555.2 uncultured Ruegeria sp.
TGTTCGACCGGCATGTCCTTGGTCGAATGCACCGCTATGTCGATGTCGCCGCGCAGCATCGCCTCTTCGATTTCCTTGGTGAACAGGCCCTTGTTGCCGATCTCTTTCAGCGGGCGGTCCGCGTCAATCATGGCGCGGTTATCGCCGGTGGTCTTGATCACCACGATCTCGAACGCTTCGTGCGGCAAGTCAAAGGCATCGCCCAGCCGCTGCCGGGTCTCATGGGCCTGCGCCAGTGCCAGCGGCGATCCGCGTGCCCCGATTTTTAAAGGTGATGCGGGTGTGGGAAGTGTCAGAGTCATGGGTTCAGCTTTAGTCGCGTCACATTGCCCTGACAATGGGGGCAGAGCTTGACAAATTGCCACTGAGGCCTGACCCGTTGCCCCCGTATCGCAAGAATGGGGACAGGCATGGCCGGGAAAAAGAAATTGCTGCGGGCGCTGGCGGGCGAAGTTCAGGCTGTTCCCCCCATCTGGATGATGCGGCAGGCGGGTCGCTACCTGCCGGAATACCGCGCCACCCGCGCGCAGGCGGGGGATTTTCTGTCGCTGTGCTACAACCCCGAACTGGCGGCTGAGGTCACCTTGCAGCCTATTCGCCGTTATGGGTTTGATGCGGCAATCCTGTTTGCCGATATCCTTTTGGTGCCGCAAGCGCTAGGCGCGGATCTGTGGTTTGTGACCGGTGAAGGGCCGCGCCTGTCGACCATCACGCAGCAGGCGGAATTCGACGCTCTGAAACCGGTTGCAGAGATTCATGAAACCCTGTCGCCGGTGTATGAAACCGTTCGCATCCTGTCGCGGGAACTGCCGTCCGAGACAACTCTGATCGGATTCGCTGGCGCGCCCTGGACAGTGGCGACCTACATGATTGCCGGGCGCGGTAAGCCGGATCAAGGGCCCGCCCATGCGCTGCGTCAGGACAATACGCCTTTGTTCGAGGCTTTGCTGGAGCGCATTACCGCGGCGACGATCGAGTATCTGTCGGCTCAGATCGATGCGGGGGCCGAGGTGGTCAAAATCTTCGACAGCTGGGCAGGGTCGCTTAAGGGTGAGGCATTCCGGAAATATGCGGTTGAACCTTGCCGGGTCATCACGCAGGCGATCAATGCGCGTCATCCGGGCATTCCCGTGATCGGTTTTCCGCGCGAAGCGGGCGATGGCTATGTTGGTTTTGCCCAAGCTACAGGTGTGGACTGCGTCGCCCTGGACAATTCGGTGTCACCGATCTGGGCGGCCGAACATGTTCAGGCGGATGTCTGTGTTCAGGGTAATTTGGCCTCATCCCACATGGTTACCGGCGGGCAGGCTTTGGTCGACGAAACCCGCGAAATTGTCGAGGCGTTTTCCAAGGGGCCACATATCTTCAATCTCGGCCACGGGATCACCCCAGACGCGGATCCTGAGAATGTGCAATTGATGGTCGACACGGTGCGGGGCAGGTAGCCGGGCAAAAGGGGGCCAGCCCCCTTCTTGGCCTGCGGCCAATTCAACCCCCGAGGTATTTTTGGCCAGATGAAGCCGGGGATCAGTTTTCTGTGTTGAGTTCGGCCAGAATCTCGGCGCTATGCTCTCCGCGTTTGGGGAGAGGCCCGGGCTGCCAGTCATGGGTTGAAAACCGGGGTGCGGCGGCGGATTGCAGCGTTCCGTCAATCTTTTGCCAGGTCTGGCGGGTCCGGTTCATGTCGTGGTCCACTGCCTCTTGCGGGCTGAGCACTGGGGCGACGCAGGCATCTGATCCTGCGAAGAAAGCGGCCCAGTGATCACGGGTTTGGGTTGGAAATTGGGCGGCGAGGCGATGTGTCAGTTCAGGCCAGAGCGCGCGGTCGAACTGGTGCTGGAACTGCGGGTCATCCGAGAGGTCGAGCAGATCCAGAAACGTGGCGTAGAATTTAGGTTCCAGACATTGAACCGAGATGTGGCCGCCATCGGCGCAGGTGTAACAGCGGCTCCAATGTGGTCCGTCCAGCAGGCTTTGGCCGCGCGTTTCCGACATGTTGCCGGTCTGGCCAAGGCTCATGAGCAGGTTCATCATATGGGCCGAGCCGTCATAGATGGCCGCGTCGACAACGGTGCCGTGCCCCGTTCGCAGGGCATTCAGCAGACCTGCCAGAATGCCCGTAACCAGATACATCGCGCCACCGCCGATATCGCCGACCAGCGTCGGAGGCGTCTGAGGGATCTCGCCCGGGATCGAAGCATACCAGAGCGCCCCTGACAGCGCGATATAATTCAGGTCGTGACCGGCGGTTGCCGCATTTGGGCTGTCTTGCCCCCAACCGGTCATGCGCCCGTAGACCAATTTGGGATTCTCGGTCAGGCAGATGTCGGGGCCCAGCCCCAGTTTCTCCATCACCCCCGGTCGGAATCCTTCGATCAGAGCGTCGGCAGAGGCGATCAGGCAGCGGGCGATATCCAGATCGTCCGGGTCTTTCAGGTCCAGGGCTATGGATCGTTTGCCCCGGTCCAGCAAGGACCGGTCAGGCATGCCCGGTGTTGCAGGTCCGCCCTTGCGGTGAATGGTGATCACATCCGCGCCTAGATCGGCCAGTAGCATGGCCGCGAAAGGACCGGGCCCCAGCCCTTCGATTTCGATGATGCGCAATCCGTTCAGCATGGCGGCCCTCCTGCCGGGCAGGTTTTCGTCGCCGCGCCCGGAATGCAAGAGCGCAATCGAAAATCCGCTTTGCCATGGTGCACAGGGTTCTGTGCGATTTTGGCCTGTTCCCCCTTGGTCTGTCACGATAGTGTGCACGGCGGAACGAGGACAGATATGACACCGATATTGTCGATCAAGGACCTGCGCAAATCCTACGCGGGTGGCTTTGAGGCGCTGAAAGGCGTCTCGCTTGACATTGAGGAAGGGGAAATCCTGGCGTTGCTGGGTCCCAATGGCGCGGGTAAGACCACGCTGATTTCCACCATCTGCGGGATCACCACGCCGACTTCGGGTACCGTTACGGTGGGGGGGCATGACATCCAGTCGGATTACCGGGCTGCGCGAAAGATGATCGGGTTGGTGCCGCAGGAAATCGCGCTGGAACCCTTTGAAAAGGTCTGGAACACGGTGCGGTTTTCGCGCGGCTTGTTTGGCCATGGCAATGACAGCGCCCGGATCGAAGGGATCCTGCGCAAGCTGTCGCTGTGGGACAAACGCCGCAATTCGATCAAAGAACTGTCGGGCGGCATGAAACGCCGCGTTCTGATTGCCAAGGCCTTGGCGCATGAGCCTCGGGTCCTGTTTCTGGACGAGCCCACCGCCGGCGTCGACGTGGAATTGCGCAAGGACATGTGGGAGATCGTGGCTGAACTGAAAGCGGCCGGTGTCACCATCATCCTGACCACGCATTACATCGAAGAAGCCGAGGCCATCGCCGATCGCATTGGTGTTATCGACAAGGGCGAATTGCTGCTGGTGCAGGACAAGAATGCTCTGATGGCGCAAATGGGCAAGAAACAGATCGAGGTCATGCTGAACGAACCCATTGATGTCATTCCCGACAGCCTGTCCGATCATCGTCTGGCCTTGAACGGTTCGGGTGACGTGCTGGTCTATACCTATGATACCAATGCCGACCGGACCGGGATCACCACATTGCTGAACGACGTCGCACAGGCCGGTCTGGTATTGCGGGACGTGCAGACCCGGCAGTCGAGCCTTGAGGAAATTTTTGTCAATCTGGTGTCGGGAGACCCCGCATGAACTGGACCGCCATTGCCGCCATCTACCGGTTCGAAATGGCCCGGTTCTTTCGCACCCTGGCGCAGAGCTTTCTGTCGCCTGTCTTGTCCACCTCGCTGTATTTCGTGGTATTTGGCACCGCTATCGGCAGCCGCATCCAAGAAGTCGAGGGTGTATCCTATGGCGCGTTCATCGTGCCCGGGCTGATCATGCTGTCGGTCGTCACGCAGGCTATTTCCAACGCCTCGTTCGGCATCTATTTCCCGAAATTTCTGGGGACGATCTATGAATTGCTGTCTGCGCCGGTGAATTTTATCGAAATTGTGATCGGCTATGTGGGGGCGGCTGCGACCAAGTCGCTGTTCGTGGGGCTGGTGATTTTAATCACCGCAACCTTTTTCGTGGATATGAGGATCGAACACCCCTTTGCGATGGTGGCGTTTCTGATCCTGACATGCCTCAGCTTTTCGCTGCTGGGTTTCATTATCGGCATCTGGGCCAGCAATTTCGAGCAGATGTCGCTGGTCCCTCAGCTTGTGGTGACGCCGCTGATCTTTCTTGGGGGCACGTTTTATTCCATTTCGATGCTGCCGCCCGTATGGCAGACGATCACCCTTTTCAATCCCGTCGTCTATCTGATCTCGGGCTTTCGCTGGTCGTTCTATGGGCTGGCTGACGTGCCGATTGTCTTCAGCTTGCTGGCCATTCTTGCCTTTACCGGTGCTTGCCTTGCCATCGTCGGCTGGATATTCAAAACCGGCTGGCGCATCCGCAGCTAAGGCGTTGCATTTTTACCCGCCGGATGTGCTAATTTGGTTTCCCTCGTGGAAATGGCCCGATGGCTCCCTTGTTTAAGAGTGGGGCGCACTCTACATCGGCACCCATGAAACTCAGCCTGCCGTTCGTAAAGAAGCCACCCATTGTGGCCGTTATCCGTTTGTCCGGAGCCATCGGCATGGCCGGTCGTGGGTCCCTGAATGACACATCGCTGGCCCCGGTTCTGGAAAAGGCATTCCGCAAGGGCAAGCCGGTTGCTGTCGCGCTTGAAATCAACTCGCCCGGCGGCTCGCCCGTTCAAAGCTCGTTGATTGGTGCGCGGATCAGGCGGTTGGCGGAAGAACTGGATGTTCCCGTCTATGCCTTTGTCGAAGATGTGGCCGCATCCGGTGGCTATTGGCTGGCGGCGGCGGTGGATGAAATATGGGCCGATGACAGCTCGGTTCTGGGCTCTATCGGGGTGATCTCGGCGGGCTTTGGCGCGCATGTCTTTTTGGCACGGCAAGGGGTGGAGCGTCGGGTGCATACGGCAGGCCAGTCCAAATCCATGCTGGATCCCTTCACGCCGGAAAAGAAAGCGGATGTCGAAAGGCTCAAGGTGCTGCTGGGCGACATCCACGAAAACTTTATCACGCATGTCAAAACGCGGCGCAGTGGTAAGCTGGATGAAACTGCGGACCTGTTTAACGGCGAGGTCTGGCTGGCGCGTAGGGCGCAGGAACTTGGCTTGATCGACGGAATCGCGCATCTAAAGCCGAAAATGCAGGATCGTTTCGGGGAAAAGGTCAAATTCCGCCGTTACGGTCTGCGCAAGCCGATCTGGTCGCGCTTTGGGGCGACGCTGGCGCAAGACGCCATCACCGGTCTTGAGGAACGCGCGGCCTACGCGCGTTTCGGGTTGTAACGTGATCATCAAGGCCGTAACCCTTTTTCTGATCGCCATGGGTGTGTTGGCGATGTTCGGCAAGCTGCGCTTTCCGGGACAGCGCCGGTTAAAATCGGCAAAATGTCCGCGCTGCGGCCGGTTTCGAATTGGGAAAGGCCCCTGTGCCTGTGAAAAAGGAGGCCGCGGATGACGGCGTGGCTGCTTTCCGGCCTTGGGTTGCTGATCCTTTTGCTGGCGGGTGATGCGCTGGTGCGCGGTGCGGTAAATCTCAGTCTGCGGCTGGGTGTTCCGGCACTGATCGTCAGCCTGACGATTGTGGCATTTGGTACGTCCGCCCCCGAATTGCTGATCGCCATCAGCGCGATCATGGAAAACGCACCGGGCATTGCGCTGGGCAATGTGGTAGGGTCGAACACGGCCAATATCCTGCTGGTTCTGGGCATCCCCGCGATGCTGGCAACGCTGCACACCAGTGAATGCGACAGCCGCAAGAACTATGTTTTCATGCTGATCGCATCGGTCCTGTTTATTGCGCTGGCTTTTTGCGGTGTCTTCACATTGCTCAGCGGGGCGATCCTGCTGGCGGCGCTCGCTCTGATTTTGGCAAACGCCTTTCGTGAGGCGCGCGCACACCGCAAGGCGTGTGGCAAGGCCTGCGCTGAGGATGACGAGTTGGAAGGCCTGGATGAGGCCGACCCGAACATGCCTTATTGGAAGCTGTCGATCTACCTGATCCTGGGTTTGATCGGCCTGCCGATGGGTGCGCATCTGCTGGTCGAAAATGCCACCAAAATTGCGCTCGCTTATGGGGTCAGCGAAACGGTAATCGGCCTGACACTGATCGCGGTGGGAACCTCGTTGCCCGAACTGGCCACCACTGTGATGGCGGCGTTGCGCCGACAGGCTGACGTGGCGCTGGGTAATGTGATCGGTTCGAACATGTTCAACCTTCTGGCCATTATCGGCATCGCCACGATATTCGGACGCATCCCCGTAGACCCGGAATTCCTGCGTTTTGATTTGTGGGTCATGTTGGGCGCGTCGCTGCTGCTGATGCCATTCGTGTTCTTCAAACAGGATATTACGCGTGCCTGGGGGATGATCCTGACGCTGCTTTATGTGGTGTATATCGTCATCCTGCTGGCGTGATCTGACCGAAGGAGGCCCCGATGTCCAAAGCTTTGGTAACCGGCGCCGGACGGCGATTGGGGCGGGCGATGGCGCTGTACCTTGCACGGCGTGGCCATGACGTCGCGATCCACTATGCCTCATCGCGTGAGGGTGCGGATAAAACGGTGGCCGAGATAAAAGCGCTGGGCAAGAACGCTGTCGCATTTCAGGCCGACCTGTTGGACGAGGATCAGGTCATTTCCCTGTTGCCCCGCGCAGCAGAAGCATTGGGTGGGCCGATCACCTGTCTGGTGAACAATGCCTCGATTTTTGAATACGACAATATTCAAACAGCAACGCGCCAAAGCTGGGACCGCCATATCAACAGCAACCTGCGCGCGCCTTTTGTGCTGACGCAGGCCATGGCCGAACAGGGCCTGGAACCCGTTACTGACGCCGAGGGGGAACCCGTTGCAACCGGTTTGATCGTGAACATGGTCGATATGCGGGTTCGAAAACTGACGCCCGAGTTCATGACCTACACCATCGCCAAGATGGGATTGTGGGCCCTGACGCGCACCACGGCTCAGGCATTGACCCCGGCGATCCGGGTGAACGCGATCGGGCCTGGGCCAACTTTGCAGGGCCACCGCCAAAGTGACGGACACTTTAAAGCCCAGCGCAAAAACACAGTGTTGGAGAGGGGTGCAAATCCGTCGGATATCACCGCCGCATTGGGGTATTTTCTGGACGCCCATGCGGTGACCGGGCAGTTGTTGTGCGTCGATGGCGGTCAGCATCTGGTTTGGCAGACGCCGGATGTTCTGGGCGTGGAATAGGCATATCAGCGTTAAGTTTTGCACTGCTCGCATTTCCGTTACATGTACGTTACAAAAATGTCTTTTTTTTCGTAACTACCCAGCTACCCCTCTGACTGAATTCAATATGACATTCTTTGCGGACGAGGTGGTCGAGCGCTGCATCGGCAAGAATCAACCAAAATCATCGTGGGATCGTCCTGAAATGTCGGAAAGGCGCATTGCCGAATTTCAGAAGTTTGGGGTAACAGATTGCATAGAAACCTGAGATGACAATTTGGGGGTCAGCGATCAATGAGCTATTATGCCAGTGATGTGGACGGCGGTTACTTTACTTTCGATGAGCGGCTGTCAGCCCTTTCCGAACTGATCTCGATGATCGACCGACCGGGCGACTATTGTGTGTATGGGCGGTTTCCTACCCCAATGCCTCGCATCTGGAACCACACGACAGGCGTCCTCGCATTCCCTCTCCAACCGGCACAATTACAGGACTTGATCACACTTGGTGAACGCGCACCATATGGACGCGGCGCAGAAACAATTTTGGACAGGTCCGTTCGTGACTGTTGGCAGGTTTCGCCAGATCAAATCAGCGTAGGAGGAGAAACCTGAGGCGAAACATTCAATCGCATCCTCAACCGTGCGGCCGAAGGCCTCGGCTACCCGCCGGAAGCTGTCGACGCGGAACTTTACAAAATCCTCGTTTACGAGGAAGGCGGTTTTTTTTGCGCCGCACCGTGATACCGAGAAGGTTACCGGCATGGTGGCGACCTTGGTCGTTTCACTACCGGTTGCAGGGAAAGGGGGCGAACTGATCATCCGCCATCGCGGTCGAGAGACGATTGTCGAAATGTGTAGCAACGATCCTTCCGAACTGGTTTTTGCGGCCTTTTATGCTGATTGCGAACATGAAATTAGGCCTGTGACAGAAGGTCATCGCGCCTGTCTGGTTTACAATTTGGTTCTCACTCCGGGTCAAAATGTGGCCACCTCGGCACCGAACTATGCAGATCTTATGGGTCAGATTGCGAAGGAGATCAAAAACTGCTTCGCAACGTCGGACGCGCCTGAAAAACTTGTCTGGCTTCTCGAGCATGATTACAGCATCGCAGGCCTGTCGTTTGAAACCCTAAAAAACACGGATGCAACGGTTGGGCGTGCTTTGATTGCAGCTGCGGCACAGGCTGACTGTTCCCTCCACGCGGCCATCGTGCATGTTGATGAATATGCCGCCGCTGCCTACCTTGGGCGGGACTATGTCTGGGAAATCGAAGACATCGGCGCGGACGAATACGAACTCTATGATATCATTGAGCGGAGATGTGAGCTTGATGATTGGGTGCATCCCGATTTGGGCGCGAGCGCTTATGGCCAACTGGCGTTGGCGCAAAACGAATTGATGCCACCAGAACGGATCACAAATTGGGAACCTGACGTGAATCGCTTGACGGAGGCGAGCGGCAATGAGGGGGCCACAGTTGAGCGACACTATCGAAGCGCGGCCTTTGTTCTTTGGCCTGCTAAAGAAGGCCCTCGTGTTCTTGCCCAAGCCGGTGCCAAGGCGCTTTCCGTCCTTTTTGTACAGTTTGAGCAACGCGCTGCGACCTCTGACGGGAATGATTTGTCGCTTGACACCATTGCGGCTGAAATTGCTGAAGCTTGGCCAGCGCCCCAAGTCTTGCATTACTCGGACCGGGATGAGTGGCAAGAGAGCGGCGCAGTAATGCTGTCACGGCTTTGTCGTATCGGAAGTCGGAAAGCAACGGAATTATTTCTCGATCGGGTTGTGATACCGTATTACGGACCGGGTCTCAAAGCCGCACTGATTGAAGCAACATCGGAATTGGCTGAAAAAGACATGCTGAAGCGGCTTCTTGGCCTTGTTAGCGCACAATGCACAGAGCAGCCAGAAGCTGTCATAAATCTGGTCATGGGCCTGAGTGAGGCAAGTGATCAGGGGCAGAAAGTCATGACGCGGAATGCACTGAAAGATCTTATCAAGCACCTTTGTTCGGAGATACCGGTCGCGCTCAACGTACACCGGCCAAAAAACGCAGAGCCATTTTGGTACGGGTCGCGTCGACAGTCTGCCACGCCTTTGCCTGAACGCACGCTCCGGGAAATTTTTCAGTTGGCCTGGAGTTTTGATTTGGAAAGCAGCCTTGCTGGGGTGGTTGGCAATCTTGTCAACGCGCCCGACATCGTGCCGCCTGATCGCACCTTGCCACCCGTTCTGGCAAAATTGGGCACGTCGTTTCACGCGCAGGCATCAGAAAGTGAGGCATTCGCGCGGTTTTGGCGGCACTCGGCCAACGTCCTGCTGGCTCGCAGTCGTACCACACCTCCTGAACCGACCGATTGGGTCGTTAGCTCAAATGACTTGGGGTGCGGGTGCGAATACTGTGCCGAACTTGTTCGATTTTGTGCAGATCCGGTTACAACCACACATCGAATTCCAGTGAGAAGGGAGTTGCGGTCGCATCTGCGGTCCGTGATCGAAAGAGCGGGTGCGGATTTGAGTTGTGAAACTGAACGCAAGGGTAGTCCTTATACGCTCATCTGCACCAAGACCCGCGATAGCTACACCAGACGAAGACAGCAATATGCGAACGACATCTCTGCAATCAAGCGCTTACTTGAAGTGGCAGACGCTGTGCCAGAGGCCACTAGCATTGCAGCCAGCCTCCGCGCGGCGGTCAACTGTAGTCAGAGTAACTCTCCAACTACAACGACCTGACAAGCCCGGAATTGGTCAGCATGGTTTGAGGTTCAGGATGAGTTGATCGGGGAGAGTTCTCAAGGTTTCGAGTATGCTCCACCCCTGCTTGCGCGCCGTCTCAATGACGGTTCGAAGCGTGCAGAAGTTTTCTGCGCCGACGTGAGTTCGGAAGCATCCCGACACTTTTTGACGGACCTTGGTCATGCGAAGGTCCCTTTCGGCTTCATTGTTTGTAAACGGCACACTCAGGTCGTTGAGGAAGAGCAGAACCTCTTCTTTGCGGGTTTGCATCCGCAGCGCGAGATTATGTCCGATCCTGCGCTTTGGTTTGCCTCGCCGCGTTTTGCCGACCTTGTCCGGGACCAGCGGGGGAAGCGCCTCGTGCATCCGGATGGCCGTCTGGCAACATGCGTCATATCGGCGTTCGATGGCAGCAATCCGGGCGGGCACCACCGCGCGGGAATTCCGGTCTCGCGCCCTGTCTGCGGCTGTTTTGGCGTCCAGCAGAATGGAGCGCATCTCCGTGGCCCATGGCTCTTTCTCAATGTCGATCAAAGCCTGCAATTCCCGAAGGTGATGGGCGTTGCATAAGGCGTGACGCACTCCGGGGATCTTTCTGTAGGACGCCCAGTTGTCGTGAACGACACTTCCGGTCACCTCCTGCGTCACATCGCCTCTGCTACGGCCAATCCGGAAATGGCTCAAGTCTGGTGAGCACAGGATGTGGAGCCACCGGGTCTTGCCGTTGATGCGCAGGCCGGTCTCATCCATGTGCTTCACCGCAACGTCTGGGCCGCACAACAACGCTTGAATCCTGTTGACAACGGGCCGCATTACAGCCGCGGTTCTGGCGACGAGCGACGCCAGCGTTGCTGCGGAAATGTCGACCCCGTGAAGGTCGGAAAATATCTGCGCCAGGCGGTTGTCAGGGATGCAGTGCCGGGTTTGAAGATAGCTCGCCATGGCGGCAAGGTTGTCGCCATACTGCACCGGGGCGTTCACCCCTGCGGGAAACGTGGCCTGCACCCGGGTGCCACAGGCCGGGCAGACGCAGACACGCGCCCTGTGCTCAGTGACAATAAGCGGCGGTGGGGGTGGCAGGTCAAAGACCTGTCGCCTCACATACCGGTCGCAAACAACGCCAGACAGCCTGTGCTTACAGTCCGGACAGATGTGTGGGTAGTGATCGATGATCTGCTCCGGCGTCGAGGTCTGGCGCAGCGTCTTGCCGGGATGGCCGGGCTGACCTCCGGACTTGCGCCCGCAGGACCCGCGCAAACTTCTGGTTCGCTTCTTGCGCGCAGGCTTCGACAGCCCATCGCTTGAGGGAGGCTTGCCGCTGTTTGAGCTGTTAAGCCCAAGGCGGCGCTCCAGGTCCTCTACGCGCTGTGCGAGGGTTTTGTTGGCCTTCTCCAGCTCTACGTTTTGCTTGAAAAGTTGGGCGTTTTGTTCGGTGATATCCGCGATCTGCTCTTCAAGCCTCTCGATCTTGGTGCGCAAGGCCGCGTTCTGCTCCGCCAGAACAATGACCAGATCAATCAGATTTGACTTTGAGAAGGTCGCAAGCCGGCTGCGGGTCAGGTGAGCAGTATCCATACGCCTATCGAGTCACAGAAACGCTAACCAAGAAACAAAAATAACCCGCTTGGCCCGATTCAAATCGTCGCAGTCAGACCACCTGGGCAGTTACGGTTTTTCTTCATTTATTCCCGCGATTGCTATGCTGCTTCTGCCTGCTGTCGCATCAGGCCAATCCTTACCCGCACCTGGTCAGGATGAAACTGGTTGGCGTCACGGGGGCACAATTTACCTGTTCAGCCCGCTGCGCACAAAAGGGACATCAACTGTGGCGGGGCGTTCGGCGGATATTGATCTGGATCTGGGTGACGTTCTGGACGTTCTCGATTTTGCGGCAGCCGGCCGGTACGAAGCCTGGAACGGTGATTTCGGAATTATCGTTGATGCGAACTATGTCGCGATCGAAGAAGACGCCACTTTGCCTGGCCCTGCCGGATCCAATCTGAATGTAGATGTCCGGCAAAAGTGGTTTGGCCTGTTGGCGGCATACCGGATCGCGGATGGCACCTATGGGGCCAATAACCAGCGCTATACTTTGGATATTCAGGGCGGTGTCCGGTACAATTCGATCCGGCAGGAAATCAAACTCACCACACCGGGGCCCACCAATCCGCCAACCTCTGGTGCCGATAAGGGTTGGATCGAGCCGGTCATCGCCGCTCGGGGCATGTGGCGCATCAACCCTCGTTGGACCACCATTGCATCGGCTGATTTCGGCGGGTTTGGCGCAGGTGGAAATGACCTGCAATATTCCGTCAATCTCGGGTTTGACTATCAACCCTGGGACAACACCGCGCTGATCTTTGGCTATCGGTATTTCAGCGTGGATTACAGCGACACAATCAGCTCGGGCGAGTTTGCCTATGATGTCACACAGCAAGGGCCGTATTTCGGGACAAAATACTTCTTCTGATCTTCCTGCAAAACATTCAGGTCCGTGAAGCGGGCATATCCAACTGCCCGCTTCCTTTGTTTTCCGCCGTGTCAGGCCGCCGACTGCTCGGACACGACTTCCCCGAATTTGGTGAAGAATTTTCCGGACAATTTCTTGGCGGTTCCCGCAATCAGGCGGCTGCCCAATTGTGCGATCTTGCCACCGATGTCCACCTTGGCGGTATAGGTCAGAACCGTCTCGTCCCCGTCCTCGGTCAGAGTCACGTCCGCGCCGCCCTTGGCAAATCCGGCGGCACCACCCTTGCCCTCGCCGGACAGGGTAAATCCACCCGGCGCGTTCGACGTATCCAGTGATACCTCGCCCGCAAATCGCGCTTTGACTGGCCCGACTTTCAAAACCACCTTGGCCTCAAGCTGATCGGGCGCGGCCTGAGTCAGCTCTTCGCAACCGGGGATGCATTCGCGCAGCACGTCGGGGTTGTTCAACGCCGCGTATACCACATCCCGGGGCGCGGATATGCGGATTTCGTCAGTCAGCTCCATTCAGGTCTTCCTTTCTCAACAACATCTTGGATACACGCGAAGCGCCTCTTCGGTCGCTTCTTTCGTGGTCATTTCGGGGCGTGCGGGCCAGAATGTCCACACCCGGTTAAGCCATTTTTTCATCATGGGATGCCTCCGCAGTTTTGTCGATATTTCGCCAGCGAATGATTTCAGCCAAAATCGACAGCGCGATTTCATGGGGATCGACGGCATGGATATGTATCCCGGCAGGTGCTTTCAGCTGCTCGACCCGGGCCGGATCCATGCCCTGCGCGATCAACTTGTCGCCCAAGACCTGCGCCTTGCGGCGGCTGGCGACCATCGACACCCGTTTGGCGGGCGATTCCAGCGCAGATTTCAACGCGCCGCCGTCGCCCTTGCCCTGCGACGCGACAACAACGAAATCCCTGGGCTCGACACCCAATGCAGGTAGATCATCGGGATCAAATTCGGTATGGCCATCGCCCGGCACCCCTTTGGACAGACAAACCCGCAACCCGGCAAGCGCCGCATGATCCTTGAGGGCCGTGGCAATGGGTGTGTCTCCGAAAATGACCAGCCTTGGGGCGTGCTGGTACGGCTCGACCAGCAGATCAACCGTACCGCCCGACGGGCATCCGCTTTTGAAGGTCTGCACCCCGTCCGGGTCTGTCATGGCAACTATCTTGTCTGAAGGTTTGACGCGGATCATCTGAGGATCGCCGCTGGACAAGGCCTTGGCCGCTGAGGCGCGCACAGCCCGCTGCACGCAAGCCCCGCCCAGATGCCCCAGGATTTCACCGCCACGTGTAATCGCAGCCTTGGCCCCGGCTTTGGCCGATGTGGCATCTGCCGTACGCAAAACCGTGGCCACGCAGAAACTCTCGCCCTTTTTGCGCAGCGTGTCGATTGTGTCGAAGATATCGAAACCCGGCATAACGGTTCCTTTCACAACTTGCGGAACTGAGGCTCAAGCGCGGCCAGAGCGTCCAATGTATTCACCGGCAAATGCGCATCCAGATACGGCAGCGCAGCCTGCATCGCAGCGGCCACAGGTTCGTAATTCTGCCACCCTTTCAACGGATTCAGCCAGACGATGCGCCGGGCCTTGCGTCGGATACGCGCCAATACGGCGCCCAGCGCTTGCGGGTCTGAACTGCAATACCCGTCCGACAGGATCAGAACGACAGTCCGCCCGTTCAGCGCCCGTGCACCATAACCGCTGAGAAAGCTCTCCAGACTACCGGAAATGTCTGTTCCGCCGCCGAACCCTTCGGCCATCAGCGACAAACGACCGGCGGCACGCACGCTGTCATGATCGCGCAGCGCATCCGTCACACGCATCAGTCGGGTGTGGAACAGATAGGCGTCCGCCTCAGTTCCGTTGCCGATCAAGCCCTTGAGAAAGGCCAGAAAGACGCGCGAATATACGGTCATAGACCCGCTCACATCGCAAAGTGCCACGATCCGCATCGGGCGAGGTGGGCGCGCTTTGCGATACAGATCCATCGGTTCACCCCCGCGCGCAAGGCTCGCCCTTTGGATTCGCCGCATATCCAGCGCCGGACCCCGCAGCGACTGCTTGCGTCGCCGCGACCGTCGGTCCCGGATGGCACGCGCCAGGGCCAACGCCGCCGCCTCGGCCTGACGCAGCGTGTCCTCGTCCATCACGTCACGCAAATCGCGCCGCGACAGGTTGTCGGTCCGGGTGGCAATCAGGTGACCGTCCATCCCTTCGGCCTCTGCCTCACCCTGATCCGGGGCAAGGGCCTGATCACTGTCCGCTTCTGCCTCGTCGGCAGGGTGATCTTGCTGCTGCCAGATCATTGGTTTGGCGGATTGCACCCGAACATTTGTGTCTTTGGCAACGCCGCCGCGCTGCCTGCCGACATTGAACCAATAGGCATCAAACAGATCGTCGAACCGACGCCAATCGTCGGCATCGCCTGCCAGAACGGCGCAAAGCGCGCGCCGCGCCTGTCCGGCATCCGTGGCCTCGACCTCAGCCAACGCCGCCAGCGCATCACCGGTTTCGCGCGGACCAACCTGCAGGCCGTTTGCCCGTAAATGCGCGATGAACCCCGACATCCGGTCCGCCAGCCCATCGGCACGTGAGGGAAACCGCGTGACCTGCATCAGGCGACCTTTCCAATCAACCGATCCATCACCTCGGGCGGGGCGGCATCATAATCGGCGGCGGTTTTGAGCAGACAGACCAGCGTGGCCTGAACCTCATCGCGAGATTTGGCAAGGTCATTGACCCCCAGCCCTGACAGGGCAGCCGCCCAATCCAGCATCTCGGCGATACCGGGCACCTTCTCAAGATCTTCCTTGCGCAACGCCTGCACGACCCCGACAATTTGCTGCGCCAGCAGGCCTTGCACCTCAGGCATTCGCGCCTGCAGGATCGCCATTTCCGTTTCCCGCGAGGGGTAATCGAGGAAGCTGTACAGACACCGCCGACGCAAGGCATCAGACAGGTCCCGCGTGCCATTTGCAGTCAGGATCACAATCGGCCGTACACGCGCCTTGATTGTGCCAAGCTCGGGGATGGTGATTTGAAAGTCGGACAGGATTTCCAGCAAATACGCCTCAAACTCCTCGTCGGCACGGTCTATCTCATCAATCAGCAGAACCGGCGCGACATCTGCCGAAATAGCCTCTAACAAAGGCCGTTTCAGCAGAAAGTCATCGGAAAACAGTTGCGCCTCACCAACCCCGCCCTGCGCCTCGCTGGCACGGATGGCCAGCAATTGCCGTTGGTAATTCCATTCATAAATCGCATGGCTGGCATCCAGCCCCTCGTAACATTGCAGCCGGATCAGCCGCGTATCACGCCAGCCCGCCATCGCCTTGGCAACTTCGGTCTTGCCTACGCCCGCCAGCCCCTCCAGCAACAAGGGCCGCCCCAATGCTCCGGCCAGATGCAACGCCATCGCCAATCGATCATCAGCAACATAGCCCTGCGCGGCCAAACCTTCTTGAACGTCACTCAAAGTCAAAACCAGGATCCATTCTTCATCTGGCTAAAAATACCTCGGGGGTGGTTCGGAGGGGGCTGGCCCCCTCCGTTTGGTCGGACCGGCGCAGCCGGTCCGAACCCAATCACCCATGCATCCCCAATCCGTTGGCGATCTTCCAGATCCGCCAATGATCGTGCGGCATATGACTCTGCACCAAACCAAAGGGCCGAAACGCATCATGCACCGCATTCGAGAACGCCGGAACACCGCCCACATTCGGACTTTCACCCACGCCTTTGGCCCCAATCGGATGATGCGGCGAGGGCGTTACCGTGTGATCGGTCGTATAGTTCGGCGTCTCCCACGCTGTTGGAATGAAGAAATCCATCAGCGTGCCGGTCTTGACGTTGCCCATCTCGTCATAGGCGATCTCCTGACCCATCGCGATGGCCAGCGCCTCGGTCACGCCACCATGGACCTGCCCTTCGATTATCATCGGGTTGATCCGCGTGCCGCAATCGTCCAGCGCGTAGAACTGCCGAACCTCCCATTCGCCGGTATCCACATCGATCTCCATGATACAGATATAGGCCCCGAACGGGTAAGTCATATTGGGCGGGTCATAGTAGCTGACCGCTTCAAGACCTGGCTCCAGTCCGGGAATCGCCTGATTATAGGCGGCAAAGGCAATTTCCTTCATGATCTTGAACCGCTCGGGCGCGCCCTTGACGGCGAACCGGTCCACATCCCATTCCAGATCGTTGTCATGCACCTCTAGCAGATAGGCCGCGATCATCTGTGCCTTGGCGCGGATCTTGCGAGACGCCACCGCCGTGGCCGCACCCGCGACCGGAGTAGACCGCGACCCGTAAGTTCCAAGCCCGTAAGGCGCGGTGTCGGTATCACCTTCCTCCAACGTGATGTCATCGGCGGGCAAGCCAATTTCGCTGGCAATGATCTGGGCAAAGGTCGTGGCATGGCCCTGACCCTGGCTGATCGTCCCCAGCCGCGCGATGGCGGACCCGGTCGGGTGGATGCGGATTTCACAGCTGTCGAACATGCCCAGTCCAAGGATATCGCAGTTCTTGACCGGCCCGGCGCCGACGATTTCAGTGAAATGCGTCAGACCGATTCCCAGCAGTTTGCGGGTCTTGCCAGCCTTGAAATCCTCGATCCGCTGCGCCTGTTCTGCCCGTAAACCGTCATAGTCCACGGCCTTCAGCGCCTTGTCCCATGCGGTGTGATAATCGCCCGAGTCGTATTCCCAGCCCAGTGCGGACTGATAGGGGAACTGATCCGCCTTGATAAAGTTGATCCGGCGCAGCTCGGCCGCGTCCATGTTCAGCTTGATGGCCAGAACCTCGATCATCCGCTCGATGAAATAGGCGGCCTCGGTCACCCGGAAGGAACAGCGATAGGCCACCCCACCCGGCGCCTTGTTGGTATAGACACCATCCACGGCCAGATAGGCGGTCGGGATGTCATAAGACCCTGTGCAGATGTTCATGAACCCTGCCGGGAACTTGCTGGGGTCGGCACAGGCGTCGAAGCCGCCGTGATCCGCTGTGGTATGACACCAAAGACCGGTGATCTTACCCTCTTTGGTTGCTGCGATCTTGCCCTGCATCCAGTAGTCGCGGGCAAAGGCGGTGGCCATCAGGTTCTCCATCCGGTTCTCGATCCATTTCACCGGCTGGCCGGTCACGATCGAGGCCACAACCGAGCAGACATAGCCCGCATAGGCACCAACCTTATTGCCAAAACCGCCCCCGATATCGGGGCTGATCACCCGGATATTGTGCTCGGCCAAGCCTGAGATCAAAGAAACAACCGTCCGGATCGCGTGCGGGGCCTGAAATGTGCCGTAAAGCGTCAGCTTACCGGTTACCTTGTCCATCGACGCAACACAGCCGCAGGTTTCCAACGGGCAGGGATGCGTGCGGTGGTAATAGACCATCTCTTCGGCCACCACATCGGCCCCGTCCAGAACTGCTTCGGTCGCGTCTTTGTCGCCCTGTTCCCAGGTAAAGATATGGTTGTGATGTTTGCGCGGGCCGTGTGCACCTTCGGTCTGACCCGCAAGATCCTCGCGCAGAACGACATCCGATTTCAACGCCTCAAACGGGTCGGTCAGAACAGGCAGCTCTTTGTAGTCAACTTCGACCATCTCCGCGGCATCGGCCGCGATATACCGATCCTCGGCAACAACGTATGCGACTTCCTGGCCCTGGAACAAAACCTTGCCATCGGCCAGCACCATCTGCTTGTCACCAGCCAGCGTCGGCATCCAATGCAGACCCAGCGGCGCGAGGTCTTCTGCAGTAAGCACCGCAACCACACCGGGCACAGCCAGTGCAGCCTCTTTGTTCACACTGACGACGCGTGCATGGGCATAGGGCGAGCGGACAAAAGCGCCGAACAGCATCCCGTCCATCTTGATGTCATCGACATAATTGCCCTTGCCTTGGGTAAAGCGCACATCTTCGACGCGTTTACGGGCGCAACCCATCCCTTTGAGGTTGGCGGCGCGTTCTTCGGGGGTCAGGGTCTGGTCGTTCATTCCGCAGCCTCCTTTTGAGCGTTCAGCATGTCGGCGGATGCCGAGATTGCTTTGACAATGTTCTGATATCCGGTGCAGCGGCACAGGTTGCCCGCCATGCCGAAACGGATCTCTTCCTCGGTCGGGGTCGGGTTTTCCTGCAGCAGGCGGTGCGCCCGGGTAATCATGCCCGGCGTACAGAAGCCGCATTGCAGCCCGTGATGTTCGCGGAACATTTCCTGCAACACACCAAGGCTGCCATCATCATTGGTCAGCCCTTCGACGGTGGTGATATCGGCCCCGTTCACCTGCGCCACAAAGGTGGTGCAAGACTTGACCGACTTGCCGTCAATATCCACGGTGCAGGCGCCGCAATGGCTGGTCTCGCAACCGATATGGGGCCCGGTGATTTTCAGGTCTTCCCGCAGGAAATGGATCAGCAGCGTGCGCGGCGCGGCCAGACCTTCGACCTGTTTTCCGTTCACGGTGAGTTTTACGTGCATCTTTGACATTAAATGTTCCTCCCCTCAGCCCGCGCGGCTTTGCGCGCGCGCGATGGCGCGGCGCAGCATTACGGCGGCCACATGTTTCTTGAACTCGACCGGACCGCGGTTGTCTTCCACCGGGTCAATCGCGTCGAGCATCGCGGCCACACAGCCATCGACATCACCGCCCGCAAGCGCCGTGCTGGCGCCTTCGGACCAGACGGGCGTGTCGGCCAGATTGGTCATCGCCACCGAAGCCTGACCATTGCCCACCATCACGGCAGCGGCGGCGGTCGCATAATCGCCGATCTTGCGCTTTTGTTTTTCATAGGCCTGTCCAACACCGGCCCCCGGAACAGGGATCGAGATACGGGTCAGGATTTCCTCATCCTCGCGGGCGGTGAAATATGCCGCCTCATAGAAATCCCGCGCGGCAACGCTGCGGGTGCCATCCGGGCCGGACAGCTCAAATGAGGCATTCAGACATTGCATCAGCCCCGGCATGTCATTGCCCGGATCACCATTGGCCACATTGCCGCCCACGGTGCCGACATAACGCACCTGCGGATCGGCGATCTGCAACGCCGCCTCGCGGATCAGCGGAACGGCGGATGCCAGACCCTCATGGGTAATCAACTCGTGCTGCGTCACCATCGCACCCAGCGTGACCGTGTCAGCGCCGATCTCAATGCCCTTCATCTCATCAATGGCTTGCAGATCGACCAGATGGCCCATCTCGGCCATGCGCAGTTTCATCATAGGGATCAGGCTGTGCCCGCCCGCGATCACGCGCGCCTCGTCTCCGTGTTCCTGCAAAATGGTGATGGCCGAGGCGATATCGCCTGGCCGGTGATACTCGAAACCGGCTGGTATCATATTTTCCTCCCTGGGTCCGACTGAATGCCTGGGTACCTGAGGATATGAAAACGGCGCTCGCGTCAGACCTGCCAGCGGCAGAGAACGGGGGGCGCGGTCTGTTTCACGAAATGCGAATGAGCTGCACGGGCTGCGATTACAGGCCCAGCGCCGTGCGAATATCCGTCAGTCGGGATCGGCTGACCGGAACCTTGGTCAGTGCCTCGACCTTGTCAAAGTAACAGGTCCCGTTATCCTTGTGCCGCTCAAAGCTGGATACGTGTTTGGGATTGACCAGATAGCTGCGATGCGCCCGCAGGAAGCCATCGGATTTCAACCGTGTTTCAGCCTCGGTAATCGACCAGGGGCAAAACAGCTTTTCACTCTCCAGGTAAAGAACAGTGTAATGCCCCTCGGCCCGGATGGCAGCGATGCGGGCAGGTTCGGCAAAAAAGGTCTGGCCTTCGCGCTCGAACGGGACGCCGGCGCGCGCAACGTTTTCGGGTTGTGGGTCCGGGCTGCGTTCGGGTGCGGCTTCAGAGTCGACCTCAGGCTCGGATCCGATGACCGTGATGCCTGTCAAAAGAAAGCCGCCGCAAATCAGAAAGACGGAAATTGTCACGCCCATCGCAAGCACCTGGTTGTTCAGCGCAGGGCCGGCGCCGCCGGTGGAATCGCCTGCCACGAAATCCGTCAGGCCGGTTGCCACAAAATGCATGGCAAAGACGGCCAGGCCAAAGCAGATGGTTCCCAAAAGAATGTTCCGGTGCGTGCGGCTGTCATAGGCGGCCCAGATCGCCAGAACCGAAAGGATTACCGATGCCAGGGTCGACAGCACGACGTCCAGAACGCTGTAGATCGGGCGGCAAAGCTGCATCCCGGCCATCCCGATATAGTGCATCGACACGATACCGAGGCCAACGATCACCCCAGCCCCCACAATGGTCGGCATGGTGCGCAGCCTGAAATGCAGCAATAACAGCGCCAGCCCCACCATCAAAATCGCGACCAAGGCGGAAATCAGGGTAATCAGGGCGTCATAATAAAACAGGATTGGCAACTGCAGCCCAAGCATGGCGACGAAATGCATCGACCAGATGCCGCCGCCCAGAACGACCGCCGCAAGCGCAACAGTGATCTTACGCCTTTGATTGTTCAGCTTGGATGCGCCACGCGTCAGATAAAGACCGGTAAATCCGGCCATCAGGATCACGGCCAAAGAGGCCGCCACCAGCCAGGCGTTATGCGAATAGTCCAGCATTTGGGTTTGCACATCCTCCCCGACGCGAGGGGGACGTTAGCAAAAGGAAGGGATTAGGACAATTAGGGTTGGGTTCACTATTGAATAACGGCGTTTTCCCAAGCTGATACGAATTTCTTTCTTTTTAGTTCATCAAGGAAGGTAAGCAGGGCCGGATTCAGCCCAATCGTTTCCCTCTCGTTGCTGACGTCATCGGATGACAATAGAGGCAACAATGGTGTTCCATCAGGTGACGCGGGTTTGGCAGAAATCAGATAGCGAACAAACAGTGCTGCGGCCTCGGGTGCCTGCGTAGCCTGAGAAACCATCGCCGTGCGCATCATTGTCGTTTGAAAGTCGGACGGCAAAATCACCTGCAGCGCGTCTGTGCCTTCGGTGCGAACGGCCGCATAGCTGCCCAAGACGTTATAGGCCACCAAAATCGTCCCATCGGCCAGATCACGGATCATTTCGCCGGAACAGCAATAAAGCCTGACGTTCAGACCGCCCATAACCTCCATCAGACGCCAGTACGTTTCCGAAGCGCGCGCGTCTTGCGTGGCAAACAGATAGCCCAGACCGGATTGCCGCACGTCATAGGTTCCGACCTTGCCCCGAAACACTTGGGGTCGTTCGCGCAGTGCTTCGATCAGGCCCTGACGGGTCTGCGGAATGGGCTGCCCCTCAAATGCGGCGCGGTTGATGACAATGGTTGCAGGCTCGGATGTGAAGGCAAACAGACTGTCATGCCACTGCGCCCAGGGCGGCACTGGCATATTGTCGAGCGGCAGTGCAAACCCGTCATTGGCCAGCTTAAGTTGCAGATCCATTGCACTGGATATGACAACATCGAAGGCTTCGGGCGTCGCGCGAACCTGCATGTTGATGTCAGCGGTACCAGAAACCAGATATTCGACACTAATCAAGGGGTTTTGCGCGACAAAATCCTCGACAAATGGCGCAAACAACACTGTGTCAGTGCTGGAGATGATACGAAGACGCACGCCCTCTGCGTCGTCGTTAAATACCCGCTGATCTTCCCAGTCTTGCGCGCACCCCATATGCGGGATCAATAGCAGGATTAAAGCGATAAGATAACGCATGCGCCGCCCTCTGGCCGGTTTTTCAGGACAAGCGTGCCACCATGCGCCGTCGCCACGTCCTGCGCGATGGTCAGGCCCAGACCCGAGCCGATGGTTCCGGCCGCATTTTGTCCGCGCTCAAACCGCCGAGTCAGCATGTCGATTTCATCGGGCGGAAATCCCGGCCCCGAATCGCTGACTTCGATCCGGGCGTTCGGTGTCGTCGAAACGTTGATTTCGACCGTGCTGTCAGACGGCGCGTATTTTAACGCGTTGTCGACCATGTTGCGCACCGCATTCTGCAGCAGGATGGGATCTCCGGAATATGGCACCGACGGATCGCCCGTCAGGGAAAGCGACAGTTCTTTCATTTCAGCTATGGGCGTCAGTCGTTGCACAAGCTCGCGGGTCAAGGCAACAAGATCGATATCCTCGCGTTCAAGGTGATCGGCGCGGAACGTGATCATTGCGTGATCCAGCAATTGACCCGCCGCGCGCGAGCTTTCGTCGATGGCGCGAACCATGGCGCGCAAAGCCTCACGGTTGTCCTTCCGTTCGACGCGGTGCAGCGTCGCCTCGGCATAGGATCTGACCGTCGCCAAAGGGGTGCGCACCCGGTGGGCCGCCTCGGCAATAAAATCTTCGGACTGGCTAAGTGACTGATCCAGACGACCCATCAGCGAATTTAGCGAGGTCACCAGCGGCGCCATTTCTTTAGGCACCGGCTTTCGAAACGGACTCAGATCCTGTGGGCCGCGACGCGTGACGGATGTTGTCAGTTTTTTAAGCTGCCCGATTGTCGAAGAGGTCACCCAAAACGAAAGCGCGGCAGTCAGCAGGAAAAAGCCCAGCCCCAACAGGGCCGCGTTTCGCGAAATCTGATCCAGTGTTTCCGCAAGCGCGTCCTGGGTCTGGCCCAGTGCGACCTCAATCCTTGTCTGCCTTCCCAGGCCGACCAGTGTTCGACCGGCATTGACCTGACGCACCTGCTCTCCGCGCACTTGCCCGGCCTGAAAGGTCCAGTTTCCGTCCGCTGATCCTTCGACGACCTGCAGATCATCATATCCAGAGATGAATTCGCCATCCTGAAAAATGGCATAAAATACGCGGTCATCCGAAGGCGTCGTCAACATTGAAAACGCGGCGTAGGGAATATCGACCTCAAGCTGACCATCCCTGAGCGCTGCTGCATCAAGGATCGACGCAACCGACACGCCAAGGATATTGTCCTGACCCTGTTGCGCAACCTGCACTGCATAATTTCGAACGGCAAAAAACAGAAGAATGGCCAATATGGCCGCGCCACTGATCAAGGTCAGCACAAGGCGGTTTCTGAGAGAGCCTGAAACGGTAGGGCTAGTTGTCATGATCCAACCTGTAGCCCAACCCGCGCAGCGTGGTTATTTTCAGGTCCGATTTTTCAAGATGCTTGCGCAAGCGTCCGACATAAACCTCGATCGCGTTGTCCGAGACGTTGTCGTCATAGGAAAACAACCGGTCGGCCAGCTTCTGTTTCGAAAACACCCGACCGGGTGCGTTGATGAACAATTCCATCATCCGCAACTCACGATTTCGCAGCGATATCGTGTCGCCTCGGACAATCAGGTGGCTGGCCACCGGGTCAAAGACGATACCGCCGACCTCGATCGTTGATTTTGCAATCCCCGATTTGCGGCGCAGCACGGCGCGACAGCGGGCTTCCAACTCGGCATGGTCAAAGGGCTTGGTGACATAGTCATCCGCCCCCAAATCAAGCGAGCCGATTCGATCCGAAACCTGACTGCGCGCGGTCAAAACGATGACAGGCGTGTCCAGATCACTGGCGCGGTGACGTTCCAGAAAGTCGCGGCCATCCCCGTCCGGCAACATGATGTCCAGCAGGATCAGATCGTATTCCTCAACCTCGGCATAGGCGGTGGCGTCGTCCAATTTCGCCGCATGATCAACGACATGACCATCCAGCCGCATGCGCGAGCTTATGGCGTTTGCCAGGTCAAGATTGTCTTCAACCAGAAGGAATTTCATGAGCCTCGGGACGTATCTTTGAGCGTGACAGGTTGATGTCAGGTTCATGTGTTTAAGTTCAGAATAATCTGAGCCGCTGAGCGGCCGGATGTCAAATGGGAGGACATCATGACAACATTCAATCTGGGCCGACGCGCCCTAATCACAGCTGTGGCCGCAATCGGTCTGGCTGGACCCGCATTGGCGGATGGTCACGAGGTTGTGGACAGCATCCACTTTCTGATCCCCGGAGGTGGTGGCGGAGGCTGGGACGGAACCGCACGCGGCACCGGCGAGGCGCTGACCAACGCGGGACTTGTGGGCACTGCGTCCTATGAGAACATGTCAGGTGGTGGTGGCGGCAAAGCCATTGGCTATCTGATCGAAAACGCAGAAAGCAATCACGGCACCTTGATGGTCAATTCAACGCCCATCGTGATCCGCTCGCTGACCGGAGTGTTTCCACATAATTTCCGCGATCTAACCTTGGTGTCGGGCACAATTGGTGACTACGCCGCAATGGTGGTTGGAAAAGACAGCCCCATCAACTCGATGGCCGACCTGTTGGCCGCATATGATGCAGACCCGGGTGCGACGGCAATTGGCGGCGGCTCGGTTCCGGGTGGCATGGACCATCTGGTTGCGGCCATGGTGATGGAAGCGGCCGGCAAGGATGCGCTGGGTGTCAAATACATCCCCTACGATGCGGGCGGCAAAGCCATGGCGGCGCTTCTCTCCGGCGAAATCGCGGCTCTGTCGACCGGTTTCTCGGAAGCAGTCGATCTGGCCAACGCGGGTGAGGTCAAGATCATCGGTGTAACCGCAGAAGAACGTGTTGATGCGGCACCTGACGCCCAGACCATGATGGAACAGGGCATCGATACCACTTTCGTGAACTGGCGCGGATTCTTCGCGGCCCCCGGCCTGCCCGAAGACAAGCTGGCGGCCTATCAGGACGCCATCGCCAAGATGTACGACACGCCTGAATGGGAAGAGGTTCGTGCACGCAATGGTTGGGTGAACATCCACAACTCTGGTGCTGATTTTTCGACGTTCCTTCAAGATCAGGAACAGCAGATCAGCGACCTGATGAAAAAGCTGGGCTTTCTCTAACCACACCATTGGCAGAGCGGTCATCCGCTCTGCCATCACCAATTACATCACAAGGGAGGGGACACCATGGCGCTGGATCGCTGGATCGCGCTCGTAATGCTGGGCATCTGTTTGACCTACGGCTATGCCGCCTGGTTCACGATGGACGGCGGTTTGCCCCCTTTCATGCAAAGAAATCCCATATGGCCCAGCACGTTCCCCAAAGTGCTGTCTGTCCTGGGAATTATCGCAACAACCATCATCCTGCTGGGGTTTGAGAAAAGCGAACTGAAAGAGGCGGAAATCGATTACCGCCGTCTTGGTGACTATCACCTGGGTCAGGCCATTTCGCTGCTTGTCCTGATGGTCGTCTACGCGCTGTGCCTGCGCCCCATTGGCTTTCTGATCGCAACATCAGGCTTTCTGATCCTCGGCTCCTTCATTCTGGGTGAGCGCAAGTGGCACATCATGCTGCCTGTGGCGTTCATTGCAACCGGATCAGTCTGGTATCTGGTTCAGGAAGTTCTTGGCATTTACATGCGTCCCCTGCCGGGCGTTTTCGGAGGCTGACATGCTTGAAGGACTTCTGATAGGCCTGCAAACGGCGTTTTCGATCCAAAACCTGCTGATGGTGATCGCAGGGTGTCTGATCGGCACATTCATCGGCATGTTGCCCGGTTTGGGTCCGATGTCGATCATCGCAATCATGATCCCGGTCGCCATCTCGATGGGCGATCCATCCGCTGCGCTGATCCTACTGGCGGGCGTTTATTATGGCGCAATATTTGGCGGCTCGACCTCATCCATTCTGCTGAACGCGCCGGGGGTCGCGGGCACGGTAGCCTCAAGTTTCGACGGCTACCCGATGGCCCGGCAAGGCAAGGCGGGCAAAGCACTGACAATCGCCGCCATCGCCAGTTTTGCAGGCGGCACGATTGGGGCCATCTTGCTGATGGTGTTCGCCCCGGCGCTGTCTTCTGTCGCACTGCTGTTCCACTCTGCCGAGTATTTCGCCCTGATGGTCGTCGGCCTGTCAGCCATTGCAGCCTTTGCGGGCTCGGGTCAGGTGGCCAAAGCGATGATCATGACCATTCTGGGTCTGATCATGGCCACCGTTGGCGAAGGAGCATTGTTCAACCTGCCGCGCTTTACGATGGGGATCATGGACCTGCAGTCGGGCTTTGGGTTCATCACCCTGGCTATGGCGATGTTCGCCTTACCGGAAGCGCTGTTTCTGGTTCTGAAGCCCAAAGATTTGAAGGGCGAAGAAGGTGAAATCAAGGACCTGCGCGTCACAAAGGACGAGGCCAAAGCGATTGCGCCCGTCATAGGTCGCCAGTCTGCTCAGGGGTTCTTTATCGGCGTTCTGCCGGGCGCAGGCGCGACAATCGCCAGCTTTCTGGGCTATGCCGTCGAACGCAACATCGCCCCGAAAGAAGAGCAGGAAGAGTTTGGCAAAGGATCGATCAAGGGTCTTGCCGCGCCTGAGGCCGCAAACAACGCGGCCTGCACCGGATCGTTTGTGCCACTTCTAACGCTGGGGATTCCGGGCTCGGGGACAACAGCCATTCTTCTTGGGGCGCTGATTGCGCTGAACGTAACACCCGGTCCGCGCTTGATGATTGATGAGCCGCAGATTTTCTGGGCCGTCATCATGTCGATGTTCATCGGCAACCTTGTCCTGCTGATCCTGAACCTGCCTTTGATCCCCTACATCGCCAAAGTGCTGGCCGTGCCACGCAACTATCTGATCCCGTTCATCTTGTTCTTCACTTTGATGGGCGCCTATATCGGGCAGAACAATGCCACGGAACTGCTGATACTGGTCGGCTTTGGTGTCTGCGCAACCGCGTTGAAATTTGCCGATTATCCGCTGGCACCGCTGCTGATCGGCTTCATCCTAGGTGGGATGATGGAAGATAACTTCGCGCGCTCCATGCAGCTTTACGACGGTATCGCCTTTATCTGGGAACGCCCGATGACACTGGGACTGCTGGTGATTGCTGCCTTTCTGGTGCTGTTGCCCAGCTACCGCGCGCGGCGCGCACGGGCGCGTGCGGCTGGCGTGGCCGATGGCGACTGAACCGCTTTCGGGGGTTCGGGTTCTTGACCTGACCAACGTTTTGGCAGGGCCCTATTGCTGCTATCAACTGGCGCTGATGGGGGCCGAGGTTATCAAGGTTGAGCGCCCCGGCGGCGGCGATCTGGCCCGCGTATTGGGGGCCGATCCCGAACGCAACAAGGCCGGCATGGGGATCAGCTTTCTGGCGCAAAATGCGGATAAGAAATCCGTCACTTTGGATATGAAGGCCCCGCAGGGAAAGGCTCTGCTCAAGCGGTTGGTACAAACGGCTGATGTGTTGGTCGAAAACTTCCGCCCCGGCGTCATGGATCGGCTGGGGCTGGGCTATGACGTTCTGCGCACCGAAAATCCCACCCTGATTTACTGCGCGATCAGCGGATTCGGTCAGGATGGTCCCCGGCGCGATGATCCGGCCTATGATCAGATCGTTCAGGGGATCAGCGGGGTCATGTCAATCACAGGCGGACCCGATACCGCGCCCTACCGTGTCGGCTATCCTCTGGCTGACACTGTCGGAGGCCTGACATCTGCTTTCGCCATCAGCGCAGCCCTGAACGCCAAACCACGCGGCGCATTCCTGGACATCGCTATGACTGAGGCGGTTGTTTCCACAATGGGATGGGTTGTCTCGAACTACCTCGTGGGCGGTGTGACACCCGGTGCGCATGGCAATGAAAACATGACTTCGGCGCCATCCGGAACCTTTGCTACATCTGACAGCCCGATCAACATCGCGGCAAACCGCGATGAACAGTGGATGGCGCTGGCCAAACATCTTGGCCGCGATGATCTGCTGACCCACCCGAACTACGCGACCCGCGAGGACCGCAAGGCAAACCGACATTCGCTGCGAAAGGAATTGGAAGGCACGCTGTGCACTCGGCCCGCCAGTGTATGGGTCCGTGAATTGAACGCTCTGGGCGTGCCGACCGGACCGGTGATGACCGTGCAACAGGCTTTGTCGGATGACCAACTTGCAAGTCGCGGATTGATTGGAGCCTTGTCGGTTCGGGGTGAGGATATGAATCTGGCAGGCAGCCCGGTGGTCAAGGATGGCGTACGAAGGATGCCGCAGACAGCGCCGCCAGAGCTTGGTGCCGACAACATGGCGATCTGGTCCGAACTGGGTTTGTCTGAGGCCGAGATCGACGCGTTGCGGGACGAGAGGGTGATATGAGCGATGTTGCCGATTGGTGGCAGACCGCCATCATCGAAATGGAACCGGGACGGATCGAATTGCGCGGTGAGCCGATTCAGGATCTGATCGGACATATCGGTTTCGCCGAAATGATCTGGTTCATGGTGCGCGGCGATCGGCCAACGCCAGCGCAAGCTCGTCTGTTCGAGGCTGCCCTGGTTGCGGCCGTGGATCATGGGCCGCAAGCACCCTCTATCGCAACGGCCCGCATGGCTGTGACCTGTGGATTGCCCCTGAACAATGCGATGGCCAGCGCTGTGAACATGCTTGGCGACGTTCATGGCGGTGCCGGAGAGCAGGCTGTGATGCTTTACCAATTCATCGGATCACATGCCAAAGGCTTGGGCGCTGCGATGGATGACTGGATCGCGCAAAATGGAACGATCCTGCCGGGATTTGGCCACAGGTTCCATACGCCGACAGATCCGCGCGCGCCCCGGCTGATGGCCCTGGTGGCAGAAGCGGTGGACAGCGATGCCTGTGAAGGTATCTACATGAAGATCGGCCAGAATGTGGAAGCCGAGCTATTGCACCGAATTGGCAAGCCTGTACCGATGAACATCGATGGGGCAACAGCGGTTATCTTTGCCGAGCTGGGATTTGCCGCGCCTCTTGCGCGCGGCTTGTTTTGCCTGTCGCGATCTGTCGGAATCCTGGCTCACGCCTGGGAACAAACCCAGCAAGGCGGGCGCAACAAAGGCCCCACCCCGCCCGGCTATCGGTGGACCTTTACGGGCAAGTCTGACCTGTAATTCAACGCCCTTAATTTATCCGCGCGTCAGGTCTGTTTTACGACCTCGGCCTCGGCTTCGACAGGTTCGGCATTCACTTCGATCACGTCATCCACCTTGGGCTCTTCGACCTCTGGCATGTCCTCAACCTCGGATTTGTCCTCGAGTGCGCCAACGATCAGTGGCAACATGTGAACGCCTGTCGCGCTGGCGATCTCAGGCGTCTGCGGCGTCTGCCAACTGAGTGTATCGAAGCTGTGGCAATTCTGGCAGACCGGGCCCCATTCAGGCTGAATGTCATGGCAGTTGTCACAGACCCATTGCGGCCCGCGCGGCGCATTCAACGCCTTGGCCAGCCACCCCTGCACCACCGCGTCCGAGGACCCTTCGCCCCGCTCAATCGCAGCCATCAGGGTATAGCCCCGCGCATCGCCCTGATTTTCCACCACATCACCCAGCGCTCGGCGGGCTTCGGGGAAATCTTCGGCAACGATATTCAGCTCGGCCAGGATCAGACGCGTTTCGGGGTCTTCGGGATGAATGCGGGTCAGGGCGGTGAATCGCTTGACGCGTTGATCGGGGGTTTCCTCCGGCGCAATCTCGGCAAAGGCATGGGCCAGATCGGGGTGAGGCTGTACCTCCCACGCCTTCTTCAGGATCTTGGTCGCGGGGCGCGGCTTGCCCTTGGCGATATAGGCGCGCGCGGCCATTGCGGCGGCGGGTACAAGATCGGGGGACAGGCGATTTGCTTCGATCGCATGTTCCTGCTGATCCACCGTGGCGTCTTCGTCCAGAATATCCTTGGCCTCGGACAGGGCCAGAACCGCGTCGCGCCGCTTGAACACGTCCCGAGGCAAATACCCCGCTTTCAGCTTGGAGGTCAGAGTTGACCGGGCCCCGGCCCAGTCCTGCGCCTTGGTCTGCAGGTTCAACAGAACATCCTGCGTCTCTTCATGGCGCGGTTTGATCGCCAGCGCCTTTTCGGCCAGCTTGCGGGCGGTTTCGTCATCCCCTTCGGCCAGCTTCTGTTTCATGATGCCGCGGACACCGACAAACCGGGTCGCGTTATTGGTCACCAGCTTTTTATAGGTCTCGGATGCCTTCGTTGTGTCACCCGTCATCTCGGCGGCCTGCGCCACCAGCAAATTGGTCACCTCGGGCTTGTTCAGCAGTTTTTCCGCCTTGTTCGCCTTGGTCAGGGCCGCGCGTCCTTCGCCCGAAGCCAGCGCCATCAGACCGTCCGCCAGCGCCTGATAGCCGCGTTGTTCCCGGCTGCGATCAAAATAGCGCGACAGGGCGGTTTCATCACCATTCAGGAATTTCAGCGTCGCAATCAGCAGGCTGAGCAGTTTGAAAAACAACCAGACCGCAAACACCAGCAGGCCCAGCGCGATTACCGACTGCAGCGGCCCCAAGGTGTATTCCGTGCCCGCGACCGTAACCTGCACCCCGCCACTGGATTCCATCAGGAACCCGGCACCCATGGCCAGCAGGCCGATAATCGCAACAAAAACAAGGATCTTTAACAATGACCACAGCATGGCAGGTCCTTCAGTTCGAGTTCGCGCTTGAACCAAGCGCATTTGCGGCGTCCACTGCGTCCAGTCGGGCTTGGGCCGCCTTTTCCCAATCCGCCATCGCGGTCTGCGCCGCTTCGGGCAGGGCCTTGAGTTCCGTCACCGCAGCCGACACATCACCATCGGACAGCGCAGCCTGCGCGCGCGACAGAATGGCGTCCGGGTTGTCCCCATCCTGCGGCGTTACCGAGCGCGCGCCGGTCTGGCGCTGCAAAAAGGCCATGATCCCGGTGCCTTTGTCGGCATCGCGCGCATCCGACAATGCGGTGCGCGCCGCCGGGGCAAAGGACGCGTTGAGGGCCGCGATAGTCGCCAGGCCCTCTTTCGCTGACGCCGTCAGCGCATCGGGCACCGTCAGACCACCGGCTTGAAGCTCGGTCAGCAGATCGGTGTAGCCTTGGCCCGCATCCAGTTTGCCCTGCAAACGGCTTAGGATCGCCGTGTTTGTGGCTGCACGCGCTTCAGCCGCAGCTTTCGCCTCAAGCGCCTGCGCGTCAGAGACCATCTTTTCGACCTCTGCCCGCTGCGTGGCCAGCGATTGCTGCAGCTTGTTCAGCTCTGCTTCATAGGCGGCAACGGCTTCGGCCGACGCCCCTTCGGTGATCGGGCGTTTTTCCAGTTCCGCAAGGCGGCTTGCCAGCGGATCGACCTTACCGGTGAGGTCCTCAACGCTGGATTTCACGCTGCCCAAATCACTTTCCAAAGGCGACAGTTTGCCCGACAGCGCAGTCACCTGATCCGTCAGCCCGGACAAATCCGAATTTTCTGTCAGCGCGCCCGTGAGTTTTTCGATCTGTGCGGATTGATCCGCAAGCTTTGTTTCAAGCGTCGCAATCGCGTCTGACGTATCCGAGCCGCCGGGCAACAGATCACCGCGTCCGGCAACAAACCCAATAGCTGCTGCCACCACACCGCCAATCAGCGCCGGGACAAAACCGCCGCGTTTTTCAACCGTGCGCTCGACGATTTTTTCCTCGGCCTTTTCTTCAACCGGTTCAATCGAGGCTTCGGCTTCGGCTTCGGCTTCGGCTTCGGCTTCGGCTTCGGCTTCGGCTTCGGCTTCGGCTTCGGCTTCGGCTTCGGCTTCGGCTTCGGCTTCGGCTTCGGCTTCGGCTTCGGCTTCGGCTTCGGCTTCGGAAGTCACCTGTTCCGGATCGTCTTGCGGGTCAAGCGATGGGTCTTCTGCATCGGTGCTGGATTCCACCGTTTCGGCCTGGACCACCTCATCCGATTTGGGGTCTTCTATCGGTTCCTGATCGGTTTTCTTTTTACCAGCCACCGTCACATTCCCCTTATCGATTCCAAAAATACCCGAACTACAGACGTACCCAAGTTAATCTGCGCCTGCCGCGCTCTCAACCCGGAAGGCATGTTTCACAAGTTTTTGTAACTACCCAGCTACCCCTCTGACTGAATTCAATATGACATTCTTTGCGGACGAGGTGGTCGAGCGCTGCATCGGCAAGAATCAACCAAAATCATCGTGGGATCGTCCTGAAATGTCGGAAAGGCGCATTGCCGAATTTCAGAAGTTTGGGGTAACAGATTGCATAGAAACCTGAGATGACAATTTGGGGGTCAGCGATCAATGAGCTATTATGCCAGTGATGTGGACGGCGGTTACTTTACTTTCGATGAGCGGCTGTCAGCCCTTTCCGAACTGATCTCGATGATCGACCGACCGGGCGACTATTGTGTGTATGGGCGGTTTCCTACCCCAATGCCTCGCATCTGGAACCACACGACAGGCGTCCTCGCATTCCCTCTCCAACCGGCACAATTACAGGACTTGATCACACTTGGTGAACGCGCACCATATGGACGCGGCGCAGAAACAATTTTGGACAGGTCCGTTCGTGACTGTTGGCAGGTTTCGCCAGATCAAATCAGCGTAGGAGGAGAAACCTGGGGCGAAACATTCAATCGCATCCTCAACCGTGCGGCCGAAGGCTGTCCAGCGACACCGCTCATGAAAGTCAGCGACATTGCAGGTGGGTGATTTTGGCGAAAGCATAAGGAGGGCGTAGCCCGACTGGAGCTTTCGCCAAAATCTCGCGCGGATTTTATCCGTGCGGTTGGCGGTGACAGCGGTCAGGATTTTCCAATCTTCAAACCAGAAAGAGGATTGGATGCCTGGGCGTTTTATCACCGACCGACAATACGAGGACTACATGAAACTTCGGACTCAATACACCCAGAACATAGCGGCCGTGAAAGCCGGTTTCAGTTCGAGCACCGGATCGCGCATTGACCGGGACCCGCGCCCGCCATCGCAAAAGAAACAAGAACGCCGTCACGGCGGCGGCAAACCGGATCCGTTAGCCGGGATTTGGGAGGAGGTTGTTGTTCCTCTTCTGGAAAAGCAGCCCCATCTGCGTCCGTTTGCGATCCTGGAAGAGCTACAACTCCGGCACCCGGACCGTAATCTGGGCAAGGCGCGTCGCACGTTGGAACGGCGTATGCGTGCCTGGCGCGCAGAACATGGCCCGGATCGGGACGTCATCTTCCGCCAGACACATCCGCCGGGCCGGCAAGGGATGTCGGATTTCTTCAAGGCCGATGATTTGAACGTCACTATCGCGGGTCAGCCATTCGCGCACCGGGTTTATCACTTCACCCTGGTTTTCTCCGGCTGGGAATATGCCGAAGTTGTTCTTGGCGGGGAGAGTTTTACCGCGCTGGCCTGCGGACTGCAGAATGCCCTGTGGCAGGTGGGCGGAGCACCACGTGAGCACCGCTCGGACAGCCTGTCAGCTGCCTTTGGCAACAGGAAGAAGGATGTTGATGAGGATTTGCGGGCGCGGTACGAGGCGCTGTGTGCCGATTATGGCATGGAACCGACCCGAAACAATCGCGGCATCGCCCACGAGAACGGCTCCATCGAAAGCCGCCATGGACACCTCAAGGCGCGTCTGGAACAAGCGCTGCTTCTGCGCGGCAGTTCTGACTTCGAGACTGTGGAGGCATGGCGGCGCTTCATCGCTCAGGTCGTTGGCCGCCACAATGCACAACGCAGGGAGCAAGTGGCCCTTGAACGCGCCGATCTCCAGCCGCTGCCAGAACGGCGGAGTTGCGATTATGATGCGGCACGTGTGCGGGTGACCTCTTCCAGCGGCTTTGTCTTCCGCAAAGTGTTTTACACGGTTCCCTCGCGGCTGATCGGTTTCGAGTTGAACCTGCGTGCCTACGATGATCGTCTGGAACTGTTTCTTGGCAACACCCGGATCGATACGTTGCCACGCGGGCGGACCCCTGATCACAAGCGCGGCACACATGGCCATGTCGTCAACTACCATCATGTGATTCACAGCCTGCGCACCAAGCCCGGTGCCGTCGCAAACCTGACCTATCGTGATGCGCTTTTTCCCAGAACGGAATACCGCCGCACATGGGAGGCGCTGTCCGCGGCATGGCCCTTGCGCAAGGCTTCCCAAGCCATTGTTGACCTGCTGTGGATAGCACATGAACACGCTTGCGAGGCGGAACTTGCTGTCGCTCTGGATCAGATACTCAAGGCTGGCGGCCTGCCTGATCTCGACGATCTGCATGTGCGCTTTGCGCAGAAAACAGAAGCGGATCACCCCGATGTTCCGATCCATATCCCAACCATAGCGGTCTATGATGGTCTGCTTTCCGAGCCAGGAGCCACAGCATGAGCATCACGGTAGAAACCGCCAAGCTTCCCATCCTGTTGAGCAATCTCAGGCTGCCGACAATCGCCTGTTTCTGGCCGGAGTTCTGCATCAAGGCGGATAAGGAGGGCTGGCCTGCAGAGCGGCTGTTGGCGGCCCTGTTTGAGCTGGAGTTGAGCGAACGGGACCAGCGGCGGATACAGCGCCACCTCGCGGCCGCCAAGCTGCCCCAGGGCAAGACCCTCGACAGCTTTGACTTCTCGGTTGTTCCGACCGTGAGCAAGGCCCGGATCAACGCGCTGGCCGAGGGCGACACCTGGTTGCAAGCCGGTCACAATTTGCTGGCCTTCGGCCCTCCGGGTGCCGGAAAATCGCATTTGGCGGCAGGCATCGGCTATGAGTTGATCCAGCGGGGCCACCGCGTCCTGATGATCAGAACATTCGATCTGGTGCAGCGCTTGCAGACGGCGCGACAGAACCTTTGCCTCGCGCAGGACATCCAAAAGCTCGACAAATTCGACCTGCTCATACTCGATGACATCTCCTACGTGCAGAAAGATCAGGCCGAAACCAGCGTCATCTTCGAACTCATCGCCGCGCGCTACGAACGAAAATCAATCATGATCACTGCAAACCGCCCTTTCAGCGGTTGGGACGATGTGTTTCCCGATAAAGCCATGGGCATAGCCGCAATCGACCGGCTCGTACATCACGCGACAATCTTCGAGATGAATGTCGAGAGCTATCGACGTCGCGCAGCTCATGCCGCTGCAATGTCGCTCAGCGACATTGAAGATGAAACCCGCTCCAACGCCAAAAACAAGGAGGACAAAACCACACCAAAGAACAAAATCGAACCTTGAAATGAGTGCACCAAATTGACATTCTGCAACCCGTCACCGTCACCCGCCTTCAATGTCGCGCACTTGCACGAGCAATGTCGCGCTACACGAAGGCCTCGGCTACCCGCCGGAAGCTGTCGACGCGGAACTTTACAAAATCCTCGTTTACGAGGAAGGCGGTTTTTTTTGCGCCGCACCGTGATACCGAGAAGGTTACCGGCATGGTGGCGACCTTGGTCGTTTCACTACCGGTTGCAGGGAAAGGGGGCGAACTGATCATCCGCCATCGCGGTCGAGAGACGATTGTCGAAATGTGTAGCAACGATCCTTCCGAACTGGTTTTTGCGGCCTTTTATGCTGATTGCGAACATGAAATTAGGCCTGTGGCAGAAGGTCATCGCGCCTGTCTGGTTTACAATTTGGTTCTCACTCCGGGTCAAAATGTGGCCACCTCGGCACCGAACTATGCAGATTTTATGGGTCAGATTGCGAAGGAGATCAAAAACTGCTTCGCAACGTCGGACGCGCCTGAAAAACTTGTCTGGCTTCTCGAGCATGATTACAGCATCGCAGGCCTGTCGTTTGAAACCCTAAAAAACACGGATGCAACGGTTGGGCGTGCTTTGATTGCAGCTGCGGCACAGGCTGACTGTTCCCTCCACGCGGCCATCGTGCATG
>CAXXPZ010000011.1:0-11266 GCA_963422555.2 uncultured Ruegeria sp.
TTGGCACAAATACGGTTGGCTGTATCCAGTCCGGCGTGTATTGGGGATATTCCGGGCTGATCGAAGGGCTGATTTTGCGCATCAAGGAAGAATTCGGAATGCCGATGAAAGTGGTCGGTACCGGAGGCCTTGCGCCACTGTTTGATCAGGCGGATGTGGGCTTTGACGCTATCGAAGACGATTTGACGATGCACGGGCTGACCGTGATCCATCGCTACAACAAGGATAATGGCTCGACATGAGCAGCGAAAGACTGATCTATCTGCCGCTGGGCGGTGCTGGTGAAATTGGTATGAATGCCTATGTTTACGGCTACGGCAAGCCGGGGCAGGAACGGCTGATCCTGGTGGATCTGGGCGTGGCCTTTCCGGACATGGACACCTCGCCCGGCGTCGATCTGATCTTTACCGATATCACCTGGCTGAAAGAGCGTGCGGATCAGTTGGAGGCAATTTTTGTCACCCACGCGCACGAAGACCATGTGGGCGCTGTGGCCCATTGCTATGCCGATCTGGGCGCACCGGTCTATGCGCGTCCCTTCACCGCCAATATCGCGCGCCGCAAAATGGAAGAGCACGGTCATCCGACCGAAGCCGTCCAAACTGCGTCTTCCTGGCCTGAACAGATTAAGGCAGGACCGTTCACAATCGGGTTTCTGCCGGTGTCGCACTCGATCCCCGAAAGCGCCGGTCTGGTGATCGACACCCCGGCAGGGCGTGTCGTGCATACGGGCGATTTCAAACTGGATGCCAACCCGGTTGTGGGCGAGGCATTTGACGAAGCCCTTTGGTCTGACGTGGCCAAATCCGGTGTCAGGGCCTTGGTCTGTGACAGCACGAATGTGTTCTCGACCCATCCCGGCCGCTCGGAATCCGAGGTTGGGCCCGAGATCACCAAGCTGGTGCAGGACGCCAGCGGCATGGTGATCGCGACCACATTTGCCTCAAACGTGGCGCGGGTAAAAACGCTGGCCGAAGCAGGTCAAAGGGCCGGTCGTTCAGTCGTACTGCTGGGCCGCGCCATGCGGCGGATGATCGAGGCGTCGACCGAGACGGGCCTTTTGGTAGATTTTCCGCGCGTCATCAGCGCCGAAGAGGCCGTGGATGTGCCACGTCAGAACCTGATGCTGATCGTGACTGGCAGCCAGGGGGAACGCCGCGCCGCCAGTGCGCAGCTGGCCCGGGGCAAGTATCGCGGGCTTGAGGCGAAAGAGGGCGACCTGTTCCTGTTCTCCTCGAAGACCATTCCCGGCAATGAAAAGGGCGTGATCCGCATTATCAACCAACTGAGCGAAAAGGGCGTGGATGTCGTCGACGACAGCTCGGGCCTTTATCACGTTTCAGGCCACGCGAACCGGCCTGATCTGGAACGGGTTCATGCGCTGATGGATCCGCAGATGATCATTCCGATGCATGGTGAGCACCGCCACCTGCGCGAACATGCCAAGGTGGCGAAGGCCGGTGGCCGGACGGGCATATTGGCAGTGAACGGAACCATGCTGGACCTGACCGGCAATGCGCCAACCGTGGTGGATTACGTCGAAACGGGCCGGACCTATCTGGACGGAACGGTCAAGATCGGCGCTTTGGACGGCGTTGTACGCGACCGAATCCGCATGGCGCTGAACGGCCATGTCACCGTCACGGTTATTCTGGATGAAAAAGACGAACCGCTGGGCGAGCCGTGGTGCGACACGATCGGGTTGCCGGAAACCGGCACGTCCAAAGCAGGGCTGGTCGAGGTACTGGAAGAAGACCTGAACCAGTTTCTGATGCGTGCTGACGCAAAAACCCTGCGCGATGACGACAAGCTGGAGGAAGCCCTGCGGCGGATCGTTCGTCAAACCGCCAAGGCTGAATTGGGCAAAAAACCCGAGGTGACCGCGGTGATCAGCCGGATGCGCTGACCGGGATCAGTCAGCCTGTGGCATCGGATAGCCTTTGAGCTGCAGAAACAGGCTGGCGGCGTCGTTATTGAGAAAGAAGGGGACGCTCTCAGGTGGGGTGCGATCCCCGGCGCGCGCAGCGATCTCGGCCAAAACGACCTCGGTGATGAAGGGCAGATCATACTCGCGCGCCTCTCGGATCTTGACCCACTGCAAATGCGACAACTCGTCTGAGGCATGGGTAAAGTCATCCAGATCGCCCTGAATAGCCTCGGCATCCGCCAGAAAGAACCGCGCATCGAACCGGCGCGGACGTCCGGGCGGGGTCACGGCGCGAAAGACGAATTGCAGTGAATCGGCCGTGGGCAGATATCCCATCTGTGCAAAAGCCTGCCAATCTTGCGGTGGCTCGCCCGGCCATGTTCCGGGCTGGCCAAGGATCAGGCCCGTTTCCTCCCACAACTCGCGAATGGCCGCCGCAGCCAGCGCGTTTTCCAACCCGGTTTCAGACCTGTGGGACAGTCGTTGGAGACAGATTTCGGGCAAAGGTGCAGACAGGGGAATTCCTGCATCTTCCAGGTCGACAGCGCCGCCTGGAAAAACGAACTTGTTAGGCATGAACGCTGCCGCAGCCCCACGCTGTCCCATCAGGACCGAAGGGTCATCAAACCGATCCCGCAATACAATCACGGTTGAGGCATTGCGGATCGCTGTTTTGTCAGCACTCATGCAGAATTGCCGAACCCGTGCATCCGGTGCGCCCATTGATAGGCAACAACTGCCCCCTTGAGCCGGGGCAGCAGGTACAACGACAAGGCAACGCAGCCGATGGAAAGTGCAATGGCCATGGTCCACGGGTCTGGCCGCCAATGCACGTAAGAAAGGTGCAATGCCGGGGCCAGCAGGTGGCCGACGATCAGAATGGTCAGATAAGCCGGGCCGTCATCTGCCCGATGATGGAACAGTTCCTGCCCGCATTGCGCGCATTCATCGTTGACCTTGAGAAAGCTGTGCAACAGCTTCCCCTCGCCGCAATTGGGGCATTTGCAGCGGAGCCCCCGGATCAGAGCCGGGCGGGTGGGGCGGTCTTCCTCGACCGTCGTATCGATGGTGTGATCTGTCATGATGATACTCGCGCATTCAGATGTAGGGATATTGCGCATTATGGGTGCGTTGGAAAAGGGGGTGCGTCGCTTTGCGGCGGTTGCCTTATATTTAGCAACCTCGCGCGTTGAATGAAATGCGTTGCAGAAAAAATTGAAAAAGAACGACGGAAACACGACCCGGACGCGTTTTAACAAGTATCAGCAGCGGCACAGGGCCGCGTTAACAAGGGAATTCTGATATGAAATCTGCGACCTTTATCTCGGCGATCGTACTGTCCGCAGTCGCGGTTACTGGCACCGCTGCGCTTGCCAAGGGGCCAAAAGATCGGCAACCGGCCACTTTTCAGGAGCTGGATGCGAATGGCGACGGTCAGATTACTCAGGCTGAAATCGACGCGCATCGCACGCAGCGCTTTACCAATGCCGACAGCGACGGGGACGGTCAACTGAGCCTGGATGAAATGCAGGCCGCCGCGCAGGCCAAGGCAAACGAGCGTGTCCAGAAGATGTTTGAGCGACAAGATGCCAACAACAACGGGTTCCTCAGCACGGATGAGTTGCCCAAACCCCGCCGGGGCGCAAAGATGTTCGAGCGGATCGACGCGGACGGAAACGGTTCGATCTCGGAGCAGGAATATGCCGATGCAAAGGACAGAATGGGTCGCAAGCACAAGCGCAAGGGCGATCACGGCTCTGACAATAACTGATGCGGGATGGAGGATCTGACCTCCCACCCGGAACAGGCGCGTGGCGGCTCTGCTGCCATGCCCGAGCCCAGCGACGATGCGTTGCTGGGCCGGTTTGCCGATGGTGATGCAATGGCCGCGCGCCTACTGACCGATCGCCTGGGACCACGTAGTTTTTCGGTGGCCTTGAGGATGCTGGGAAACCGGTCCGAGGCTGAAGACATAACGCAGGAAGCGATGATGCGGCTTTGGCAGATGGCGCCCGACTGGGTGCCGGGACAGGCGCAGGTCTCGACCTGGCTGTACCGTGTGACGCTGAACCTGTGCGTGGATCAAAGGCGGCGCAAGCGACCGCAAACACTGGAGAACGCGCCAGAGGTTCAGGATGGCGCTGCCAGCGTGGTGGACCGGATGCAGGACGACGCGCGCAAAGATGCCCTGCAGACTGCATTGGGTCAATTGCCGGAACGGCAGCAACAGGCCGTGATTTTGCGGCATATCGAGGAATTGCCCAATCCCGAAATCGCCGGGATCATGGACATCTCGGTTGAGGCGGTCGAAAGTCTGATCGCACGGGGAAAACGGGCTCTGGCAGCTAGTCTGGCGGGACGACGCGACGAATTGGGGTATGAAAATGGCTGACAACGATGAACTGGAAAACCTGTTTGCCCAAGCCCGGCAAGAGCGCCCCGCGTTGCCCGAGGACTTAGCGGTTCGGATCGAAACCGACGCCGAGGCGGTTCGGCTGCGTCGGTTAAACGCGACAGGCCGGCCTGCGCGCCGGTCGTGGCTGCAGGCATTTGAAGGCGTCGGCGGGTGGCGTGTGCTGGGCGGTCTGGTCGCGGCCAGTGCGGCGGGGGTTTGGATAGGATTTTCGGCCCCGGCTTTTCTGCCTGACCCCGCCAATTTCATCTATGCGCAGGAAACCACATTTCTGGTGGCGGATCTGAATTTGGACGCCGATTTTCTGGAGGCTGAGGAATGAGTGACAATCCCGGATTAAAGCGCAGATGGATGCCGATCCTGCTGACGGTTTCGCTTGCCGTGAACCTGTTGGTCGTCGGCGTCATCCTCGGCACGACCTTGCGGTTCAGGGGCGGAGATCACGCAAGAGTGCCGCCGGGATTTGGCTTTGCGCTGTACCATGCATTGCCCAAAGAGGATCGCAAGGCGATGAGGGGTGAATTGTCGGCCTTGCGCAGCAAGGGCTCGAACCGCCGTTCGCAGGATTTCAGCGCACTCAGCCAGGCATTGCAGGTCATGCCTTTTGACCCGGCCGCCGTTCAGGCTCTGCTGGATCAGCAGTCGCAGGCCACTGCGGATTTGCAGGCGGCGCTGCATCAGCAATGGCTGGCGCAGGTTACCGCCATGACGGATGGAGAACGCCAGATATATGCCGAGCGATTGGAAGAGGTGATCAAACGCGGACCCCACCGAAAGGGTAAGCACAGGAAAGACTAGGCGCTGATCACGCCGCGCTTGGCCGGATGCGCACCTGATTGCGTCCGGCTCTTTTGGCGGCATACAGCGCCAGATCCGCAGATTTCAGCAGATCACCAACCGGAATTGGATTGCCAAGGTGAACCAGGTCCCGGGGATCACACAGTCTCATGCCGATGCTGACCGTGACCGGGATCGACAATTGCGGCTCTGAAAAGCGGAACGGTTCGGCGCAGATGCGATCGCAGATCAAATCCGCCACCCGCAGTGCCTGATTGTGCGGCACGTCGGGCAGGCAGATCATGAATTCTTCGCCCCCGATCCGGGCGGCAAACCCTGTTTTCCCGACCGTGCGTTGCAACCTGCTGGCCGTCTCTGTCAACACCAGATCACCGCCGCTATGGCCGTACTTGTCATTGATCGATTTAAAATGATCCAGATCGGCAAGCATGACGGCGAAACTGCGCCCCGTGTGCAGGGATTGACGCACGACCTGATCCAGTGCCCCCATGGCATAGCGACGATTGTGCAGGCCCGTCAGCGGGTCTGTCAGCGAATCGGCCAACCCCTTGCGTAAGAACGCCCGCAACCCGTCGTCGCGCCGCTTGCGGGCAATCTGGCGTTCCAGTCTCAGGGCAACCTCGTCCGGATCGAACCCGCCCTGACAGACAGCATCAGCCCCCCAATCCAGCGCCTCGGCGACAAGGTCCGGGTTTTCGTCTTGCATAACGCCGATCAGGACCGTGTGACGCGTCGCCCCCCGGGATCGCAGATCCGCCAGAACATTCCGGCCGACAGCGCTGCGCCCAAGCTCGACCACAATGGCATCAGGCACAGGGTCTGACAGGATACCCTGCAGGTTTGGCAATGTGTGGCTGGATATGGGGTGCGGAACCTGGCCGGACAAAGCCCTGCTCCATTTTGATCCCGTCCGTGTGCTTTGGGTCAGGATCGCGATCAGGCTGGCAGGGGGCGGGGCAATCAGGGCGGCGGCGGGTTCGGCAAAGCCGATAGGTTGGGAATCGTCCTTGATTCGCAACTCTTGCCGTTCAACGCGTGCGCGCAGCAGGCTGCGCACATGGGCCAGCAACAAGGTGTCCTTGAACGGATAGGCCAGTACGTCATCCAACCCGTCCGCCAGCGCCTGTAAACGCGCGGCCTTGTCGTTTTGCGGCGTGATAGCGACCACCGGCACATCTGCCAATGCCGGATCACTGGCCAACAGCCGTTTGACATCCGCCGCCCTGCCATCCGGTAGAGTTTGCGCTGTCAGCACAAGGTCGGGTCGGGTCCGCCGTAACAAGGCCGGCAGCCCCGTCAGCCGCTCTGCCTGAACGACCTGATACCAGGCCGCTGTCAATTGCACCTTGAGCATGATGCGATTGGTCGAGACCCCGTCGAGGACAAGTATGGTGCCTTGCACGGACATAGACGATCACCGTTAGATTGCATGCGTTGCCAAAGTGTTTATGAGTCTGGTTAACAAACCCTTTCCAAGCCCAGATACGAGGCGAGTTTATGCCGATCTCAGCCAATTCCTCAGAAACGCTGGCCCTGAATGCGCTGGGCTGGCTGGTGGCCAACGAAGAGTTGCTGCCGGTGTTTCTTGGGGCCACGGGGGCCTCGGCGCAGGATCTGCGGGATCGCGCGGGCGAGACAGTGTTTCTGGCCTCGGTCCTTGACTTTCTGTTGATGGATGATTCATGGGTGATCGAATTTTGTGACGCTAATTCGGTGCCTTATGATCTACCAGCTCAGGCCCGCTCGGTCTTGTCGGGCGACGCGGAAATGCACTGGACCTGACAGGAGTTTATGGTCATGCCAATTGATGCCCTCGTGTTCGACAAGGACGGCACGCTGTTTGATTTCGTTGCCACCTGGGGGGCGTTTGGCCGCGCTGCCCTTTTGCGTCTCGCGGATGGCGATACTGAACGCGCCGCCCAGTTGGGCAGGGTCATCGGTTTTGATTTTGCGCAGGATCGTTATGAACCTGACAGTGTCGTGATCGCCGGAACAGTCGGTGAAATCGCCGATGCCTTGCTGCCGCATCTTCAGGGGCACACCCATTCCGGGCTGGTGGACATCCTGAACCGCGAATCTGCTGTGGCCGAACAGGTGCCAGCCGTGCCTCTTGACCCGTTCCTGACCGGCTTGCGGCAGGCCGGGCTAAAGCTGGGTGTTGCGACAAATGACGGAGAGATGCCCGCCGTTCAGCATCTGGATTCAATGGGTGTCCGGGACCATTTCGATTTTGTTGCCGGATATGACAGCGGCCACGGGTTCAAGCCCGGACCGGGTCAGTTGCTGGCCTTTGCCAGCCATGTGAAAATCGATCCCGCGCGCATCGCCATGGTCGGCGACAGCCGCCACGATCTTGAGGCCGGGCGCGCTGCGGGAATGATCACGATCGGGGTGCTGACCGGCGTCGCCCCGGCCGAAGCGCTACAGCCGCTGGCGGATGTGGTTCTGCCCGATATCGGTCATATCCCCGGCTGGTTGTCGGGCAAGTGACATCGTTGGGGTGATTTTCGCCTCATCGATCTTCAAAACCGACATCTCCTGTCGCAGACAGAGCGGCCATCGCCCGGCACTTCGGGGCTTGCTTGGACAAAAGCAGGATCCGGAGGACCAAAATGGCTGAGACCAGGACATCCCGACGCCGTAGCGGCGGTCGCGCTGGTGCCGCCGCCCGTCGAGGCGGTGAAGTGATCGATCAGATGCCGTGGAACCCACCGGTGAACACGGATCGCCCGACCGAGCCGCTGGGTCCCGAAGGGATCGAGGCCATCCACGAAGGCGCGATGCGCATTCTCGAAGAGATCGGTATCGAGTTCTACAACAAAGAGGCCATCGGCATCCTGCGCGAAGCCGGATGCACGATCACGGGCGACAACGTCCGAATGGGCCGTGATTTCGTGATGGAAATGGTGGCCAAGGCCCCGTCGACCTTCACCATTACACCGCGCAACCCGGATCGGAAGATCACCATTGGCGGCCAGAATCTGGTGTTCGGAAACGTCTCGTCACCGCCGAATTACTGGGACATGGAGATCGGCAAGAAAGTCCCGGGCAACCGACGGATGTGTCAGGACCTGCTGAAACTCACGCAGTATTTCAACTGTATCCACTTTGCCGGAGGCTATCCGGTTGAACCGGTGGATATTCACGCAAGCGTGCGCCATCTGGATGTGCTCTATGACAAGCTGACGCTGACCGACAAGGCCATGCACGCCTATTGCCTGGGCAAAGAGCGGGTCGAGGACGTGATGGAGATGGTGCGCATCGCAAGCGGCCTTAGTGATGAGGAATTCGAGTCCACGCCTCGGATGTATTCCAACATCAATTCGACCTCACCACTAAAGCACGACCATCCCATGATTGACGGCTGCCTGCGTCTAGCGCGGCGCGGGCAGGCGATTGTGGTGACCCCGTTCACGCTGGCCGGGGCCATGGCACCGGTGACGATGGCAGGCGCTGTCGCCCAGTCACTGGCCGAGGCGCTGTGCGCGATTGCGCTGTTCCAATATGTCCGCCCCGGCATCCCCTGCGTCATCGGCACGTTCACATCAAATGTTGATATGAAATCGGGCGCGCCCGCGTTTGGAACGCCGGAATACATGCGCTCGACCCAGATGACGGGACAGATGGCCCGGTTCTACAATCTTCCAATGCGTTCCTCCGGGGTCTGCGCGGCGAATGTGCCGGACGGGCAGTCGATATGGGAGACATCGAATTCTCTGTGGGCAGCGGTGCAGTCGGGCACGAACATGGTCTATCACGCGGCGGGCTGGCTTGAGGGCGGTCTGATTGCAAGCCCAGAAAAGTTCGTCATGGATTGCGAAATCCTGCAGCATATTCAACGGTATATGCAACCCGAACTGACTGCGACCGGACCGGACGATATCGCATTTGAGGCCATTCGCGATGTTGGCAATGACGGCCACTTTTTTGGGATACAGCACACGCAGGATCGATATTCCACGGCCTTTTACCAGCCATTCCTGAGCGACTGGAAAAACTACGAAGCCTGGGACGCAGCCGGTGGAATCTGGACCGCCGAGCGGGCGCACAGGATGTTCAAGGACATTGTCGGCAGTTTTGAGGCACCACCGATGGATGAGGCCATCCGCGAGGAATTGGCCGAATTTGTCGAACGGCGAAAGGCAGAAGGCGGAGCACCCACGGATTTCTAGACCGGTTTCGCGTTGCAACCTGAGCGTTAGTATCACGTTGAAACCACTCGGGATAATGGGGGTTTTCTGACCGATTTTGGCAGTTTGTTAAGGTTTTATGCGCTCAAATCATGGGGCAAGCGAAACCAGAGGCAAAACATGCACGGTCTGATCAACAGGGCGATCCAGTCATTCGTCTGCGCCACCTATGGTCAGGCCTGCTGGCAACGCGCAACCGAGGTGGCCGGGCTGGGCTTTGCCGAGTTCGAACCCATGTTGATCTACGACGTCGAGATGTCGACGCGTATCCTGGACGGGCTATGCGCCGACTTGAACCGGCCGCGTGCCGAGTTTCTTGAGGATCTTGGAACCTACCTCGTCTCGCACCCGAATACCGAGGGGTTGCGCCGTCTCTTGCGCTTTGGTGGGGTCACTTGATGCCGAAATTCCTGCATTCGCTGGACGATTTGTCGGATCGGGCTCGGCTTGCGGTGTCGGATCTGGACCTGCCCGCGCTGGAATTGCGAGAGCAGTCTCCGACGGAATATACTCTACATTGCTTTCCGGGGTTGCCGGGGTTTTCCAGCGTCATGACGGGTGTGCTGCGGGCAATGGCGGATGACTATGGCGCGCTTGTCATGCTGTCTCATGACGGGTGTCAGGGCGCGGTTGAGGTGATCTCGATCATTCTGGTGGAAAGTGCGTTTGCCGAAGGCCGTCAATTCGATCTTGGGGCGAGAAACCTATGACAGACAGGATTGATCTGGCGAACCTGTTGGAAACCCTGTGCCCGATGTTCGTTCTGGTCGATGAGGCCGGGCAGATACAGCGGGTCGGTCCGACGCTGCAGAAGCTGAGGCCAGATGAACCGATGGTCGGTCAGGGCTTTCTGGCCCTGTTTCGAACTTCTTCGCCCCCGGTCGGTGACCACAGTTCCGGGGCTGATGGCGGCGGCGGGCGGTCGGTTGCACCTCAGATTTCGCGACGAGCCGCGCACGGCGCTCAAGGGGCTGATTGCGCCGCTTCCTAACCGTTCGGGTGCGGTTGTCAACCTGTCTTTCGGAATTTCGATTCTGGACGCGGTGCGGGATTACGCTCTGACAAGCGCGGACTTTTCGGGAACGGATCTGGCCATCGAATTGCTATATCTGGTCGAGGCCAAATCCGCCGCAATGGAGGCGTCGCGATCCCTGAACCTGCGCCTGCAGGGCGCCATGCTAGAGGCCGAAGAACAGGCCTATACCGACACGCTGACCGGTCTGGAGAAACCGGCGTGCGATGGATCACATTCTGGGGCACCTCATCCAGTCGAATTCAAACTTTGCCTTGATGCATTTAGATCTGGATTTTTTCAAATCGGTAAATGATCGTCTGGGCCATGCCGCAGGGGATTACGTGCTGCAACAAGCCGCCCGGATCATGTTGGAGGAAACCCGCAGCGAGGATTCTGTAGCCCGGATCGGAGGTGACGAGTTTGTGTTGATTTTCAAAGGGCTGAGTAATCGGAACGTGCTCGGAACTATTGCCGCGAGGCTGATTGCCCGACTGCGCGAACCGATGGCATTCGAAGGTGAGACTTGCGAGGTTTCGGCCAGCATTGGCGACCGCCTTGTTTACCCAGTTCGAGGCGCGGGATTGGGCGGCGGTTCTGAATGCAGCCGATCAGGCCTTGTACGAAGCCAAGAAAAACGGGCGGTCTTGTCACTTTTTCTATGCGGAATCGTAACTACCCAGCTACCCCTCTGACTGAATTCAATATGACATTCTTTGCGGACGAGGTGGTCGAGCGCTGCATCGGCAAGAATCAACCAAAATCATCGTGGGATCGTCCTGAAATGTCGGAAAGGCGCATTGCCGAATTTCAGAAGTTTGGGGTAACAGATTGCATAGAAACCTGAGATGACAATTTGGGGGTCAGCGATCAATGAGCTATTATGCCAGTGATGTGGACGGCGGTTACTTTACTTTCGATGAGCG
>CAXXPZ010000012.1:0-33083 GCA_963422555.2 uncultured Ruegeria sp.
GAAACACCGATTGACGCGACCGGAAGTTACGTCAAGCCACTTGTGACGCAGCGTCCGGATTACGTAAACGTCACCTTTATGTTGTAAGACACCCACCAACTGCGCAATTCATAGTCACAACGCCAGTGATGAGAGTTTGAACCATGACCGAAGATCTGATGACCATCCGCGAAATGTGCGAGACCTATGATGTCACGCCCCGCACCTTGCGGTTCTACGAGGCCAAGGAGCTTTTGTTTCCGATCCGTGAAGGCCAAAGGCGTCTTTTCACAAAACGTGACCGTGCGCGCCTGAAGCTGATCCTGCGCGGCAAGCGCTTTGGCTTCAGCCTCGAAGAGATTCGCCAGCTTCTGGACCTCTACCATGTCGGCGATCAGCAAGTGACGCAGATGTCGCGCACCTATGAAATCGCGTGCGAACGTCTGGCAGACATGGAATTGCGCCGCGAGGAGCTGACCCAGGCCATTGACGATCTGAAAGAGCAGTTGCGCTGGGGCGAGAAAGTCATCGCCTCGATGAAACAGGAAAAGAAAGCCGCTGAATAAACCCCACGGCCTTCCGGACATTTGAATTAAGGGAGCTTCATATGCCCGTCTACACCGCACCAACCAAAGACATGCAGTTCATTCTGCACGATGTTCTTAACGTCTCGGCATCTGACATTCCGGGCTATAACGAGCTGGAGGCCGAATTCACCGGCGCCGTTCTGGAAGAGGCTGGCAAGGTTGCTACAAACGTGCTGCATCCGCTGAACGTTGTGGGAGACACCGAAGGCTGCCGTCTGGAGAATGGCGTCGTATACACCCCTACCGGGTTCAAGGACGCTTTCGAGCAGATGAAAGAAGCCGGCTGGCCTGGGCTGGACATGCCCGAGGAATATGGCGGCCAGAACATGCCGTATGTCATCGGCACAGCCGTGGGCGAGATGTTTTCGGGCTCCAATCAGGCGTTCACCATGTATCAGGGCCTGACCCATGGCGCGGCCTCGGCCATTCTGGCGCATGGCACCGACGAACAGAAAAACACCTATCTCCCGAACATGGTCAGCTGTGAATGGACCGGCACCATGAACCTGACGGAACCACATTGCGGCACTGATCTGGGCCTGATGCGCACCAAGGCGGAACCGCAGGGTGATGGAAGTTACAAAATCTCCGGGCAAAAGATCTTTATTTCGGCCGGTGACCATGACATGGCCGACAACATTATCCATCTGGTTCTGGCCAAAATCCCCGGCGGCCCCGAGGGTATCAAAGGCGTGTCGCTGTTCATCGTGCCCAAGTTTATCGTCAACGAAGACGGCAGCCCGGGTGAACGCAACGGTGTTTCGGTCGGCAAGATCGAGGAAAAGATGGGCATCCACGGCAACTCGACCTGTGTGATGAACTATGACGAGGCGACAGGCTGGCTGCTGGGCGAAGAGCACAAAGGCATGCGCGCCATGTTCACGATGATGAACGAGGCTCGCCTGGGCGTCGGCATGCAGGGCGTCAGCCAGGCCGAGGCCGCATACCAGAACGCGCTGGAATACGCCAAGGATCGCCTGCAGGGCCGTGACGTGACCGGCGTCAAGAATCCCGACGGCCCCGCCGACCCGCTGATCGTGCATCCCGACATTCGCCGCAGCCTGATGGACCAGAAAAGCTTTACCGAAGGTGCGCGGGCATTCCTGCTATGGGGTGCGACGATGATCGACAAGGCGCACCGGTCTGACGACAAGGACGCGGACGGCCTGATCTCGCTGCTGACCCCGGTCATCAAGGGCTTTCTGACGGATGAAGGCTATGACATGACCGTTCAGGCGCAACAGGTCTATGGCGGCCACGGCTACATCGAAGAATGGGGCATGTCGCAATACACGCGCGACGCCCGCATCGCGATGATCTACGAGGGCGCCAATGGCGTTCAGGCGCTGGATCTGGTGGGCCGCAAGCTGGCGCAGGACGGTGGCAAGCACGTCATGGTCTTTTTCGACATGGTCAAAAGCTTCTGCAAGGACAACGCCGGTCAGGATGAAGCCTATGACACGGCGTTCATCGAACCGCTCAAGGCCGCGTCCAAGGATCTGCAGGCGGCGGGCATGTATTTCATGCAGGAAGGCATGAAGAACCCCAATAGCGCGCTGTCGGGCTCTTATGATTTCATGCGCATGTTCGGTCATGTCTGCTTGGGCCTGATGTGGGCGCAGATGGCCAAAGCCGCGCAGGACGCGCTGGACGGTGGCGCATCGGATTCCGCTTTCTACGAGACCAAGATCAACACCGGCCGCTACTACATGGCCCGCATCCAGTCGGGAGCGGACACGGTTATGGCCTTGGACGCAGCGAACTTCTGATCTCAGCCCGGGTCTGAGCGCTATCGCCCGGACCCGGCTAACCGGAGGACATCACATGCCGAAACGATTTCGCCTGACCCGCCGATTTCCTGTTGCGATGACCGAGGACGGGTATCGCAAACTGCGCGGATTTGCCCGCGAGGCCGGTCTGGACGAGGGTGAGGCATTGTCCTTTCTGTTCGAGAACTTCAACAGCGTGATCGACGAAGAGAACCTGACCCACCGCCTGCGTATTTTTAATTCCGAGTTGGAGGCCCGCAAACGGTGACACTTGAGCGAACAACATTTCGGTCTGTGCAATTTCGCAAGGCAGGACGCCTCCGGCGGGAGTATTTGGGAAAAGATGAAGAAGTGATGCGCCCCTGCCACCGGGCGCGCTCGCCATCAGGACAGGGACGACTTCACCTTTTGCGATCATCGGCTCTCCAGCCTGTACCGCAAGGGCAATGAAACAGACAGGAGTTAAGTAAGGGTTACGGTGTTCGCTTCATCTTTTCTTAAATACTCAATTCCGACCGAACCACACGCGCCACGGGAGGGGCAATCGCATGACCATCAAACTGTATTGTTTTGGAGAAAGCGGAAATTCATACAAGGCCGCGCTGGCGCTGGAGATGTCTGGGCTGGAGTGGGAGGCGGTGTTTGTCGATTTCTTCAACGGCGAAACCCGCACGCCCGAATACCGCAGGAATGTCAACGAGATGGGCGAGGCCCCGTTTCTGGTCGACGGCGATTTTCGCACCAGCCAGTCGGGCGCCATTCAGGCCTATGTGACCGAGAAATCCGGCAAGTTCGGCGGACAGAGTCGTGACGAGAACTATGACATCTTTCGCTGGGTTCTGTGGGACAACCACAAGCTTAGTTCGATGGCCGGGATGACCCGTTTCCTGATCAACTTTCTGCCCGAGGAACACCGCAACCCGGATGTGATCGCCATTAATCAGGGCCGCCTGAAAGCGGCTTATCAGATCCTGAACGCGCATCTTAAGGCGCGCGACTGGATCGTTGGCGATGGTGTGACCAATGCCGACATCAGTTGCTGCGGCTACCTCTATTACCCCGAACCGTTCGGCTTCGACCGCGCGGACTGGCCCCATATCGACGCCTGGCTGAACCGCCTCTCGGAACAGCCAGGCTGGAAACACCCCTATGACCTGATGCCCGGCAACCCGTCGGATCGCGCTTGAGGAGAACCCCATGACCGAAGCATATATCTATGACGCCCTGCGCACACCGCGCGGAAAGGGCCGCAAGGATGGCAGCCTGCACGAGGTAACCTCGGTACGCCTGTCCGCCCTGACCCTGAACGCGATGAAAGAGCGCAATAATCTGGAGGGTCACGCCGTCGAGGATGTGATCTGGGGCAACGTCACGCAAGTAATGGAACAGGGCGGCTGTCTGGCCCGTTCGGCGGTACTGGCATCCGATCTGGACGAATCTATCCCCGGTCTGGCGATCAACCGGTTCTGTGCTTCGGGCATGGAGGCGGTGAACCTGGCCGCGAACCAGGTCAGGGGCGGCGCGGGTGAGGCCTATATCGCGGGCGGCGTTGAAATGATGGGCCGCGTGGCGATGGACAGCGACGGTGCGGCGATTGCGGTTGATCCAACGCTGGCGATGGACACTTATTTTGTGCCGCAGGGTATTTCGGCTGATATCATCGCGACCGAATATGGGTTCAGCCGCGATGATGCGGATGCGTTGGCGGTTGAATCGCAGAAACGTGCGGCAGAAGCCTGGGCAGACAACCGGTTCGACAAATCGGTCATCACCGTCAAGGATCAGAACGGCCTGACCATTCTGGACCGCGACGAATACATGCGCCCCGGCACCGACATGCAAAGCCTCGGCGCGCTGAACCCGTCATTTGCCATGATGGGTGAGCAGATGCCGGGTTTCGACAAAGTCGCGATGCTGAAATACCCGCATCTTGAACGCGTGAACCATATCCACCATGCGGGCAACAGCTCGGGGATTGTGGACGGTGCTGCTGCGGTTCTGATCGGTAACAAGGAATTTGGTGAGAAATACGGGCTTAAGCCGCGCGCGCGCATCAAGGCAACCGCCAAGATCGGCACCGATCCGACCATCATGCTGACCGGCCCGGTTCCGGTGACCGAGAAAATCCTCGCCGATAACGGCATGAAGATCAGCGATCTGGACCTGTTCGAGGTGAACGAGGCCTTCGCCTCGGTTGTGCTGCGGTTCCAGCAGGCGTTTGATGTCGACCCCGGTTTGGTGAACGTCAATGGCGGTTCGATTGCGATGGGTCACCCGCTGGGCGCGACCGGCGCAATGATCATCGGTACTTTGCTGGATGAGTTGGAGCGTCAGGACAAGGAAACCGGTCTGGCCACGCTTTGCATAGCGTCCGGCATGGGTGCAGCAACCATTATCGAGCGCGTCTGATGCCCAAGCTGAACCTTTCCCAAATCCCGTTTCAGGGCGGATCGTCTTACCCCGGCAAGCTGGCGCAAGCGACCGCAGGTCGGTTTGTCCAGCGCATTGGTGATGCAGGCGGTTTAACCCAATACGGCGTCAATATCGTACGTCTTGAACCGCAGGGCCTGTCCTCGCTGCGCCACTACCATATGGAGCAGGACGAGTTCGCCATCATGCTCAGCGGCACATGTGTGCTGATTGACGATGATGGTGAGCACGAAATGCTGCCCGGCGATTGCGCGGCTTGGCCTGCGGGCGAGGCCAATGGCCATCACCTTGTGAACAAGACCGATGCGCCTGCGACTTTTCTGGTGGTGGGTACGCGGACCCCGACCGAGACTGGCTATTACAGCGACTTAGACATGATGGTGAAGGATGATGAGAACGGATTCTCTTTCACCCGCAAGGATGGCAGCCCGCTGACGGCTGACCAGATTGGAGATGACAATGACTGATTTCACTCTGACAAAAGACGCGGACGGCGTCGCCCTGATCACCTGGGACGTGCCCGGGAAAACCATGAACGTGATGTCCTTTGATGGGCTGGCACTGCTGAGCGACCTGATCGATCAGGCGCTGGCAGATGAGGATGTCAAAGGCATCGTCATCACCAGCGGCAAGGAAGGCTCGTTTGCCGGTGGCATGGACCTAAACCTGCTGGCGGTGATGAAGGAACAGGCGGGCGACGATCCGGCCAAGGGTCTGTTCGAGGGCACGATGCAGATGCACGCCCTGCTGCGCAAGATCGAGATGGCGGGCATGGACCCCAAGACCAAAAAGGGTGGCAAGCCCATCGCGACCGCCCTGCCCGGCACTGCCGCAGGTATCGGGATGGAACTGCCGCTGTCAACGCACCGCATATTTGCCGCCGAAAACCCCAAGGCGAAATATGGCCTGCCCGAGATCATGGTTGGCATTTTCCCGGGCGCAGGTGGCACCACGCGGATGGTGCGCAAGGTTGGCGCCATCGCAGCGGCTCCGCTGCTGTTGGAAGGCAAGATGCTGGACGTCAAAAAAGCGAACGGCGCGGGTTATGTTGATGAAATCGCCGCCGATCCTGTTGCTGCCGCGAAAGAGTGGGTGCTGAACGCCAAGGACGGCGATCTGGTGAAACCGTGGGACGCCAAGGGTTACAAGATGCCCGGCGGTGCGCCCTATCATCCTGCCGGTTTCATGAACTTTGTTGGTGCCTCGGCGATGGTGAACGCCAAGACGCAAGGCGCGTTTCCGGCGGCCAAGGCGCTGCTGAGCGCGGTTTACGAAGGTGCTCTGGTCGATTTCGATACCGCACTGAAGATCGAGGCGCGTTGGTTCACCTCGGTTCTGATGAACCCATCCTCGGGTGCGATGATCCGGTCGCTGTTCCTGAACAAGGAAGCGTTGGAAAAAGGTGCTGTGCGCCCGGCGGGTGTGCCGGATCAGCGGGTCAAGAAGATCGGCGTTCTGGGCGCGGGCATGATGGGTGCCGGCATCGCGCTGGTGTCGGCTCAGGCAGGGATGGAGGTTGTACTGATCGACCGCGATCAGGACGCAGCCGACAAGGGTAAAGCCTATTCCGAGGCCTATCTGGACAAGGGTATCAAACGCGGCAAGACCACGGCTGAGAAGAAAGAGGCCATGCTGGACCGAATCAACGCGACCCCGGATCTGGATACCCTCAAGGGTTGCGACCTGATCATCGAGGCGGTGTTCGAAGACCCGGGCGTCAAGGCCGAGATGACCAAAAAGGTCGAGGCGATCATCCCCGAGGATTGCATCTTTGCCTCGAACACGTCGACTCTGCCGATCTCGGATCTGGCCAAGGCGAGCGTGCGCCCGGATCAGTTCATCGGCATCCACTTCTTCTCACCGGTTGAGAAGATGTTCCTGGTCGAGATCATCAAGGGCAAGGAAACCGGCGATCGCGCGGTGGCAAAGGCGCTGGATTATGTGCGCCAGATCCGCAAGACGCCAATCGTGGTCAACGATGCGCGCTTTTTCTACGCGAACCGCTGCATCATTCCCTATATCAACGAAGGTCTGCGGATGATCACAGAGGGCGTCAGCCCGGTTCTGATCGACAACGCCGTGCGCCAATTGGGTTTCCCGGTTGGTCCGATCCAGCTGAATGATGAGACCTCAATTGATCTGGGGGCCAAGATTGCCCGCGCCACGAAGGCCGCGATGGGCAATGCCTATCCGGAAAACCCGGGCGACGATCTGATCTTCTGGATGGAAGAACAGGGCCGTCTGGGCCGCAAGGCAAACGCGGGCTTCTTTGACTATGATGAAAAGGGCAAGCGCACCGAATACTGGAAAGGCCTGGCCGAAAAATACCCCCACGCCGAAGACCAGCCCGACCTGATCGAAGTGCAGGAACGCCTGATGTTCGCGCAGGTGTTGGAAGCGGTCCGTGCGTTGGAAGAAGGTGTTCTGGAAGACATCCGCGAAGGTGATGTCGGCGCTATTCTGGGCTGGGGCTTTGCCCCTTGGTCCGGCGGTCCGCTGAGTTGGCTGGACATCATCGGCACGCCCTATGCGGCCGAGCGTTGCGATCAACTGGCCGAAAAGTACGGCGACAGGTATGCCTGCCCGCCCCTGCTGCGCGAGATGGCCGACAAAGGTCAGAGCTTTTATGGCCGCTTCAACCCCGAAGCAAAAGCCGCCTGAAAAGGTGATGCAGGCGGATGACGCCACCCGCCTGCATCTTTCTCATGTGTTTGGTTAGGTCTGCCATTCAGACCGCAGAAACAACGCCAGCGCCTCGGGGCGACCGGGACGTCCCGGTCGCCGGACCCCAAGGGCCGGGCGGATCGGGAAAATCGGTTCCTGCGGAATGGGCGCAGGCAGTGCGCCCAATGGGTTTGCAAGGGCCGACAAATCGCCCTTGAATGCAATTATGTCGATCCATTCCGCGGCGTCCTCGTCCCCCAGAACGTCATAGGTTGGTCCGCCTGACGCCGATTGCCCGCCAAATCGGCAGGCCGTGCAATAGGCCTGCAACCCGCCTTCGACAAAGACCACCTCATCGTGATCGAAGAACAAGGTGCTGACTTCGAACGCCGCCGCTGGCGCGCGCGACCTGAGCCGAGCGGCACCGCTGAGCAATCTTGCGGGCACTACGGAGATCCCATGGACCGACGGATCAAGCTTGCTGTGATCAAGCGCCATGCCCTGTTCCGGCATCAGCCACACCGCGCGCCCATTATAGGCCGCACGGGATGGCACCTGAACCGGCAGATAGTCAGCCCGGGATTCATCCGCAGGGATTGAAATCATATCCGTGGAAACTCGCCGGACTTCTTTGAATCCATTGTCCAACGTACGAACCAGATCACCCGGCGCGATACGTTCAACCAACTTCCAGCCGCTGGTCGTGGCGATCTTTGTGCCATGCACAAACCCGCCGCGTCGCGCCGACTGCCCCACCCCGGATTGAACGCTGATTGGTTGATTTGAAAAACCTGAAACACTCACTACTTGCAACACGTACCGTCCCCCCTTTTGGCACCCAAAAAAAACGATCCATCAGTGCTAGCATGGAAATTTCGACCGAACTTAGTTTTGCCACATTTGAGCCCAATTGAGGCCTCGTTTCCCGCAATCCGCTGAATTTGCGCGAACAACGCGGGCCTTTCCCAACGCTTTGGAGCTGATTTGGAAACCAGACACTGCCGAGCAACATTCGCCTGACCTGATTCTTTGGCGCCCGCGCCTGTCCTTGTGCAGACCGTGCCATTAGCCACAAAATTCGCCCCTATGGGCCTGACACGCATGGTTCGACCCCGACAGAATTGCCCGACGGGCTGTGGCTGGCCCGTCAACCCGCCCGATCCGTTCGCAACGGGTTTGCGCCGCGGGATTTCACCATGCTAGGGTCAGACAAAATAATACTGAGCAGCATTACCCGATGACCGCACTGAAACAGTACCAGCGGATCGAAGCCACCGGTCTGTGGCACCCCTCGCCCGATGAACAACGGCGCGAAGTTGTGGTTTCCATTGGCGAGGCGACGCTGACCATCTCGGATTTCAACGACCGCGCCCTGACGCATTGGTCACTGGCGGCTCTGGTGCAGCAGAACCCCGGGTCTTATCCGGCGATCTTCAACCCCGACGGCGATCCGGACGAAACCCTGGAACTGGCGCAGTCAGAAACCACGATGCTTGAGGCCATAGACCGCCTGCAGCGCGCTATCGACCGGTCCCGACCGCATCCCGGGCGCTTGCGCTGGGCCTCGGTCGCCGGGGTGGTGCTGGCCGTTCTGGCCGTGTTGCTGTTGTGGCTGCCCGGAGCGCTGCAAAACCATGTCGTGTCGGTGGTGCCGGATATCAAACGACAGGAAATCGCCTCCGCTGTCCTGCAACGGATCGAGCGTGTGTCAGGCAAGGCCTGCTCCTCGCCGGATGCACAGGCATCGTTGCAGATGCTGGCGCGCAGAACAGGTGTCAGGCAGATCGTGATCGTACCCGCCGGAGTGCCCGACAGCCTCAGCCTGCCCGGAGGAACGGTTCTGTTGAACCGCGCGTTGGTCGAAGATCACGAAGATCCTGCGGTTGCGGCTGGCTATGTCCTTGCCGCCCGTGCACGGGCGCAAATACAGGATCCGCTGGACGATATGCTGGATCGGACCGGGCCCACGGCTGCCTTCCGGTTGCTGACCACCGGCGAACTGACCCCTGGTATCATCGACCGCTATACCGAGCAGGTTCTGGCCGGACCGCGCCCGGATATCCCGCAGGACGATCTGTTGGCGGTGTTTGCGCAGGCTGCCATGCCCTCGACGCCTTACGCCTATGCGCGTGACATTACCGGGGAATCTGTTCTTGGCCTGATTGAGGCAGACCCGATGGCCGGTAGAACGCTGGAACAGGTCCTGCCGGACCGCGATTGGGTCCGGCTGCAGAATATCTGCGGGCAATAAACCCCGGTTACTTAGTGCCGAACATCCGGTCACCGGCATCGCCCAGCCCCGGCATGATATAGCCTTTTGAGTTCAACTGACGATCCAGTGCGGCGGTGACGATTTTGACATCCGGATGCGCCTCTTTCATGCGTTCTACGCCTTCGGGCGCGGCCAACAGGCACAGGAACCGGATATCGCTGGCACCCGCCTCTTTCAGCAGATCAATCGCGGCGGCAGAGCTGTTACCGGTTGCCAGCATCGGATCAACGGCGATGATCAGGCGATCCTTTAGCCCTTCGGGCGCTTTGAAATAATATTGTACCGGCTTCAGCGTTTCTTCGTCGCGATAAAGCCCGACAAAACCTACCCGAGCGGACGGGATCAGTTCCAGAGCACCGTCCAACATGCCGTTTCCGGCGCGCAGGATAGAGACCAGCGCCAGCTTCTTTCCTGCCAGAATGGGCGCGTCCATCTCTTCCATCGGGGTTTCAATATGGCGCGTGGTCAGCGGCATTTCCCGCGTGACCTCATAGGCCAGCAGCAGCGTGATCTCGCGCAGCAACTGCCGGAAACCTGCGGTCGAGGTGCCCTTGTCCCGCATGAGCGTCAGTTTGTGCTGCACCAACGGGTGATCTACAACGGTCAGGTGGTCGCTCATGGTCTCTCCAGTCTTTTTTGCACCCGCGCGCGGGTGGCTTCATCGCAAAAGGCCGCCTCAAGCGCGGTCTTGTTCAGGGCGGCGAAATCGTCGGCATCCCAGCCAAAGGCCTGGTTCAGCATCTCATATTCGCGCCGCATGGTGGTATGAAAGAATGGCGGGTCGTCAGTTGAAACCGTGACCTTTACGCCGGCATCTCGCAAACGCGCAATCGGATGGGCGGCGAAATCGGGAAACAGACCCAGCACCACGTTTGAGCCCGGACAGACCTCAAGCGTGACGCCACGGTCGACCAGTTCGTGCACCAGATCAGGGTCTTCGATGGCGCGGACACCATGGCCAACCCGTTCGACCCCAAGATGACGAACCGCATCGCGAACGCTTTCAGGGCCACCGAACTCGCCCGCATGGGTCGTCAGGCGCAAACCGGCCTCACGCGCACATTCGAACGCCCAAGTGTAATCGGCTTGTGCCCCAACGGATTCGTTGCCACCCATGCCGAACCCGGTGATCCAGTCTCCGGTGGTTTCGGCGGCACACTGCGCGCTGCGTTTCGCCTGTTCCGGTCCGAAATGGCGCACACAGGTTACGACGCCGCGCAAGGTGATATCGAATTTCCGCTCGGCCTCATCTGCGGCATCCTGAATGGCCGTCAGATAGTCTTTCCAGGCCGCCAGATCGCCGCCTCCGCAGAAATCGGGACTGAGGAAGGTTTCCGAGTAGACCACACCGTTCTCGGCGCTTTCTTCCAGAATTGCCAAGGTGAGCCGCCGGAAATCCTCGGGCGATTTGAGGACTTCGCATGCCGCCTCATACACGCTGAGGAAATGCGCGAAGTCGCGGAAATCATACGAGCCGTCGGGCTTGAAAATTCCACTAAGATCGACGCGTTTTTCATGCGCCAGCTGACGGATAAAGGCCGGGGGCGCTGCGCCTTCGTGGTGCAGGTGCAGTTCGATTTTGGGCAGATCGGCAACGTTCATAGAAAAGTCCTTCCCGGTCCTTGTGCCGGAATATTGAGATGGTGAGCGATGCTGGCAGCGACGTCGGCGAAATTGACATGCCCGAGCTCACCGGTGCCCTGCCCTGCGATCAGAACAGGCACTTGTTCCCGTGTGTGATCCGTTCCGGTCCAGCTTGGGTCATTGCCGTGATCTGCGGTCAGCAGCATCAGGTCACCCGGGCGCAATTTGTTGAGCATAACACCGAGTTCATGATCGAACCATTCCAAGGCGCGGGCATAGCCGCTGATGTCACGACGATGGCCGTAGAGGCTGTCAAACTCGACGAAATTGGCGAATGTCAGGCTGCCCTCTGCGGCCACATCCACCAGATTGGACAGGTGTTGCATCAACTCGGCATCAGACCCCTTATACAGGGTATCGATCCCTTGCATCGAGAAGATGTCACCGATCTTTCCCACCCCATAAACATGCCGCCCCGCCTCCTGTGTCCAGTTGGTCAGAACCGGCGCGGGCGGCAGGATAGCAAAATCTTTGCGGTTGGTGGTACGGGTAAAACCCTGCTCGGGCGTTCCGACAAAGGGACGCGCTATGACGCGACCCACCTTCATCTCGTGCAATTGCGGCGCGAGGGTCCGGCACATCTGCAGCAGGCGGTCGAGGCCAAAGCTGTCCTCATGCGCGGCGATCTGGAACACGCTGTCGGCCGAGGTGTAGCAGATCGGTTGTCCCGTCCGCATATGTTCCGCGCCCAACTCTGCGATGATCGCCGTGCCCGAGGCATGACAATCACCCAGAATACCGTCGGTTCCGGCGGCCTGAGCGGCGGCACGGCTGAGAACGGCAGGGAATGTCGGGGTGGTATTGGGAAAATAGTGCCAGTCCCAAGGCACCGGCAAACCAGCCAGTTCCCAGTGGCCCGACGGCGTATCCTTGCCCGGCGAATGTTCGCGCGCGCAGCCCCATAATCCGGCAGGTGCAGCATCCAGCCCCGGTGTGCTGTGACCCGAGGCCAGCCGCGTGGCCGCACCCAACCCCAGCGCATCCAGATTGGGCAGGTACAGCGGGCCAGTGCGACCGTCCTTGGCCCGACCTTCGGCGCAGGCCTGCGCGATATGGGCCACGGTATTCGCGCCCGTGTCGGGGATTTCACCGTTAAAGAACCGGTCGGCATCATTGGCCCCGCCGATCCCGACCGAATCCATCACAACAAGGAACGCGCGGGTCATGCGGTGATCCTTTCATGCACAAGATCGGGGGTTCTGACGGGCGTGTCCGCTATGGTTACGGCAGATAGTACATCTGCCGCAGCCTGACGCGCCGCATCTTCGCGCGTGGCGTGAACCACGGCAAGCGGCTCACCTTTGGTGATGCGCTGCCCCAGCCGTGCGATATCTGATATCCCGACGGCCGGGTCGATCTCATCGCTTTCAACCTGACGGCCACCGCCGAGTGCTACAACGGCAAGGCCCAGCGCCTCACCATCTATCGCCGTTACGTATCCATCCTGCGGCGCAGGCACTTCCTGAATCACATTTGCCTCGGGCAGAAAGCGCGCCCATGTGTCGACGAATTGCACCGGTCCACCGACTGCGGCCATCATCCGGCCAAAACGCTCGGCGGCGCGGCCATCGCGGATCACCTCGGTTATCTTGGCCCGGCCTTCTTCAACAGTGGCGCACATGCCCGCATCCGCCAGCAGAACACCGCCCAGTTCCGCCGAGATTTCGGCCAGCGGCGCGTTGTGTTCGCCGGTCAGAACTTTCATCACCTCGGCCACTTCCAACGCGTTGCCCAGCGCCGGGGCCAGAGGTTGGGACATGTCGGTAATCACCGCCGAGGTTCGACACCCGGCAGCATTCGCAGTCTCGGTCAGGGCCTGCGCCAGATCGCGCGCCGCGTCGATCGTTTTCATGAACGCCCCGCTACCAACCTTGACGTCAAGCACCAGCGCATCCGGGCTGGCCGCCAGTTTTTTTGACAGGATCGAGGCGGTGATCAGGTCCAGACTCTCGACCGTGGCGGTGACATCGCGCACCGCATACAGCCGTTTGTCCGCTGGCGCGATCTGACCGGTTGCGCCGACAATGGCCGCGCCGGTGTCGCGTAGGATCTGCGCCAGACGATCCTGGCTGATCTGGGTGCTGACACCAGGGATAGCTTCAAGTTTGTCCAGCGTTCCGCCCGTGTGGCCCAGCCCACGGCCCGAAATCATCGGGACATACGCCCCGCATTCGGCCAGTGCCGGGGCCAGAACCAGACTGACGCTGTCACCCACACCACCGGTCGAGTGTTTGTCGATCACTGGGCCATCCACATCCCAGCTTAGCACCTCGCCGCTGTCGCGCATAGCCACGGTCAGATCAGCACGGCCTTGTGACCCCAGCCCGCCCATGCAGACGGCCATGGCAAAGGCCCCGGCCTGCGCGTCACTGACGCTGCCATCGGCCAGACCTTGCGCAAACCAGTTCAACTGCTCAGCGTTGGGCAATTCGTTCCGGCGCAGCTTTGCAATGATTGAACGCGCGTCCATCACGTCAGCTGTCCTGCATATGCGAGGCGTCAAAGGCGCCCGGCAAAAGCTGCCCGACCGTTGTTTCCAACTCAGCGCCGCCCACTGTTGCCAGCGTGACCTTGACGTCGCGGTCACCAAACTCGGCCAGTTTCTGCCGACATCCTCCGCAGGGCGGCACCGGTTGCGGGCTTGAGGCGACCACGTAAACCTCGGCCAGCTTCTGTTCGCCCGCGGCAACCATGGCGGCGATTGCGCCAGCCTCGGCACATGTGCCTTCAGGATAGGCCACGTTTTCGACGTTGCAGCCGGAAAACACCTGTCCGGATGCTGACCGCAGCGCAGCGCCAACCTTAAAATTCGAATATGGCGCATAGGCCCGTTCGCGCACGGACAAGGCGGCATCTTTAAGCGACATGGCGATTCCCCATTTTTTGATCATCTGGTCAGAAAAATCCAACCTAATAGAAACCGTCGGGGGAGTTAAGGCCCCCCGCCTGTCTTTTTCCTAACCGGACCGCCCTTATTTCAAGGTCGTTTTAAACGTACCCGGCAGGGTGACCTCAAGCAGTTCGATATCGTCCGACGGATCGGCCAGCCGTGTGAGCATTCCCGGTGGAATGACAAAGGCGTCCCCCTGTTCCAGCCGGAAAGGATCGCGCCCCTCGCCTTCAAGCGTGACTTGGCCGTTCATCACGAAGGAAAAATGAATGTCCGTGTCGTGGCTGGCCCAGACAGGATCGCCCTGCCCCCGGCGGGCGACCTGCACACCTGCAACGCCCTTGGTGTTTTCGGCAATCGTTGTGTCGCGGCAGATGTATCCCGGCAGGCGAAAGGGTTGCCAGGCGGCATCTGCGCCCCGATTGAAAACAAACCGCTGCCCCTGCCATTCCCGCTCGGGCCTGAAATGCGGTGTCGGCAGTGTCATATCGTGATCGATTTCGGTGACATGTTCAGCTGGCACACCGATTTCGATGACCTGCACATTGTCCGAGGCTTCAAGCACACGATGGCGGATTTCGGGCGGCTGGATAAAGCAATCCCCCGCATGCAGCCGCATCCTGTCGCCCTGATCCTCGTACACCACGTCGACCCAGCCATGGATGCAGAATATCAACTGAAACCCGACCTTATGGAAATGCACCATGTCGGGCACCGGCCCGCCATCGGGAATGCGGATATGGCTGGCGATGATCGATCCGCCCAACCTGTCAGGCACCAGATCACGGTAATGCATCCCTGCCCGACCGATGATCCAAGGGGCCTGATCCTTGAGGCGGCGCACAACAAAGGAATGCACTGTTTCCGGCATCACCAACGGCGGATCGCGGTCTTCGATTTCAATCCGGGTGCCATTCGGGGCGACAAGAGCCCGCTGGCCACCGGCGAATTCATCTGGGTCCTCTGTGAGAATGCGCAATGTCCCGGGCTGCTCAGGCGCGTCCTTTTCGATCCGCAGACGCAGCCCGTGCCCCGAAAACACCGCGACGCGCGGGTCATCCGCCGGATAGATCATATCCATCCGCATTCCGAGAACTTTGGTAAAAAACGGAATGTCGTCGCGCAGTTCCTGCGTCGGCAGACGAATTTCAGCTTGGGTCTGATTGCAGCTCGGGTTTGAAGTCATTGGATGTCTCTTCAATCTCGGATTTTGGCCATCCGATCAGAACGGCGGCCAAAATGCCAATTGAAAAGAACATCTCAAGCGTTTCTTCCAGAACAAACAGGCGTAGCAGCATGGTGTTCGAAAGATCGGCGTTGAGGAGACCGGGCAATTCTTCGAAAAGCTGGGCGGTCACCGCTGCGGCTCCGGCCAGCACAAAGATCATCAGAAACGGGGCACGCAATTTGAATGCGCGCCATGCGTTGGGTGCGCTGTGCCAAACAAGCCCTCCGATCACGATCACCGCCAGAACCACCCGAACCAAGGTCATATCCAGCACTATGTCCAACCCATTCAAAATCCAGAACGGCAAGGTGCCCTGCGCGTAAATGTCCGCTTCCAGTTCGCGTTCTGCCAAAAGCAGACACACCAGACCGATATACAGGCGGCTTATCCCCGGGAATTTCCAAAACGCCGCGACCGCAGCAGCCAAAAGTGCCGCCGCCGAGATGGTCTCGAACAATCCACCCTCTTGATTAAAAGCTGACGCCTGTACCGGCCAGATACAGATCGCCGCCAGCAGAATAACAATCGTGGCCAGCACAATCGCAACCAGAACTCGGCCATTACCATGAAAGACATGGCGCGCGGAAAGAACGTTTCCGGCCGGAAAATCTTCTTTATAGCTCATGTACTGCTTTCGGTGCTCGACAGAGTGGTGGAGTGGTGTTTGGTTTTCAGAGTTGTTCGAATGTAATATTTTCGTGACGCTTTTCAAGCGCTACGCAGTGAGCTTTATTAAACTGTTGCAAAATGACCGAGCGTAGCCAAGCCACCGGAAATAGTTTAGCCTTAAATCAAATTTATTAGGGAGATGAATCGCCGATGTCTGACACACCCAGCCTGCGGTAGGCCGCGCTTGACTATCACGCCCATCCAAAACCCGGAAAGCTGGAAATCAAGGCCACCAAACCGATGGCCAACGGCCGCGATCTGGCGCGGGCCTATTCGCCCGGCGTTGCCGAGGCCAGCCTTGAAATCAAGGCCGACGCAACCAATGCAGAGAAATACACCGCACGGGGCAATCTTGTGGGTGTTGTGTCGAACGGAACCGCGGTTCTGGGGCTGGGCAATATCGGTGCGCTGGCCTCAAAACCAGTGATGGAGGGCAAGGCCGTCCTGTTCAAGAAATTCGCAGGCATCGATTGTTTCGACATCGAGGTGGATCAGCCCGACCCCGAAAAACTGGCCGATATCGTTTGCGCGCTGGAGCCGACCTTTGGCGCCATCAACCTCGAAGATATCAAGGCGCCAGATTGCTTTGTCGTGGAAAAGCTGTGCCGTGAGCGGATGAACATTCCGGTCTTTCATGATGACCAGCACGGAACCGCCATTGTTGTGGGCGCGGCGGCCAAAAACGCGCTGCACGTAGCGGGCAAGGCGTTTGAAGATATCAAGGTCGTCTCGACCGGCGGCGGCGCCGCAGGCATCGCTTGTCTGAACATGCTGGTTAAACTGGGCGTCAAACGCGAAAACATCTGGCTGTGCGACATTCACGGGCTGGTCTACGAAGGCCGCGCCGAGGATATGAACCCGCACAAAGATCAATTTGCGCAAAAGTCCGATTTGCGTACGCTGGACGATGTCGTTGACAGGGCAGACCTGTTTCTTGGGCTCAGCGGTCCCAATGTCCTCAAGCCCGAAATGGTTAAACGGATGGCTGGGCAGCCGATTATCTTTGCGCTGGCGAACCCGACCCCGGAAATCCTGCCGCAAGCCGCGCGTGAGGTTGCGCCGGACGCCATCATCGCCACCGGTCGCAGCGATTTCCCCAATCAGGTCAACAACGTCCTGTGCTTTCCGTTCATCTTCCGCGGCGCGTTGGATGTCGGCGCGACCGAAATCAACGACGCCATGCAGATTGCCTGCGTGGACGGCATCGCCGAGATGGCCCGCGCCACCACCAGCGCCGAGGCCGCCGCCGCATACAAGGGCGAGCAGCTGACCTTTGGCCCCGATTACCTGATCCCGAAACCGTTCGATCCACGTCTGGTGGGCGTGGTCTCGTCGGCAGTAGCCCAGGCCGCGATGGACAGCGGCGTCGCCAAGCGCCCGATCGAAGACCTGGAAGCTTATAAAGAGCGCCTGAACCAGTCCGTGTTCAAATCCGCCCTGCTGATGCGCCCTGTGTTCGAGGCCGCATCCGTGGCATCGCGCCGGATTGTTTTTGCCGAAGGCGAAGACGAACGTGTCTTGCACGCAGCGCAGGCCATTCTGGAAGAGACCACCGAAACGCCGATCCTGATCGGACGACCGGATGTGATCGACGCGCGCTGCGAAAAACTGGGCCTGACCGTCCGCCCGGGGCAGGATTTTCAGATCGTCAATCCGCATAATGACCCGCGCTATTACGACTATTGGACCTCGTACCACCAAATCATGCAGCGCCGTGGTGTGACCCCTGATCTGGCCAAGGCAATTCTGCGCACGAACAACACAGCGATCGCGGCGATCATGGTTTATCGCGGTGAGGCGGACAGTATGATCTGTGGCACGTTCGGCGAATTCAGATGGCACCTGAATTACGTGGAACAGGTCTTGGGCGATGCCGATCTGCACCCGCATGGCGCCTTGTCGCTGATGATACTTGAGGATGGCCCCCTGTTCATTGCCGATACCCATGTGCGGCAATTGCCTAACCCCGAGGAACTGGCCGAGATCACCATCGGCGCGGCGCGGCATGTGCGGCGCTTTGGGATCAAACCCAAGATCGCATTCTGTTCGCAATCGCAATTCGGCAATCAGGCCGAGGGATCGGGCAAACGTCTGCGGGCAGCGATGGAAATCCTGGATTCTGAGCCGCGTGATTTTGTCTACGAGGGGGAAATGAACCTCGACGTGGCGCTGGATCCTGAGTTACGCGATCGCATTTTCCCCAACTCGCGTTTGAACGGGGCCGCGAATGTGCTGATCTTTGCCCATGCGGACGCGGCCAGCGGTGTGCGCAACATTCTGAAGATGAAGGCCGACGGGCTGGAGGTTGGGCCGATCCTGATGGGAATGGGCAACAAGGCGCATATCGTAACGCCGTCGATCACGGCGCGCGGATTGCTGAACATGGCGGCCATCGCGGGTACGCCGGTGGCTCATTACGGGTGAGCAATGACCGGCAAAGACCCGAACATCCAGTCGGGCACCCGGCGCGGTGCCCGTTTGATTCTTGGATCGTACTCACATGCAGAAATTTGCACATTTGCAAAATAGACTGGGAAGTTCTGAAAAAATGCCTCCCAACAATCGTTTTGCAAAAGTTTGCAGGTGATTTCAGCCGGTCTTGCAAATACTTTGCGATAAACTGACGCGGCGTCAGTCGCGCCGCTTGTTCACTGGAATGCCCGTGCCTAACAAAATGCCTTAGGAATTTGGGAGGAGAGAACCATGGCCTATAAGGACGTCTACGACAGCTGGAAAGCCAACCCCGAGGCATTCTGGATGGAGGCCGCAAAAGGGATCGACTGGGTAAGCGCGCCCAGCAAGGCCCTGTTTGACGACAATGCGCCCTTGTATGAATGGTTCAGCGATGCGCGGGTCAACACATGCTGGAACGCGGTCGATCGCCATGTGGAAAACGGTCGTGGCGAACAGACGGCCATCATCTATGACAGCCCGATTGCCCAGACCAAGCGCGAGATCTCTTATGTCGAGCTGCGCAACCGCGTCGCGACGCTGGCAGGCGCATTGCGGGCCAAGGGTATCGAAAAGGGGGACCGGGTCATCATCTACATGCCGATGATCCCCGAGGCCCTTGAGGCCATGCTGGCCTGTGCCCGACTGGGCGCGGTGCACTCGGTCGTGTTCGGCGGCTTTGCCAGCAACGAGCTGGCCGTGCGCATCGACGACGCCAAACCCAAGGCCATCATCGCCGCTTCCTGCGGGATAGAGCCGGGTCGCGTGGTGCACTACAAACCCTTGCTGGACGGTGCCATTGATCTGGCCAGCCACAAGCCCGAATTCTGTGTCATCTATCAGCGGGAACAAGAGGTTGCGCAGTTGATCGAAGGGCGCGATGTCAACTGGCACGGGTTCCAATTCGGCGTGGAACCCGCAGAATGTGTGCCGGTCGATGGCAATCATCCGGCCTATATTCTTTATACGTCCGGCACCACCGGCGCACCCAAGGGCGTTGTGCGTCCCACTGCGGGGCATCTGGCGGCGCTGAACTGGTCGATGAAGAACATCTATAATGTTGATCCCGGCGATGTGTTCTGGGCGGCCTCGGATGTGGGCTGGGTCGTGGGGCATTCCTATATCTGCTACGCGCCGCTGATCCATGGAAATACGACCATCGTGTTTGAGGGCAAACCGGTCGGCACCCCGGATGCGGGCACGTTCTGGCGCGTGATTTCGGAACATAAGGTCAAAAGCTTTTTTACCGCCCCGACAGCCATCCGCGCCGTGAAACGCGAGGACCCCAAAGCCCAGCTGATGGCGCAATACGACCTCACCTGCCTTGGCGCGCTGTTTCTGGCGGGCGAGCGGGCCGATCCCGACACCATCACGTGGGCGCAGGATGCGCTGAACGTGCCGGTGATCGATCATTGGTGGCAAACCGAAACCGGCTGGACCATTGCTGGTAACCCGCTGGGGATCGAGGAATTGCCGACCAAGCTGGGCTCACCCGCAAAACCGATGCCCGGATACGACGTGCAGATTTTGGACGAGGGCGGCCACCCGATGAAACCTGGCGAGCTGGGCGCTATCGCGGTCAAGCTGCCCCTGCCCCCCGGAACCTTGCCGACCCTGTGGAATGCCGAGGCGCGGTTCAAGAAATCCTATCTGGAGCATTTCCCCGGATACTATGAAACCGGCGATGCCGGGATGATCGATGAGGACGGATACCTTTATATCATGGCGCGCACCGACGATGTCATCAACGTTGCAGGCCACCGCTTGTCCACCGGCGGGATGGAAGAGGTTCTGGCCGCCCATCCGGACGTGGCGGAGTGCGCGGTGATCGGCGTCTCGGATCAGCTAAAGGGACAGATGCCGGTTGGTTTTCTGTGCCTGAACACAGGGTCCGACCGCAATCACGGCGATGTGGTGCAGGACGTGGTCAAGATGGTCCGCGACAAGATCGGCCCGGTCGCGGCGTTCAAAAAGGCGATTGTCGTGGACCGGCTGCCCAAGACCCGCTCGGGCAAGATTCTGCGCGGCACGATGGTGTCGATTGCCGATGGCAAGGACTACAAGATGCCTGCCACCATCGACGATCCCGCGATTCTGGACGAGATCACAGAGGCGCTGCAAACCATCGGCTACGCGCAATAAATTTGCGATGGGCGGCCCATGGGTCGCTCTCGCGACCTGTTTTCCTTGCAACCTGCCGCTGTCCTCCTACTGTCGTGCCAAGACAGTGAGGGCCCATGACACATTCCGAACTCTGGCGTCTGAACGCCACCGACCTGACCGCGCTGACACGCACCGGAGACCTGAGCACCGAGGACGCCGTTCAAAGCGCAATCGACCGGATGCATCAGGTAAATCCCGACCTGAATGCGGTTGTTGAGGACCTGAGCACAGAGGCGCTGGAACGCGCCCGCAGCCTTGATCTTGCGCGCACCAAGGGAGCCACGCCCGGGCCGTTGCAGGGTGTGCCCATTACCATCAAGGTGAACGTGGATCAAAAGGGCCACGCAACAACCAATGGTGTTGTTGCCCTGAAAGATGTCATCGCACCAGACGACGCCCCGGTTGTTACCAATCTGCAAAAAAGCCGGGGCCGTGGTGATCGGCCGGACCAACACGCCCGAGTTTTCGTTCCGCGCGGATACCGACAACCCCTTGTATGGGCGGACTTATAACCCCTGGGGTCGGCACATTTCGCCCGGTGGGTCCTCAGGTGGTGCCGGGGCTGCGGTGATGGCCGGGATTGGTGCTTTGGGCCATGGCAACGATATTGGCGGCAGCCTGCGCTTTCCCGCTGCGGCCAATGGGGCAGTAACCGTCAAACCCGGCTTGGGCCGCGTGCCCGCGTGGAACCCCAGCCAGGCCGCCGAACGCGGTATGCTGGCTCAATCGATGTCCGTGCAAGGCCTGATCACCCGCTCGGCCGCCGATCTTCATCTGTCCATGCCTTGTCTGATCGCGACAGACGCACGAGATCCGTTTCACGTGCCTATGCCCTGGCGCGGTACGGAACTGGATGGGCCGATCAAGGTCGCATTTACCAAGAACACCTTTGGCTATGCCCTGCACCCCGAGGTTGAAAAAGCGCTGGATACCGCCAGCGAGGTCCTGACGGATGCGGGCTATCACGTTCAAGAGGTCGACCCGCCGGATGTCTTCGAATGCGGGCGTGCCGGATACCGGGCGTTGATGGGCGAGGTTCTGACCCTGATGCAAAGCGATATCGAGGCCGCCGGGTCCCAGACCATCCAAGATATCTTTGGCGTCTATTTTCAGGAATTCCCGCCAATTGTGGAAACCGAACTGGTACGGATGTTGGCCAAACGAACACAATACGCGCGCGAATGGTCGGTGTTTATGCAGGATTATCCTCTGGTCCTGTCCCCTTTCCTGCCGCAGCCGTTTTTTAGACCGGACCGGGACACAGAAGGCGCCGAAGGTGTGCATGAAGTATTGGGATGCGCGGTATATTCTTACGCCATGAACTTTCTGGGCCTGCCCGCAGCTTGCGTGCCCGCACGACTGGCCGAACTGCCCAACGGCCCGCAACCGATCAACGTGCAGATCGCCGCCCGGCGCTGGCGTGAAGATCTGGCCGTGGACGCGGCCGCCGCAATCGAAGCGCGCGTTGGTCCGATGGCGCCACAGCTGTGGGAAAAACTGGCGGCCGGGGGCTGACCCCGCACCGCCGATGTGCTTTGCAAAAAATAGACCCCGGGTTATTGTGCCCGGGGTCCGCGTGCTAAAATATGCCCGGATTTCTGATGACGAGCGTAGCACCACCTACCCCCGCCAGCGCGAAAACTGCGCAATCATTCGAAAACACCGTTGAATGGCCACTCACTTCCATCCTGGCGTGTTCTCCGGGCATAATCAGATTAGCAAACGGTTAAGCACTTTCCTGTGAACTGGTTCACACAAGACGCCAGAAAAATCCCTTTCCCCTTGATTTCAGGTGAATTGTTCTGAAATCAGGCGCTCTTCCAGACCGTGGCCGGGGTCGAAAAGGATCCGATGCTGCACTTTCGGTTCGGACCGAATCTCGACCCAGTCGATCTCGGGGATCGAAATCGAATCGGCATCGGCCATGACCGGTCGCTTGTCCGACTCGATCACATCAAACCGAACCTGTGCCGTCTTGGGCAGCAACGCGCCGCGCCAGCGACGGGGCCGAAACGCCGCAATTGCCGTCAGGGCCAGAACGTCCGACCCGATGGGCAGGATCGGCCCGTGGGCGGAATAGTTGTAGGCCGTCGACCCCGCTGGCGTCGACAAAAGGGCCCCATCGCAGACAAGTTCCGCAAGCCGTTCGCGGCCATCGATGCTGATCCGCAATCTTGCCGCTTGCGGGCCCGCGCGCAGCAGGGAGACCTCGTTGATGGCCAGCGCCTCGTGCAGCCTGCCGGACTGATCCATTGCCTTCATGACCAGCGGGTTGATGACCTCTTCCACCGCTTCGGTCAGGCGCAACATGAGATCGGTTTCCACATATTCGTTCATCAAAAACCCGATTGTTCCACGGTTCATACCGTAGACGGGTTTGTTCAGATGCTGGGTGGCGTGCAGGGTGCGCAGCATGAAACCGTCGCCGCCCAGCGCCACCACAACATCGGCATCGCGGGGGGCCGCGTTTCCGTATCGCGCCACCAAATCATCCCGGGCGGTCTGGGCCACACGCACGTCACTGGCAAGAAAGGCGATTCTTTTGGTCATCTGATCCGGTTTCCGGTGTTGCACATTTGGTTCCGAAACAAACATACCTTTCCGGGATAGGCCAGACTTGACGCCGCAGCGGGCCAATTCGTCGCTTTAAGCCTTTTGCCTCTGAAACGTTTCCGATAGGAAATCCGCAAGAATTCCCCAGCTATTTGGAGCCCCCAATGGACGCCAATCTTCGTGACACCGGTTTTTTCACGCAGTCGCTATCCGACCGCGACCCTGAGATGTTCGGCTCGATCACATCCGAGCTGGGCCGCCAGCGGGATGAGATCGAACTGATCGCCAGTGAAAACATCGTCTCTGCCGCCGTGATGGAGGCGCAGGGCTCGGTGATGACCAACAAATATGCCGAAGGTTACCCCGGGCGTCGCTATTATGGCGGCTGCCAGTTTGTCGATGTCGCGGAGAACCTGGCGATCGACCGCGCCAAGCAGCTGTTTGGCTGCGGCTTTGCCAATGTGCAGCCGAACTCGGGCAGCCAGGCCAATCAGGGCGTGTTTCAGGCGCTGATCAAACCCGGTGACACCATTCTGGGTATGAGTCTGGATGCAGGCGGCCACCTGACCCATGGCGCGCGCCCGAACCAGTCGGGCAAGTGGTTCAACGCCGTGCAATACGGCGTCCGCCAGCAGGACAACATGCTGGACTATGATCAGGTCGAGGCGCTGGCAAAGGAACACCAGCCCAAGCTGATCATCGCGGGCGGCTCGGCCATCCCGCGCCAGATCGACTTTGCCCGCATGCGCGAGATTGCCGACATGGTCGGTGCCTATCTGCACGTCGACATGGCCCATTTCGCCGGTCTGGTGGCGGCAGGCGAACACCCCTCGCCCTTCCCCCATGCCCATGTGGCGACAACAACCACGCACAAGACCCTGCGCGGTCCGCGTGGGGGCATGATCCTGACCAATGATGAAGATATCGCTAAGAAAGTGAATTCGGCGATCTTCCCCGGTATTCAGGGCGGCCCGCTGATGCACGTGATCGCGGCCAAGGCAGTGGCCTTTGGCGAAGCGCTGCGCCCCGAATTCAAGGGCTATATCAGCCAGGTCGTGCTGAACGCGCAGGCGCTGTCGGATCAGCTGATCAAGGGCGGTCTGGACACGGTGACCCACGGCACCGACACCCATGTGGTACTGGTCGACTTGCGCCCCAAAGGCGTCAAGGGCAACGCGACCGAGAAAGCCCTGGGCCGGGCACATATCACCTGCAACAAGAACGGCGTGCCGTTCGACCCCGAGAAGCCCACGATCACCAGCGGCATCCGTCTCGGCTCTCCCGCCGGAACCACCCGCGGCTTTGGCGAGGCCGAGTTCCGCCAGATCGCCGACTGGATCATCGAGGTGGTCGACGGGCTGGCCGCCAATGGCGAGGACGGCAACGCCGAAGTTGAGGCCAAGGTCAAAGCCGAGGTTGCCGAACTTTGCGCAAGATTTCCAATTTATCCGAATTTGTGATCCAAATCCCAAAGCAATGAAAACGGCGCCAGATTGGCGCCGTTTTTGTGTCGCGTATTCACTTTGGAATTCAGACCTCGGACACCGGATCCTTTAACACATCTTCCAGCAGCTTTTCGTTGCGCGCCTCTTCGATGCGATTGATGCGATCTTCGGCTGAGCGGCTATCGAAACGATATTTGACCACGTTAATCAAGCTCAGCGTCAGCAAAACAACCCCCATACCCCAGTACCCCTTGGTCGCCAATGGGCGTCAGTTGATAGATAAAGGGAGACGCCCAGCAGAGCGTACGCCACAACAACGCCAGCGCCGTTCAGAGTCATGATGAATGCGTTATCATTTCGGTTGGTCATATCAAATTCTCCAGTTTTCATTTGATTGCAAGGTGTTGAACGTTAATTTCGCTCAGATGTTGGTCTTGTTCCTGAGCCGGTTCAGAACATCGTCCGCCGTTGCGCGGGTTTTGGGCCCGTAGCCAGCCTCTTCCATGCGGATCGCAACGTTCGTGTGATCCAGGCCGTTTTCGATCTCGCGCAGAATTTCCGACTGCTCAAATGGATCGTCCTGTTTCATCACCCGGTTAATCAGCGCTTCGGCTTCTTCGATGGGGCTGTCGCCGCCAAGATGCCGATTGAGGCGCCTTTGCAACCCTTGTTCACGCCGCACCGCACGTGCTGAAATAGCACCTTGTTTGAGGTCGAGGATTCTACGGCTGGCGGCTTCGACCGTCTGGCGCAGTTGCAGCACGCGCGTTTCAAGCCTTTCGACCGTCTGGGTTCGCAGCAAGATCTCGTTTTCCAGATCAGCAATCGCCTGCGCCGCACTTTTGGTCAGATCGTCGCGGCCATCTGCTATGGCCTGTTCAGCGCGGGTCATCAAATCCTGAACGCGTGTCTGCAATCGGTCAATCTGCCGTATCTCGCCCCGCTGACGTTGGATCAGGCTTGCCAGAGTCAGCTTTGCAGCTTTCAGGTTCTGCTCGGCTTCACGGATTTTCTGATCGATCATCTCGATCGAAAAAGTGTCGCGCAGCCTCTCTTCGGCACGCGCGCTGGCTCCGTTTATCAAAGTCTTCAAGGTCTCAAACATTTGCTCCTCCAAACATGAACATCGTTCACAGGTTGGGTGTAGCAAAGACGTGAACGGTGTTCAACAAATTTTTGAACACCGTTCAGGAAACTATTTGTTTCCAATCCCGGACATAATCTGAGTAATCATCCGTTCAATCTGCTCTGGCGGAACGCCAGAAATCCGGTTTTCAAGCCCAAGCGTTACAATCCCATGCACAGAGGAAAACAGAGCACGCGTCATCAGATCCAGTTCCTCAGGATCCATTTCGGGGAACAGTTGCCCAACCGGTTCGGCGATATAGGAAAACAACCCTTTCAGCGCATCGCGATACCAATCGGGGACAGGATCATCGGCCCGCATCTGCAGATCGAACAGTGCCCGCCAACGCCGGGTGTTCGCTTCGGCAAATCGCAGATACGCCGTACTCATGGCGATCAATCTTTGCACCGGTGGTTCAGTGCCGTCGAAAGAAGCGGCAACGGCCTGTTCAAGCTGCAGGAATGTTCGCCCGTTCACCGCCATGACAATGGCATTCAGGTCCTCGAAAACATTGTAGATTGCCCCTACCGCGCAACCGGCATCCCCTGCTAGATCGCGCGCGCGCAGTTCGTTCAGACCGTCACGCGCAATTCGCCGTTCTGCCGCCTCGACAAGCTTCTCGCGCAGCTGCTCGCGCCTGATCTGGGATTTTGATGCCACTCTGCCCTCACAAATGAACCGCGTTCAAGTTACCGCGGTATGTTCGCGGGGAAAAGATCAGATCAGGCCGCGCCACCACAAAAACACCAGCGCGATGACCGTCAAAGCGATGAGGTTGAAGGATAGGCTGCCCAGCACCCCCAGGAACGCAGCCCATCGACGATCAGCCAGATTGATCGCGTTCAGGTGTTCCTGAACCTCCTGTGACGCCTTTTCCAGCGCCGGTGTGTCCAGAACCAACCTCAGCTTGGGGTGTTCAGCCATCTTTTCGGCCTTCGCCAGAACCAGAGCCTGTTTGTATATCCGGCGCGGAAGGCGGCGTTTGGCGCGTTTGACCGACTCGGCCAGTGTCTTGTCGCGCAGCCCGAGCTTTTTGCGCAGCAACAGGATCGTCTGGGCGATCCGGTACTGAATATCGATTTCCTGCGACATGGGCGCCTCCTGACGGGGTAATGTAACCCTGTGCGATACCAGCGACAATGGGGCTGGTTGTTCCATCCGGTGGCAGGTATCACACCATTATGCTGAATACGATCATTCATGGCGACCCGACGGATCACCCCCCCTGCTGATTGCCCATGGCCTGTACGGGTCGGCGCGCAACTGGGGGGTCATTGCGCGCAGGCTTTCGGATGAGCGGCAGGTTGTGGCCGTCGACATGCGCAACCATGCCTACAGCTTGTGGGACGCGCATCACGACTATCACCATCTGGCACAGGATCTTGCCGAAGTGATCGCTTCGATTGGTGGTCAGGCCGATGTGGTCGGGCATTCCATGGGCGGCAAAGCCTCGATGGTGCTGGCACTGGAACATGGGGCGATGGTGCGTAAACTGGTTGTAGCTGACATTGCCCCGGTCGCTTACAGCCACAGCCAGATCCAGTTTATCGAGGCGATGCGAGCGGTGGATATGGATCACATCACGCGACGCTCGGATGCTGAAAGGCAACTGGCCGAGTTGGGCGTTGAAAAAGCCCTGCAGAGCTTTTTCACACAATCGCTGGATGTTGAGCAGAAACAGTGGCGGCTTAATCTGGATGTTCTGGCCGCCCAGATGCCGAATATCATGGGCTTCCCGGAGATTGATGCGTCATGGGACGGCCCGACGCTGTTTTTGTCCGGGGCGGCCTCGGACTATGTGCTGCCCGAATACCGTGCAGGTATCCGGGCGCTGTTTCCTAATGCGCGTTTTGCGAAAATCCCCGGTGCCGGTCATTGGCTGCACGCCGAAAAGCCCCGCGAATTCGAAGCCGCCGTCAGGACCTTTCTGAACGCCTGATCGCGCCGGTCACTCGACCGCGCCTCCGCCATTCACCCAATCGGAAAACCCGCCGAGGTTATAGACCTGCGCATACCCCATATCATTGAGCAGCTTGCCCGCCAAGGCCGCGCGCCCACCCGAGGCGCAATGCAGCACAACCGGGCGATCCCGTTGCAATTCCGGATCATGCGACGGCAGGTCCGGGTCTGCGCGAAATTCAAGCATCCCGCGCGGGATGTGATGCGCGCCAGCGGCCCGCCCCGTGCGCTCAAGCTCGGGCGCGTCGCGGATATCGAGCAGCAAGGCACCCCGTTCGATCAGTTCTTTGGCCCGCGTTGCGTCAATACGCTCGACCACGGCATTTGCGGCCTCCATCATGGCTTTGACCGTCAATGGCATGTGCAGTTCTCCTGTGCAGATTTCACGGGATGCTAACATGCAATTTTTGGAAGATGTAGCCGGTGCGGCGCCCCGGCCATCACTTTAATGTTCACGAAAGGCGCGGGACATGCTGTCGGTCACCGGCTTGGCGATATAGGCCGCAAACGTCCGCTCTTCAGTCTGGATCATGATCTCGGCGGGCATACCCGGTGTGGGTACGAAACCGCTTACGCGCCCCATTTCATCCGGGGTCAGTGAAATTCGGGCCAGATAAACCTCTTGCGGTATACCGCCCGCATCCTCAAGCAATGAGTCCGCCGAAACATAGAACACTTCGCCATACAGCACCGGTGTGGTCCGTTGGTTCAGCCCAACCAATCGCACCGAGGCAAGCTGGCCGGTGACAACGCTGTCGATCTCGGTTCGTGGGATCTGCGCTTCGATGATCAGAGGTGCATCGGCGGGCAGAATCTCGGCGATGGGTTCACCTGTTTCGATAACTCCGCCCGGCGTGTGGTGGTGCAACCGAACAACCGTACCGGTCACCGGGGCGCGCACCACGGCGCGGTCCAGAACACTGCGCGCCTGTCTGGCCTTTTCACGTACGCTTTCTAGGTCCGCCTCGATCACGCTCAATTCGTCCAGCGCCGCTTCGCGATATGCGGAACGTGTACGCAAAATCTGTTCATCGTATTTCAGCAGCATCTGGTTTACTTCGGCCGTTTCGGCCTGCAAACGAGCCAATTGTCCTTCGGCCTCGGCCTGAACCCGGCGAATCGTGTTCAGATCACCCTTGCGCACCAGACCTTTTTCGAACAGCGAGGCCTTGGTATCGTACTCTTCCTGCAGAATGTCCGAGCGGCGCTGCAGGCTGCTCAGCTGTGCTTCGAACCCTGTCGCGCGGATGCGCAGGGCCTCCATGTTGCGTTCGAGCAAGGCTATATCGTTCAGGAGCGTTTTGCGCGAGACATTGAAGCTCAGCTTCTGACTGTCGAGGATTGTCATCACCTCGACATCGTCAGACGCTTCGATCAGGGGTGCGGAAAAGATCAGCCGTTGCTTTTCGCTATGTTCTGCCAGCAGGCGTTCGGTCATGGCCTGAAGACGGATCTTACGAATGAAAAGCTCTCGTTCGTTGGATTCGGCCGAGGTCTGGTCCAGCGTCATCAGGATTTGACCAGCCTGGACCGCCTCACCCTCGATCACAAGGATATCTTCGATAATTCCCCCTTCGAGGTGCTGAACGATCTTGTTGCGACCCGTGGCGACAAAACTGCCTTGCGCAATCACCGCAGCCGCAAGGGGCGCGCTAAACGACCAGATGCCAAATCCGCCAAAGCACACCACCAGCATCACCAGGCCCAAAATGATCTGCCTGTGGATTGAGCGCGGAACCTCGGAATACCAATGGGCGGGTTCGTCAACTTTTACCAAATCGTTCATTGTTTCTCCCCCTTGCCCTGCAACTCGGGCTTGGAGCGCGACCCTTTGAGTTGCTGAAGCACCTGTTCGCGCTGACCGAACAGGGCAACGCGCCCGTCTGTCAGCAGCATTATCTTGTCCACCACGCTTAGCAGCGTTGGTTTTTGCGTAATCACCACAACGGTAATCTTGCTTTCCTTTGCCTGTTCAATCGCGCGGGCCAGCGCCTTGTCCCCGGCCACGTCCAGGTTCGAGTTCGGCTCGTCCAGCACAACCATGCGCGGGTTGCCAAAGAAGGCGCGCGCTAGGGCGATCCGTTGTTTTTGGCCACCGGACAAGGGCGCGCCGTCTGCTGCTACGACCGTTTCATACCCTTGGGGCAAGGTCGCGATCATGTTGTGCACATCAGCCAGCACGGCAGCGTCGTGGATCTGTTCATCCGTCGCGTCCACACGCATCCGACCGATATTGTCCTTGATGGTGCGCGGGAACAGCTGCACGTCCTGCGGCAAGTATCCGATGCTTTCGCCGAATTGGCGCGGGTCCCAATTGCGGATGTCCATCAGGTCCAGCCGCACGCTGCCCGAAGTCGGCAGGATCGACCCGACCAAGGTCTTGCCCAGCGTTGTCTTGCCATCGCCGGAATTGCCGATGATGGCCAGCGTTTCACCCGGGGTCAGCGAGAAAGAGATTCCGTTGAGAACAACGCTCTTGGTGCCGCCGGGTACATAGAGCAGGCGTTCCACGTCCACCCGCCCCTCGGGTCGCGGCAGTCGGAGTTTTTCAAATTGCAGCGCCGAGTTTGACAGAAGCGCCTGAATCCGCCCGAACGCCCCGCGCGTCAGCAGGAAGGTATTCCAGCCTTCGATCGATCCCTCGATCGGGGCAAATGCGCGCCCGGCGATAATTGATGCGGCGATCACCATTCCGCCGGTGATTTCACCTTGCAACGCAAGATACGCGCCCCAGCCAAGTATACCGATCTGGGTCAGCAGGCGTACCGCACGCGAGATGGCGGCAAAGATCACGTTGCGATCCTGCGCCTTGACCTGCCAGGTCAGAGATTGCGCCGTGTCACGGCCCCAGATGCGCACCGCCTCGGGGATCATGGCCAACGCGTTGATGATCTGGCTGTTGCGCGCCATCGAATCCAGATGCTGGTTGGCCATCGATTGGGCCATATTGGCCTTGGCAAAGGGTTTGGCTGTCATTTTCTGGTTGATCAGCGCGATGGTCATCAACAACAGCGCAGTCACCACGACAATCATGCCAAGCTGCGGGTGCACCAAAAAGATCATCAGGATGAAAAGCGGCGCAAAAGGCACATCCAGAAATGAAATCAGCGTGCCGGATACCAGAAATCCGCGCACCTGCTGCAAATCGCCCAATGTCTGATATTCCCGCCCGTTGCCGTGCAACGATGCATGTGCCGCCGCGCTCAGAACCGGCGCGCCGAGACGGGCGGCGACTTCGACAGCCGTGCGCATCAGCATGAACCGTCGTACCGCATCAAAGGCCGATTGAAAGATCACGGCACCGGCCACGATTGTCGTCAGCATGATCAGCGTATCCAACGAGCGGCTGGTCAACACCCGGTCACTGATTTGGAACAGATAGATCGGGATTGCCAGGATCAGAACGTTGGTTGCACAGGTCAGCAGCAGTACAAATGCCAGATTGCGCCAGATCGCTTTCAGCGACGTGCGCAGCGTCTTCTGAAAATCTTCGGGCGGGGTGCGCTTGTGAAAAGTGTGGGGTGGCCCTTTGCCATCTCCTCCGTCAGAAGTTGAACGGATAAGCGGCTCGTTTGCCTTGGCTTCAATCGTGGTGCCTATGCGCTCTCCGCTGTCCGACGGTGCAGAGGGGGTCATGCGCGCAGTCGAAGGCTGTGCGGTTTCACGATCGGGGCCTTTGGCATCGGCCACCCCATCGTCGCGACCCACAGGGTCTTTGTCTTTCGCGGGTTGCGACTGTGCACGCCGACGGGGAGCGTCAGCGCGCGTGTTGTGAGACCCGTCCGGTGCGGGGTCTTTCGGCTGATTTACGAATTTCAACCTGGAGACACCGGCCTGCGATCCATCAGGCACCGCCTGCCGCGCCTTGTCGGGGGCTGTCTGAGTACCGGTCGGGGTAGCAGCCGCAGGGCAATGCTCGGGGTCGGGCACTCGCATCTCCTTGGTCAGGCGCAGCCGGGAAATAACTTCGGCCACGTCAGCCTGCTTTGACCTGGCGACCCGGTCGGCGGGTTTCAGGGTCAGGGGTCCGCCGCCTCCGTGCCGATCCAATGGGCTGGAATAACGGGTGCGACGCGACGAAAAAACGATCGACATGAATAAACCTTTGGTCACTCGTAACTAACAGGGAAATCAGGCCAGCATGGTTTGCAGGCCGTCGTCGGCAGACGCCTTTTCACCGGGCGTAAGATCGGTGCCTTTCGGTCCGATCCCGGTTTCATCGCCTGGAACATTCATTTCTTCCATGATCAGGGCAATCGCCTCATTTGCGATGTCCTGAACCTCTTCATGTGTTGGAACATCAATCAGGCTGGCCTGATGCAATAACAGGTCGGAATATTCGCCCTCGGCAGCCATCACGGTCGAGTCGATGCCGGATTTGACAATATTTGCCGCATTCAGCATCGCATTGCTGCCCGAAACGACCTCGGTCTCGGGTGCATTCGGGCCGTTCAGGTGAACATCGTCCTGATCGGCAAGCACCGTTATCTGCTCGACCATGTTGACCTGCAGCAGATCGCCTTCGATGTTCAGAACACGCAGTTGCTCCATCCCGGCAAAGGTCGGGTCGTTCAGCAACGCATCCTGCAACGCATCCATGTTGTCTTCGGTCAGATCTAAGGCAGCGCCCAGGTTGTCGTCCAGTTCTTCGTGAACGTCCTTGCCGGCCGTGTTGACCGACGCCAGATTCATCAGCAGATTTTCATCCGCGCCCTCTTCGGCGCCTGCCATGCCGCCCGAGACGACATCGTCATCCATCAAAACCAGCGTCTGCATGAACATATCGACCGAGATCATGTTTCCGCCGATCATGACCAGATCGTAATAAGATCCCAGTTGGATGATATTGGTCACGTTGACCATTTCGTTGTCGCCCAGCGCATAGAGCGTGGTCGACGCAGAAATCTCGGCCTCGATATGGTCGATATCCGTCGCGTCGGTCTCTTGCTTGACGAAATTCGACACGATGAGATCGCCGTAAATCCAGTCGACTGTGACCCAGGCGGGCTGCTCTTCGCCTCCGGCGCTGTCTTGCATCCAGTACGCGGGATTTTCTGCGACATCTATCTGGGATGCCTGAACGACCTTGGTGCCGGATTCGTGGCCCGGCGCGCCTTCGTCCATATCGGACACCACCGCCACCTGACTGATCATCGTCAGATTGACAGCCTGGCCACCGACCGCGATGAAAGGCGCATCGATCCACGCCACTGTCGCCGTTACCTGATTGATCGCAAGGTTTCCGCCAGCGACG
>CAXXPZ010000013.1:0-5807 GCA_963422555.2 uncultured Ruegeria sp.
TGGTGAACCGCGTCGTACCTGATGATGCATTGCAGGATGCTGCCCGCGAATTCGTCATGTTGCTATCCAAACGAGCCCGGCGCACGACCCAACTCCTTAAAGAAGCCGTTTATCAGGGCATGGATAAGAGCCTCGAGGATGGACTTGTGCTGGAAGGCCAAGCCATTTCCGAAGTTCTGGCCTCTCAAAACTATGCTGAAGGGCTGGCCGCGTTCGAAGAGCGCAGAGAACCTAAGCTCCTGTAACCGCAGTGCCTAGGGCATAGAACAAGCCAGGGCACGACCAAAAAACCCAAAACAAACCTTTGAAGAGACGAGATAAAAATGGATCTGACACTTACCCGAGATCAACGCGCAATGGTTGAAACAGTTCGCCAGCTTGCACAGGACAACTTCCGTGATCGGGTACACAAATGGCAGGACGGCACCTTTCCTCACGAAAACATCAAGGATCTAGCCGATATTGGCGCTCTGGGCATGGCCGTCCCGGAAGAATTCGGAGGTATGGAGCTTCCTGTTCTAGACTGTGTGCTGGTCCTCGAAGAGATGGCCAAAGTCTGCTACGCGACTTCGATGGCCGTCATGAGCGCCATGGGCGCGCAGAATCGCATCATCGCCAATTACGCGCCCAAGCATGTGCAAGAAAAGTATCTGCCAGGCGTTGTGACCGGTGAAACTATTTTGGCAATTTGCATGACGGAACCGCACGCAGGTACCGATGTGGCAAACTACAAAACCAATACCGTGATCAATGGTGACAAAGTCGTCCTGAATGGCACCAAAACTCTGATCAGCCGCGCAGACGAAGCACACTGCTTTATCGTCTTTACCCGTGTAAACAAAAAACCCGGCCGCGAAGGCATCGGCTGTCTTCTGGTTGAGCCCACCACTCCTGAGTTTGAGGTCACTGCTCGCTATCACACGATGGGCGGAGAAAACCTGGCTGAAATCCAGTTTCGTGATATGGAATTACCTCTAGAAAACCTGATCATTCCCGACAACGGATTCAAAAGACTCCTGAATGCTTTCAACACACAGCGTTGTATGAACCCTTCGGTATCGCTGGGACTGGCGGAAGGTGCCTTTGGCGAGGCTGTGAGGTACACCCGTGATCGCGAAATCTTTGGCCGCCCGACCGGAACCATGCAGGGCGTGCGCTGGAAGCTAGCAGAAATGGCCCGGGATATCGAAGTTAGCCGTTCGATGCTGTACCGCGCGGCCGCTTCCGCCAACCCGTTCCCCGATCCATATCTGGCGGCCATCGCCAAAATGCAAACCAATGAAATGGCGATCCGAGTAACCAACGAGGCCCTGCAGCTGCATGGCGGCTATGGCTTCACCGACGAGTATCCAGTTTCTCATTTTTACCGCGGCGCACGCTACGGTACCCTGGGTGGCGGTGCGACCGAGACGCTCAAGGATCTTGTTGGGCGCCGTGTCAACCAGCACTTTCCAGAAGATGGCTTCCTGAGCTTTGGATTGATGTAATGGACGGCAAGGCCATCAGAACACTGCTTTTCGTTCCAGGCGACCAGGAAAAAATCATCCACAAGGCGCTCGGCTCGGCGGCGGATGCAGTGATTGTAGATCTGGAAGACGCTGTGGGGCTTGACCGAAAAAGCCAGGCCCGCACCATCACCCGAGAAACTCTGCGCACTGCCAATACGGGTAAGAAACCGGTTTTCGTGTGCCTGAACGCCTTTGACACAGGCATGACAGCGACTGATCTGGCTGCTGTCATGTCGGCAAAACCATCGGGCATTGTATTGCCAAAATGCGAGAGCACTGCCGAAATAGATCGTCTTGCCCACTACTTGGACATTCTGGAAATTCGTGAGGAAATTGAACCCGGCCGGACCCGGATCTTGACCGTTGCAACGGAAACAGCCAAAGCTACGCTGAGTCTGGGCCGGCCAGAGGCCGCAACCAATGACCGTTTGTGGGGCCTACTCTGGGGAGGGGAGGATCTATCTGCGACTGTAGCGCGACATTGCTCGTGCAAGTGCGCGACATTGAAGGCGGGTGACGGTGACGGGTTGCAGAATGTCAATTTGGTGCACTCATTTCAAGGTTCGATTTTGTTCTTTGGTGTGGTTTTGTCCTCCTTGTTTTTGGCGTTGGAGCGGGTTTCATCTTCAATGTCGCTGAGCGACATTGCAGCGGCATGAGCTGCGCGACGTCGATAGCTCTCGACATTCATCTCGAAGATTGTCGCGTGATGTACGAGCCGGTCGATTGCGGCTATGCCCATGGCTTTATCGGGAAACACATCGTCCCAACCGCTGAAAGGGCGGTTTGCAGTGATCATGATTGATTTTCGTTCGTAGCGCGCGGCGATGAGTTCGAAGATGACGCTGGTTTCGGCCTGATCTTTCTGCACGTAGGAGATGTCATCGAGTATGAGCAGGTCGAATTTGTCGAGCTTTTGGATGTCCTGCGCGAGGCAAAGGTTCTGTCGCGCCGTCTGCAAGCGCTGCACCAGATCGAATGTTCTGATCATCAGGACGCGGTGGCCCCGCTGGATCAACTCATAGCCGATGCCTGCCGCCAAATGCGATTTTCCGGCACCCGGAGGGCCGAAGGCCAGCAAATTGTGACCGGCTTGCAACCAGGTGTCGCCCTCGGCCAGCGCGTTGATCCGGGCCTTGCTCACGGTCGGAACAACCGAGAAGTCAAAGCTGTCGAGGGTCTTGCCCTGGGGCAGCTTGGCGGCCGCGAGGTGGCGCTGTATCCGCCGCTGGTCCCGTTCGCTCAACTCCAGCTCAAACAGGGCCGCCAACAGCCGCTCTGCAGGCCAGCCCTCCTTATCCGCCTTGATGCAGAACTCCGGCCAGAAACAGGCGATTGTCGGCAGCCTGAGATTGCTCAACAGGATGGGAAGCTTGGCGGTTTCTACCGTGATGCTCATGCTGTGGCTCCTGGCTCGGAAAGCAGACCATCATAGACCGCTATGGTTGGGATATGGATCGGAACATCGGGGTGATCCGCTTCTGTTTTCTGCGCAAAGCGCACATGCAGATCGTCGAGATCAGGCAGGCCGCCAGCCTTGAGTATCTGATCCAGAGCGACAGCAAGTTCCGCCTCGCAAGCGTGTTCATGTGCTATCCACAGCAGGTCAACAATGGCTTGGGAAGCCTTGCGCAAGGGCCATGCCGCGGACAGCGCCTCCCATGTGCGGCGGTATTCCGTTCTGGGAAAAAGCGCATCACGATAGGTCAGGTTTGCGACGGCACCGGGCTTGGTGCGCAGGCTGTGAATCACATGATGGTAGTTGACGACATGGCCATGTGTGCCGCGCTTGTGATCAGGGGTCCGCCCGCGTGGCAACGTATCGATCCGGGTGTTGCCAAGAAACAGTTCCAGACGATCATCGTAGGCACGCAGGTTCAACTCGAAACCGATCAGCCGCGAGGGAACCGTGTAAAACACTTTGCGGAAGACAAAGCCGCTGGAAGAGGTCACCCGCACACGTGCCGCATCATAATCGCAACTCCGCCGTTCTGGCAGCGGCTGGAGATCGGCGCGTTCAAGGGCCACTTGCTCCCTGCGTTGTGCATTGTGGCAGCCAACGACCTGAGCGATGAAGCGCCGCCATGCCTCCACAGTCTCGAAGTCAGAACTGCCGCGCAGAAGCAGCGCTTGTTCCAGACGCGCCTTGAGGTGTCCATGGCGGCTTTCGATGGAGCCGTTCTCGTGGGCGATGCCGCGATTGTTTCGGGTCGGTTCCATGCCATAATCGGCACACAGCGCCTCGTACCGCGCCCGCAAATCCTCATCAACATCCTTCTTCCTGTTGCCAAAGGCAGCTGACAGGCTGTCCGAGCGGTGCTCACGTGGTGCTCCGCCCACCTGCCACAGGGCATTCTGCAGTCCGCAGGCCAGCGCGGTAAAACTCTCCCCGCCAAGAACAACTTCGGCATATTCCCAGCCGGAGAAAACCAGGGTGAAGTGATAAACCCGGTGCGCGAATGGCTGACCCGCGATAGTGACGTTCAAATCATCGGCCTTGAAGAAATCCGACATCCCTTGCCGGCCCGGCGGATGTGTCTGGCGGAAGATGACGTCCCGATCCGGGCCATGTTCTGCGCGCCAGGCACGCATACGCCGTTCCAACGTGCGACGCGCCTTGCCCAGATTACGGTCCGGGTGCCGGAGTTGTAGCTCTTCCAGGATCGCAAACGGACGCAGATGGGGCTGCTTTTCCAGAAGAGGAACAACAACCTCCTCCCAAATCCCGGCTAACGGATCCGGTTTGCCGCCGCCGTGACGGCGTTCTTGTTTCTTTTGCGATGGCGGGCGCGGGTCCCGGTCAATGCGCGATCCGGTGCTCGAACTGAAACCGGCTTTCACGGCCGCTATGTTCTGGGTGTATTGAGTCCGAAGTTTCATGTAGTCCTCGTATTGTCGGTCGGTGATAAAACGCCCAGGCATCCAATCCTCTTTCTGGTTTGAAGATTGGAAAATCCTGACCGCTGTCACCGCCAACCGCACGGATAAAATCCGCGCGAGATTTTGGCGAAAGCTCCAGTCGGGCTACGCCCTCCTTATGCTTTCGCCAAAATCACCCACCTGCAATGTCGCTGACTTTCATGAGCGGTGTCGCTGGACAACCCATGTTGGTCAGAGTGGCTTTGGCCAACAAAATGGCGCGTACCGTCTGGGCGTTGATGGCACATGGCGAAGAATACCGGGGACAGGTTGTTACACGTTAGAGCCGTGTAAACGATCTGATCCCGGAGGCGTGGGAAGGTCAAACGGAAGGTAAGGCGCAACAGTCGATGAGACGAGATCAGGAAAACCAGCTTGCGACACAGTGCCTGGAGCACGTGGTTCTGAATTGGACTTGATCTGAGAACTCCATACGGGCCCGCGGCATGTGAAAGCCGCGCTATGAGGCCGCATACATGTCAGCACCCGACTACGCGAATTACCAACCAAAGATTCTTCTTGCCCAAAGGGGGATGTCCATACATGTCGCAAATTTTCACGTTGTATGAATGAGACGAACCGTTGGACACATTTATGCTGCGAGGTTGGCGATGACCTGGAAAATGGATTGCCCCTTTGAACCAATCTGCCTATACGGACCATGTGTGCCACTTCGATGCCTTGAAGCGTGGCGCTGGCTGAATTGAAGGCTTTGAAGCCCAGCATAGGCTGGATCACCTTCTTGATGAAGCGGTGGTCCTGTTCGATGATATTGTTGAATTACCGTAACTGCCCAGGTGGTCTGACTGCGACGATTTGAATCGGGCCATGCGGGTTATTTTTGTTTCTTGGTTAGCGTTTCTGTGACTCGATAGGCGTATGGATACTGCTCACCTGACCCGCAGCCGGCTTGCGACCTTCTCAAAGTCAAATCTGATTGATCTGGTCATTGTTCTGGCGGAGCAGAACGCGGCCTTGCGCACCAAGATCGAGAGGCTTGAAGAGCAGATCGCGGATATCACCGAACAAAACGCCCAACTTTTCAAGCAAAACGTAGAGCTGGAGAAGGCCAACAAAACCCTCGCACAGCGCGTAGAGGACCTGGAGCGCCGCCTTGGGCTTAACAGATCGTAACTACCCAGCTACCCCTCTGACTGAATTCAATATGACATTCTTTGCGGACGAGGTGGTCGAGCGCTGCATCGGCAAGAATCAACCAAAATCATCGTGGGATCGTCCTGAAATGTCGGAAAGGCGCATTGCCGAATTTCAGAAGTTTGGGGTAACAGATTGCATAGAAACCTGAGATGACAATTTGGGGGTCAGCGATCAATGAGCTATTATGCCAGTGATGTGGACGGCGGTTACTTTACTTTCGAT
>CAXXPZ010000014.1:0-76083 GCA_963422555.2 uncultured Ruegeria sp.
CAACGCGCTAGCCACCTTGTCGCATTGCGCGACGAAGCTCCTTTATCCTAGATTGACTGATCTTTAGCACGGTACCACCCGTCAGATGGGCGAATGTACCCGACCCTCTCGTTTCCAATTTGCTGATCGCCGAAATGGCGACCCAGTGTGAGCGGTGGATTTGTACGCCTTTGGTTGGGGCTGCCTCCAAAATGGCATCGGACAACCGGGTCAGGCATAACTCTGATCCGAGTTCGGTGATAACCTCGACGTAATGATCCTGAGCCCGCAGGGCCAATATGGAATGTGCCGTTGGATAGGATTTCAGCCGTTTGAAAAGCGCGGGCCGCATCAGGTATTGCGGCGTTTCCTCTGCAGTTTGAGGGCGGTCAAAGAACACCGTGATAAGAAAGACCACAGTCGCACTAGGAAAACTAAAATAGAACAGCTCCCACGGCCCGGGATTAAGTTGACTTGGGTTCAGAAGCACCAGGCTCAGAATCATGACAATACCACTGGCCAGAAACCCAAAAACCAAGCCGACCAAGACGGCCCTTCTAACATCGTGCCAAGCCTGAATCCGGACAAATGCATGCGCCCAGACTCCCAAAAGACCGGTCAAAAGGACAATAAGCGCCCAATACACCAGCCGCAGGCCACCGGGCAGCGCATCGATAGTGCCGAACGGGCCACTCCAGTAACACAGTAAAACCAAGCTGGTGACGATCAGCCAGAATTTGACAGATGTCAGCGTGTCGGTCATCGATTCCATAGTCTGACGTATCACCAAGAGCAAAGGAACCTCCTACATCCAGATTTCACGCTTCGTGAACTGCAACCCACTGTGTTTCACGTATTCAATCAGGCCTGTGGCGAAGTTCCAAATGGTTCTGAGCGGAAGCTATGGCACGCAGGTTTCAATTGAAGTCAACCTCGGTGAAACCATGAAATCTCTGATCTTTGCAACTCTTTTGTCAATCGCGGTTATCCCGCCAGCCCTGACGGAAACGATGACATTGACCGTTCAAAGCACGTCGGGTGTAGGCTCCGTGCAGGCCGCAGTCTTTGCAAACCAAACTGCATTTGACGCGGGTCAGCCGGTTGGCGCGACCATGTCCCCGGCTGATGAAGGGCAAACCGTGCTCACCATCAAGGACCTGACACCAGGGAAATACGGCATTGCCGTGTTCCACGATCTCAATGGCAATGAAGAATTGGACCGCAATGCCTTTGGAGCCCCGAATGAGCCCTTTGGGTTTTCCAACGATCCCAAGATCGGCTTCTCCGCACCGAAATTTGAAGCTTTCGAGTTCGAGTTCGATGGCTCACCAAAAGCCATCGTCATCACGCTTAACTAAGGTGTGAGCATGGATCGCCGCAGTTTCGCAAAGGCCGCGGTTGGCTTGACTGCCGCTGCCAGCTTGCCAACTCAGCTACTTGCCCAAGGTCGTGTGGGTGATCAAGCCGCGTTCCTCGCTGCGCTTGCAGAAAAGCCTTGGCTTTTGGGATACCTCGGAACACCAGAAGAGGAGTTGCAAGCGGTGCCATGGGTGATCTCTGGTCGCGTTCCACTGAACCTTCGAGGACACTTTTTTCGAAATGGCCCGGCCCGGCACAATATTGGCCGAGACCGTTTTGAACATTGGTTTGATGCGCCGGGAATGGTGCAGCGGTTTACCTTTGCCGATGGGCGGGCTACTCACTTTGGCAAACTTGTGCGAACAAAACGAAACGAGATTGAAACAGCGGCCAATGAGATCCGGTATTATGGCTTTGGAACTGCTGGTTCGCAACTAACCACGGGCGGGTCGTCAGATGGCCAGAATACCGCCAACATCAGCCTGCTGGATCACGCCGGTGAGCTGTTGGCCCTCTGGGAAGGCGGCTCGCCCCATATCATCAACCGCGAAACACTGGAGACCGAAGGGCGAAAAAACTGGACGCCCCAAACCATGGGCCTTCCCTTCGGTGCACATCCCCGCAAGGATGCGGATGGCTCCGTCTGGAACATCGGCTATTCGGTCGATCCCGCAGCGCTGGTAATCTACCACATTTTGACCGATGGAACTCTGAACAAGACCCATGTAATACCCCAGACGGCGACGCCGATGGTGCATGACTTTATGATTACGCAAACCAAAATCGTGATCGTCACACCACCGTTTACAGCGTCTGCACCAGATGGTGACAGCTTTGTAGATCAGTTTGAGTGGCACGCTCAGACCCCCACCGAAGTTCTTGTCATCAAAAAAGACGACCTTAGCGAGGTCACAGTGCTGCAGATGGATCCGTTCTGGGTTTATCATTTTGGCAATGCCTATGACATCAGCGCGACCGAGATCGGGTTTGACTTCGCCCTGCATGACGATCCGGGCTTCATGACCAAGGATGCTTTTGCAGCGATGGACGGAAGTTGGGACGGGGCCGCCTCTGCCGCTTCCCGCTATGTTCAGGTTCGTCTTGACCTGACTCGCAAAACCACTCGGCTTGAGATCTCTCCTGAATTTGGCCAGGTCGAGTTCATTCAGACAGATGCACGCGAAAACCTGTCGGCACACAAATATGCGTTGATGCTGTCCCAGCCGGGTGGTCCGGCTGTCTTTGGGTTCAACCGACTGGTTTTGGTAGACCGACAGACAGGCGCGTCTTCATCCTTTGATGTTGATCAGGCCGAAATTCTGGAAGAGCACCTGATTGTTCCCAAGTCAGGGGCCGAATATGACTTTTGGATCATCGGCACGTCGCTCGATTGGCAAAAGGGCGCCACCAATTTGGCCGTTTACGAAGGCCGTTACCTTGCCGATGGTCCGATTTTTAAGGCTTCATTGGACCTCGCCCTGCCACTTGGGTTGCATGGAACATTCGTGCACAGTTAGTGGAACGTTCACGAAAAGTGGAGCAACGAAGGGATTGGTTTCGGCTGATTGTGGGCGGATTTGCCGAAATCGGCGTTGTTGCACAGATCAGTTGCAACTCGGAACACGCCCAGCCCGAGACGGAATTCAGGCGGTGCGTTCGAAACTTGGGCGTCCAAGTCCGGTCATCCGGTTGAGAACCCGGACGCCAATCCCGGCTTCTGTTTTCTGATTTTCGAAGCCCCGGGCCTTTAGCTTGGGCGCAATGACAGTCTTCCAGCGACCCATGAGAGTTTCACCTCGGCTGCGTTGATTGTAGCCAGTGGCTTTCTGCCAGGCCATTCGCCCCTGGCTTTCGATCTCGGCGATGTGGCGGTCTCGTGCCGTCGGATCCTGGGCTGCATTGGGGCTCAGTATTGCATTTTTGGGAGGTGGGATCGTGACCTCAATCATCGATCCGAAACGAGCGGCAAGCAAATCAGATGTGGGTTCCCCATCGTAAGCTCCATCTGCCAGAAAGAGAGCCACCGGGCCGTCGACCTGATCCAAGAGCTCTGGCAGCACCGTCGGATCGCCAACCTCATCCTTAGTGAGATCAGAGCAGACGATCTCGCCGCTGACAAGATCGAGGCCGAGGTGGAGCTTGCGCCAAGAGCGCCGTTTGCGCTTTGTTTTAGGCTCAGTTTGCAAATCGTATGCGTTCACGGTACGTTCCTATTCAAATCAGAGGGAAAATCGGGTGATGGATCACAAGCAATTTCAGAAATGGCTTTCCGGGATAGACCAACTCAGCCCGGCGCAGCGGCAGGAAGCCGAAGCTGTTTTCTCAGGAGGTTCGCAAGCGTCAGCCTCGCTGGCGGCTATTGAAGCGAGTGTAGGGGAAGATCGCCCGTGTCCGCATTGCGGCACACCAGGGGCACTCTCGCGGGGCAAGGCCCGAGGCCTGCGGCGATATCAGTGCAAGGGGTGCAAGAAGACATTCAATGCCGCGACCGGCACCCCTTTGGCGGGTCTTCACCGCAAAGACAAGTGGCTTGCCTTTGGAACTTGCCTTGCAGATGGGTTGACGGTTCGCCGATCGGCAGAACATTGCGGGTTTGCCGTCACTACTGCATTTCGCTGGCGGCACCGGTTTCTCACCGCAGAAAGCCCGCAGCCCCGCAAGCTCACGGGCATTGTCGAGGCCGACGAAACCTATGTCCTGAAAAGCCGCAAGGGCCAACGGAAACTGGGACGCAAAGCGCGACGCCGGGGCGGCAAGGCCAGCAAAAGGGGGCTTTCAGATGAGCAGGTTCCGGTGCTGGTTGCCGCTGACCGGAGTGGCACGACAGTCAGTGCCGTTCTCCCTGCGGTCAATGCTGACAGCTTGCGGGAGGTCATCGAACCGGTCGTGGACGAGGATATCGTTCTGGTAAGTGATGGTCACCGCGCCTATCCGCCCTGTGCCGCCGTAATCGGTGTGCGCCACGAAGCGTTGAACCTGTCCAGTGGTGAGCGGGTGCGCGACGCCTTTCACATTCAGACAGTCAACAATCGACACAGCCAGTTGAAGGATTTCCTGCGGCGCTACCGGGGGGTCGCAACCAAATATCTCGACAACTACCTGCGATGGTTTCAGCATCTGGAACTGGAAAGCGCCTCACCCCGTGCGTGTCTCGCCAACGCAATCGACAGGCCATGCATACGAATTGGAAACTGAGCCTTGTTTTATGCTTCTCCTCGAGCCAGTCTCCTTCGCCGAAGATTTTTAGGCCAGTACTGTCCACGACCAAATGAACTGGCTTGCCGCCTCCGGGCTTCCGCGTCGCACGCAGTGCTAGCCCACTGCTCCTGCGGGATAAGGTGGAGAAATCAGGCACTGCGATCTCAACTCCAAGCAGCCCTGCAATACTGCGCATCAGGCCTTGGGTTTGCCGCAGCGGTTGTTTGAAAACCATCCCCAATGTCAGGCACAACTCAATCGCCAGATCAGAATAGCGCGGCTGTCCGCCACGCGTTGTTCGCCGCGGTGCCGGCCACAGGGCAAGCGCGTCTTCGCTGATCCAGACAGTCAGATCACCTCGCTGTCGCAGGCCTTCGTTGTACTCAGGCCAATTAGTCACCCGATGCCTTTGCTTCGGGATCTTGTCACGACAAGCGGCGTTGAACTTATGCGGCATTTACAGCATCCTGAAAGGAACGGACCGCCTCGATATCAGCGCAGGGGCGATCCGTGCAACAACGCCGTGCAGTGCGGTCTGGGCAGTAGAGCGTCACAGTTCCGCATCGGTCGGTATGCCAGTCTACAAAGCTGGAAGCCTCGAAAAACCTGGCTTTTTTATGCGTGTTTTGATTCACTGGATATGGGAGGAATTGGAGATGCACGACCCCGGTCTGTTTGATCTCTCGGATCATCTTGAACGCCTGTCGCAAACGGGCGATCCGCTTGAAGCGTTGGATCGCCATGTTGATTTTGAGGTATTTCGTCCGGTGCTGGTGGCCGCGCTTGGGTATGGCGATCGACCGAAAGGCGGGCGGCCGCCTTATGATCCTGTGACGATGTTCAAAGTGTTGGTTCTAGCTTCAATGCACAATCTGAGCGATGAGCGGATGGAGTTTCTGATCCGGGATCGCTTGAGCTGGCTGCGCTTTCTGGGCTTCCAGATCGGCGGGGCAACACCGGATCAAAAGACGATCTGGCTGTATCGGGAGAAGCTGACCCAGGCGGGCGCGTTCAAGGCGCTGTTTGTGGCTTTTGAAGAGCAGCTCCGGGACCGGGGCTTCAAGCCCGGTGGCGGTCAGATCGTGGACGCCACCTTGGTCTCGGCCCCCCGCCAGCGGATGACCAGGGAAGAAAAGGCGCGGGCCAAGGCGGGCGAGAGCGCCGCCGAGGTCTGGCCTGACGATCCTGCCAAGGCGGCGCAGAAAGACACGAATGCCCGCTGGACAGTCAAGTATTCCAAGGCCCGCAAGACCAAAGACGGCGAACAGGATGCCGGTCTTGTCGATATCGCGGTGCCGCATTTCGGATATAAGAACCACATTTCCATTGACAGAAAATGGCGCTTTATCCGTGGTGAGACAGGGACAGATGCCGCCCGCTATGATGGCCATGAGCTTGCAACGGTTCTGGATGGAGCAAATAGCTCAAAGGCGGTCTGGGCAGACACCGGATATCGATCGGCAAAGAACGAAGCCTGGTTAAAGGCACAGGGATACCGATCGCACATCCACCGCAAGAAGTCACGCGGCAAGCCGATGGCAAAACACATCCGCCGAGGCAATGCGACACGCTCTTCCATCCGGGCTTGTGTCGAACATGTCTTCGGACACGAGAAAGGCCCGATGGCGTTGACAATCCGGTCAATCGGTCAAACTCGGGCCAAAGCTCGTATGACCATGGCCAATCTGAGCTACAACTTCCGCCGCCTGATCTTCCACGAACGACAACCGGCCACAGCCTGACTCCGTCCGAAATCCGGAAAACGCCCGCTCAGGCGGGTCAACAGACGATCGTACTGCGCCTGCCTTGGCGCTGAACGAGCAAAATACCCGCCAGAGCGGCAACGGCGGAAAGCACTCGCCTCTTACCTGCGCCAAAACATGGGTATATCGAGGTGTCCATCTGGGGAGGCGCTCGGAAAGCTCCAGCGGTCGGTGTTTCTTTGTGACTATTTTGGAAGGCCGGTGTTCCGGCAAGAAATCCAGCGCCTCCTAAGCCAGATTGAATCCATGCACGTGCTCCAACGCGCAATCCACAACGGTCCAATCTCCCCGCGACGCGGTCGAACCCGTGAGCAGATGACCGCAATCTCAGGCGCACTGACTCTGCTCACAAATGTCGTCATCGCCTGGAATGCGCATCGATACGACCAAGCCATCAAACGCCCTGGCTGGGATCGCTCGCAGGACCACATGCGCAACATCGCCCCGATTGCTCACGCGCACATCAACCTTAAAGGCACCATCACCTTTGATGGGATTATCGTAACGAAGCTGCAGTATGTTGCGTAAGCAAGTGATTGATCTTGCATGATTTTTATTGGTGTGAGCTTGTTAAATCGTAACTGCCCAGGTGGTCTGACTGCGACGATTTGAATCGGGCCATGCGGGTTATTTTTGTTTCTTGGTTAGCGTTTCTGTGACTCGATAGGCGTATGGATACTGCTCACCTGACCCGCAGCCGGCTTGCGACCTTCTCAAAGTCAAATCTGATTGATCTGGTCATTGTTCTGGCGGAGCAGAACGCGGCCTTGCGCACCAAGATCGAGAGGCTTGAAGAGCAGATCGCGGATATCACCGAACAAAACGCCCAACTTTTCAAGCAAAACGTAGAGCTGGAGAAGGCCAACAAAACCCTCGCACAGCGCGTAGAGGACCTGGAGCGCCGCCTTGGGCTTAACAGCTCAAACAGCGGCAAGCCTCCCTCAAGCGATGGGCTGTCGAAGCCTGCGCGCAAGAAGCGAACCAGAAGTTTGCGCGGGTCCTGCGGGCGCAAGTCCGGAGGTCAGCCCGGCCATCCCGGCAAGACGCTGCGCCAGACCTCGACGCCGGAGCAGATCATCGATCACTACCCACACATCTGTCCGGACTGTAAGCACAGGCTGTCTGGCGTTGTTTGCGACCGGTATGTGAGGCGACAGGTCTTTGACCTGCCACCCCCACCGCCGCTTATTGTCACTGAGCACAGGGCGCGTGTCTGCGTCTGCCCGGCCTGTGGCACCCGGGTGCAGGCCACGTTTCCCGCAGGGGTGAACGCCCCGGTGCAGTATGGCGACAACCTTGCCGCCATGGCGAGCTATCTTCAAACCCGGCACTGCATCCCTGACAACCGCCTGGCGCAGATATTTTCCGACCTTCACGGGGTCGACATTTCCGCAGCAACGCTGGCGTCGCTCGTCGCCAGAACCGCGGCTGTAATGCGGCCCGTTGTCAACAGGATTCAAGCGTTGTTGTGCGGCCCAGACGTTGCGGTGAAGCACATGGATGAGACCGGCCTGCGCATCAACGGCAAGACCCGGTGGCTCCACATCCTGTGCTCACCAGACTTGAGCCATTTCCGGATTGGCCGTAGCAGAGGCGATGTGACGCAGGAGGTGACCGGAAGTGTCGTTCACGACAACTGGGCGTCCTACAGAAAGATCCCCGGAGTGCGTCACGCCTTATGCAACGCCCATCACCTTCGGGAATTGCAGGCTTTGATCGACATTGAGAAAGAGCCATGGGCCACGGAGATGCGCTCCATTCTGCTGGACGCCAAAACAGCCGCAGACAGGGCGCGAGACCGGAATTCCCGCGCGGTGGTGCCCGCCCGGATTGCTGCCATCGAACGCCGATATGACGCATGTTGCCAGACGGCCATCCGGATGCACGAGGCGCTTCCCCCGCTGGTCCCGGACAAGGTCGGCAAAACGCGGCGAGGCAAACCAAAGCGCAGGATCGGACATAATCTCGCGCTGCGGATGCAAACCCGCAAAGAAGAGGTTCTGCTCTTCCTCAACGACCTGAGTGTGCCGTTTACAAACAATGAAGCCGAAAGGGACCTTCGCATGACCAAGGTCCGTCAAAAAGTGTCGGGATGCTTCCGAACTCACGTCGGCGCAGAAAACTTCTGCACGCTTCGAACCGTCATTGAGACGGCGCGCAAGCAGGGGTGGAGCATACTCGAAACCTTGAGAACTCTCCCCGATCAACTCATCCTGAACCTCAAACCATGCTGACCAATTCCGGGCTTGTCAGGTCGTTGTAGTTGGAGAGTTACTCTGACTACAGTTGACCGCCGCGCGGAGGCTGGCTGCAATGCTAGTGGCCTCTGGCACAGCGTCTGCCACTTCAAGTAAGCGCTTGATTGCAGAGATGTCGTTCGCATATTGCTGTCTTCGTCTGGTGTAGCTATCGCGGGTCTTGGTGCAGATGAGCGTATAAGGACTACCCTTGCGTTCAGTTTCACAACTCAAATCCGCACCCGCTCTTTCGATCACGGACCGCAGATGCGACCGCAACTCCCTTCTCACTGGAATTCGATGTGTGGTTGTAACCGGATCTGCACAAAATCGAACAAGTTCGGCACAGTATTCGCACCCGCACCCCAAGTCATTTGAGCTAACGACCCAATCGGTCGGTTCAGGAGGTGTGGTACGACTGCGAGCCAGCAGGACGTTGGCCGAGTGCCGCCAAAACCGCGCGAATGCCTCACTTTCTGATGCCTGCGCGTGAAACGACGTGCCCAATTTTGCCAGAACGGGTGGCAAGGTGCGATCAGGCGGCACGATGTCGGGCGCGTTGACAAGATTGCCAACCACCCCAGCAAGGCTGCTTTCCAAATCAAAACTCCAGGCCAACTGAAAAATTTCCCGGAGCGTGCGTTCAGGCAAAGGCGTGGCAGACTGTCGACGCGACCCGTACCAAAATGGCTCTGCGTTTTTTGGCCGGTGTACGTTGAGCGCGACCGGTATCTCCGAACAAAGGTGCTTGATAAGATCTTTCAGTGCATTCCGCGTCATGACTTTCTGCCCCTGATCACTTGCCTCACTCAGGCCCATGACCAGATTTATGACAGCTTCTGGCTGCTCTGTGCATTGTGCGCTAACAAGGCCAAGAAGCCGCTTCAGCATGTCTTTTTCAGCCAATTCCGATGTTGCTTCAATCAGTGCGGCTTTGAGACCCGGCCCGTAATACGGTATCACAACCCGATCGAGAAATAATTCCGTTGCTTTCCGACTTCCGATACGACAAAGCCGTGACAGCATTACTGCGCCGCTCTCTTGCCACTCATCCCGGTCCGAGTAATGCAAGACTTGGGGCGCTGGCCAAGCTTCAGCAATTTCAGCCGCAATGGTGTCAAGCGACAAATCATTCCCGTCAGAGGTCGCAGCGCGTTGCTCAGACTGTACAAAAAGGACGGAAAGCGCCTTGGCACCGGCTTGGGCAAGAACACGAGGGCCTTCTTTAGCAGGCCAAAGAACAAAGGCCGCGCTTCGATAGTGTCGCTCAACTGTGGCCCCCTCATTGCCGCTCGCCTCCGTCAAGCGATTCACGTCAGGTTCCCAATTTGTGATCCGTTCTGGTGGCATCAATTCGTTTTGCGCCAACGCCAGTTGGCCATAAGCGCTCGCGCCCAAATCGGGATGCACCCAATCATCAAGCTCACATCTCCGCTCAATGATATCATAGAGGTAACTGCCCGATGGCCGCGTGGAGGGAACAGTCAGCCTGTGCCGCAGCTGCAATCAAAGCACGCCCAACCGTTGCATCCGTGTTTTTTAGGGTTTCAAACGACAGGCCTGCGATGCTGTAATCATGCTCGAGAAGCCAGACAAGTTTTTCAGGCGCGTCCGACGTTGCGAAGCAGTTTTTGATCTCCTTCGCAATCTGACCCATAAGATCTGCATAGTTCGGTGCCGAGGTGGCCACATTTTGACCCGGAGTGAGAATCGGGCCATGCGGGTTATTTTTGTTTCTTGGTTAGCGTTTCTGTGACTCGATAGGCGTATGGATACTGCTCACCTGACCCGCAGCCGGCTTGCGACCTTCTCAAAGTCAAATCTGATTGATCTGGTCATTGTTCTGGCGGAGCAGAACGCGGCCTTGCGCACCAAGATCGAGAGGCTTGAAGAGCAGATCGCGGATATCACCGAACAAAACGCCCAACTTTTCAAGCAAAACGTAGAGCTGGAGAAGGCCAACAAAACCCTCGCACAGCGCGTAGAGGACCTGGAGCGCCGCCTTGGGCTTAACAGCTCAAACAGCGGCAAGCCTCCCTCAAGCGATGGGCTGTCGAAGCCTGCGCGCAAGAAGCGAACCAGAAGTTTGCGCGGGTCCTGCGGGCGCAAGTCCGGAGGTCAGCCCGGCCATCCCGGCAAGACGCTGCGCCAGACCTCGACGCCGGAGCAGATCATCGATCACTACCCACACATCTGTCCGGACTGTAAGCACAGGCTGTCTGGCGTTGTTTGCGACCGGTATGTGAGGCGACAGGTCTTTGACCTGCCACCCCCACCGCCGCTTATTGTCACTGAGCACAGGGCGCGTGTCTGCGTCTGCCCGGCCTGTGGCACCCGGGTGCAGGCCACGTTTCCCGCAGGGGTGAACGCCCCGGTGCAGTATGGCGACAACCTTGCCGCCATGGCGAGCTATCTTCAAACCCGGCACTGCATCCCTGACAACCGCCTGGCGCAGATATTTTCCGACCTTCACGGGGTCGACATTTCCGCAGCAACGCTGGCGTCGCTCGTCGCCAGAACCGCGGCTGTAATGCGGCCCGTTGTCAACAGGATTCAAGCGTTGTTGTGCGGCCCAGACGTTGCGGTGAAGCACATGGATGAGACCGGCCTGCGCATCAACGGCAAGACCCGGTGGCTCCACATCCTGTGCTCACCAGACTTGAGCCATTTCCGGATTGGCCGTAGCAGAGGCGATGTGACGCAGGAGGTGACCGGAAGTGTCGTTCACGACAACTGGGCGTCCTACAGAAAGATCCCCGGAGTGCGTCACGCCTTATGCAACGCCCATCACCTTCGGGAATTGCAGGCTTTGATCGACATTGAGAAAGAGCCATGGGCCACGGAGATGCGCTCCATTCTGCTGGACGCCAAAACAGCCGCAGACAGGGCGCGAGACCGGAATTCCCGCGCGGTGGTGCCCGCCCGGATTGCTGCCATCGAACGCCGATATGACGCATGTTGCCAGACGGCCATCCGGATGCACGAGGCGCTTCCCCCGCTGGTCCCGGACAAGGTCGGCAAAACGCGGCGAGGCAAACCAAAGCGCAGGATCGGACATAATCTCGCGCTGCGGATGCAAACCCGCAAAGAAGAGGTTCTGCTCTTCCTCAACGACCTGAGTGTGCCGTTTACAAACAATGAAGCCGAAAGGGACCTTCGCATGACCAAGGTCCGTCAAAAAGTGTCGGGATGCTTCCGAACTCACGTCGGCGCAGAAAACTTCTGCACGCTTCGAACCGTCATTGAGACGGCGCGCAAGCAGGGGTGGAGCATACTCGAAACCTTGAGAACTCTCCCCGATCAACTCATCCTGAACCTCAAACCATGCTGACCAATTCCGGGCTTGTCAGGTCGTTGTAGTTGGAGAGTTACTCTGACTACAGTTGACCGCCGCGCGGAGGCTGGCTGCAATGCTAGTGGCCTCTGGCACAGCGTCTGCCACTTCAAGTAAGCGCTTGATTGCAGAGATGTCGTTCGCATATTGCTGTCTTCGTCTGGTGTAGCTATCGCGGGTCTTGGTGCAGATGAGCGTATAAGGACTACCCTTGCGTTCAGTTTCACAACTCAAATCCGCACCCGCTCTTTCGATCACGGACCGCAGATGCGACCGCAACTCCCTTCTCACTGGAATTCGATGTGTGGTTGTAACCGGATCTGCACAAAATCGAACAAGTTCGGCACAGTATTCGCACCCGCACCCCAAGTCATTTGAGCTAACGACCCAATCGGTCGGTTCAGGAGGTGTGGTACGACTGCGAGCCAGCAGGACGTTGGCCGAGTGCCGCCAAAACCGCGCGAATGCCTCACTTTCTGATGCCTGCGCGTGAAACGACGTGCCCAATTTTGCCAGAACGGGTGGCAAGGTGCGATCAGGCGGCACGATGTCGGGCGCGTTGACAAGATTGCCAACCACCCCAGCAAGGCTGCTTTCCAAATCAAAACTCCAGGCCAACTGAAAAATTTCCCGGAGCGTGCGTTCAGGCAAAGGCGTGGCAGACTGTCGACGCGACCCGTACCAAAATGGCTCTGCGTTTTTTGGCCGGTGTACGTTGAGCGCGACCGGTATCTCCGAACAAAGGTGCTTGATAAGATCTTTCAGTGCATTCCGCGTCATGACTTTCTGCCCCTGATCACTTGCCTCACTCAGGCCCATGACCAGATTTATGACAGCTTCTGGCTGCTCTGTGCATTGTGCGCTAACAAGGCCAAGAAGCCGCTTCAGCATGTCTTTTTCAGCCAATTCCGATGTTGCTTCAATCAGTGCGGCTTTGAGACCCGGTCCGTAATACGGTATCACAACCCGATCGAGAAATAATTCCGTTGCTTTCCGACTTCCGATACGACAAAGCCGTGACAGCATTACTGCGCCGCTCTCTTGCCACTCATCCCGGTCCGAGTAATGCAAGACTTGGGGCGCTGGCCAAGCTTCAGCAATTTCAGCCGCAATGGTGTCAAGCGACAAATCATTCCCGTCAGAGGTCGCAGCGCGTTGCTCAGACTGTACAAAAAGGACGGAAAGCGCCTTGGCACCGGCTTGGGCAAGAACACGAGGGCCTTCTTTAGCAGGCCAAAGAACAAAGGCCGCGCTTCGATAGTGTCGCTCAACTGTGGCCCCCTCATTGCCGCTCGCCTCCGTCAAGCGATTCACGTCAGGTTCCCAATTTGTGATCCGTTCTGGTGGCATCAATTCGTTTTGCGCCAACGCCAGTTGGCCATAAGCGCTCGCGCCCAAATCGGGATGCACCCAATCATCAAGCTCACATCTCCGCTCAATGATATCATAGAGTTCGTATTCGTCCGCGCCGATGTCTTCGATTTCCCAGACATAGTCCCGCCCAAGGTAGGCAGCGGCGGCATATTCATCAACATGCACGATGGCCGCGTGGAGGGAACAGTCAGCCTGTGCCGCAGCTGCAATCAAAGCACGCCCAACCGTTGCATCCGTGTTTTTTAGGGTTTCAAACGACAGGCCTGCGATGCTGTAATCATGCTCGAGAAGCCAGACAAGTTTTTCAGGCGCGTCCGACGTTGCGAAGCAGTTTTTGATCTCCTTCGCAATCTGACCCATAAAATCTGCATAGTTCGGTGCCGAGGTGGCCACATTTTGACCCGGAGTGAGAACCAAATTGTAAACCAGACAGGCGCGATGACCTTCTGTCACAGGCCTAATTTCATGTTCGCAATCAGCATAAAAGGCCGCAAAAACCAGTTCGGAAGGATCGTTGCTACACATTTCGACAATCGTCTCTCGACCGCGATGGCGGATGATCAGTTCGCCCCCTTTCCCTGCAACCGGTAGTGAAACGACCAAGGTCGCCACCATGCCGGTAACCTTCTCGGTATCACGGTGCGGCGCAAAAAAACCGCCTTCCTCGTAAACGAGGATTTTGTAAAGTTCCGCGTCGACAGCTTCCGGCGGGTAGCCGAGGCCTTCGGCCGCACGGTTGAGGATGCGATTGAATGTTTCGCCTCAGGTTTCTCCTCCTACGCTGATTTGATCTGGCGAAACCTGCCAACAGTCACGAACGGACCTGTCCAAAATTGTTTCTGCGCCGCGTCCATATGGTGCGCGTTCACCAAGTGTGATCAAGTCCTGTAATTGTGCCGGTTGGAGAGGCTACTCGATTCACACATTTCCAGCGATCCCATATCCGAGTTGGATTGACCTAAATTGATAGAGACCGCGCAACATAACCACGGGGCCCGGTTTCCCATAATATCCGGTCCAGCCACCGAGACGGGCGCACACCCAGGCTGCAAAGGCGAGCGACCCCTTTGGATGCGGGTTTTTCTGCTTTTCGGTCTTACCTTCAAGCGAAGCGGATACGGCCTCAAGGACCGGTTGATCCTGCGCCTCGAATACATCCTCCAGCGGGCGTTTGCCTGCGCCATCCCGGTCCTGCACGAGCTGCATGCAGGATATCCCCGCGATAAGCGTCATTGCGCAAAGAGTTTTGAAGGGTGCGGGCTCCATAGACACGTTTTCGATGTCGAAACCTTTGGTCTTAATGGTCCGGAAAACCTGCTCAATGACCCAGCGCCGACGGTAGAGTTGAGTGATCCATCGTGCCTGTTCGAATGTTTCGACCCGATGGCTGGTCAGCAGGCGCCAACGTGCAGGCTGCACACCTACTGGCGGGTCGATTTCTCGCGCCTCAACGATGTAGACGGACGTGCTGGCGGGAACGCCTTGTTCAATCGGTCTGTTTTTGGGGTGCGGCAGGGTAACGCAAGCGAAACGAACGCCAATCCGGGCCGTGCGCTTCTTCTGCCCGGGTCGCGCGGGCAACTCGACCGTATGTTCTTGCTGCGGCGTGCCCTCAAGGCTGAAAAAGAGCTTGCCTGTATCATCGGAAAGATTGCGATCATGGGACGCTCGGACCAGGACGTCCACGCCTTTTGGGCGGCATGCAAACATCTCGAAGATGTCCCCTTCACGGTCGGCTATAACCGTGACATTCGCAGCCGCGTTCAGAACGGCGGCACTTGTTTGCATGCTTTCAAGCCAGCGATAGCTCTCTTTTTCACGAAGAGGTCGATTTTTGGGCGGCTTCTTGCGGCCGCCAGAGCGTTCAATGAGTTGCATGTCAACCGCTCCGAGCAACGTGCCCTGTTCGGCCTCCACCGCGATCGTAGCATGGCCGACAATGCAGTTTCCCGACCCATCATCACGAAAGCTCGTTGTGTCTTGAATCGCCAGAACATGCAGACCGTCAACGCGCCCGGACGTGACCTTCCCGGCCTTTTCAACAATCTTTTTCACTGTCACCTTCTCGTTCCTCAAAAACCGACCAAAGCGAACCTCACCTGCGCGATTGCCGCCGACGCTACGCACCGAAATACCACGAGGACCGACCTCGACAAGACGACCATGCAAAAAGCGTTCAGCCTGATCCAAACGACAATCACCAAAATGCGAACTCGAGTTTTGCATCTCTACCCCCTTGAAACAGCAAGACAGGAGATAGAACCGATATGACAAAACGGCAAGGTTCAGAACCTAATTCCGCGTGCGGGAAAAGATGTGTGCATACAGTAGGTTGGAGAGGGAATGCGAGGACGCCTGTCGTGTGGTTCCAGATGCGAGGCATTGGGGTAGGAAACCGCCCATACACACAATAGTCGCCCGGTCGGTCGATCATCGAGATCAGTTCGGAAAGGGCTGACAGCCGCTCATCGAAAGTAAAGTAACCGCCGTCCACATCACTGGCATAATAGCTCATTGATCGCTGACCCCCAAATTGTCATCTCAGGTTTCTATGCAATCTGTTACCCCAAACTTCTGAAATTCGGCAATGCGCCTTTCCGACATTTCAGGACGATCCCACGATGATTTTGGTTGATTCTTGCCGATGCAGCGCTCGACCACCTCGTCCGCAAAGAATGTCATATTGAATTCAGTCAGAGGGGTAGCTGGGTAGTTACGAAAATGACTAGTATGAAATCCGCTCCCTCCGTTTCCGTGACCTACGCCGAAAAAGGCGCTCACGGCCATTGCTGCGGCCGGCGCTGCACTGTTGGCAAAACTTGGATGGGATATCTCGACAGAAGACCTGATGCCGATACTGGCACCTTTGATCGCTTATATCGTCGGACAGGGAATCGCCGATAACGGCAAGGAACGGGCTAAGGTAGAAGCGGAGCAATCCAGTAACGGCAAATAAGCCCAAGCGCAACAACATACGCAAGAAATACGTGTATCCACAGAAAACCCAGCAGATTCTCTTTCCATTCTGGTTTTTTCGTGGTTGGTTCTTTCATGGTTCATCCTTTCGGATTCTGATAGTGATGGAGCAGCGGGATTTCTATTCTTGGGTGGCGCAGCCCTTGTAGCCTGGCTCATGTGTGTCGGGGACCGGGCAGAAGCCAAGACAGTTTTCCTGTCCATCCTGCCGGTCAGCGCAGCGGTGGTGTCCTGTTGGTTCGCCGGGCGGTCGCACGCCAAGACTGAGAGCCCCGAGGCCCGCGCCGAGAGCAAAGCTCGGCATGATGAGTAGAGAGGCGATAACAAAAGGATACATGGGCCCACCATAAGCGGATCATGTTGCCCTTTAAAGCGGACCGTGGTCCGTTGTGCCGCCCGGGGGGCACGGCATTATCCTGCCGGGACTTGCGAGGAGACGACGATGGACCACACCCCCAAAACCGACCATGAGCTTCTCGCCCGGCTTCGGGAGGCCGCCGCGCGACCGATGTCCAAAGAAGAAAGGGATGAGCAGTGCGTGTCTTTCGTTTATGGCAACCTGCCGTTCCGCAGCACGATGATAAAGGACGAGGTGCGGGACGTGTTGCGCAAAGGACGGGGTGCATAGCGCACCCCCCCCCTCAATTCGAGATCAACAACTCGCGCACCCGCCTGGTGGCGCGGGCGTTGGCGGAATAGCGGGTCTCGACCTCTTCGATATCAGCCCAGGCGAAGAGGTCGCGGATCTCCGGGTGATCATTGATCGACAAAAGGAAGCGGCCTTTGAGGCTGCGCAGGATCGCCGCCATCCGGTCAAAATCGGTGCGCGCGAAGATGCCCTTGCCGTAATCGGCCTCGTGACCGGGATAGGGCGGGTCGAGATAGAACAGCGTGAAGCCCCGGTCGTAGCGCGGGATCAGATCGGCCCAGTCCAGGCATTCGATATGCACACCTTCCAGTCGCCTGTGCGCGGCGCGAATCAGCCGCGCCATGCGGGTGCCTGTGAGCCGCGCCGGGTGATAAGCGGTGGGTGCCATCTGGCCCGGCGTGGCGAGATGGGCGGGCTTGCCGCCGAAGGACATGCGCTGCAGGATGGCAAACCGCGCGGCGCGGCGAATGTCGGTGAAAGTCTCGGGAGTGATCTACTGCTATGTAAACGACACGGCGGATGCGCGCGGTGATCACGAGGTGCATGAACAGGGATGCCATTGGTTATCCCTTGCGCAAAGCACGACTTATCCCGGGCGATTCAACGCGTGCCATCAAGCCGTGGTGGTTGCCAGACGGCTTTATCCCCGCGCGAACGGGTGTTTTCATTGTTCTCAGGCGTGTCACACATCCTGGCCTCTTCGCGCGAGGCGAAAATGACCAGCACCCGACCGTCTTCAAGGCCGATATAGCCGGGCATCCTGCCGTGACCGCAGCAGCAATCGGTGGTCCTCACCGCGCCGGCATTGAGCGCGGCAACGATGTGATGGATGCAGAAGTCGATGCACCGCACCTTGCCGTTCAGCGGCAAGAGGACCTGATTGGCATATGTCACCACCCCTCCGGGTTCATCGCAATATCCGCACTCTTCGCGTTCGATACCATCCCCGTCTGCCCGGCTCATCCCTGTTCTCATGGTACCAAATCCCCCCATTGCGGGCATGCGGCCCCGAAATCCGCATAGGCTTCGGCGATTTCGGTTTTTGTTTGTTCGGTGTCCGATCTGGAACGGGTCGGCAGGCTTTCGCCCCAGATGCGGCAGAGCGCGGTCTCAGTCGCGCCAGCCGTGACCTTCGTATTTGCGCAGCCGGTCAGGATCAGCGCGGTCGCGAGCAACGCGGCTATCGATTTCATCGGCATGGGTATGGTCCTCCAGTTCGGCGCGGCGGCGGGCATCACGGGCGGCGTCCCGGCGCAGCCAGGCCAGTGCCATCGGCGCGGCAGCGGCGAGCGCGGCCCAGAGCGCGGTGCGGGCGGGAATGAAACGGGTGATGAAACGGGGAATGAAACGGGGAATGAAACGCAGCATGCTCAATGATCCCCGTCCAGCCATTTTTTGATCCGCTCGCGCGCGATCCAGGCAAAGGCCAGGAGGATGACAAAGGCCATCGCCAGCATGATTTTCTGCGTCTGCCCATCCAGGTAAGACAGCGACGAGACAATCCCGCCCATCGAGGTGATGCCGCCGATGCCTGCGGCCTGCAATGTCCTGGACTGTGCCGGGCTGGTGCGGGGTGTCCGGGGCGAAAGCTTCGGGACCCGGCGCACCCCGAGCAGCCGGTCGACGGGGTATCTGGCCTCAGTGACCGCGTTGCCCTGATTGCCGCCCAGAATGACAATGTTGTCGCCCTCCTGGCGGACGTAAAAGCCCACATGGCCCTGCCACGAGCTTTGCGAGCCACGCCAGAGAACGATCACATCGCCGGGGCGGGCCTCGCCGAGACGCACCGGTACACCCCAGTCGAGATAGGAGCGTGCATTCAGCGCGCCTGTTCCCTCAACGCCGCCGCGTTTCAGCATGGCTCCGACAAAAGCGGCGCACCAGGCGGTCTCATCGTCATGCACCCAGGGGGCACCGGCTTCCGCGAAATAATTGACCACATCCGGGTTGTGCCGCGCGCCCTTGATCTCGCGGGTGCCGACCTGGGACAGCGCATGTTCATAGGGTGTTTTCTTCATAAATCAGTCCCTTTCCGCAATCCGGGTGGCAGGTGCAATCATCCCTGGTGCCGTCCTGACGCCGCCCGGGCTTGCGCCCCAGTCTAGCCGCCCCGGTGCCTTTCGTGCAGCGGACCATGGTCCGCTCACATAACGCGGCCGGGGCGGTTAAGATGGCCCCATGAACACGCTGACCACGCTCACCCCGCAGCCCGGCCCGACCCTCGCCGCCGCGCTCTGCGCCCTTGACGGGTGGATGGATATCTGCCGCACCGGCACCTTCCCCGGCCTGGCCGGCGAGGTGACGCTGACGGAGGCCGATCTCGACGAGATGACGGCGGCGCATGCGACACAGGATCCGGTCCCGGTGGTGCTGGGCCATCCCGAGACCGACGATCCGGCGGTGGGCTGGATTGCCGCGCTGCGCCGGACGGGCGACCGTCTGCAGGCCCGGCTTGAGCAACTCGACCCGGGGTTCCGCGCTGACGTTCTGGCCGGGCGCTACGGCCCGCGTTCGATTGCGGCGGAGAAGCGCATCACGGGCTGGACCCTGCGCCATGTGGGCTTTCTGGGCGCGCAGAACCCCGCCGTCGACGGCCTTGTCCCGACCCGGTTTGCGGCCCCGGAAGGGGTCAGGCTGGCCTTTTCGGCACCCCTGGGCACGCCCGCGGAATTTGCAACCCCGCTGGGCGGCGCGGAGGAACGCTCCGGCTGGGCGACGGTGGACCACCTGATGCGCAGCCTGCGCGAATGGGTCATCGAGCGTTCCAGCATCGCGGTGGCGGATCGCGTCCTGCCCGCATGGGGTTTGAGCGAGATCAGATCTCTCGGCGAGCCGGACGAAAGCGAGATGGCCGCGCTGGCGGCACCGCTGATCCGGTTCTGCGCGCCGCTCACCCCTGACCACATCCCCGACACCCACACCCCCGACCACACCCCCGACACCCAGGAGACCGATATGACCGGAACCCCTGCGGCCTCTGCCGCACCCGCACCCGCACCTGCCGCAGCCGCCCCGGCTGCACCTGCAGCCACCCCCGCCACCCCGCCCCCTACTCGATTCACACATTTCCAGCGATCCCATATCCGAGTTGGATTGACCTAAATTGATAGAGACCGCGCAACATAACCACGGGGCCCGGTTTCCCATAATATCCGGTCCAGCCACCGAGACGGGCGCACACCCAGGCTGCAAAGGCGAGCGACCCCTTTGGATGCGGGTTTTTCTGCTTTTCGGTCTTACCTTCAAGCGAAGCGGATACGGCCTCAAGGACCGGTTGATCCTGCGCCTCGAATACATCCTCCAGCGGGCGTTTGCCTGCGCCATCCCGGTCCTGCACGAGCTGCATGCAGGATATCCCCGCGATAAGCGTCATTGCGCAAAGAGTTTTGAAGGGTGCGGGCTCCATAGACACGTTTTCGATGTCGAAACCTTTGGTCTTAATGGTCCGGAAAACCTGCTCAATGACCCAGCGCCGACGGTAGAGTTGAGTGATCCATCGTGCCTGTTCGAATGTTTCGACCCGATGGCTGGTCAGCAGGCGCCAACGTGCAGGCTGCACACCTACTGGCGGGTCGATTTCTCGCGCCTCAACGATGTAGACGGACGTGCTGGCGGGAACGCCTTGTTCAATCGGTCTGTTTTTGGGGTGCGGCAGGGTAACGCAAGCGAAACGAACGCCAATCCGGGCCGTGCGCTTCTTCTGCCCGGGTCGCGCGGGCAACTCGACCGTATGTTCTTGCTGCGGCGTGCCCTCAAGGCTGAAAAAGAGCTTGCCTGTATCATCGGAAAGATTGCGATCATGGGACGCTCGGACCAGGACGTCCACGCCTTTTGGGCGGCATGCAAACATCTCGAAGATGTCCCCTTCACGGTCGGCTATAACCGTGACATTCGCAGCCGCGTTCAGAACGGCGGCACTAGTTTGCATGCTTTCAAGCCAGCGATAGCTCTCTTTTTCACGAAGAGGTCGATTTTTGGGCGGCTTCTTGCGGCCGCCAGAGCGTTCAATGAGTTGCATGTCAACCGCTCCGAGCAACGTGCCCTGTTCGGCCTCCACCGCGATCGTAGCATGGCCGACAATGCAGTTTCCCGACCCATCATCACGAAAGCTCGTTGTGTCTTGAATCGCCAGAACATGCAGACCGTCAACGCGCCCGGACGTGACCTTCCCGGCCTTTTCAACAATCTTTTTCACTGTCACCTTCTCGTTCCTCAAAAACCGACCAAAGCGAACCTCACCTGCGCGATTGCCGCCGACGCTACGCACCGAAATACCACGAGGACCGACCTCGACAAGACGACCATGCAAAAAGCGTTCAGCCTGATCCAAACGACAATCACCAAAATGCGAACTCGAGTTTTGCATCTCTACCCCCTTGAAACAGCAAGACAGGAGATAGAACCGATATGACAAAACGGCAAGGTTCAGAACCTAATTCCGCGTGCGGGAAAAGATGTGTGCATACAGTAGCCCGCCACCCCGCCCCCTACTCGATTCACACATTTCCAGCGATCCCATATCCGAGTTGGATTGACCTAAATTGATAGAGACCGCGCAACATAACCACGGGGCCCGGTTTCCCATAATATCCGGTCCAGCCACCGAGACGGGCGCACACTCAGGCTGCAAAGGCGAGCGACCCCTTTGGATGCGGGTTTTTCTGCTTTTCGGTCTTACCTTCAAGCGAAGCGGATACGGCCTCAAGGACCGGTTGATCCTGCGCCTCGAATACATCCTCCAGCGGGCGTTTGCCTGCGCCATCCCGGTCCTGCACGAGCTGCATGCAGGATATCCCCGCGATAAGCGTCATTGCGCAAAGAGTTTTGAAGGGTGCGGGCTCCATAGACACGTTTTCGATGTCGAAACCTTTGGTCTTAATGGTCCGGAAAACCTGCTCAATGACCCAGCGCCGACGGTAGAGTTGAGTGATCCATCGTGCCTGTTCGAATGTTTCGACCCGATGGCTGGTCAGCAGGCGCCAACGTGCAGGCTGCACACCTACTGGCGGGTCGATTTCTCGCGCCTCAACGATGTAGACGGACGTGCTGGTGGGAACGCCTTGTTCAATCGGTCTGTTTTTGGGGTGCGGCAGGGTAACGCAAGCAAAACGAACGCCAATCCGGGCCGTGCGCTTCTTCTGCCCGGGTCGCGCGGGCAACTCGACCGTATGTTCTTGCTGCGGCGTGCCCTCAAGGCTGAAAAAGAGCTTGCCTGTATCATCGGAAAGATTGCGATCATGGGACGCTCGGACCAGGACGTCCACGCCTTTTGGGCGGCATGCAAACATCTCGAAGATGTCCCCTTCACGGTCGGCTATAACCGTGACATTCGCAGCCGCGTTCAGAACGGCGGCACTAGTTTGCATGCTTTCAAGCCAGCGATAGCTCTCTTTTTCACGAAGAGGTCGATTTTTGGGCGGCTTCTTGCGGCCGCCAGAGCGTTCAATGAGTTGCATGTCAACCGCTCCGAGCAACGTGCCCTGTTCGGCCTCCACCGCGATCGTAGCATGGCCGACAATGCAGTTTCCCGACCCATCATCACGAAAGCTCGTTGTGTCTTGAATCGCCAGAACATGCAGACCGTCAACGCGCCCGGACGTGACCTTCCCGGCCTTTTCGACAATCTTTTTCACTGTCACCTTCTCGTTCCTCAAAAACCGACCAAAGCGAACCTCACCTGCGCGATTGCCGCCGACGCTACGCACCGAAATACCACGAGGACCGACCTCGACAAGACGACCATGCAAAAAGCGTTCAGCCTGATCCAAACGACAATCACCAAAATGCGAACTCGAGTTTTGCATCTCTACCCCCTTGAAACAGCAAGACAGGAGATAGAACCGATATGACAAAACGGCAAGGTTCAGAACCTAATTCCGCGTGCGGGAAAAGATGTGTGCATACAGTAGACCCCGCCCCCGGGCGATGCCGCGCAGCTGGCCGCCGGGCAGGCGCAACTGGCCGCCGAACGCCAGGCGCTTGAAACCGACCGGCTGGCGCTGGCCGCCGCGCAGCGCCTGCAATCCGCCGGCGACACGGTGGACAGGCATATCAGGTCCTGCCGCGTGCTGCCGGGTGAACGCGACCACCTTGTCGGGCTCTTTGCCGCCCTTGACGACGAGCAGACCACGGTCAGCTTCTCCGCATCGGACGGGGTGCAGACCCGCGTGACCCCGGCAAAGGCGCTGGAGGCATTTCTGGGTGGTTTGCCCAAACGCGGCCCGCTGACCACTGAACTGGCGGCACCGCACCAGGCCCCGCAGGGCACCGACACGGTGCTGCGGGAGGGCAAGACGCCGCAGCATGTGGCGCTGGCGGCGCGCGCGCTGATGGGCGCGGACCCGACCGGGCAACTGACCATCGACCAGGCCGTGCGCCAGATCATCGACGGAGGGCTGGTGTGATGCATGGACCCTCCTATACCCGCGCGTTCAAGGCCGGCGGCGCGATCAAGGCCCGCCGGATCGTCCAGATCGGCGCGGCGGACGGGGCGGTGGTGACGGCGGATGCCTCCTCCGACACCACGATCGCCGAGCGTCCGATCGGGATCTCCGACGAGCTGGGTGCCGCCGAAGGGGCCACGATCGACGTGCACCTCCAGGGCATCGCCGATTGTGTGGCCGGCGGCGCGATCGCGCGGGGCTCCTCGCTCAAATCCGATGCGACCGGTCTCGCCGTGGCGACATCCACGAAATACGACTTCATCGTGGGCGTCGCGCTGGCGGCGGCCGCGGCAAAGGGCGACATCATTCCGGTGCTGATCGCACCGCAACGGATCTGAGGAGGGCCTGATGGCAGACGAAATCACCTCGACCTATCCGGTCGATTTCGAGCGCACTTCGATCGCGGTGGGCTATCGCAACGAGGCCTATGTGGCCGACCAGGTCCTGCCGCGCGTGCCGGTCATGCGCAAGGAATACCGCTACACCGAATATCCGATCGAGGAGAGCTTCACGGTGCCCGATACGAGGGTGGGCCGGCGCTCGCGTCCGACCGTGGTGCATTTCACGGGGCGCGAACGGCCCGGGGCCTGCCAGGATTACGGCCTCGAGGACGTGATCCCGGATGACGATGTGAAAAACACGCCGTCCACGACGGCCAACCCGATCGACCGGTCCACCATGATGCTGACCGATCTGCTGATGATCGGCCGCGAAAAGCGGGTGGCCGACCTGGTCTTCGACACGTCGGCCTACGGCTCCAAAAACAAGGTGACGCTGAGCGGCAATGACCGCTGGTCGGTGGATCATGCCTCGTCTGATCCGGTCGCGGATATCGTCGACGCGATCGAATCAATGATCGTGAAGCCCACGCATATGGTGATGGGCTCGGAGATCTGGAAGACGCTGCGGACCCATAAGGCCATCCTCAAATCGGTCAACCGTAACGAGGGCGACCGGGGGATCGCGTCCAGGACCATGGTCGAGGACCTGCTGGAAGTGAAGCTGGTCATCGGCCAGGCCTGGATCAACGCGGCCAAACGGGGCCAGCCGGCCAGCCTGTCGCGGGTCTGGGGCAAGCACGCGCTGCTCTACCGGGCCGATCCCAATGCCAGCGCCTTCGGGCCGCCGACGCTGGGCATCACCGCCGAATATCGCGGCAAGCAGACCTTCACCGGGTTCAACCCGCGCGCCGGGGCCCGCGGCGGCCACGAGGTGCGGGTGATCGATACCTGTGACGAGCGGATCATCGCGCCGCTGGCGGGATACCTGTTCAGCGAAGGCGACGAATGAGGAGGGGGCCGATGACAATGCTTATGGACAAGCACGACGACCGCGACGATCATGTCTGGATCCGTGCGATCGAACCGATCCAGTACAACCGCCGGCGCACCATGCCGGGCGGGTTGCTTGCGGTGCATCGCGATACGGCGGCGGATCTGATCAGCCGGGGCGCGGCTTCGGATGAGGCCCTGGACCCCGGGGGCGACGCGGCTTCGGACGAAAGCGCAGGCCCCGGGGGTGACGCGGGCGACGCCACCCGCGCCGCCACCCTTGCCGCCGCCATCGATCAGCTTGTGCCCGGCGATCCCGATCACTGGACGGGTCAGGGCAAGCCCGAGATAAAAGCGCTCGCCGCCCTCAGCGGGTTGAAGGATATCCGCGCCGCGGAGCGGGACGGGGTCTGGGCGGCCTGCCAGACCCGGTCCCAACCGGACGGGGCCACATGACCGACAAATATGCATCGCCCGGGGATATGAGGCTGCGGTTCGGGGCCGCGGAGATCGACGGCCTGACGGACCCGGACGGAACGCGGCTGAACGCGGCGCTCAACGATGCCCGTGCGGCCATCGACGCGGCGCTGGCGGCGGCGTATGACCTGCCGGTCCCGGACTGCCCGCTGCTGAGGGTGATTGCCTGTGATCTGGCGCGCGCCCGGCTTTATGACGACGACCCGCCGAAGCGGGTTCTGGGGGCCGCATCCACCGCCCGCAAATATCTGCGCAACATTGTCGGCAACACCATGTCGCTTGTGGACGCGGACGGGCAGGTCGTGCCGCGGCGGGCGCGCGGTGTCACCGCGCATCCGGCGTCCGGACCGGTGGCCCGCACCCTGCGGGGCGGCTGCGCAAGGGGTGGATCATGACCGGCGCGCGGATCACCATCGAGCATGATGATGCGGTGCTGGAGGCCTTGCTGGCGCGCGCGGTGGCGTCGCTGGCGCGCCCCGAGGAGATGATGGACGAGATCGGCGCGGTGCTGGAGGCCGGGGTGCAGCAGCGTTTTATCGACGCCACGGACCCGGACGGGACACCGTGGACGGAATCGCTGCGGGCAACGCTGGGGGAGCATGGCGGCAAGACGCTGACCGATACCGGACGGCTGCAGGGCTCGATCACACGGGCGGTCTCGGGCGGGGAGGTCGCGGTGGGCACCAACGTGATCTATGGCGCGATCCACCAGTTCGGCGGCGAGATCGTCGCCAAAACCGCGCCTGCGCTGGCGTTTACGCTGGCGGACGGCACAGAGGTGGTGACACAGAAGGTGACAATGCCCGCCCGCCCCTATCTTGGCGTTGACACGGCCGACCGGGCGGGCATCCTGGACAGTGTCGCCCGCCATCTGAGGGAGGTCCTCACATGAGTTTTGCCCGGGGCCATGACATCGTGAGCCAGATCGCGCGTCACCTGGCGCGCGCACCCGCCCTGGAGCGCTGCAGCGTTTCCGAAAGCCTTCGGGGCACATCCCGAAAACAGAACCTGCCGCTGGTGACGGTGCTGGCGCTGCGCGAAAGCGCCGCTGCGCCGGTGAACCGGAAGACGGGTGTCGCGCGGGTGATCACGCGGATCGGCGTGCTGGTCGCGGTCGCGGTGATCAACGATCCGGGCGGGGCAAAGGCAAAAGCCAGCCTGGCGGCGATTTTGCAGGACACCCGCGCCCGGCTTGCGGGCTGGTGCCCGGACGGGGCGCGCGACCCGCTGGCCTGGCGCGAGGGCCACCTGGTGGACCAGACCGCGTCATACGCGCTCTGGCAGGACAGTTTTGACGCCACCTGGTGGGCGAAAGAGGAGCGGGGTGATGGGCGGTGACGCGTAAGCCTTACGACGCGGGCGGTCCCATAGCTTATGTCGTCGCCCGCGCCTTCACCCCCCCCCGCGAAACAGTAACAGAACAAGGAAACCCCGAGATGACGGAAGACCATAATAACCTGATCGTGGTCGGGGCCGGCCGGCTCTACCTGATCGAGCCGGAGGGCGGCGAGCGCTACCTGGGCGAATCCTCATCCTGCGGCGTCACCGTGACCAGCGAATATATCACGGTGGAGAGCAGCGACGGGCCCGTCGCGCGCCGCCTTGTGCACAAGCCGCGCAGCGTCACCCGGCGCATGGATCTCGAACTGCTGGACATGACCGCCCAAAATCTGGCGCTGTTCATCCTGGGCGAGGCCGGGTCGGCCACGCAGGGGACTGACAAGGTGACGGATGAGGTCATCAAGGGCCCGCGCACCGGGGTCTGGTATCCGCTCGGCGTCACCGCCGACCGGCCCGAGGGTATCTGGGGCGTTGAGGACAGCGATACCAAAAAAGTGACCGTGAAAACCAAAAAGGGCGCGGGCAATGCGAGCAGTCTTGCCCGAAAGACCGACGACAAAGCCAATTTCGAGCTCTGCACCAAAAGCGGCCGCATCCGGTTCTTTGCCTTAGGCACCGGCAGCCCGGATACGGCCCTTGTCACCTACACGCCGCTTGCCGCCACGCCGGCCCGCGCAACGTCTTCGGGGGCGCAGCTGCGCGAGTTCGGGCTGCGCTATATCGAGGACGCGACCGAGGGCACGGGCAAGCGCATCCTTGCGCCGCGCTGCACCGTCTCGCCCAACGGCCAGATCGCGCTCAAGAGCCGCACCGAGGCGCAGCGGATCCCGCTGCAGGTCGAGGTCCTGGAACCCGGCAGCGGCCCGGCGCTGGTCATGTATGGCCCGGAGTAGGACCATGACGTCTCGCAAGACAAAACCCGCAAGCCGCAACACGGCCCCCTCTTCGGGCACGGAGACAGCGACGGATACAGCGACTGGCGAGGCGGCGATCCTGCTGCCCGACCGCGATCTCGAGGTGATCGATCCGGTGACCGGGGAGACCCTCACCGTGACGGTGCGCGAGTTTCGCTTTTTGGACGGGCTCCGCGCGCAGGCGCAGGCGCGCGGGCTGATCGAGGACATTGCCGCGCTGGCGGCGGAGGCGGAGGCCATGACGCCGGCGCGCATGGCTCAGGTGATCGGACATCACGCGGAGGCCTGGACCACACTCTGCGCGCTTGCCTGCGCCCGCGAGACCGACTGGATCGCGGCCCTGCGCGAGCCTGATGCCAGCCACCTGAGCATGCTGGTCTGGGAGGTCAACGCGGCTTTTTTTACCACGCGCATCCTCGGCCAGATGCTGGGCGGGGCTGCGCTCAAGGCACACTGGGCCTCGTTGACATCCTCTGCGTCCTCGCCCGCGCCGGACATGGGCGACCCGAAGACCTGATGCGCCGCCTGACCTGGCGGCAGATGGTGCTTTTTGTGCGCGCCGCAGAGCGACATCGCGTGCGGGAGATGGAACACATGATGGCGCTGGCCCTTGCGGCTGCGCTGCCGAGGATCTGAGAGGGGAGACGGGAATGGCAGAAACAACCGGCGATCTGGACCTGGCCCTGCGCGTGCGCGCCGATGTCAAGGACGCGCTGCGCAATCTCGACCGCCTGAAAGACGAGGTGAAACGCTCCGGTCAGGCTGTGGCCCAGAGCAACAGCCGGCAGGCGGAAAGCGCAAGAGAGGCCGCCCGCACCGCGCGGGAGCTGAGCCAGGCCCGGGCCCGGGCAAATCGGGAAGAGACCGAAGGGGCCCGCGCCGCCCTGAGCCTGGCCGAGGCCAATGACCGGGCCGCCCGCGAGACGTTGCGCCTGACCCGGGCCGATACGGCGGCCGCGACGGCCGGGCAGCGGGCTGCCAGAACCGCGCTGCAGGTGGCGGGCTCGATGGACCGGCAGGCCGTATCGGCCAACCGGGCCGCCGCTGCCACCCGACGCTCCGCAGGGGCGTTCCGACCCTACCGGCACGCGGTCCAGAATGTGGCCTTCCAGGTGCAGGATTTTGCGGTCCAGGTGGCGGCCGGCACATCGGCGGCCCGGGCCTTTGGCCAGCAGGCCCCGCAATTGCTGGGCGGGTTTGGACCTCTCGGCGCGGTCATCGGCGCGGTGCTTGCGGTGGCGGTGCCGCTGGCGGCGGTGTTTTTTAATCTCGGCGAGGCCACCGAGCGGCTGGCGGAGGCCACCGAGCGGCTGCGGGCCCTGCGCGACCTGGGCGATGATCTCGGGGCGCTGGCGGAGAAATACGGGCCGCCGCCGCCCAGGCGCGCGGGCTGATCGCGGCGCAGGAGATGCTGGCGCGCCGGGATGCGGAACGGGCGCTGGCTGAGGTTATCGGTGAACTTGACGAAACGCAGACCATCCGGCGCGCAGGGGACCACGAGGAGTTCGCCAGCCGGGTGAGCGAGATGAGGGCGCTGGCGGATACAGTTCGGAATCAGATCGATCTCGACGAGATGACTTTCCAGTCTTGGGACGACCGCGCCGCAAAACTGCGCGATCTCCTTGATCCAAAAGACGTCGAGGCCATGGCCGACAAATTCGGTATCGCCGTGAGCGAGGTGATCGACGATGTTATAATTCACATACTCACGGGTGCAGAGGATATAAACACGGCCATCGCAACAGCGGGCCGCGAGACCACCCGGCTTGCGACACGGTTCGGCCTGACCGAAGAGGCCGCCGCACGGGTTGTGGCGGCCTATCAGGCGCTGCGGGATGCGGCCACGTTCAAGGAGCAGGCCGAAGCCGCCGGGGATCTGCGCGCGGCGCTGGTTGAGGCAGGCGCTGCGGCACAGGACCAGAGCGAGGAGCAGCGGGCGGCGCTCGTGGCATTTCTCCGCCAGGTGGCGGAGGCCGAGGATCAGTTGCTGCAACTGGATGCCGCAGGCGAGGAGGTGGCCCCGGGGCTGGAAAACGCGGCGGAGGCGGCATCGGACCTGGCCGACGAGCTGGGCCGTGCGGCGGGTGCGATGCAGCGGCTCCATGACCGCGCGGAACTGCGCCTCGAGCGCGCGCGCGTGCAACTGGAGTTCCGGGACGATCCGGAGGAACTGCGCCGTCAGTTGCGTTTGATCCACGAACGCGAGGCCGTTGCTCCCATCGAGATGCGCTTGCGCGCGGACGGCTTGAGCGAGGCTGAAATCGCCAGCGCCACCGCGGCCCTGCGCGAACAGGCGCGCGCCGCCTTTGAGGCCGGACGGGAGGCGGAGGCGCTGGAAGAGAGGCTTTCGGAACTGGGGCGCGCGGGCAAGGCCGGGTCTTCCGGTGCCGCCCGCGAGGTGGAAAAGCTGCGCCGGGAAATGGAGAAGGCGCGCGCGGAAGCCCGCGCGCTGGAAACCGCCACGCGCGACACGCTGGCCGAATATGCCGGCGATGCCATCGACACAAGAGACGAGGTCGCCGAGGCCTGGGGGGCCGGGTTCAAGGGGCTGGAGGATGCGCTCACGCGCTTTGTCACCACCGGCAAGGCGTCCTTCGGTGATCTGGCCAATTCGATTATTGCCGATCTGGCGCGGATCTCCATCCGCCGCACCATCACCGGCCCGCTGGCCGATATCCTCGAGACCCTCGCCGGCAGCCTTTTCGGGGGGAGTGATCTCGCGCCCGAAACATCCATCCGTCCGCGCGCCCGGCCGTTTCACGCGGGCGGGGTGCCGAGGGCGGCGGTGCCCTATATGCCGGCTCTGGCCCCGGGCGAGGTCAATGCCGTGCTGATGGAAGGCGAGGCGGTGCTGACCCCGCGCCAGTCGCGCGCGGTGCTGGCAGGCCAGCCGGGCCGGCCCGATCACACGCGGGCGCTGGAAATCCTGCGCGAGGCGGCGCGCTACCATGCCGGCGGCGTGGCCGGGGTTCCAAGCATACCGGGGCTGCGCGCCTCCGATATCCCCACGCTCGACCTGCCCCGGCCCGCGCCGGTCGCGGCACCCCCCAGCGTGTGGCCCAGGCCCAGGCCAGCTTCGATATGCGCCGCCTGGTTGTCGGGATCGCCGTTGAGGATGTGGCCAGCAATGGCCCGCTGGGCCAGATCATCAAGGCGAAGGTGGGCGGCGGGGAGAGTACCTACTGATGTCCACATGGCCCGCCTATGCGCAGATCGATCCCGAGCGCCGCATCCTGCCCGTGAGCGTGGTCGAGCGCACGGAGTTTGACGACGGTTCCGTGCGCCAGGCCCGCCGCTTCACCGCCGCCCCCGTGCGCCGGCAGATCCGCGCCTGGCTCACCGGCAGCGGCGAGGACGGGGTGACGCGCGACCCGGATGCGGATCTGGCCCGCTTCCGCGCCTGGGCGGCGGAAAACGCCCACCGGGCCTTCACATTCCCCGACGAGACCGGCATCGGCCGGGAAATGCGCGTGGTGGGCGGTGACGGCGGGATCAGCTACGAGGCGCGCGTCTCGCCCGCGGGCCGGCGCATCTGGGTGATGGAGATGGAGATGGAGACCACATGAGCAAGAGAACCCGGCGCGCCCGCAGCGCGCAGTCCCCGACAGACACGCAACTGGCGGCGCTGGAGATCATCCATCCCGACATCGCCGAGCCGGCGCGCATCGTCAATGACCAGCCGGGCCGGGTGCCCGCAGCCCAGATCTCGATCGACAATGTGGGGCGCGAGATCGTGAAGTGGATCGACCGCGCCCGCGCCACGCCCAGCGGCATCCACGGCATCACCGTGCGCGTCATGATCGTCACCGCCCGGGGCGACGCGCCCGTGGCCGCGCCGGATTACGACGTGCGCATGGATGTGCTCCTGATCAAGGCATCCACCCGCAATGTCACCATCCATCTCGGCTTCGACCCCGAGCTTGGCCGCCCGGCGGTGCTGATGCGCCACGATCCCGCCACCAGCCCGGGGCTGTTCTGATGGCGCGCACCCCCCCGACCCTCACCGCACGCCCCGCCCCGCCGCACTGGACGGCGCGCTGGGTGGGGGAGCCGGCCCCGGACTGCGCCGCGCTGGTGACGGCGGTGCTGCGCGCCGAGTTCGGCTGCGAGTTGGCCCTGCCCGCCGCGCCCGGTGGCATCCGCGCCAATGACGCCGCCATAGGCGCGGCGCTCGAGGCCTGCCTGGCGCGGCCGCTGGCGGAGGGCGAGACGCCCCGCGACGGGGACGGGGTGCTGATGCGCGCACCGGGCCGCCGCACGGGCATCGGACACCATATCGGGATCTATGCAGCCCTGCCCGATCCCGCCGTCCTGCACTGGCGGGCCGGGATCGGCACCGTCCTGCACCGTCTGCGCGACCTGCCGGCGCGCGGCCTGGAACTTGCGGGCCTCTATCGATGGGAGACGGTTCATGGGCAATAACATGGGCAATAAACACCCAATGCAGCCCCGTTGCAACGCCCCTGCAAGGGCCCGTAACGCCCCTGCAGAGGACAAGGTACCCCGCCTCGTCCATGCCGACCTCTGGCCGCATCCGCTGACCGCCGAGGGCCGCGTGCCGGGGATCACCCTCCCCGCCCGTGACGGCATGACGGTGGCGCATGTGCTTGATGCGGCCTGGCCGGAGCGGGGCTCCCTGCCGGTGATCGTGGCGCTTGACGGGGTCGTGCTGCCCGAACCCGCCTGGGCGCTCACCCGCGTCCACCCCGGCCAGCACCTGACCCTGCGCGCCACCGTGCGGGGCGGCGATTCAGACCCGCTGGTTGCGGTCCTGACAATCGCCACGATCGTGGTCAGCGCCGGGGCCTCGGCCGCCATCGCCACCAGCGGGATCGGCACATTCGGGGCAGGCACATTCGGGGCCAAGGTCGTGGGAGCCATGGTCGGAGCCGCAATCGCGGGTGCCGGCGGGCTGATCATCAACGCGCTGGTCCCGGCGCGGGAGCCGGACGGGCTTGATGGCGCTGCCGCGCCGCGCACCGATTATTCCCTGGGCGGCGGCTCCAACCGCGCCCGGCCCTACGAGCCGCTGCTGCTGCTGCTGGGCCGCCACCGGGTGCTGCCCGATCTTGGCGCAAAGCCCTGGACCGAGTTCCTGGGCGATGCGCAGTATCTCCACATGAGCCTGAACTTCGGCCTCGGCAATCCGCAATTCGGGACCGGTGATCTGCGCATCGGCAACCAGCCGCTGTCGGATTTTCCCGGTGCCAAAGCCACCATCCTGCGCGGTCCCGATCCCGCCTGGCCCGCCAATGTGGACACCATCGAGGGGAGCGGCGTGCTCAAGGGCCGGGCCTACACCACGCGCCGCAGCAGCGCGGGGACCACCCGGGTTGATTTCGACTTCATCATGCGGAGCTTCGAGATCGACCGCAAGTCGGGCAAACGCCGCGCGATACCGCGCCGCGTGGAAATCGGCTGGCGCAGGGTGGGTGTACGCGAGGCCTGGTCAAGGGGGGAGGTGACCCTGAAAAACCCCAACGCGCCGGCCGATGCCTACCGCCGGACCATCCGCGTCCGCCTGCCCGCCGCCGCCACGTGGCAGGTCCGGGTCCGCCGCTTCGAGACAGCCTCGACCGCCGATAACGAGGTCGACGAGATCTCCTGGACCGCGCTGCGCTCCTTCCAGCCCGATACCGCCGACTATACCGGCCAGACCCGCGTCCGCCTGCGCCTGCCCGCCTCCGTCCGGGCCTCCGGGCAACTGCCTGTGGTGCACGCCATCGCGCATCAGCCCGTGCCCGCCGGCACCACCCCGGACGCGGTTCCCGGACCCACGAGCAACCCGGCCTGGATTTACCTGGCCTTCCTGCGCGGCCAGTACATCCAGGGCCGCCTCGCCTGGGGGCTGGGCCTGCCCGATGCCCGCATCGACCTGCCCACCATCGCGGCCTGGGCGCGATGGTGCGACACCAACAAACTCACATGCAATCTCGTGCTCGATCGCAAGATGCCCGTCAGCGCGGTGATCAACACAATCTGCCAATGCGGCCGCGCCAGCCCGACACGGGCCAGCGGCAGGCGCGGCGTTGTCTGGGACGATCCCGCCACCCCCGCAACCGCGCTTGTCACACCGGGCAATATCGTCCAGGGCAGCTTCACCGTCACATGGTCCGGCGAGCAGGTGGCCGACGAGATCGCCGTTCGCTATCTCGATCCGGATGCTGACTGGCAATACCAGACCCTGCGCCGCCCCATGCCGGGCGTCACCGCGCCCCGCCGCACCGCCACCGTCACGCTGGGCGGTGTCACCGACGCCACGCAGGCCGCCGTGGAAGCCAACCTTCAGGCCGCGCGCCAGCTCTATCACCGCCGCCGCATGGCCTGGGAGATGAGCGCCGAAGGCCTCAATATCGCGCGCGGTGACGTGGTGCGCCTCACCCACAGCCTGATCGACGGCGGGATGACCGGGCAGCTTGCCGCCGTCGCGCCGCCAGACCCCGACACGCCGGAGCGCTGGGATCTCGGCCGCAGCTTCGAGATCCCCGGGGACGAGGACTGGTTTGCCATGCTGCGCCTCGCCGATGGTCGTCTGCACACCAGCCCGATCGAGGCCGAGGGTCCCCTGGTCCGGCCCGCCACGCCGCTGCCCGCAGACTGGGCGGGTGAGGATAGCGAGCCGTCAGACGTGCTCTGGCGGGTCTATCCCGGCGATGCCCCACCCGCACCGGTCCGGATCGTCGGTGTTGATCCGGTCTCCGACACCCGCATCCGGCTCGAGGCGATCGACGAGGTCGCCGCCTATCACAATGCCGCCACCTCCGATCTGACCGCGCCCCTGCCCCTGCCGGCACTGCAAAGCCCGCGCGTGCTCTCCGCACAGGCCTCCGACCGCACGCTGCCCGATGAGCGCATCGGGATCACCCTGCGCCTCACCACCGCCGGGCCCTGGCGCGGCGCGACCGTGAGCACCCACGACAGCCATGGCTGGCGCGTTGTTGCCGAAATCACCGACGCCACCACGATCTGCACCTGGACCACCGATGATGATCCGGGCAGCGAGATCTGGATCGAGATCACCCCCGGCAGCCGCGCGGCCCCCACGGGCGCGGTCTATACCGCAAAACACAGTCTTGTCGGCGACAGGACCGTACCCATCGCAGCGCCCACCGGCTTCGCGGTCGAGCTCCTCGCCGATGGCAGCCGGCGCTTTGTTGCCACGCCGCCCGCACACCCCGGTGTCGTCGGCTACGCCCTGCGCTACGGTCCCGCATCCGCCGCCGCAAGCTGGGCCGCGCTCACGCCCCTGGTCCATGGCCGGATCACGCGCCTGCCGGTCGAGACGCGCCTGCCCCCCGCAGGCCGATGGCGCTTCGCCATCGCCGCCCTGGACCGGGACGGCATCCCCGGCACACCCGCCTTTACCGGACCCGTCGATCTGCCCGACGCCGTCAAACTGCCCGTGACCCAATATGCGTTCCGCGCCACGACCGCAGGCGCGCGCCCGCGACACCCGGCCAGCGGCGGCACCACCAGCGATGCCCATGTGCCAAAGGACTGGTCCCGCACACCTGTCAGCCTGACCGCGCTGACGCCCTGGCAGTGGATCAGCGAACGCGCCGGGCGCAGCGGCGGCGGGCCATGGACGAACTGGAGCGCCCCCGCGCTGTGGTCGACGCTCGGAGCCGATGGCGATCCCGGGGCGGATGGCAAGCCCGGTGCGGACGGCAAGGACGGGCGGGACGGCCCGGGCGTGGAGTTGATCTTCCGCCGCACCCGCACGGCCAGACCTCCCGCTACGCCCCAAACCACGGCCAGCCAGCGCCGCGCGGATGATCACGTGCCCGCGGGCTGGTTCGACGATGCGCCGGGCGTCACCACATCCGAGCCCTGGCTCTGGGTCTCCGAGCGGCGCGGCACCAGCGGCAACTGGAGCGCCTTCTCCGCCCCCGCGCTCTGGGCGCGCTACAGCTATGATGGCCGGGACGGGACGGATGGCCCACCGGGCAAAAAGGGCGACAGGGGCGACAGGGGAGGTCCGGGACCGCGCGGTGAAACCGGGGCGGACGGCCCGGGCGTGGAGTTCATATTCAGGCTCACAGGCACACCGATCCGGCCCGCAACACCCCACACCAGCGCCAGCCAGCGCCGCATAGATGATCACATCCCCCGGGACTGGGACGATGATCCCTCCGGGGTCTCCACCGCGAGACCCTATCTCTGGGGATGCCGCCGCACAGGATCAAGCGGCAACTGGAGCGCCTTCTCCGCCCCCGCGCTCTGGGCGCGCTACAGTGCGGACGGGGCAGATGGCCGGGACGGGACGGATGGCACACCGGGCAAAAAAGGCGACAAGGGTGACAAGGGCGACAGGGGCGACAAGGGTGACGGGGGTTCGCGCGGCGCGGGGATGTTCTCCGCCGAGGTCAGTTCGAGGGGCTGGCAGGATTATCGCGCAAATCTTGCAACACCCAACAACAATGTGATCGGTGACGTGGTTACGCTTGTCGATGCCGCGGGCGGCTGGGCCGAGACCCGGGCCTGGTCAGGGCGGGCCTGGGTCAGGGTCGAGCATGTGATCGACGGCAACACCGTCATCCCCGGCACCCTGCTGGCCAATGCCATCGCCACAGACCAGATCGAGGCCCGTCACCTCAAAGCCGATCAAGCGGTCATCTCCAGCGGCCTGCAGCTCGGGGGCGGCATCATCACGTTCGGACATCTCGACAACAATCTGATCGGCGGTATCGCCCAGGGCGCGCGCTTCAGGATATCCGTGTCCGGGGGAACCTCCGCAAGGACCTATCGCGGGAGTGTGAAGGTCCTGCCCCGCGTGGCCGGCACCTCCGAGATCGTGGTGCGGCGCGACAGCGCCAACGAGGTGATGCGATACTCGGCGGACCTGGTCAACATATCCTTTACCCCGTCGAAGGTCTGGAAGGTGATCCGGACGCGCACCAGTCAGGATGACGAGAGGTCCGGGCGCTTCGCGGCTTTGCACAAAGCGTATCTCCGTATTGAAATCCGGCTTGACAGCACGGTGATTGCAACCAAAAGCCTCACCTTCACAGACAATTCATTTACACTCCGGAATCCGGTGATTTCGGGGACGCTGTCCAAAAGCCTGACGCCACTCGCCCGCCAGAAGCGGCTCACAGCCCGCGCAAGCATCACTGTGCCATCGACCAGCAAACAGCGGTATATCGGGCCCAGCAGCAGCAGGCGGGGGTCATCGGTTCCGACGCGGTGGAGCTTCAGCGCCCAGGTGGCACTCACAGCCCGCGAAACGCGGCCCTTCGCCTGACGGGAGGCCTCCGATGACCCAGACGACGCTCACCTACGATACCTTTGTCCAGGCCCTGACCGGGCTTGCGGAACAGGGCCTGCCCCATGGCATCCTGCCCTGGACCGCGTTTCCCGAAGATGCCATCCCGCCCAGGGCGATCACCCGGCCCATGTGGGACGGCTATACATGGAACCCGCCGCAATTCGCCGCCGCCGCCGATGCCGGTCTCTATGGCGCACCCGACCCGGAGGCGGCAGCGAAGCCCGCATGGGCCGCCCTTGTGGCAGAAGCCCGCCGCCTGGACCACGCGGAGGCGCGCAGGCTCAAACAGGCCGAACTGGCCGAAGAACTGGCCCGCCACACCACGTTCCGGCACGCAGGCCGCCTCTGGCAGGGCGATCCCGAAAGCGCCGCCGACATCACCACCGCCGCGCTCCGCGCCGGCCAGGCAGGGACCTGGCCAGGGGACCATGTCTGGATCGACGCCGCAAATGCCCGCATCCCCATGACCGCCGCCGACATCACGGCACTCGCCGCCGCACTCGCCGCATGGCGAACCGCCAGACGCCTGCGCGCACGTACCCTCAAGGACGCCATTCTGGCGGCCACAACAGCCGAGCAGATCAACGCGATCGATGTTACCGTGGGATGGCCGGATGAAAGTGACGCGGAGTGACAAGATAACACCCCACATGACATACACGCTGACAACCCACAGAAAAGGAAAGCCAAATGAAACCCGACGAAGATCTGGTCAACAAAATTGAACGACCACGCCCCGGCATCCGGCCCGTTGTGGTGCTGCTCTACCCCCACCATGACTATTGTTGTGTTGAAGATCCAATTTACGACACACGGACCGAGTGCCGCTTCAAGCATCTGACCTTGCTCAACGAGGCGCTGATAAACCATCAGGTGATGTTCACCGAGGTGACGGGCATTGTCGGCGTGACAGGGAAGCCCGGTGAACCCGGAACGGTATACGTACGCAAGCAAAAGCTTTCAGAGACGCCCGATGAGAACTGACATAATCATAGGCGGCGCGTGGTCGAATCCCGATTCCCGGCAAACGGTCTCTTGGCTGCTGTCTCCCGCGCTACTGCGCTACTGCTCCGGTGAAAGCCCGAGCCCAACCAGAATTTAGAGAAGTTTTTGGGTAGAAAAATCGCCCGGATTTATCACCAAAGTGTCGCGAATTGATCATTATTTTTGTCGCGCTACAGAGTCGTGGCCACCGTGCCCTTGTTGTCGGCAAGCGAAATCAGGAAAATCGCGTATTCGGACAGGGCCGGAACGGTCAGATTCAGTGCGCCGGATGCATCGGTGGCGGCTGTAAACGTCAGGCCGCTGTGCAGGATCTGGACCTGATCCTGCGGGTTGCAGGGGGCCCTGAATGTCAGACGCGCGGTTGCGTTAGCCGCTGCGGTCGCCCGGGCGCTGAGGGCGCAATTGGTCGGTGCGACCGGCTGCGCGCGCTGCGGTTTCACGTCCGGGGAAATAAGTGCCTCTTCATCAGGGTTGGATGTCGGAGAAGACGTCAGCGTAATACCCTCAAGCCCGGCCAGAACCGAAGCCTGACCGGTCACTGCCACCCGCTCGGCCGCTTGGGCCGGGTCGGACAGGTTCGCAGACCCGTTCTGCATCAGATATCCGATCGCAAGGGCGCAAGCGACTGTGCCACCCGTGGTCCACGTAGTTTCTCACAACAAACAAAGTACCATCCCCAATTTACGGAGCGACTCGTACTCTCGTTAAAAATCGCGGCTTATATGTGGCCGCGTAACGGAGTCATTGTGTTCGGATTTGGGCCGCCTCAGGTCAGGCGGCCATGGCAATGCTTGAATTTCTTTCCGGACCCGCAGGGACATTTGTCATTGCGGGACGGATTGCCCCAAGTCGATGGGTCATCTTCGACAAATCCGGGTAACGGATCGCCAGACGCCTCAGCCTCGGCCACCGCTTCGGCACGGTCCGTGGCCTGATCTACGGCCTGCTGTGTTTGTGCTTGCTGTGCCGCCATCTGGGCCAGCATTTCCTTCTGTTCCTCTTCGGTCAGAGGGCGCACGCGCGACAGTTGCTGGGTGACGGTTTCGCGCAGGCTGTCCAGCATGGTTTCGAACAGTTGAAAGCTTTCGTTCTTGTATTCGTTCAGCGGATCGCGCTGGGCGTAGCCGCGGAAGCCCACGACCGAGCGCAGGTGTTCCAGAGTCAGCAGATGTTCGCGCCATTTGCTGTCAATGGTTTGTAAAAGCACCTGTTTTTCAATGTTGCGCATATTTTCCGGGCCAAATGCCACGGCCTTTTGCGCCATCATCTCATCTGCGGCCTTGACCAGACGTTCGCGCACTTGTTCGTCGTCCACGCCCTCTTCGGCACCCCAGTCCTGGACCGGTGCGTCGATGGTCAGCTTGTCCTTGACCGCCTCGTACAGACCTTCGGTGTCCCACTGGTCGGCATAGGTTTTCGGCGGCATGTATTCATCGATCAGGTCGTCGATCACCTGCTCGCGCATATCCGAGGCGATGTCAGACAGATCGTCGGCGGACATGATCTCGCGCCGTTGGCTGAAGATAACCTTGCGCTGGTCGTTCATCACATCGTCGAATTTAAGAACGTTCTTGCGCATGTCAAAGTTGCGGCCTTCGACCTTGGATTGCGCGCGTTCCAGCGACTTGTTCACCCAGGGGTGAATGATCGCCTCACCTTCCTGCATGCCCAGCGTGGTCAGCACCTTGTCCAACCGTTCCGAGCCAAAGATGCGCATCAGGTCATCTTCGAGACTCAGGTAGAACACGGTTTTGCCGGGATCACCCTGACGGCCCGAACGGCCACGCAGCTGGTTGTCGATGCGGCGGCTTTCGTGGCGTTCCGAGGCCATCACATACAGACCGCCCGCCTCAAGCACCTTTTGCTTTTCCTCGGCATGGCGCGCCTCTTCGGCGGTGCGCAGTTCGGCCGGATCGGCTTCGGGGTTTTCGGCCAGCGCCTGCAGAACGATCATCTCGACATTGCCGCCCAACTGAATGTCGGTGCCGCGACCGGCCATGTTGGTGGCGATTGTCACAGCACCCAGACGGCCGGCATCGGCCACGATCTGTGCTTCCTGCTCGTGCTGGCGGGCGTTCAGAACGTTGTGTTCGATGCCTTCCTTGGTCAGAAGCTGGCTCAGCAGTTCCGATTTCTCGATTGATGTCGTGCCCAACAGAACCGGCTGACCCTTTTCAGTGGCCTGTTTGGTCTGTTTGATCATCGCATCGTATTTCTCGGTGGCGGTGCGATAGACCTGATCGTCACGGTCTTCGCGCGCGATGGGTTTGTTGGTGGGCACCTCGACCACGCCAAGACCATAGATTTCGCCAAATTCCTCGGCCTCGGTCAACGCAGTACCGGTCATGCCGCTGAGTTTGTCATAGAGGCGGAAATAGTTCTGGAACGTCACGCTGGCCAACGTCACGTTTTCCGGCTGAATCGGAACGCCTTCCTTGGCTTCGATGGCCTGATGCAGACCCTCGGACAGGCGACGGCCCGCCATCATGCGCCCGGTGAATTCATCGATCAGGACGACATTGCCATCGCGCACGATATAGTCCTTGTCGCGCTGGAACAGTTTATGCGCACGCAGGCCCTGATTGACGTGGTGAACAACCGTGGTGCTTTCGGGGTCATACAGCGAATGACCCTCGGGCAGCAGCCCGGCGGCCAGCAATTGCTGCTCGAGAAACTCGTTACCCTCATCGGTGAAATTCACGCTGCGAGTCTTTTCATCCAGCGTGAAGTGGTCCTCGCCCAGCGACGGGATCACCGCATCGATGGCGGTATACAGATCCGAGCGGTCCTCGGACGGGCCCGAGATGATCAGCGGTGTCCGCGCCTCGTCGATCAGGATCGAATCGACCTCATCCACGATCGCGAAATTGTGGTGTTTTTGGTAAACCTGATTCAGGTCCGCCTTCATGTTGTCGCGCAGGTAGTCAAAGCCCAGCTCGTTATTGGTGGCATAGGTGACATCGCAACCGTAGGCCGCCAGTTTCTGCTCATCGGGCTGGCCCGACCAGATCACGCCGGTGGTCATGCCCACGGCGCCAAACACCTTGCCCATCCATTCCGCATCGCGTTTGGCCAGGTATTCGTTCACGGTGACAACGTGCACGCCCTTGCCGGTCAGCGCGTTCAGATAGGCCGGCAATGTGGCAACCAGCGTCTTACCCTCACCGGTTTTCATTTCCGAGATATTGCCCTGATGCAGGAACGCGCCGCCCATCAGCTGAACATCAAAGGCCCGCAGACCCAGCGCGCGTTTCGCGCCCTCGCGCACGTTGGCGAATGCCTCGGGCAGCAGGTCGTCCAGGCTTTCACCGTCCAGCGCGCGTTTGCGCAGCTCAGCGGTTTTTTCGATCAGGCCCTCATCCGATAGTTTTTCGAACTCTGGTTCCAGCGCGTTGATCTGTTCGACCAGCGGGCGGGTCGCCTTGATCTTGCGGTCGTTCGGTGTTCCGAACACCTTTTTGGCGAGCGTTCCGAGTCCCAGCATGTTCACTCCAGCGGATCAGTTCTTATCGTGGTTTTGACAGGCTTGCCCACCTTGCGCGCAACCCATAGATACGGGGGGTGAAAGGCGGCCCTGTCCCAGGCTTCAAAGCGATGTAAGCGGCAGGTTCCAGAGTGTCAACGCCGCGCCCCGTCGTGGCAAGAAAATAGGATGATTCCATGCCCAAAGGCCTCACTTTTCTGCCGTCGCTGGCGTTTGCTGCCATGATGGCGCTGCCGCTTGCGGCTGAAACCACACCGGACGCAAAAACGGTTGTGGTTCGCGTGAACGGCCATGAAATCACATTGGGTCACGTTATCGCTACGGCCGCGAACCTGCCGCAGCAGTATCAACAATTGGAAGACGAGGTTTTGTACGACTTTATCGTCGAGCAACTGGTGCAGCAGCAATTGTTGGGCCAGGACCAGGAAGCGCTGACACCGCGAAACGCCCTGACGCTGGAAAATGAAACCCGCTCGTTGCGTGCGGTTCAAACCGTCAGCGCCATCACCGACGCTGAGGTCACGGATGAGGCGATCCAGGCCGCCTATGATGCGCAATTCGCTGATTTCGAAGGCGATGACGAGTTCGACGCCAGCCATATCCTTGTCGAGACCGAAGAAGAGGCCAAAGAAATCAAGGCCCAGCTAGATGATGGCGCCGATTTTGCCGAGATGGCGCGGGACAAGTCCACTGGCCCCTCGGGTCCGAATGGCGGTGCGCTGGGCTGGTTTGGCAAAGGCCAGATGGTGCCCGAATTCGAAACTGCGGTCCTTGGGCTGGAAAAGGGTCAGATCTCGGACCCGGTGCAGACCCAGTTCGGCTGGCATCTGGTCATCCTGAACGACAAACGCAAGTCCGAGGCACCTGAACTGGACGCCGTGCGCGGCGAGCTGGCCGAAGCTATCCGGCAGGACGCCATCCGGGCCCGGATTGACGAGCTGACGCAACAAGCCCAGATTGACCGTCCCGAAATCGAAGGCGTCAGCCCAGGTATCATCCACCAGTTGGACCTGATTCAGGAGTAATCTACCCGTGGCCACGATCACCAAAACCTCACCGCTGGCTCCGGCGGAGTTTCCAGATTTGCCGTCGATTGACGGCGTGCGCTTTGCCACGGTTGAGGCTGGTGTGCGCTCTCAGGGCCGTACCGACGTCATGCTGGCGGTGCTGGACCCCGGCACATCCGTGGCCGGTGTTTTCACCCGATCCGCCACCCGCGCGGCGCCGGTTCTGGACTGTCAGGACAAGATCGGCGGGGCCAGTGACGGGCCCGCTGCGATCCTTGTGAACTCGGGCAATGCCAATGCGTTCACAGGGCATTATGGCCAAACTTCGGTATCCGAAGTGACGCAAGCCGTCTCCAAGGCGACCGGTGTGTCAGTCGAGCGTGTGTTCACATCCTCGACCGGGGTGATTGGCGAACCCCTGCCGCATGACCGGATTGTGTCGCAGCTTGAGGTGCTCAAAGCAGGCCTCAGCCGCCACGCGATCGAGGATGCAGCCCGCGCCATCATGACCACCGACACTTTTGCAAAAGGGGCCAGTGCGCAGGTCGAGATTGATGGCAAAACAGTCTCTATTGCAGGGATTGCCAAGGGGTCGGGTATGATCGCGCCAGATATGGCGACAATGCTGGTTTATATCTTCACCGACGCTCAGGTAGAGCAATCGGCACTGCAAGCCATGCTGGGCGCGCAGACGGACCGGACTTTCAACTGTATCACGGTGGACAGCGATACATCGACCTCGGACACATTGCTGCTGTGCGCAACTGGTGCGTCTGGTGTGGATGCCACCGGTAATGATGTATTTGCCGAGGCGTTGGAGCGCGTGATGCTGGATCTGGCACAGCAAGTGGTGCGCGACGGTGAGGGGGCCACGAAATTCGTAGAAATTCGTGTGACCGGTGCTGCCACGGATGCGGATGCCAAGGTGCACGGTATGGCAATTGCCAACTCACCCCTGATCAAAACCGCCATCGCGGGCGAAGATCCGAACTGGGGCCGCGTCGTCATGGCCATCGGTAAGTCCGGCGCCGCAGCGGACCGCGATCTGCTCAGCATTTCCTTCGGCGACATTCTCGTGGCCGAAAAGGGCTGGGTAAGCCCCAACTACCGCGAAGAAGACGCCGCAGCGTACATGAAAGGCCAGAACCTGGTGATCGCTGTCGATCTGGGATTGGGCGACGGAAAATCCACGGTCTGGACTTGCGATCTGACCCATGGATATATCGAAATCAACGCGGATTATCGGTCGTGAAGCCGAAGCAATTCCAGCAAAAGTGGACCCCGGTTTTGCGTCCGGGATTGCGACCATGAAAACAGTTCTGGTTTCCGCCGTCGCCCTGATCGACGTCGAGGGCCGGGTGCTGCTGGCGCAGCGCCCCGAAGGCAAATCCATGGCGGGCCTGTGGGAGTTTCCGGGTGGTAAAATCGAACCCGGCGAAACCCCCGAAGTCGCCCTGATCCGCGAATTGCATGAGGAACTGGGCATCGACACCTGGGCCTCGTGTCTGGCCCCACTGACGTTCGCCAGCCACAGCTACGACGATTTCCACCTGCTGATGCCGCTGTTCGCCTGCCGAAAGTGGGAGGGCATTCCGCAGTCCAACGAAGGGCAGGCGCTGAAATGGGTGCGGGCGAATGAGCTGCGCAATTATCCGATGCCTGCGGCGGACGTGCCGTTGATCCCTATTCTAAGGGAGTGGCTATAAAATATCGTTGCCGTAGACATTTTTTTATCGAGTTTAGTGTCCGACGCCTGGTACCATGAGGACATACTCTTCAGCCGAAGTATTAGAACTTTTTCTGGTAACTCAGGAGTGGCGGTCTTCGAAAAATTTGATCTGTTTCAGCCATATTTTGCATACGAAGATAAGGAAGTCTCATACGGATGCCCGACAAATCAAAACACGAACCTCATTCTATATGGCGACGATTGCTACCTAGATGTGTTGGCTTATCAACCATGCATGCTCTGATAGCCCTCATCTATTTCTTTGACGTGATTGACGTCCAGCCAAAATGGGACCTCGTTAATTTAACGATTTTGATTTTTGGCCCTCCTATTTACTTGATTGACGTAATTCTCTTTGTCAGGCGGCTCGAAAACAATGCATCAACAACCGGTGCGAAACGTTAGAAGTACTTCACTTTATTGAACTGACACCAAGTGTTCTGAAAATCTCCAATGGGACTGAATCAACAAACAGCGGCAGCCTGAATCCAATTTATTGTACCCACTTCATTGCTTTGTGACAGAAGAGCTGCCTCAAACTTTTCGCAACATAATGTGGATCGAAAGTGCCTAGTTGTATGTTGCACATTTGTAACTGCCCAGGTGGTCTGACTGCGACGATTTGAATCGGGCCATGCGGGTTATTTTTGTTTCTTGGTTAGCGTTTCTGTGACTCGATAGGCGTATGGATACTGCTCACCTGACCCGCAGCCAGCTTGCGACCTTCTCAAAGTCAAATCTGATTGATCTGGTCATTGTTCTGGCGGAGCAGAACGCGGCCTTGCGCACCAAGATCGAGAGGCTTGAAGAGCAGATCGCGGATATCACCGAACAAAACGCCCAACTTTTCAAGCAAAACGTAGAGATGGAGAAGGCCAACAAAACCCTCGCACAGCGCGTAGAGGACCTGGAGCGCCGCCTTGGGCTTAACAGCTCAAACAGCGGCAAGCCTCCCTCAAGCGATGGGCTGTCGAAGCCTGCGCGCAAGAAGCGAACCAGAAGTTTGCGCGGGTCCTGCGGGCGCAAGTCCGGAGGTCAGCCCGGCCATCCCGGCAAGACGCTGCGCCAGACCTCGACGCCGGAGCAGATCATCGATCACTACCCACACATCTGTCCGGACTGTAAGCACAGGCTGTCTGGCGTTGTTTGCGACCGGTATGTGAGGCGACAGGTCTTTGACCTGCCACCCCCACCGCCGCTTATTGTCACTGAGCACAGGGCGCGTGTCTGCGTCTGCCCGGCCTGTGGCACCCGGGTGCAGGCCACGTTTCCCGCAGGGGTGAACGCCCCGGTGCAGTATGGCGACAACCTTGCCGCCATGGCGAGCTATCTTCAAACCCGGCACTGCATCCCTGACAACCGCCTGGCGCAGATATTTTCCGACCTTCACGGGGTCGACATTTCCGCAGCAACGCTGGCGTCGCTCGTCGCCAGAACCGCGGCTGTAATGCGGCCCGTTGTCAACAGGATTCAAGCGTTGTTGTGCGGCCCAGACGTTGCGGTGAAGCACATGGATGAGACCGGCCTGCGCATCAACGGCAAGACCCGGTGGCTCCACATCCTGTGCTCACCAGACTTGAGCCATTTCCGGATTGGCCGTAGCAGAGGCGATGTGACGCAGGAGGTGACCGGAAGTGTCGTTCACGACAACTGGGCGTCCTACAGAAAGATCCCCGGAGTGCGTCACGCCTTATGCAACGCCCATCACCTTCGGGAATTGCAGGCTTTGATCGACATTGAGAAAGAGCCATGGGCCACGGAGATGCGCTCCATTCTGCTGGACGCCAAAACAGCCGCAGACAGGGCGCGAGACCGGAATTCCCGCGCGGTGGTGCCCGCCCGGATTGCTGCCATCGAACGCCGATATGACGCATGTTGCCAGACGGCCATCCGGATGCACGAGGCGCTTCCCCCGCTGGTCCCGGACAAGGTCGGCAAAACGCGGCGAGGCAAACCAAAGCGCAGGATCGGACATAATCTCGCGCTGCGGATGCAAACCCGCAAAGAAGAGGTTCTGCTCTTCCTCAACGACCTGAGTGTGCCGTTTACAAACAATGAAGCCGAAAGGGACCTTCGCATGACCAAGGTCCGTCAAAAAGTGTCGGGATGCTTCCGAACTCACGTCGGCGCAGAAAACTTCTGCACGCTTCGAACCGTCATTGAGACGGCGCGCAAGCAGGGGTGGAGCATACTCGAAACCTTGAGAACTCTCCCCGATCAACTCATCCTGAACCTCAAACCATGCTGACCAATTCCGGGCTTGTCAGGTCGTTGTAGTTGGAGAGTTACTCTGACTACAGTTGACCGCCGCGCGGAGGCTGGCTGCAATGCTAGTGGCCTCTGGCACAGCGTCTGCCACTTCAAGTAAGCGCTTGATTGCAGAGATGTCGTTCGCATATTGCTGTCTTCGTCTGGTGTAGCTATCGCGGGTCTTGGTGCAGATGAGCGTATAAGGACTACCCTTGCGTTCAGTTTCACAACTCAAATCCGCACCCGCTCTTTCGATCACGGACCGCAGATGCGACCGCAACTCCCTTCTCACTGGAATTTGATGTGTGGTTGTAACCGGATCTGCACAAAATCGAACAAGTTCGGCACAGTATTCGCACCCGCACCCCAAGTCATTTGAGCTAACGACCCAATCGGTCGGTTCAGGAGGTGTGGTACGACTGCGAGCCAGCAGGACGTTGGCCGAGTGCCGCCAAAACCGCGCGAATGCCTCACTTTCTGATGCCTGCGCGTGAAACGACGTGCCCAATTTTGCCAGAACGGGTGGCAAGGTGCGATCAGGCGGCACGATGTCGGGCGCGTTGACAAGATTGCCAACCACCCCAGCAAGGCTGCTTTCCAAATCAAAACTCCAGGCCAACTGAAAAATTTCCCGGAGCGTGCGTTCAGGCAAAGGCGTGGCAGACTGTCGACGCGACCCGTACCAAAATGGCTCTGCGTTTTTTGGCCGGTGTACGTTGAGCGCGACCGGTATCTCCGAACAAAGGTGCTTGATAAGATCTTTCAGTGCATTCCGCGTCATGACTTTCTGCCCCTGATCACTTGCCTCACTCAGGCCCATGACCAGATTTATGACAGCTTCTGGCTGCTCTGTGCATTGTGCGCTAACAAGGCCAAGAAGCCGCTTCAGCATGTCTTTTTCAGCCAATTCCGATGTTGCTTCAATCAGTGCGGCTTTGAGACCCGGTCCGTAATACGGTATCACAACCCGATCGAGAAATAATTCCGTTGCTTTCCGACTTCCGATACGACAAAGCCGTGACAGCATTACTGCGCCGCTCTCTTGCCACTCATCCCGGTCCGAGTAATGCAAGACTTGGGGCGCTGGCCAAGCTTCAGCAATTTCAGCCGCAATGGTGTCAAGCGACAAATCATTCCCGTCAGAGGTCGCAGCGCGTTGCTCAGACTGTACAAAAAGGACGGAAAGCGCCTTGGCACCGGCTTGGGCAAGAACACGAGGGCCTTCTTTAGCAGGCCAAAGAACAAAGGCCGCGCTTCGATAGTGTCGCTCAACTGTGGCCCCCTCATTGCCGCTCGCCTCCGTCAAGCGATTCACGTCAGGTTCCCAATTTGTGATCCGTTCTGGTGGCATCAATTCGTTTGGCTCAGTTTGCAAATCGTATGCGTTCACGGTACGTTCCTATTCAAATCAGAGGGAAAATCGGGTGATGGATCACAAGCAATTTCAGAAATGGCTTTCCGGGATAGACCAACTCAGCCCGGCGCAGCGGCAGGAAGCCGAAGCTGTTTTCTCAGGAGGTTCGCAAGCGTCAGCCTCGCTGGCGGCTATTGAAGCGAGTGTAGGGGAAGATCGCCCGTGTCCGCATTGCGGCACACCAGGGGCACTCTCGCGGGGCAAGGCCCGAGGCCTGCGGCGATATCAGTGCAAGGGGTGCAAGAAGACATTCAATGCCGCGACCGGCACCCCTTTGGCGGGTCTTCACCGCAAAGACAAGTGGCTTGCCTTTGGAACTTGCCTTGCAGATGGGTTGACGGTTCGCCGATCGGCAGAACATTGCGGGTTTGCCGTCACTACTGCATTTCGCTGGCGGCACCGGTTTCTCACCGCAGAAAGCCCGCAGCCCCGCAAGCTCACGGGCATTGTCGAGGCCGACGAAACCTATGTCCTGAAAAGCCGCAAGGGCCAACGGAAACTGGGACGCAAAGCGCGACGCCGGGGCGGCAAGGCCAGCAAAAGGGGGCTTTCAGATGAGCAGGTTCCGGTGCTGGTTGCCGCTGACCGGAGTGGCACGACAGTCAGTGCCGTTCTCCCTGCGGTCAATGCTGACAGCTTGCGGGAGGTCATCGAACCGGTCGTGGACGAGGATATCGTTCTGGTAAGTGATGGTCACCGCGCCTATCCGCCCTGTGCCGCCGTAATCGGTGTGCGCCACGAAGCGTTGAACCTGTCCAGTGGTGAGCGGGTGCGCGACGCCTTTCACATTCAGACAGTCAACAATCGACACAGCCAGTTGAAGGATTTCCTGCGGCGCTACCGGGGGGTCGCAACCAAATATCTCGACAACTACCTGCGATGGTTTCAGCATCTGGAACTGGAAAGCGCCTCACCCCGTGCGTGTCTCGCCAACGCAATCGACAGGCCATGCATACGAATTGGAAACTGAGCCATTCGTTTTGCGCCAACGCCAGTTGGCCATAAGCGCTCGCGCCCAAATCGGGATGCACCCAATCATCAAGCTCACATCTCCGCTCAATGATATCATAGAGTTCGTATTCGTCCGCGCCGATGTCTTCGATTTCCCAGACATAGTCCCGCCCAAGGTAGGCAGCGGCGGCATATTCATCAACATGCACGATGGCCGCGTGGAGGGAACAGTCAGCCTGTGCCGCAGCTGCAATCAAAGCACGCCCAACCGTTGCATCCGTGTTTTTTAGGGTTTCAAACGACAGGCCTGCGATGCTGTAATCATGCTCGAGAAGCCAGACAAGTTTTTCAGGCGCGTCCGACGTTGCGAAGCAGTTTTTGATCTCCTTCGCAATCTGACCCATAAGATCTGCATAGTTCGGTGCCGAGGTGGCCACATTTTGACCCGGAGTGAGAACCAAATTGTAAACCAGACAGGCGCGATGACCTTCTGTCACAGGCCTAATTTCATGTTCGCAATCAGCATAAAAGGCCGCAAAAACCAGTTCGGAAGGATCGTTGCTACACATTTCGACAATCGTCTCTCGACCGCGATGGCGGATGATCAGTTCGCCCCCTTTCCCTGCAACCGGTAGTGAAACGACCAAGGTCGCCACCATGCCGGTAACCTTCTCGGTATCACGGTGCGGCGCAAAAAAACCGCCTTCCTCGTAAACGAGGATTTTGTAAAGTTCCGCGTCGACAGCTTCCGGCGGGTAGCCGAGGCCTTCGGCCGCACGGTTGAGGATGCGATTGAATGTTTCGCCTCAGGTTTCTCCTCCTACGCTGATTTGATCTGGCGAAACCTGCCAACAGTCACGAACGGACCTGTCCAAAATTGTTTCTGCGCCGCGTCCATATGGTGCGCGTTCACCAAGTGTGATCAAGTCCTGTAATTGTGCCGGTTGGAGAGGGAATGCGAGGAGGCCTGTCGTGTGGTTCCAGATGCGAGGCATTGGGGTAGGAAACCGCCCATACACACAATAGTCGCCCGGTCGGTCGATCATCGAGATCAGTTCGGAAAGGGCTGACAGCCGCTCATCGAAAGTAAAGTAACCGCCGTCCACATCACTGGCATAATAGCTCATTGATCGCTGACCCCCAAATTGTCATCTCAGGTTTCTATGCAATCTGTTACCCCAAACTTCTGAAATTCGGCAATGCGCCTTTCCGACATTTCAGGACGATCCCACGATGATTTTGGTTGATTCTTGCCGATGCAGCGCTCGACCACCTCGTCCGCAAAGAATGTCATATTGAATTCAGTCAGAGGGGTAGCTGGGTAGTTACGCACATTTTGTACAAATCGAATGATCACCTCTCCACCGCTGTTACAATTCGTAAGAATTGAGAAAACATCAGGAAAAAGTTGACGCTGATGTTTTGCCTGTCCCTAATCGGGGCATAGGCATCCGGGCATTGCCCGGAACGCTGATTCCGGCCCAGGGGAGAGGGGCCGGATTGGGAGGAGAGAAAGATTGGCTCAGACGCAGTCGGGCGCCGAAGGGATGCAGTCCCTTCCGGCGCTGCTTGATCGCAATGCGACGCAGTTCGGGGATGCCCCGGCCTACCGGGAAAAGGAATTCGGGATCTGGCAATGCCGGACCTGGGCTGACACAGCTGATCAGGTCCGCGCGATTGCGCTGGGATTTCTGGAAATCGGTGTCGAAAAAGGTGACCATATCGCCGTGATCGGCCGCAACCGCCCGGCGCATTACTGGTCGATGGTGGCGGCACAGATGGTTGGCGCGGTGCCGGTGCCTCTGTACCAGGATTCGGTCGCCGAAGAGATGGCCTTTGTGATGGAGCATTGCGGCGCCAAATACGTTGTCTGCGGCGATCAGGAACAGGTCGACAAGGTCATCGAGATTCAGGAAAACCTGCATCAGGTCAAACACATCCTTTATACCGACAAGCGCGGGATGCGGAAATACGACCACTCTCAGATGAACGCGCTGTCGGATATCATGGCCGAGGGGAACACCGGTCACGCGCGTCTGGGTGCGGAGCTGGACAAGCGCATCGCCGACATCACCTATGACGATACCTGCGTGATGCTTTACACCTCGGGAACCACGGGCAAGCCCAAAGGGGTGGTGCTGTCGAACCGGAACGTGATTGAAAGTGCCAGGAATTCCGCCGAATTCGACCACCTGACCCGGAACGAAGATATCCTGTCTTACCTGCCGATGGCCTGGGTGGGTGATTTCATCTTTTCTGTCGGTCAGGCCTATTGGTGCGGTTTCTGCGTAAACTGCCCGGAAAGCGCTGACACGATGATGACCGACCTGCGCGAGATCGGGCCGACCTATTTCTTTGCTCCGCCGCGTGTGTTCGAGACACAGCTGACCAACGTCATGATCCGGATGGAAGATGCCAGCAAGCTGAAGCAGCGGATGTTCCACTACTTCATGGGGCACGCGAAAAAGGTTGGTGGTCAGATACTTGATGGTGCATCCGTCAGCCTCGGTGATCGCCTTAAATACGCGTTGGGTAACATGCTGGTCTATGGCCCGCTCAAGGACACGCTGGGCTATGGACGGTTCCGTGTGGGCTATACCGCCGGTGAGGCAATCGGGCCGGAAATCTTTGATTTCTACCGGTCTTTGGGCATCAACCTGAAGCAGCTCTATGGTCAGACCGAGGCCACCGTGTTCATCACGGTGCAGCCGGATGGCGAGGTTCGGGCGGATACGGTTGGCGTGCCTGCCCCGGAAGTTGAGCTAAAGATCGACGATACGGGCGAAATCCACTACCGCTCGCCGGGCGTTTTTGTTGAGTATTTCAAAAACCCCGAATCCACTGCGTCGACCAAGGATGCAGAAGGATGGGTTGCTACAGGTGACGCCGGGTTCATCGAAGAGGACTCGGGCCATCTGCGCATCATCGACCGCGCCAAGGATGTCGGCAAAATGGCCGACGGGTCGATGTTTGCGCCGAAGTTTGTCGAGAACAAGCTGAAGTTCTATCCGGATATCCTTGAGGTCGTGCTGTTTGGCAATGGCAAGGATCGCTGTGTCGCGTTCATCAATATCGACCTGACAGCAGTGGGCAACTGGGCGGAACGCAACAACATCGCCTATGGCTCGTATCAGGAACTGACAAGTCATCCGCGTGTGTTAGAGACGATTTGCAGTCACGTGGAAGAGGTGAACAAGTCAATTGCCACGGATGATATGCTGTCAGGCTGTCAGGTGCATCGCTTTGTGGTTCTGCACAAGGAACTGGACGCGGATGACGGCGAGGTCACTCAAACCCGCAAGGTACGCCGCGGATTTGTTGAGGAAAAATACCACGACATTATTGCGGCGCTTTACGATGGCTCGACCAATATATCGACCACGACCGAGGTGACGTATGAAGATGGTCGCAAGGGATCTATCAGCGCCACGCTGGAGATCGTTGACGCGCCAATTATCACGGCGGCGCAGCACAAGGTAGCTGCGGAATGAGTGCCGTTCGAGCGCCGCTCGACCTGCGGTCATCGCCCCGCCCGCCGTCCCTTATTTGCGTAGCTCAGGGAATGACCGATGCTGGATAACGCCGAAGGATATGTTACCGAAGACGGCCGCAAAATCGGCGGCGTGGTGATGGAGATGAAGAATATCACCCTGAGATTTGGCGGCGTGGTGGCGATCAAGGATATTTCGTTCGACATCCGTGAGGGCGAGATTCGCGCCATTATCGGGCCGAACGGGGCCGGTAAATCCTCGATGCTGAACGTGATCTCGGGCTTTTATATCCCGCAAGAGGGTGAGGTTTGGTTCCACGGGTCAAAACGCCCGCAGATGCGCCCCTATGAAGTGGCACGGCAGGGCATCGCGCGCACGTTCCAGAACATCGCCTTGTTCGAAGGCATGAGCGTGCTGGACAACGTGATGACCGGTCGGCTGAACTATATGAAAACCAATATCTTTCAGCAGGCTTTGTGGAGGGGAAAGGCCGAGGCGGAAGAGGTTGAGAACCGCGAGGCCGTCGAAAAGATCATCGATTTCCTGGAAATCCAGCACATCCGCAAGACGCCTGTGTCACGCCTGCCATACGGGTTGAAGAAACGGGTGGAGCTGGCCCGGGCATTGGCGGCGGAACCCAAGCTGCTGCTGCTGGACGAACCGATGGCGGGCATGAACGTCGAAGAGAAAGAGGACATGAGCCGCTTTGTTCTGGATGTGAATGACGAGTTTGGCACCACCATCGCGCTGATTGAACATGACATGGGCGTGGTGATGGACCTGAGCGACCGTGTGGTGGTGATGGATTACGGGCGCAAGATCGGCGACGGCACCCCCGACGAGGTGCGCAACAACCAAGAGGTCATCGACGCCTATCTGGGGGTCAGCCATGACTGAGGGCCGGACAGACATGTGGGGGGGCAAACATGCCTGAACAACTCGTATTTGCGATGGAGGTCATCCTCAACGGTCTGATGGCCGGGGTCCTCTATGCGTTGGTCGCGCTGGGCTTTGTGCTGATCTACAAGGCCTCAGGGATTTTCAATTATGCGCAAGGGGTTATGGCCCTGTTCGCGGCGATGACGCTGGTGGGGATCATGAACGGCCAAGTGCCGTTTGCGCATCTGATCAACGCGACCTTCGGGACCCATGTTCATAAATTCGGCTGGAACGTACCGGCCTTTGTGGCGATCCTGATGACCATGGCCGTCATGGTCCTGCTCGCCTGGGCGGTGCAGCGGTTTGTGATGCGGCATCTGGTGGGGCAAGAGCCGATCATCCTGTTCATGGCCACAATCGGTCTGGCCTATTTCCTTGAAGGTGTGGCCGACCTGATGTGGGGGTCCGAGATCAAGACGCTGGATGTGGGTCTGCCGCAGGGCATCAACCTGTGGGTCGACGAGACGACGTTTAATATATTCGGCTATGGGTTCTTTATCGACAATCTGGATATTGTGGCGACGGTGATTGCGGCGCTGCTGGTCGCGGCGCTGGTGATGTTCAGCCAGTACACCAAACAAGGCCGGGCGATGCGCGCGGTGGCGGATGACCATCAGGCGGCTCTGTCGGTTGGCATCTCGCTGAACTTCACCTGGATCATGGTCTGGTCAGTCGCCGGTTTCGTCGCTCTGGTTGCGGGCATCATGTGGGGCACCAAATCGGGTGTGCAATTCTCGCTGTCGTTGATCGCGCTCAAGGCGCTGCCGGTGCTGATGCTGGGCGGATTTACCTCGATCCCCGGGGCGATTGTTGGCGGGCTGATCATCGGTGTAGGCGAGAAGCTGTTCGAGTTCGCCATAGGCCCGCTTGTCGGCGGCGCGACCGAGAACTGGTTTGCATATGTGCTGGCCTTGATCTTTTTGGTGTTCAGACCGCAGGGTCTGTTCGGTGAGAAAATAATCGAGAGAGTTTAGACTGCATATGTTGAATCAAATATTTAGGCTCAGTTTGCAAATCGTATGCGTTCACGGTACGTTCCTATTCAAATCAGAGGGAAAATCGGGTGATGGATCACAAGCAATTTCAGAAATGGCTTTCCGGGATAGACCAACTCAGCCCGGCGCAGCGGCAGGAAGCCGAAGCTGTTTTCTCAGGAGGTTCGCAAGCGTCAGCCTCGCTGGCGGCTATTGAAGCGAGTGTAGGGGAAGATCGCCCGTGTCCGCATTGCGGCACACCAGGGGCACTCTCGCGGGGCAAGGCCCGAGGCCTGCGGCGATATCAGTGCAAGGGGTGCAAGAAGACATTCAATGCCGCGACCGGCACCCCTTTGGCGGGTCTTCACCGCAAAGACAAGTGGCTTGCCTTTGGAACTTGCCTTGCAGATGGGTTGACGGTTCGCCGATCGGCAGAACATTGCGGGTTTGCCGTCACTACTGCATTTCGCTGGCGGCACCGGTTTCTCACCGCAGAAAGCCCGCAGCCCCGCAAGCTCACGGGCATTGTCGAGGCCGACGAAACCTATGTCCTGAAAAGCCGCAAGGGCCAACGGAAACTGGGACGCAAAGCGCGACGCCGGGGCGGCAAGGCCAGCAAAAGGGGGCTTTCAGATGAGCAGGTTCCGGTGCTGGTTGCCGCTGACCGGAGTGGCACGACAGTCAGTGCCGTTCTCCCTGCGGTCAATGCTGACAGCTTGCGGGAGGTCATCGAACCGGTCGTGGACGAGGATATCGTTCTGGTAAGTGATGGTCACCGCGCCTATCCGCCCTGTGCCGCCGTAATCGGTGTGCGCCACGAAGCGTTGAACCTGTCCAGTGGTGAGCGGGTGCGCGACGCCTTTCACATTCAGACAGTCAACAATCGACACAGCCAGTTGAAGGATTTCCTGCGGCGCTACCGGGGGGTCGCAACCAAATATCTCGACAACTACCTGCGATGGTTTCAGCATCTGGAACTGGAAAGCGCCTCACCCCGTGCGTGTCTCGCCAACGCAATCGACAGGCCATGCATACGAATTGGAAACTGAGCCAATATTTAACGCCGTGTTAGCCATGTTTTTGTTTGCCGGATTTGCTTCGGCGGGATGCTTAGGGATCGACGACCCGGCCGAAAGTGCAGGATTGGAAACGATCAAGATCCGGATGCAAGAAAGACGATTCCAATCAGCCTTCGATGCATTCGAAATCGAGAAGGCGGCAAAGGAGAATCTTGTAAATCAGATTTCTGGATTGTCTGGTATTGGCGAACTTAGGTGCGTTACCTTGAAGCGCATACGCCAGAGCGAATATTTCATTAGTGAAATAGTGATGTTCGAAGGCGAAGACTCGATATTCTATTTCATCGTGTCAGGTGAACCAAAACCGGATGGATTCCGACTAATAAACTTGTGGGCGACTACGGAGTTCGATGAAGTCAGAGGTTGTTGCACTGATGCAAAAGCTGATCGCCATCATCAACGTGATCGCATGGGCCGGGTTCTGGGCCTTTGGCTATATCGCCGTCACCTCGGAAAACCTGACCGAAGGCCAGCTGGTCATTGCCGCGATACTGGCTTTTGCTGGGCTTGTTACGGGCGTTCTGGCCTACATGAAACTGGCGCGCGCGTCCGAGGTGAGCGGTTATGCGAAAGGTTCAAAGCAACTGGACGCCGTGACCCGGAACCGGGCGCAGGAAGAATGGGGAAAGTAAGACATGTTCTATCGTGAGGCAGGGGATTTCAAAGTCTCTTACGTGGATGACAGCCAGACTTTCCCGATCAAGTTTGACCGTTATCCGTATTACGCTGTGCTGGCGGTGGCGTTTGGGATCATACCGTTTGTCATCAATGACTATTGGGCGAATGCGCTGCTGCTGCCGTTCCTGATCTATGCCATCGCGGCCATCGGGCTGAATGTCCTTGTGGGGTATTGCGGGCAGGTCAGCTTGGGAACCGGTGGCTTTATGGCGGTGGGGGCCTATGCCTGTTACAAGCTGATGACCGCGTTTCCGGATGTCAGCATGTTCATTCATGTGCTGCTGGCGGGCGGGGTTACCGCCATTGTGGGTGTACTGTTCGGCCTGCCGTCTCTGCGGATCAAAGGGTTCTATCTGGCGGTGGCGACGCTGGCGGCGCAGTTCTTTTTGGTCTGGCTGTTCAACCGGGTGCCGTGGTTCTACAATTATTCGGCCTCGGGCCAGATCAACGCGCCGGAACGGGACGTGTTTGGCATCATCATCACTGGCCCGAACGCGCCCGCCTGGGCCACATATCTGTTCTGCCTGATCTTCGTGACCTTCTGCGCCATCATCGCGCGCAACCTGACACGGGGCACCACGGGTCGTACCTGGATGGCGATCCGCGACATGGATATCGCTGCCGAGATTATCGGGGTGAACCCACTGCGGGCGAAACTAACGGCTTTGCCGTTAGTTCGTTCTTTGTGGGCATTTCAGGCGCGCTGTTCTTCGCCGTATATCTGGGTGCTGTCGAAGTGGGCGAAGTGTTCGGCATCCAGAAATCATTCCTGGTGCTGTTCATGATCATTATTGGTGGATTAGGGTCTATTTTCGGATCTTTCGCCGGGGCGGCCTTTCTGGTGCTGCTGCCCGTGGTTTTGAAGGTTGTCGGCGTCGATGTCTTGGGCTGGCCCACCGATATTGTGGCACACCTGCAGCTGGTGATCGTTGGCGCGCTGATCGTCATGTTCCTGATCCTCGAACCACACGGGCTGGCACAGTTGTGGCGCGTGGCGAAAGAAAAACTTAGACTATGGCCGTTCCCGCACTAAGCGGCAGGCCCAAAGAAAAGACGGGCGGCACACGCCCGAACCCACCATCGGATCAATCAAGGGAGGAGACACCCGATGAAATTGAAACTGGCAACCCTGGCGCTGGGCGCGCTAATGGCCACAGGACCTGCACTTGCAGATCTCGTGATCCCATCGCTCAGCTATCGTACCGGTCCTTATGCTGCTGGCGGTATCCCGTTTGCAGACGGATATGCCGACTATTTCACGCTGCTCAACGAACGCGATGGCGGTATCGGCGGTGAGCCGGTCAACCTGATTGAATGTGAGACAGGCTATAACACTGAAAAAGGTGTGGAATGTTATGAATCGACCAAGGGCGAAGGCGCGTTGATCTATCAGCCGCTGTCGACCGGGATTACCTATCAGCTGATCCCCAAGGTCACCGCGGACGATATCCCGCTTCATACCATGGGGTATGGCCGGACCTCTGCCCGAAACGGCAAGGTGTTCAGCCACGTGTTCAACTATCCCGCCAACTACTGGGACGGTGCCTCGGGTGCGGTGAATTACCTGCTGGAAGAAAACGGCGGTGATCTGAACGGCAAGAAAATCGCGATGGTCTATCACAATTCGGCCTACGGCAAGGAACCGATCCGCACGTTGGAAGAGCTGTCCAAGAAGCACGGTTTTGAACTGTCACTGCTGCCCGTCGACCACCCCGGTCAGGAGCAGAAGTCGCAGTGGCTGCAGATCCGCCGAGAAAAGCCCGATTACGTGCTGATGTGGGGCTGGGGTGTGATGAACCAGGTCGCCATTCAGGAAGCCGCAAACATCCGTTTCCCGATGGAAAACTTTATCGGTGTCTGGTGGTCAGGTGCACAGCATGACGTTCTGCCCGCTGGCGACAAGGCGAATGGATACAAGGCCGTAACATTCCATGCCGTTGGCGACGACTTCCCTGTTTTTGACGACATAAAGGCACATGTTGTGGATGCCGGAAAGGCTGCAGGCGCAGGCGATCAGGTTGGAACAGTCCTGTATAACCGTGGCCTTTATTCCGCGATGCTTGCCGCCGAGGCCATCAAGGATGCGCAAGAGGCCAACAGCACTGGCGACGTCACACCGGGCATGGTGCGCGACGCGATGGAAAACCTCAACATCACCGAAGAGCGTATGGCCGCGCTGGGCATGCCGAACTTTGGCCCCAGCCTCCAGGTGTCTTGCGACAACCATGGTGGCCCTGGTTTGGTTGGCGTGTCCCAGTGGGATGCAGGCACCAAGACCTGGAACCTGATTTCCGACTTCAAGCCAACGGATGGCGAATTGATCGGCACCCTGGTTGAAGAGGATTCGAGCGCTTACGCAGCCGAAAACAACGTTGAGCCACGATGCAACTAAGGCAACAGATTGCGCCCCGAGGACATCGGGGCGCGATGACCGAACTCCGGGGCGGCGGGTCAACTGCCGCTTCATACGAACAGCCCATGACGGGCAGGCATGAGGACACGCGCTGATGCTGGATGCGCCACAAACCACGGACGTGCAGGCGGACACCCTGCTTGAGGTCAATAATATCGAGGTGATCTACAACCACGTCATCCTCGTGCTCAAGGGCGTCAGCCTGACCGTACCCAAGGGCGGGATAACCGCTCTGCTGGGTGGCAACGGTGCGGGCAAGACGACCACGCTCAAGGCGGTGTCGAACCTGCTGCATTCGGAACGCGGCGAGGTGACCAAGGGCACGATCGAATATCGCGGCCAAAGCATTCATGAAAGCGACCCGGCCGTTCTGGTGGAAAAGGGCGTCATTCAGGTCATGGAAGGCCGCCATTGTTTCGAACACCTGACGGTCGAGGAAAACCTGCTGACCGGCGCGTATACCCGCAAGGACGGCAAGGCCGCGATCCAGCAGGACCTGGAGCTGGTCTACAAGTATTTTCCGCGCCTTCAGGAACGCCGCCGCAGTCAGGCAGGTTACACCTCAGGCGGCGAACAGCAGATGCTGGCGATGGGCCGCGCGCTGATGTCGCGCCCTGAAACGATCCTGCTGGATGAGCCGTCGATGGGCTTGGCGCCGCAGCTGGTCGAAGAGATTTTTGGCATCGTGAAAGACCTGAATGAACAGGAAGGCGTGTCCTTCCTGCTGGCAGAGCAGAACACCAACGTCGCCCTGCGCTTTGCCCATTACGGATACATTCTGGAATCGGGTCGCGTTGTGATGGATGGCCCCGCCGCCGATCTGCGCGAAAACCCGGACGTCAAGGAATTCTACCTCGGCATGTCCGATGAAGGCCGCAAAAGCTTTCGCGATGTGCGCTCATACCGTCGCCGCAAGAGATGGTTATAAGCGGATGGAGGATCAGGCGATGACGAAATACTTTGATACGCTGGAAACCCGCTTGGCTGATCAGCGCGCCACCGAACAGGCGCAGGCCCTGCGCGTTCAGATTGAACAGGCACGGACCGCGCCGGGTTTTGCCACGCATCTGGCAGAGGTGGATACCGGTGCCATTGCGTCGGTGGCGGATCTGGTGAACCTGCCGGTGCTGCGCAAATCCGACCTGACCCGCGCGCAGGCGGAACGCCCGCCTTTTGGCGGGTTTACGGTGAAACCGGCGCGGCATTTCCACCATGTCTTTCAGTCGCCGGGCCCGATCTATGAACCCGGCAGCACCGATCACGACTGGTGGCGGTTGGGCCGGTTTGTCCATGCCGCCGGGGTGGGTCCGGGCGATATCGTTCAGAACTGTTTCGGCTATCATCTGACTCCGGCAGGGATGATTTTCGAAAGCGGTGCGCGCGCGGTTGGCGCGGCGGTTCTGCCCGCGGGAACCGGGCAAACCGAATTGCAGGTGACCGCGGCACGGGATGTGGGATGTACCGCCTATGCCGGTACGCCGGACTATCTGAAAGTGATTTTGGACAAGGCCGAAGAGATGGGCGTTGGCCTGAGTTTTTCCAAAGCCGTTGTCGGGGGCGGGGCGCTGTTTCCGTCTTTGCGGCAGGACTATGCCGACCGGGGCATCGCCTGCCTGCAATGTTATGCGACCGCCGATCTGGGCAACATTGCCTATGAAAGCCCGGCGATGGAGGGGATGATCCTCGACGAACATGTGATTGTCGAGATTGTGACGCCGGGCACGGGAATACCGGTCGCGCTGGGTGAAGTGGGTGAGGTCGTAGTTACCTCGCTGAACCCCGACTACCCGCTGATCCGGTTTGCGACAGGCGATCTGTCGGCGGTTTTGCCGGGCGCGTCGCCTTGCGGGCGGACCAATATGCGCATCAAGGGGTGGATGGGCCGCGCCGATCAAACCACCAAGATCAAAGGCATGTTCGTGCGCCCCGAACAGGTGGCCGCGCTGGTCGATAAGCACGCCGAGATCGTCAAAGCCCGCGTCATCGCGGCAAGACAGGGTGAGATGGATACGATGACCGTGCAGATCGAAAGCCCTAGCGGGGATGATACGGCCTATGCGAAATCGGTGGTCGAGGTGCTGAAACTGAAAGGCGCGATCGAGGTTGTCGAGCCTGGCTCGTTGCCCAAGGATGGTCTCGTGATCGAGGATCAGCGCGTTTATGAATGACCCTGTCCCGGCACAAGCGGTCACAGAATTGTTGACCGGCCCACTGGTGTTTCCGAGCGTTTTGGTCGATTAAAGACAGAACGCAGGGGATGATCGGTTAAAAGCCCGGTAAATGGCAGAAGTCGAATATTCAGAACACGGAGCGCATAATCGCGGTGCGCTGGGCACGCGGTTTGTAGGCGGCATCGCTTATGCTGTGGCAGCGGCCTGCCTGCTGCCCATGGTGGCCGTGGTTCTGGCCGCTGTCACCGGCGGGACCGACACGATTGCGCACCTGTTGTCGACCGTTCTGCCGGAATACGCGCTGACCACTCTGATTTTGGTGGTACTGGTTTCCGTTGGTACTTTCTCGGTCGGGGTTGGTGCCGCCTGGCTGGTGACAATGACGCGCTTTCCCGGCGTTCGGCTGCTGGAAATCGCGCTGGTCCTGCCGCTGGCCTTTCCGGCCTATGTCTTGGCCTATGCCTATACCTTTATTCTGGACCATCCCGGCATCGTGCAAACTACCCTGCGCCAGGTGATGGGCTGGGGCCCCCGGGATTACTGGTTCCCGGAAATCCGATCGACCGAGGGTGCGGCGGTCATGCTGATCCTGGTGCTGTACCCTTATGTCTATCTGCTGGCGCGCGCGGCGTTCCTCCAACAAAGCGCCACTGCTTTTCTGGCGGCCCGCGCGCTGGGTGACGGCCCCTGGGCCGCGTTTTGGCGCGTCTCGTTGCCTATGGCACGTCCGGCCATTGCAGGCGGAGTCCTGTTGGCGGTAATGGAAACCATCGCGGACTTTGGCACCGTTGCTTATTTTGGCGTTCAGACCTTTGCGACGGGTATCTACACAAGCTGGTTTTCGATGGCCGATCGCGCGGCTGCGGCGCAGCTGGCGCTGTGCCTGCTGGGTTTTGCGCTGATCATGGCGGTGACCGAGCGCACTCAGCGTGGTCGCGCGAAATATTATCAGACCGGCAAACGCCAGGTTGGTATGGCAGCGGCGCAGCTAAAAGGCTGGCAGTCGGTTGCTGCGTTCACGCTGTGTATCATACCGGTCTTTCTGGGGTTCCTGCTGCCGGTGGTGATCCTTGTGCAGATGGGGATGGAATCCGAGCAGAACCTGTTTTCGCGGCGCTATGTCGGGTTTGTTCAGAATTCACTGATTCTGGCGGGAACGGCTGCAGTGGTCACGGTTTGCGCTGCGGTCTGTATCGGCTTTTACCAACGGCTCAGACCCGGGCGGGGGGCAAATATGGCGGCTTATCTGGCGCGCCTGGGTTATGCGGTGCCCGGTGGTGTCATCGCCGTTGGGCTGATCGTGCCCTTTGCCGGATTCGACAACGCGTTGGATGGCTGGATGCGGCAGACGTTCGGCGTTTCGACCGGGCTGTTGGTCACCGGGTCGATCTGGCTGCTGATTGCGGCCTATATGGTACGGTTTCTGGCCGCGGCGCTCAGCGCTTATGAAGGCGGGCAGAGCACGGTTCACAGCAACATGGATGCGGCGGCGCGGTCTCTGGGCCAGACACCGCTGGGCACGCTGCGCCGGATTCATCTGCCGATCCTGACACCTTCGTTGCTGACGGCGCTGCTGATCGTCTTTGTCGACGTGATGAAAGAGCTGCCTGCAACGTTGATCATGAGGCCGTTCAATTTCGACACATTGGCGGTTCAGGCTTACCGGCTGGCCTCGGACGAACGGCTTGAGGGGGCCGCGGTGCCGTCTCTGGTCATTCTGGCGGTGGGGTTGTTGCCGGTCATTTTGATCTGCCGTCAGGTTGGCCGACGGTAACAGGTGAAACTCAAAAATACGCCATCACGGCGCAGCAGGCTTGATTCCATTTCGATTTCCGGCAAGGCTTGGGGTATGAACATGCAGCCTCCCAGCCGGTTTCCCTCACGTCCGGCGCAGATGCCGGTGGCCTTTGACCGGCGAGAGATGTCTCAGATTCTAACCGTTTATGGCCGGATGGTCGCTGCCGGGGAATGGCGGGATTACGGCATTTCGAACCTCAGGGACATGGCGGTTTTTTCCATTTTCCGACGCACCGCCGAACATCCGATTTACCGCGTGGAAAAACACCCGGGGCTACGGCTGCGGCAGGGGATGTATTCGGTCATAGGCATGGATGGTCGGATTCTGAAACGCGGACATGAATTGCGCACGGTTCTTCGGGTTCTGGAACGCAAGCTGATCCGCTCGGTCGACCCGGATTAGAGCCTTTTATGGGCTGTAACAGGCCCGTCCCCCTGTATTTCGATCCTTTCAACCGCCTGATCCATCTGCTCAAACGCGACCGCCATGTGATAGGCATTGGCGTGTAACAGCAGGTTTTCACCCGCAACCCAGGCTACGTGCCCTTTCCAGAACAGCAGATCGCCACGTTCGGCAGGCGTTCCCTGCGGCAGGGTTTCGCCCAATTCACGCTCCTGATCGTCGCTGTCGCCGGGGCAGGCGGCACCGCAGGCCAGCAACCCGGCCTGAACCAGGCCCGAGCAATCCAGCCCGAACCGGCTGTTCCCGCCCCACAGATAGGGTGTGCCCAAAAACTGTTCGGCCACTGCGACCGGATCGGTCAGCCGTGAATAGGCAGGAACGGCATGCACACGGGGGATATAACCCAGCTCGGTTTCCAGAAAGCCATCCTGTTCGGATAAGGCCCGTATCCTGCTGCCAAGGCTCAGGGAAATCAGGTCAGGGCTTTTCATGTCCGGCTGGGCATAGGCGTGCGTCGCCGGGGCCAGGATCCAATGGGTCTGCGGGGACAGATTTCCCAATTGATCCGAGCCGACCCATCCCAGATACCCATCTTTGTCCGAGATTACCCGGCTCCACCCCTCGGTTTCCTCGGACACGGTGACAGTGTCACCGAACAGCAGCTGGCGGTCCCGGGGACCGTCCGGTTGGCGCAACAGATCGACAACGGGGCGAACAACGCGTTTTTGGGTCATAGTTCCAAAATCTCCGGCAGTGCCGACAGCAAGGCGCGAGGACCCTGACCCAGACCGCCCTTGCTGCGGCCGGGTTCTTTGCTGCGTTGCCAGGAATAGATGTCAAAATGCAGGTAGCGGCTGCTCCCGACAAAGCGGCGCAGGAATAACGCTGCAGTGATCGACCCTGCGAACCCGCCCGAGGGCGCGTTGTCCAGATCGGCAATGCCGGGTTCGATCATGGATTCGTAGGGCGTGTGAAACGGCAGGCGCCAGACCGGGTCGGCGGCCCGTTCCCCGGCACTGTGAACAATGTCCGCCGTATGGTCGTCGCTGGAATAAAACGGCGCGAGATCGGGCCCCACTGCGACCCGGGCCGCGCCGGTCAGCGTGGCCATCGAGATCATCAGGTCGGGCTGCCCTTCGTCCGCCAGCACCAAAGAGTCGGCCAGAACCAGCCGCCCTTCGGCATCGGTATTGTTAATCTCGACCGTCAGACCGTTTCGCGCCGTCAGGATGTCCCCGGGACGGAAAGCATTGCCCGCTACGGCGTTTTCGACCGCCGGTATCAAAACACGCAATTGCAGGGGCAAGCCCAGCGCCATGATCATTTGCGCCAGACCCAGCACATTGGCCGCCCCGCCCATGTCCTTTTTCATCAAGCCCATGGCAGCGGCGGGTTTGAGGTCCAGCCCTCCAGTATCAAAACAGACGCCCTTGCCGACCAGTGTCAGCCTAGGACCGCTGGTTCCCCAATTCATCTCGATCAGGCGCGGGGCCTGTTCCGCTGCCCGGCCCACCGCATGGATCATCGGAAAGTTTTCCTGCAGCAGCGCCTCTCCCGCGATTACGGTGCATGCCGCCCCGAAGTCCTGCGCAAGCGCCTCGGTAGCGGCCTGCAATTGCGCGGGCCCCATGTCAGAGGCGGGCGTATTCACCAGATCACGGGTTAGTGCCTCGGCATTGGCCATGGCTTCGACACGGGCCGCATCCACGCCTTCGGGCGCGACCAGCCCAGCCGTGCCGGGTGACTGGCTGGCATAGCGATCATAGGCATAACCGGTCATTAGCCAGCCGAAACACTCAGTCTCGCGAACCGCGTCCGGCAGGCCCGAGGCTATACGATAGGTGCCTTCTGGCAATGCCTCAGCCGCGGCGGCCAGCGGGAACCGTTTGCGTGCCCGTTTTGCTTCGGTGCCATACCCGGCAAGGGCGCGATCCGGTGATCCGCCTGTTCTGGGCAGCAATAAAGTTTGCCCCAGGGCCCCGGTAAACCCGTTTGCGGTCACCCAGGCGACTATGTGATCCGGCTGTTCTGCCAGCCATGCCTCAAGATCAGGTTGCGCGATGACGTCAAGCGCAAGGGCCAGCGCGTCGGGGGCGGCAAATGACAATGGCATGGGCACCTCAAATCTATTCTGTTGGTGCCAAGATTATCCGCCCACGAGTTGCCCGCAACCCCCGTCAGACCGTAAGGTCCTGCTGATCCCAAACGGCTGTCAGCGACCGTTCGCCGACCCGAATCAACCGGCCAAGCGTTGCTCCCGTGGCAACCGCGTCACCGGCATCTATCGTCCCCGCCACATCTTCGGCCACGCGGGCCAGTGCCGTCATCCCGACCTGATCCGATATCCCCACCAGCGACCTGGCGCTTTTGCGCAAACCGGTCCAGTCGCGCTGCCGCCACAGCCGTTCGCAGTTCGACAGGCGCACGGCCAGTTCCTCGATCGAGCGGCACAGAACGTCCATTGCGTTTGCGTCGCCTAATTGCCGGTACAGACCATTCAGACGATCCGGATCCAGACGCACGGATTCCTTTTGTTCAAGCGTGATTATTTTTTCCACCACATTCACCCTAATTGTTCCGCCCCCACGGCGTAGGTCGACAATCGCGCCGAACCTTTGTCATTTCGTTGCGTCGCAGCAGGATAATGTCTCGAATTTTGTGCGAATTCAGGCTAGAGCAGCCTTCAGGGTAACAGACGGGGACTGCTAGAATGGAATTTGCCAAACCACTGCCAGCATTTCTGGTAAAGCGCTATCATGGTTGGAAAGCCACTTCATATGCCGAAAATCAGGTCTGGTTTCGGCGATTGGCGACCGAGGGGCAACGCCCGCGCGCGATGGTGATCTCTTGTTGCGACAGCCGGGTTCACGTGACGTCGATGTTTGGGGCCGATCAAGGTGATTTCTTTATTCACCGCAATATTGCCAACCTGGTTCCCCCATACCTGCCGGACGGCGACCACCACGGCACAAGTGCTGCGATCGAATACGCCGTTACCGCGCTGAAAGTGGCGCATGTGATCGTTCTGGGCCATTCGCAATGCGGTGGGGTGCAGGGCTGTATCGACATGTGCAAGGGCAAGGCCCCGCAGCTTGAAGCCAAGGACAGCTTTGTCGGGCGCTGGATGGATATCCTGAAACCGAAATACGACCTTGTCTCGGACATCGAGGATGAAACGGAACAAGCGCGCCAATTCGAGCGTCAGGCGGTTGTTGCCTCGCTGGAAAACCTGATGACGTTTCCGTTCATCTCCTCAGCTGTCGAGCAGGGTGCGTTGAGCCTGCATGGCCTTTGGACCGATATCGGCGAGGGCGGGCTGCAATGCTACATTCCGGCTGAAAAGAAGTTCGTCGCAATCTGAGAATTACCGACTAGCGGGGCAATACCAATCAGCGCTCAGAATTTGTGCGGCTTTTTGGTATGTAGACGGCAATGATACGGGAATCGGAGAGAGACCCATGAGATTTGTCAAACGCATCATTCTTGCCCTGCTTGTCCTGATTCTGCTTCTTGTCGGGGTGTCCTTTCTGCTGCCCGGCAAGGCGGAAGTGTCCCGCAGCATTACAATCGACGCGCCTGCCGAGGCGATTTTTCCGTTTGTGAATTCCATGCAGGAGACCGAAAAATGGTCCCCGTGGCTGTCGCGTGATCCGGAAACCAAACTGGCCTATTCCGGGCCCGATACCGGTGTGGGAAACACCTTGAACTGGAGTTCTGAGAACCCGCAGGTCGGCACCGGAACGCAGGAAATCGTCGAAAGCGTCCCGGATCAGGTGGTCAGAACGGAGCTGGATTTCGGCCCGATGGGAACCGCGATCGCATCCTTTGTGCTGCAGCCCGAAGGATCGGGCACGCAGGTGACCTGGGGATTTGTGTCCGATCTGGGCCTGAACCCGATGTCGCGCTGGATGGGCCTGATGATGGATGGCTGGGTCGGCGGCGACTATGAACGCGGGCTGGAAAACCTGAAGGCGCTGGTTGAGGGTTAATCCAGCACCATCCCATCGGGCCAGTTGAGAGAGGTTTCCAGTTCAATGGTCTCAGACTGACCCGGATCCAACGACATCTCCCACGCCAGAACCCCGCGTTTGTTGTCAACATTCTCCTGTGACGGGGCAGGCTGGGCGGACCATGTAATTTCCAGATCGTCCTGTTCCGAGTACGGCACCCGATCCAGAATTCGTAGGGACCATGTTTCCTCAGTGAAGTTTTCGACGCTGACTTCTGCGCGTTCAATGCGTTGGGCGGATCGTGAAATCAGCCCGACATCTCCGCTGCTGAGGTTCAGAATGTCACGACTGACGGTAAGGCCGTAAAGTGGACCGAACCCCATTTCCACCGTCTCTCCGGGGCCAATTGCAGGCGAGGAATCCACTGCGACCATCACGCCGTCTACCCGCCATCTTGCGGCGTCTGAGGAGAACAGGTTTTGGTTGTACGGGTTGGTGAACCGGGCTGTTCGATACGCCGTTTCGTCCCTGCGCGGGTTGGCCATGGCGAACAGCTGCGCCGATTGGGTCATGCTATCAAGCGCGAATTCGGCGATGGCATAGCCGTTCGAAATCGAAATTGGCGTGGACAGGGTGTAGGTGGTGCCGGTTCCCTGGACTGACGCCGCGTCCGGGACCCAATTCTGTGTTTCTTCCACCACCACCGGAGCTTCGACGACAGGTTCCTCGAGATAGGTCTGTGCCTCGCTGATAGACCTGCGGTGCGGATAGATCACTGACGCGCTGTTCCGGCCGACTGGCTGCAATGTCGAAACGCTGAGTTGAATATCGTACCAGTTTTCCCCGGTCTGCTGTGTCACCAGAACATGGCGATTTATCTGAATTTCGGGTGCATCACCGGTGGTCAGGTCAAATTCGTATCCGGGTTCCCAATAGGCTCCGTAGAAATCCAGATAGGTCAAGGACAACGACCCTTGGGTATCCGCCTCGGCGTTGACATCCACGGAAATGAACAAACGCTCGTTTGTTTCCGGCAAAAGTTCGTCCAGATCGGCGCGGGCGGCTTCAAGCTGGAGCTCAAGTTCGGTCAGCTGGGTTTCGATGCCGCGGGCCTTGATTTCTGCCGCCTGCGCATTGCCTTCGGCCTCAAGGCTTTCGGTGCCGATCATGCGGGCAATGCCGCGTAGTGCCTCGGCATTTGATCCGGCCAGTCCTTCGTTGCGCCCCAGATTGGACAGAAACGCAATCTTGTGGTGGGCGGCTTCAGCCTGAAGCCGCACGGTTTCAGCCCTGTCCTTAACCTCTTCGATCTGGCGTTCGATTTCAGTGATGCGATCCTCGGCCTGCTGGACCTTATCGCTGACATAGTCACGCCATTGCACCTCCTTAAACTGGATGATCTGCGCGGTTTGGCTGAGGCCCTCGGCCTGAAACTGCATGGTAACAAACTGAGCGGGATCACTGGCCGGGACACCCAGCAGTACAAGCCGGTGGTTGCCCGCCGGTACATTGAACGTTCCAGTCCGAATAATTTCGGCCCCTTCGGGATAGACCGTCGCGGCAGTGACTTTGGTGTCGATCGTATAGGTTTCGGCGTGCAACAGAGTGGGCGCAAGGGTTAGCAGGTAAATCAGGCTTTTCATAATGGCTCGCGGTTAATCAGACTGTCATTCCCGCAAAGGTTGCAGGCGCATCGGCCGATCACAAGCGCAAAGAAAGAGGGCCACCCTGAAAAGGCGGCCCTTGTGGTTTTTCTGTTGAACAGGGCTTAGCCCTTTTTCAGAACCTCACGGCCCAGCAACTCGGCGATCTGTACTGCGTTCAGGGCGGCACCCTTGCGCAGGTTGTCGGATACGCACCACAGGTTCAGACCGTTTTCGACAGTCGAATCCTGACGAATGCGGCTGATGAACGTGGCGAAATCGCCCGCGCATTCGATCGGCGAGACGTAGCCGCCGTCCTCGCGCTTGTCGATCACCATGATGCCCGGTGCCTCGCGCAGGATGTCGCGGGCTTCGTCTTCGTCCAGGAATTCTTCGAACTCGATATTCACGGCCTCGGAATGGCCGACAAAGACCGGGACGCGGACGCAGGTTGCCGTAACCTTGATCGAGGGATCGACGATCTTTTTGGTCTCGACGACCATCTTCCACTCTTCCTTGGTCGAGCCGTCTTCCATGAAGACGTCGATCTGCGGAATGACGTTGAAGGCGATCTGTTTCTGGAACTTCTTCGGCTCAACATCAGTGGTGGGGTTATAGATGGCTTTGGTTTGATCCCACAGCTCATCCATCCCCTCTTTGCCCGAGCCCGAGACCGACTGATAGGTCGACACGACGACGCGCTTGATTTTCGCACGGTCATGCAGCGGCTTCAGCGCGACAACCATCTGCGCGGTCGAGCAGTTGGGGTTGGCGATGATGTTCTTGTTCTTGTAGTCGTGGATCGCCTGCGGGTTACACTCGGGCACGATCAGCGGGATATTCGGGTCATAGCGATAAAGTGACGAGTTATCGATGACCACGCATCCAGCCGCAGCCGCTTTGGGGGCGTAGATCTTGGTCGCCTCGGACCCGACGGCAAACAGCGCCATGTCCCAGCCGGTAAAGTCGAAAGTATCCAGATCCTGGGTTGTCAGTGTCTTGTCGCCAAAGCTGACCTCGGTCCCCAGCGAGCGACGGCTTGCCAGTGCGGCAAGTTCATCGACGGGGAACTGGCGTTCATCCAGGATGTTCAGCATTTCGCGGCCCACGTTACCCGTGGCACCGACGACAACGACGCGATAGCCCATTTCATGTCTCCAAAGTTAAGGGCGCGCGTTCATAGCTGCGTTGCAGAAAAGAAAAAAGGGCTATTGCGCAGGAATCCGGTCCGTAACACCGATTTGACGCATATGAGGGTGGTCAGGGTGCATCCAGCAGGGCGCGGTAAACCCGGACAATGGCCTGCGCCTCGCCTTCGATTCGAAACTTCTGTTCAACATGGGCGCGGGCGGCGTGACCCGCGGCGGCCAGTTTGGCAGGATCGGACAGCATGTCCTGCAGGGCATCGGCCAGTGCCGGTACCTTGTCCTTTTCCACCAGACGACCCGTTACACCGTCCTGGATCTGTGCGCTGAAGGCACCAACCCCGTGGCAGGCAATCGCAGGCACACCCGAGGCCATCGCTTCGAGCGGGGTCAGGCCGAACCCTTCGTGACGGGCCGGGGCCACGAACAGATCCAGCGCGCGATAGGTTTCGACGATTTCGTCCCACGGACGTTCGCCCAGAAACTGCACACGGTCGGGCAGTCCGGCGGCGCTGAGTTTCGACTCTTGTTCTTTCTGGAAGCTTTCGAATTCCTTGGTCGCGCGCCCGGTGAACACGATCCGGGCGTCAGGGTAATCGGGCAAAACTTTGATCGCGGCATCGACCAGCAAATCGACACCCTTTTGCGGGCGAATGCGGCCAAAGCAACCGATCAGGGTGCCGTCGGGCAACCCCAGCTTTGTACGCAGCACCTGTTTGTCATCCTCGGGGTGAAACAGATCGGTATTCACGCCATGCATGATAACGGTGGACGGATGATCGAGAAACGAGGCCGCCTGCGGAGTGGTCGCAATCAGCGCGTCCATCTTTGCGATCAGCCATTTGGTGAACCCGGAATGATCGCGCTGTGCGGCTGATGTGAAAAGCAGTTTCAGATTGCGTCGAAACACCGATTTCAGCGCCAGCCCCATCAGCATTTCGGTATTACGGCGCGCGTGCCAGACACGTCTGGTCTTGCGCGACAGAAATGGCACTTTCCAGAGACTGATATGGGGGATTTCGCTGGGCAGCCCGGGGCCCGTCGCGCGAATGCCGATCATCTTATCCTGAATGGGCAACAGACGAATGACGGTTGTGGTCACGCCTGAAAGACTGTGTTTCAGATTGGGCGCGATGACCTCGATTTCCCGCACGCTGCTCTCCTGTTTCATCCTGGGATGGCGTCAGTTCACACTGTCCCGGCTGAATAGATAGATCACGCAGCCAATGGCAAGAGTGACCGCGAAAAAACCGAATATCACAGTGTAAGGTGCGGTTGGACCCATGCCCACCGTCGCCGCATGCAGACGACCGGTTGCGAATTGCGCCAGCCCGACGCCGCCGATGCCAAACAGGTTCAACAGCGTAACGTTGCGCCCGACCAGATGCGGCGCGATGAAGGCGCGGCCATGGGCCATAATCACAGGGAAGGACGCGCCGGTAAATCCGATGACGGCCAGCAGCAGAACGGAAATCCAGACCGCATCTTCGATCCAAAAACACAGCAGGACGAGGGCGATGGTGCCAAGCACATTACCGCCAAAGATCACCCATTTGCGCGTGTTCAGAATGCGGTCCAGCGGGCCATAAGCAAAGGTGCCCGCAATCATCGCTGCGCCCATGACCAGGGTGGCCTGCCCGATCTGGGCTGTATCCAGCGCGAAAACGTCGCGCAGATAGGGACCGGCCCATAACCCGCGCAGCGCACCAGACGGCGCATAGGCAACCATCATCAAGGGCACGATAGCCCACAATGCAGGCTTTTTCAGCAAATCCAGCAAGGACCCCTTGTGTTCTGTCTCGATACGTTTGGGGTCGTGCACCGTGAACCAGATCCCGGCGGCCACTGCTGCGGAAATTACCGCCAACCCGGCCAACGTCCAGCGCCAGCCCATCAGTTCCACGGCCAACGCGGTAGGGTATGAAGCCACAAGATTGCCCACCGATCCGACGCCCAGCATCACCGCCGCAAGCGTCGCAAATTTGGCCGGGGGAAACTCGCGCGCGAAAATGAAGTACGAGGCCATCAGCACTGGCGAACACCCGATGCCGATCAGGCCCATCGCCAGCGATACATGCGTCGGGGTTGTTGCCACTGCAAACAATACCGCGCCGCCCGCGCCCCCGATCATCAGTAGAATCGCAGCGGTCTTACGTGGCCCGATCCGGTCCAGCGCCCAGCCGACCGGGGTTTGCATGGCAGCAAAGATCAGGAACCACAGACCCGATGCAAAAGCCAGATCCTCGGGCGTGGCGCCGATATCGCGCCCCAGATCGGCGGTCAGAACCGCCAGAAACGCGCGAAAAAACTGGCTGAGGACATAAGCCAGACACAATACGATCAACCCTGCCTGCATCAATGTCCTCCTCGGACGAATGCTTGGCACGTCGCGCTGCTATGCACAAGCGCGTGTGCTATGTTGCGGGTGCAGGACTTTGTTCACGATTGGGCTATCTGCAAATGATCACCTGTTATTTCACGGGGCCATGATGACCACCACTGATGCATTGTTTTATGAAACTGTTCCTGTTTCGGATGATTTCCTTGCCCTTAGCGACCTTGATCAGTTCACGGCTTTGCCCGACAGCTGGTGCATCGGTGTCGCCGACATCGTGGACTCGACCGGAGAGATTGCGCGCGGTCGGTACAAGACGGTGAACATGGTCGGGGCTGCGGTAATCTCGGGCATGATCAACGCATTGGACGGCCGCGATTTCCCGTATGTCTTTGGCGGCGATGGCGCTTCGTTTGCTGTGCCGGAAGGCGACGCGGAAACGGCCCGACGCACATTGTCCGTTCTGCGCAGTTGGGCTGAAGCTGAATTTGGCATTGCTTTGCGTGCGGCCCTGATCCCGATCAGCACCATACGGCAGGCGGGTCGCGATCTAAGGGTGGCCCGCTTTGCGCCGTCATCAGGCGTCGACTATGCCATGTTTTCCGGCGGCGGACTGGCTTGGGCCGAGGCGCAGATGAAATCCGGCGAATTTACAGTGCCCAAGGCGGAACCGGAGGCGCAACCTGACCTGACCGGGCTGTCCTGCCGATGGTCCAACAGTTCCGCCCGGCACGGCCAGATCGTATCGCTGGTTATTCAGCCAGAAACAGAGTCTAACGAACGGGAATTCGCAGAACTGGCCCGATCGGTTCTGTCTACAGCCGAATCCCTGGACCGGGCCGGTCATCCGGTTCCGAAAGACGGGCCACCAATACAGTGGCCGCCGCCGGGTGTGGATCTGGACGCACATGTCTCGCGCGCAGGGTGGAACCTGTTCCTGCACAAATTGCGGCTGCTTGGGGAAAACCTGCTGATTTGGATGTTGTTCAAAACCGGCCTGCGTCTGGGCAATTTTGAACCCGATCATTATCAGCGCATGGTCAGCAGCAATTCGGATTTTCGCAAGTTTGATGACGGTCTGAAAATGACGCTGGATTGCGACCCGGCCACCTTGTCGCAAATCACTCAAATACTTGAGGACGCACAGAAACGCGGCAAAATCCGCTATGGCCTGCACGCCCAGCAAGAGGCGATGATGACCTGTTTTGTCCCCTCGGCCACACGGGATGACCACGTGCATTTCGTCGATGGTGCGTCAGGAGGATACGCACAGGCGGCCGCCACGATGCGGTCCTGATTAAAGTATTATTAAACAGACAGATAAGCGGCCCGAGGAAACTGGTTGTAACCAGCCTTGACCGCAGGCCGGTGAGGAAACGCCGAGCGCGCCCATTCAGGTGAGAAAGTTCATATTTTTCTATAAGTTGCACAAAGGCGGGTTTTGCGCGAAAATTAGATATGACCGACGACCTGCCAAAGATGTCTCGTTCCTTGCCCATCGCCTTGTTGCGGGCGCGGGAAAAGGTCATGGGGCCCATTCGCGCCATTCTGGCGGACGCGGGCGTGACCGAACAGCAATGGCGTGTCCTGCGCGTTTTGAAAGAGCAGGGGCCGCAGGAACCCACTCAGATCGCCGATCGCGCCTGTTTGCTACTGCCCAGCTTGACGCGGATACTCAGGAAACTCGAAGACAAGGATCTGATCGTACGCCGGACTGCGCCGAATGACCGCCGTCGCCAGATCGTTGAGATCAGCGAAGGCGGTCAGGAAATCATCCGCGCTAACATTGCCCCAAGCCTGCTACAGGCCGAGCGTATCCGTACCCGGCTGGGGCCGGAACGCCACGATCTTTTGCTGGACATTCTGGGCGAGATGCACGATTTGGACCGCTGAAAACTCTGCCTGACCGGCCGGTAATCCCTGACAACGTTGCGTAATCCGCGTTTGTGGCGTATTTTTGCATTATAGTACACATTCGAGTTGGGTTGTATGACGGAACAGAACCGGCCAACAGCGGCAGCAACCGCGCAAGGTGAGGCAGATCAATCTGTATCATCATCTCAGGATCTGGGCGCCCGACTGGGCACTCGCGTGCGAAATGCGCGTCAGGTAAAGGGAATTCCACGCCGGGTGCTGTCGGAAAGGTCAGGGGTCTCACCGCGGTATCTGGCCCAGCTTGAGGCGGGCGAAGGCAATATCTCAATCGGTCTTTTGCAACGCGTTGCGCGGGCGCTGGATTACAGGATTGAATGGCTGATTGCCGAAGACGACCCGTGGGATTCAGAAACGCTGCGGGTGGCCGAGCTGTTTCAGCAGGCAGATCGCGATGTCAGAAGCACTGTGTTGCGCACGCTGCGCCCTGATCCCGTGGATCCTTGCCGGGCTGGCCGAATTTGCCTGGTAGGCCTGCGCGGCGCCGGGAAGTCGACCTTGGGTGCGCTGGTGGCCGAGGCGCTGGAATTGCCCTTTGTTGAACTCACGCGGGTGATCGAGGATATGGCCGGCATGCCGATGCAGGATATCATGGCGTTCTTCGGGCATGAGGGGTATCGCAAGCTGGAATCGCAAGCGCTCGACCGCGTGATCGAAACTCACGACCAGTTGGTTCTGGCCGTCGCAGGGGGTATTGTGGCGGAACCGTCGACATTTTCGACGCTGCTTGGGCGGTTTCACACCATCTGGTTGCGCGCGTCGCCGCAGGAACATATGGATCGCGTTCGCGCGCAGGGCGACGAACGCCCAATGGCCGGAAACCCGGCTGCGATGGATCAGTTGAAGTCGATCCTTGCCAGTCGCGAAACGCTTTACGCTCAGGCGTCGGCGCAACTGGACACGTCTGGTCGGCCGGTCGATGTCTCGGTACAGGAAGTTCAGGAAGTGATACGGAACATGCGGTATCTGGACTAATGATCTGAGACTATTTCGGCGATTTCAGCCAGTCATCAGCAAACTCAACATGGTCGAGTTCGGTGAACCGGCGCACCCTGTCCAGTTCGGATTCAAGTCGTCTGGTTCTGGCCGGTGACCATCGCACCTTCCGTTCGGGCCAGACTGCAGTTATCCGAAGCACGCCATCGTCACGATGTGCCTTCATGTCGATCCGTCCGATCAGGCGGTCGCCCTCGAGCATGGGAAAGACATAGTAGCCATATTTGCGTTTGGGCGCGGGTACAAACACCTCGATCCGGTAGTGAAAGCCGAAAAGCCGTTCAGCACGGTTGCGGTCACGCAGCATGGGATCGAAGGGGCTGAGGATTCGGATCCGTCCCGGAGCAGGCGGCAGTGATGCGGCTTGATCAAGAATCCCTGAACGGGTCACCACTTTGCGCACGCGCCCGTCCGTGCAGGTCACACAAGCTTCCTCGATTTCGCCCTGTGTCAGAGCCGATTCAACCCATGATTTCGCCTCGGCCGGGGTGACCGTGTCCCAAAAGGCGGCCAGTTCACCTGATGTGGCAAACCCCAGCCGGTCCAACGCGGCGTTGCACAGCCAATCGACAGTTGCCACCGCATCGCAATCGCGGTGTCCGGGGCACAGATGCGCCTCGATCACGCGTTCGGTCAGATCGTATCGCTTTTGAAACCCTTCGCGTCCAACCACAGTCAGGGCACCGGATCGCCAGAGGTATTCCAGCGCGGTTTTGGATGGGTGCCAGTCCCACCACCCGCCGGACCCCTTTTTTTCGTCCTTCCCCACCTCGGACGAACTGACCGACCCATGATCGCGGTTGTGACGCAGCACAGCCTCGAATTGCTGTTCGAACCCGTCGCGTCGCCAGATTTTCCAGCGCGCCTTCAGGACTTCGGCGTCGCGCAGGAACCGCAGGTGCCAGTGGCGGTAGTAGTCCATCGGGATCACAGCAGCGTCATGGGTCCAGTGTTCGAACAGCGCCCTGTCGCCCTCATAAAGGCGTTTAAGGTTGCGGGTCCGATAAGACGGCCTGCGCGAGAACAGGATCATGTCATGGGCGCGGGCAACCGTATTGATGCTGTCGAGTTGCACAAAACCAAGCCGCTGGATCAGCGACAACAGATCCGCGCCCTTTGCCGGACCGGTCGGTTGCTCCAGCAACGCGTGGCGGTCCATGAACAGTGCTCGGGCGGCCCTGTTGTCTAATTGTCGCAACGACAACCCGTCAGCGCCGCTTGAGCGTGTCGCCAAAGCTGATCTTGGGGGTCAGAGTCACGCGGGTTTCAACTTCGGCATTGGGATCGTTCAACTGAGCCGCGATGATTTCAGCGGCCTGTCGTCCGATCTCAAGTCGGCAGGCATCCATGGTCGCCAGCTTGCGTGGCAGACCCTGCAACAGCTCGACATTGTTGAACCCGGCCAACCCGATCTGACCGGGGATGTCGATGCCTTGCTCCAGCAGGTACAGCAGCCCGCCCGCACCGATCATGTCATTGGAAAAATACAGGAAATCCAGATCTGGTGAGCGTTCCAGCATCGCCTGCGTCATCTCGCGCCCCTTGGCCAGAGCCGACCCGCCTGAATAAAACTCGCGATCCTCGATCTCGATCCCGTGCTTGCCCAACACCTCGGTAAAGCCTTCGAACCGTTTGCGCGCGCGGTGGTCCAGAGGCATCTTGGTACCCATGAATCCGATATGCTGATACCCGGCTTTCAGGATGGCCTGCGCCA
>CAXXPZ010000015.1:0-17665 GCA_963422555.2 uncultured Ruegeria sp.
TGATCCCGCCGTCACCGCCCACCACGCGCATTTCCCGGCCGATGCCGGTCTCGTCGGGGAATGTGAAGGCCCGGTGGGCGTTTTCCGCCGCCCAGGCGCGGAAGCGGGCCAGATCCGCATCCGGGTCCCGCGTCACCCCGTCCTCGCCGCTGCCGGTGAGCCAGGCGCGGATCTGCCGGCGCACGGGCTACTGTATGCACACATCTTTTCCCGCACGCGGAATTAGGTTCTGAACCTTGCCGTTTTGTCATATCGGTTCTATCTCCTGTCTTGCTGTTTCAAGGGGGTAGAGATGCAAAACTCGAGTTCGCATTTTGGTGATTGTCGTTTGGATCAGGCTGAACGCTTTTTGCATGGTCGTCTTGTCGAGGTCGGTCCTCGTGGTATTTCGGTGCGTAGCGTCGGCGGCAATCGCGCAGGTGAGGTTCGCTTTGGTCGGTTTTTGAGGAACGAGAAGGTGACAGTGAAAAAGATTGTTGAAAAGGCCGGGAAGGTCACGTCCGGGCGCGTTGACGGTCTGCATGTTCTGGCGATTCAAGACACAACGAGCTTTCGTGATGATGGGTCGGGAAACTGCATTGTCGGCCATGCTACGATCGCGGTGGAGGCCGAACAGGGCACGTTGCTCGGAGCGGTTGACATGCAACTCATTGAACGCTCTGGCGGCCGCAAGAAGCCGCCCAAAAATCGACCTCTTCGTGAAAAAGAGAGCTATCGCTGGCTTGAAAGCATGCAAACAAGTGCCGCCGTTCTGAACGCGGCTGCGAATGTCACGGTTATAGCCGACCGTGAAGGGGACATCTTCGAGATGTTTGCATGCCGCCCAAAAGGCGTGGACGTCCTGGTCCGAGCGTCCCATGATCGCAATCTTTCCGATGATACAGGCAAGCTCTTTTTCAGCCTTGAGGGCACGCCGCAGCAAGAACATACGGTCGAGTTGCCCGCGCGACCCGGGCAGAAGAAGCGCACGGCCCGGATTGGCGTTCGTTTCGCTTGCGTTACCCTGCCGCACCCCAAAAACAGACCGATTGAACAAGGCGTTCCCGCCAGCACGTCCGTCTACATCGTTGAGGCGCGAGAAATCGACCCGCCAGTAGGTGTGCAGCCTGCACGTTGGTGCCTGCTGACCAGCCATCGGGTCGAAACATTCGAACAGGCACGATGGATCACTCAACTCTACCGTCGGCGCTGGGTCATTGAGCAGGTTTTCCGGACCATTAAGACCAAAGGTTTCGACATCGAAAACGTGTCTATGGAGCCCGCACCCTTCAAAACTCTTTGCGCAATGACGCTTATCGCGGGGATATCCTGCATGCAGCTCGTGCAGGACCGGGATGGCGCAGGCAAACGCCCGCTGGAGGATGTATTCGAGGCGCAGGATCAACCGGTCCTTGAGGCCGTATCCGCTTCGCTTGAAGGTAAGACCGAAAAGCAGAAAAACCCGCATCCAAAGGGGTCGCTCGCCTTTGCAGCCTGGGTGTGCGCCCGTCTCGGTGGCTGGACCGGATATTATGGGAAACCGGGCCCCGTGGTTATGTTGCGCGGTCTCTATCAATTTAGGTCAATCCAACTCGGATATGGGATCGCTGGAAATGTGTGAATCGAGTAGCGCGCAAGCGGGGGCGGCGGTGAAGCGGCGGGCCTGGCGCACGGAGCCGTCGTCAAACTCCGTGCGCTCGACCACGCTCACGGGCAGGATGCGGCGTTCGGGATCGATCTGCGCATAGGCGGGCCATGTGGACATCAGTATGTACTCTCCCCGCCGCCCACCTTGGCCCTGATGATCTGGCCCAGCGGGCCATTGCTGGCCACATCCTCAACGGCGATCCCGACAACCAGGCGGCGCATATCGAAGCTGGCCTGGGCCTGGGCCACACGCTGGGGGGGTGCCGCGGCTGTCAATCCGGACCTCGACCGGTCCCGGTGCCGCGACCGGTGCCGCGACCGGCGCGGGCCGGGGCAGGTCGAGCGTGGGGATATCGGAGGCGCGCAGCCCCGGTATGCTTGGAACCCCGGCCACGCCGCCGGCATGGTAGCGCGCCGCCTCGCGCAGGATCTCCAGGCCCCGCGTGTGATCGGGCCGGCCCGGCTGGCCTGCCAGCACCGCGCGCGACTGGCGCGGGGTCAGCACCGCCTCGCCTTCCATCAGCACGGCAGGGACCTCGCCCGGGGCCAGAGCCGGCATATAGGGCACCGCCGCCTTCGGCACCCCGCCCGCGTGAAACGGCCGGGCGCGCGGACGGATGGATGTTTCGGGGGCGAGATCACTCCCCCCGAAAAGGCTCCCGGCGACCGTCTCGAGGATATCGGCCAGCGGGCCGGTGATGGTGCGGCGGATGGAGATCCGCGCCAGATCGGCAATAATCGAATTGGCCAGATCACCGAAGGACGCCTTGCCGGTGGTGACAAAGCGCGTGAGCGCATCCTCGAGCCCCTTGAACCCGGCCCCCCAGGCCTCGGCGACCTCGTCTCTTGTGTCGATGGCATCGCCGGCATATTCGGCCAGCGTGTCGCGCGTGGCGGTTTCCAGCGCGCGGGCTTCCGCGCGCGCCTTCTCCATTTCCCGGCGCAGTTGATGCCATACCTTGCGCGCGCCATAGCGTCCCCGGCTGGCATCAAAGACGCGCTGGATTTCCCGCGCATCCTTATCGTCCTTCCTGGCCCGATCCGAGGCTTTGTCCGGGCTGCGCCGGATAGACAGACGCGCATAATAGGACGATGGCGCGATCGGCAGCACCCTGCAGATCGACCCGACACCGAACTCGTCCCGATGATTATCGATGAATGCGATCATTTCCGGAATGGGCGGTCGAGCTCCGCCTGAGCGAAATACGCGCTCGCCTTCTTCAGGATCTCATTGGCCGTGCGCAATTCCTTGTTCTCACGCTCCAAGGCTTTCAGACGTGCCTTCTGCTCGCTGGTCAGCCCATCGCGTTCGCCGGCATCGCGCTCCGCCTGCTGGCACCAGACTCTGAGACTGTCCGGCGAGCAGCCGAGCTTTGGCGCGATCGCGTGGTAGGCCGCGTTGTCACTGGCGTAATCCGCGCGATGATCTTTATAAAGCCGAACGCCGCGGGCGCGAAACTCAGCCGTGTACTTCGGGGGTGACTTTTTCTTCTCCATGGGCTCATCCTTTGAGAGTTTTACTCTCCGGTAAACCCGGGGCGGTTCATACATCACCCTGACGTCATGTCTCAAGAGCGACCCGGTCTGGTCCCATGACTGAACCCGTCGATCTGGCACCGGTGGTCACCCCCACATCCGTGGCACCACAGGAAGCGCTGGAATATTTCCGGGCCAAGGGGTTTGCGCCGCCAGACAGCCGGTTTCATTATCTCGACTGGCATGCCGCCTCCCATGCCCGGGGCTTTGTCGTTGCAAAGGTGATGCAGGACGATCTGCTGCGCACGATCCGCGACGCGGTGGACAAAGCCATCGCCGAGGGCCAGACCCTCGAGCAGTTCCGTGAAGGCCTGGAGCCGGAACTCAAACGTCAGGGCTGGTGGGGCCGCAAGGTGATGACCGACCCGCTCACCGGCGAGAGCCGCAACGTGCAGCTCGGCTCCGAACGCCGCCTGCGCGTCATCTTCGACACCAACATGCGCACCGCATACGCGGCCGGTCGCTGGGTCCGTATCCAGCGTACAAAAGCGGCCCTGCCCTACCTTCAGTACATCCAGCTGCAGCGCGTCAATGCGCGCGACGCACACAAGCCCTTCCACGAACTGGTCATCCCCGTCGACAACCCGTTCTGGGCTACGCATTTCCCGCCCAACGGCTTCTTCTGCGCCTGCACCACCATGCAGATGAGCGCCGCCGTCGTCAAACGGCGCGGCCTTGCCATCACCACCGATCCGCCGATGGACGCGCGTGACTGGACCAACCCGCGCACCGGGGAGGTCGTCCGGGTACCTGAAGGCATCACGCCGGGTTTCGAGACCAACCCCGGCGCAACCTTTCTGGCCGAACAGGGCCGCCATGACCGGATCGGTGGTGATCTTGAACCCGCCGCACGCGGGACCGAGGCCGCGCTGGTCTCCCAGGTCCGCGCACGCGGCATCCGCACCGGTAACGAACATCTTGCCGCCTTTGATCTCGATCCCGACAACACCCGTCCTGTCGATTGGGCAAGCGGGACGCGCAGCGGCGTCAACCCGGGTGAGGCGTTGAAAGCGGCAATGTCTGACCCGGCCCGAAGGATCGGCGTTGTTCACAATCACCCAAACGCGTCGGGATTTTCAAAAAGGGACCTTCTGACTCTCGACGCATACAGCGGACTTGAACGACTTGTCGCCGTTGACCACGACGGTACGCTGTACCGCGCCAGCAATGCACGACCCGGCCTGGGTGCGGTGCTGGATGCCCTCTACCGATATTCCGAAAGCCTGGTTGACACAGAGGCCACCGGCCTGGGCATGGATCAGGCCGCTCTGTTCCAATTGCGCGGACACGCCACCGCAACTGCCCTTGCCCGCGCAGGGTATCTTGACTACGCTCACGCCATCACCGGGGGCAACCGCGTCAACCTTGAACGCTTTGGCGAGGCGGGAATGACGAGGATCATCGAAAGACTGGTCGAATGGCTGAAACAATGACATGGAAAACCGACGGCCCCCTGAAAGGTCACCTTACAGACCACAATGATCCGCTCTGCAGATACGGATTCAGTCAGGATACCAGAACACCGGTCGCGCGGTCGCTGCAATCATTGCGGGACGTGCTGGCTGACAAACACCCCCGGGAACACGGTCATTACGGCACGAGGCTTCGCATCGCGATCGGGCATCTCTGGAACGATCTCTGTAGCCAGAGCCGTTATGAAGGCCGCGCGACACGTCCGGACGGGCCGGTCGGCGCGGAGCGTGAGCGGCTGGTCGCTTCGCTTCAGGACGCGGCCCGACACCTCTATGCCTGGTGTGAGCGCAATGGATGCACCGGCACTTTCAATATCCCCGATGAGGAGGCCGCCCGCCAGGGATGGCCGGACGAGACCGGTAACGGCTGGATGCCCCCCTGGGATATCCTCCGTATGGATCCCCCGGGCGACCGGGGAAAGCCCGCTGAAACTGTCTGATCCACTGGCGCTGGAACCGCCTCGGTTACATGCGGATTTCCGGGCCGATCAGCGCCCGTTTCTGGCGCGGAAAAAACCCGTATATAGCCCTGCAACGACCCTGCAACGCGCCTGAATGATCATTTTCTCTGTCGCGGGCGGTATCGACCGCACTTCTGGTCTGGCTGCCCGGATCAACGTCCAGACTCAATGTTATAAAGGATTTGGGCGACTTTCATCCGCCCGATCCGGGGTAGTCCGGCATAGTCCCGCATTGATCATTATTTCTGACGTGTCACACACAACCTCAACCGGGCAGGGTTGCCCGGTCACAGGGTCCAGATAGCGCGGATAGTCAATCAGTGCAGCATGAACCAACCCTATCAGAGACGGGCGCGCACCGCGTCGCGCCGGGACGCTGTCCAGATCCGTTGTCAGCCCCCATCCGGCATAGAATGGCGCGCCCAGTGTTGTGACCTTAACGCCGCGCAACAGGGCCTCGAACCCTAATAGAGATGTCATGGTCCACACCTCTTGCACCTGTGCCAGCAATCCGGCGGGATCTCCGTTTTGGATGAGCACATCTGCCAAAGTTCCCGCGTCTATCTGACCTTCGCGCAAACCAGCCTCGACATCGGGGTGTGGTTTGTAGATCAATATGGCATCCGGGTTGGCATCGCGCGCCGCTTGCAGCAGATCAAGGTTGGTGCGGGTGCTGTGGGTGCCCAACTGGATCGAGGCGTCATCCTCGACTTGTCCCGGCACAAGAATGCGGTGGCCCTGCGGCAAATCGGGCGCGGTCTGACCGACATTGTATTTGCTCAGACCATCCGACACCAAACGCGCGATGAGACGCTCGGCCCGAAGCTCTTGATCCGCACGCAGGGTTTCACGGCGCGCGATCAGATCCTCCAACCGACTGGGGCGGGTGGGGTCGTAATAGATACCCTGATCATCTGTCACCAGCGACATCGGTGGCACCAGTTGCGCGCCCAGCCCGCGTGACCGCAAGAACCCGTCTTCGATGCGGGTGACATTTTGCGCCTGTCCCGCGTGACGGGCCCAGACCATATGCGGACGGTCGCCGGTTTCGGGCGGTTCGCCGGTAAACCGAATTTTGCGGTCGCGCCCGAACATCTGCTGCAGATGCCTGCGTTTCCACACGCGCATTCCGGATGCGGTCCAGCCCTTCCGATCCTCGCGCCAGGCGCGGGTCCGGGCCTCGAGCGTATCCAGTAGGATTTCCAGCTCGCACAGTTGATCGCGATAAGGGTCGTACCAGGTGGGATAGAGGATCATGGCGGCCGCAAAGACCTGCGCGCGGGTCAGGTTGCGTTGGCGTAAGGGCAGGGCAGCTTCGTCCTGCGTCAGCCCCCAACCCGCATAGAAGGGCTGGCCAAAGACACGGGGTTTGTGACTGGCCAATATCGCCTCGAACCCCAGTTGCGAGGACAGGGTGTAAACACCAATTGCGCCCTCCAGCAGCGGCCATGGGCTGATCGGGTCGGTCAGGATCGACACGCGGTCGCTCAGGTCCTGATCGGAATAAAACCCCTTACGATATCCGGATACGGTTTCCGGATGCGCCTTGACGATCACCCGCGCGCCGGGATTTTCTTCCTGCGCGATGACCAGCATCTCGCGGAAATGCGCGGCATCACCTGCGCTGGCCCGGACCGCCGCATCGCCCTGTGTCTGATCGACTACCAGAACATAACCGGGGTCCGGTGGTTCGATGTCCGGGTCAAAGGCGGAATACTTGCTGAGTTGCAGCTCGCGCAGCCGTTCCATTGCGCCACGCGCGCGGTTTAGCAGGGCAGTGTCATCCAGCGGATGCGTGGCTAGCAGCTGTTCCAGATCAGAAGGTGTCGCGGGATCGAAATGCAGACCAGACCGATCCAGAAGCAATCCCAACGGCACCTCGCCGCTGCGACCGGGGTGTAGTGACCTGAGAAACGCATCCTCGACCCGCAGGATCGGGGCGGCGTGTTTTTCGGCAATACGTTTACCGCGATGCGCAGTCGGGCTGTCCCCCCATATCCCAACCACATCGCCGGTTTTGGGCAGGCCCAGCCGGATGTCATACCCCGACAGCGACAAAATACGGCGCACCCGCTTCTGCGTCAGAAACCCGCCATTATAGACGAACAGCCGGGTGCGTTCGTCCCCGGTTACGGGTTCCATGTCGGGGTGCACAGGTCAGCCGCCTGTCAGGGTGGCCACGTTCGCAATGGGCGTCAGACCGCCGGCAATCAACGAGATGGACTTGGTCCACTGAGCATAGGGTGCTTCGGTCACATAGATCGTATCGTCGTCGCGAATGACAAAGTCACGGGCGACGAACAACCCGTTGGGCGCGGTCAGGTTCAACAGGTAGATCATGCGCTGTTCACCCTGCAGATCGGCACGTCCCATGACGTTGCGGGCAATGTCCTGCCGTTCCTTGCGCAAGATAAAGATACCAGTCGGATCCGAAGACAGCGATTGCAAACCACCGACCTGTGCCAGTGCTTCCAGTGCCGAAAGGTCCTGACTTTCGAAAGCGACGCGCGATTGGCCGCCAGTGGTGCCAAGCGCGATGTAGGACCGGCTGTCTTCCTCGACCAAAATTCGGTCACCGCTGCGCAGCGCGATGTCGGTTTGGGGCGAGCGGAACAGATCCTCGTACCAGACCGTGCCTTTTTGATTGCCCCGGATCACCGTCACCAGGGCAATGTCTGTCGCTACGGATACGCCACCCGCATTTGCCAGCATGCCCGACAAGGTCCGTGTGGGCCGTTCGATCGGATAGACGCCCGGCGCTCCGACGGTTCCAGTCAGGGAAACGGTCGCGCCATCACCGGCCACCCGGCGCACCTGCACTTGTGGGTCCGGGGTCTGTTCCTGCAGTTTGGAGGAGATCAGGTTGCGTAATTGCTCGGGCGTGTTGCCTGCCGCGCGCAGCCGCCCGGCGTAGGGAACAAAGATAAAGCCGTCGCTGTCGACCTGAACCTCTTCCAGGGCTGTCGCCGCTCCGGTTCCGGTTGTCAGCAAGCCATCATCGACGTTTTCCCAGATGGTCAGCCCGAGCACATCGCCTGGTCGCACGGTGTCCGAGGCCAGGCTTTGCGCGCTGCGAAAGGATTGTGAGAACCCGTATTGCGGAACGGCTGCTGTTGCACGAGTGACCCGGTCGTCCACATCAACAACAAATGCGTTGCCGCCATTCACGGTCGAGCCTGCCAGAATCTCATTCTTGTTCGGGCCGGATTTAGGAAGCTGGCAAGCCGCCAGCAAGCCTGCGGCCACCACAAGGGATACCGCCCGTATCCATCGGGTTGGAATGCGCGTCACTGCCGATTGTCCTCAGTTTTCTTTCTTTTGGGCAGGTTACCCGGTTCCGGTTGAAACATCCAGCAACAGCTGGCCCCGGTTCAATCAACGACTTTCAACTGTGGCGCGACAGTCGAGTTGCCGTTCAGGACGCTTTGATAGGGATCCTGTGCCTGCAGCATCATATCCGCAACGCGCCGCAACAGCTGCCTGCGGCCACGGCGCGAATAAAAACCGCCCGGGATCTGGCTGGTTTCGAGAAGAAACTGACGATAGGCGCGATATGCGGTGGTATCAGGCGTGTCGGGATCGGCAAAAAACGCGGCAACCGGTTGTTGCGACACAAATTCCGGCTTGTCATACACGGACCGTCCGAAAATTCGCAGGGGAATGCCGCGCCACAATACCTGCTGCCCGGCAGTCGAATTGACCGTGATAGCGGAACGCGCGTCATCCAGCAGTGCCGCCAGTTTACCGCCCGGAACATAGTGAACCCGGTCGCTGATGCCGTGTTCAAGCGCCAGTTGCCGGACCCTCTTGCGCAACGGTTCACGATGGTTTTCCAGCGGATGCTCCTTGATCACAAGGCGATGATGTCCGGGCGCACCGGCGGCGAACCCTGCGATGACCCGTTGCAAAAACTCGCACATGCCTGAGAAATCGGAATGGGCCTGTACCGAACTGTCATGTCCCAGTTGCAACAGCACCAGATGATAGGGAAACGCCCCCCAGCGCACCCGCGCGGTCGCCCACCGGCGCTGCAATCGGTGGATGGGCATCAGGGCCAGTCTTTTAAAATACAGTTGAAATTCGCGGGCGACGGGCAATTCCCGATGGGTGCGAAAATTGCGATAACTGCGATTTAGAAACAGCAAGAACCAATGGTAGAGGGCACCGTAAAAGATGTGCTGCCGCATATCGCCCCAATGTGACGGGGGCGGTGGGGTCTGTGCATCCGATTGCGCCAGCGCGGTCCGCATCTGATCGACATCCAGATTCATCAGGCGTGAGTTGCCGTTGGATCCGTCCCGCTCGTAAGTTACCCACCAGGGGCGCAGATATCCCTCTTCGAACACATGGACAGTCAGGCCGCGCGATTTGGCGATCTCAACTGCCTGAGCATGGATAGGGCGGGTATCGCCATACAGAACGATGTCGGTGATCCCGCGATGCCGGATCAGGGTCTCAAGAAATCCAGGCCATTCCTCGGCCGTGTCCCGAAAGGGGACGTAACAGGGTCGATCTGTCCAGAACGCCTGATCGCCAGCGTTAAATCCCACGCGCCAGACCTGTGCGCCCGCCGCGCGCAGCATTCGGCCTAACGCGTTGAAGAACGGGCCGTGGGGTCCCTGCAGAAACAGGAACACGCGCTGTCTGGGATGATCTGCAACCTGCATCATGTGATGAATTCGACGACTGCTCGTACCGTGTTTGTTGTGAGAATTATGCCGGTTTGTCGCATTCCCGGCAAGCCGGGTCTTGCCGGAGGGGCCACCGACCGTTACCTCGGCGGTCAAAGCTATGCTCAGAGGATGAAGGAAATGTTCACAGGGATCGTCACCGATATCGGCACTATCACCGAACTGGACCAACAGGGTGATCTGCGTGCGCGGATCAAGACGGGCTATGACACGGCAGGCATCGATATCGGTGCCTCGATTGCCAGTGACGGCGTTTGTCTGACCGTGATTGCGCTGGGCGATGACTGGTATGACGTGCAAATCAGCGCCGAGACCGTTTCCAAAACCAATCTGGCCGGTTGGCAGACCGGCAAGCGGGTGAACCTGGAACGCGCTCTTAAGGTCGGGGACGAACTGGGCGGGCATATTGTTTCCGGCCATGTGGATGGCGTGGCCGAGGTTGTGGATGTCACGGACGAAGGCGACAGTACCCGCGTGACCCTGCGCGCGCCCAAGGATCTGGCGCGTTTCATTGCGCCCAAGGGCTCGGTTGCGTTGAACGGGACATCCCTGACCGTGAATGATGTAGACGGATGCGAATTCGGCATCAATTTCATCCCGCATACCAAAGAGGTGACGACCTGGGGCGATGTCACACTCGGCGATCATGTCAATCTTGAGATCGACACACTGGCCCGCTACGTCGCGCGGCTGGCCGAGATGTCGTGATCGGACCAGAACATGGTGAAGGCCAGACCTGCCTTGGCCGCAAGTACTCTGGCCTTTGCGGTTCGACTGGTCTATCCCGCCTTGCATTAACGCTCAGCGAAAGGCTGTCAAATGAGCTTTGAAACTCCCGGACCGGTCGAGGCCAAGCTGCGTGAAGCGATCAGCCCGATCGAAGAGATCATCGACGAGGCCCGCAAGGGTCGGATGTATATTCTGGTCGACCACGAAGATCGCGAAAACGAGGGCGATCTGGTGATTGCCGCTGAATTTGCCGATGCCGACGCAATCAACTTTATGGCAATGCATGGGCGTGGGCTGATTTGCCTGCCGATGACAGCCGAACGGATTGACATGCTGGGCCTGCCGATGATGGCGGTAAACAACTCGTCCCGGCATGAAACCGCATTCACTGTGTCGATCGAGGCGCGCGAGGGGGTATCAACCGGGATCTCGGCCGCCGACCGGGCGCTGACCGTGGCGACGGCGATCAACGAACAGAACACGATGGCGCATATCGCAACGCCGGGACACATCTTTCCACTGCGCGCCAAGCGGGGCGGGGTGCTGATGCGCGCCGGCCATACCGAGGCGGCGGTCGACATCTCGCGCCTTGCGGGTCTGAACCCCGCAGGTGTGATCTGCGAGATCATGAACCCGGACGGAACCATGGCGCGCCTGCCTGATCTGGTAGAGTTCGCCAGGGAACATGGCCTGAAGATCGGCACAATCAGCGATCTGATCACCTATCGCTCGCGCAACGACAATCTCGTGGTCGAAACCTCGCGCGAAGTTGTTCATTCGGAATACGGCGGCGAATGGGAAATGAGGCTGTATACCGATCAGACCCACGGGATCGAACATGTGGTGATGGTCAAGGGGGACGTGACCACACCCGAGCCGGTTCTGACCCGGACCCACGCCCTGCACGAAGTGCCGGATATTCTGGGGCTGGGCCCGAAATCTCCGCATGAGCTGCCGCGCGCGATGGAAAAGATCGCGGCTGAGGGGCGCGGTGTCGTCTGCCTGTTCCGCCAGCCGCACAATTCGCTGTATGCCGCCGATGAAGAGGGTCCTCGGACCATCAAGCAGACCGGGCTGGGGGCGCAGATTCTGTCCAAGATGGGCATTCAGGAATTGGTGCTGCTGACCGATACGCCGGAAACCAAGTATCTGGGGCTCGACGCGTTTGGCCTGTCCATCGTCGGAACCCGCTCAATTCTGGGGGATGACTGACCGTGGCTGAACAAGACAAACATGGCGTTCTGCCAACGCCGACATTTGACAAACCTGTGAAGCTGCTGATCGTGGTGGCGCCGTTTTACCGCGCAATCGCCGACAATATGGTCGCCGGTGCCAAGGCCGAGATCGAGGCCACAGGCGGTACTTGCGAAGTTGTCGAGGTGCCCGGCGCGCTGGAAATCCCGACTGCCATCGCCATGGCTGATCGTCAGTGCAATTTTGGCGGCTATGTTGCGCTGGGCTGCGTCATTCGCGGTGAGACCACGCATTATGAAACCGTCTGCAACGATTCCAGCCGCGCCATCCAATTGATGGGGCTACAGGGCCTGTGCATCGGCAATGGCATCCTGACGGTCGAAAATGACGATCAGGCCGAAGTGCGCGCCAATCCCGAAAAGATGAATAAAGGTGGCGGCGCAGCTGCGGCGGCCTTGCATCTGATCGCACTCAGCCGTAAGTGGGGCGCTTCGAAAAAGGGCGTCGGGTTCAAGCCGCCGTCCGAGTCCATCCTTGTGGCGGGCGACAGCAACGGATCCACAACCGCATGACCCAGACAAACGCGCCAAAACCGGCCAACCGGAAACGCCAGATGAAATCCGCCGCCCGGCTGTATGCCGTGCAGGCGTTGTTCCAGATGGAACAGTCAGGCCAGACGATTGAAGCTGTCGTGAACGAGTTTCTGGAACACCGGTTTGGCGCCGTCTACGAGGGTGAGGAAATGCTGGACGGTGACATCTCGGTCTTTCGCAAACTGGTGGATGATGCGGTGAACTATCAGGCGCCCATCGACCAGATGACGGACCGGGCGCTGGTGGCGAAATGGCCCATCGCGCGCATTGATCCAACCTTGCGCGCCACTTTCCGGGCCGCCGGAGCAGAGCTGACGCAAGGCGACACTCCACCCAAGGTCGTGATCACCGAATTCGTCGACGTGGCCCGCGCCTTTTTCCCTGAAGGCAAAGAACCGAAATTCGTCAACGCGGTGCTGGATCACATGGCGCGCGAGGCCAAGCCCGAGGCGTTCTGACACGCCCCCGCGTGCTTTACCCGGACCAGATATGCGCTAGACTGAAAATCAGCGCGCAAGGAGGTCTGAAATGCCCAAACTTATCCGCCTGTATATCACCCAAGTTGCGCTGGGCTTTGTCATCTCGGCCATTTTTGTCGCGGTGCTGCTGGCTCTCAACGTCGCCAATCTGCGCCATCTGATCACCGGCTCCGATATGGGTCTGATCGCATTACTGATGATTTGGTTCATGAACGGCATCGTCTTTGCCGGAGTGCAATTCGCCTATGCGATCATGAGCATGGCCGAAAAGCCCAAAGTCCCGCGCGGCGGAACGCCCGTTTCAATCAGATACGAACCGGTGCGCGTGGAAGCCAAGCGGTCATAGGTTCATATGATCACTTTGCGTGTTTGGCGTGCAATTCAATGGTGCGATTGCAGTAAACGATGCGTCGACCAATCCCCGCACGATTCGGGAACCTTCTTGAATCTCAACATACTTAGCCGTTCTGTGCCAAAGCACAGGCTAAAGTAGCCTTTCTGGTCGGCCAATTCTCGCCGGAGATGTGTCGGCGAAGGTGAATTTCCCGGCGAAATTTGCTATAATAACATTATGCATAATTAGTTTATGTGTGAACTTTTTTATCAAAATTTATTTTGAAAGGAGTCCGTTATGGCTCGTAAAAAGTCTTCGAAATCTGACAAAGATACTGAATTTGACGAACCTCAGGTACCAGATCAGGACGATACAGTTTCGCCGGATGATTATGACGATGATGCGGTTGAAATGCTGTCGCCTCCTGACGACGAGGAACTGGCGGCAGCATTGGAGGAAGATCCCGCCGAGAGCGAGGCAGGCCACGACTCCGCCGCTGATCCGCGCGTCATCGAAGCCAAGGCCGAGATAGAAGAGAAGATGGGCGCACAAACGCAGGCGCTTGCGGCTGCGGCGGGTGTTGTTGACGTCGACAACGGTGACATGATTCAGGGGGTCGGCATCGGTTCGCCGGAATTCGACATGGAACAGATCGGCGAAGAGGGGCCCGGTGGTCAGGTTCTGAACGTCTACACCGCCGAAAAGCAAAGCATGGAGGAATGCAGGCGCTGCCTGTATGATGATTTCTCGGTGAAATGTGCGTCAGATGATACCATGCCAATGAATGTCTTTCAGTCCGGTATCATCGACGTTCAACCACATCGCCATCGCCAACGCCCGTCCCCCAACGGGATTTCGGTCGGGCATTTCCGGATCACGGCGGGCACGCAGGGCGCGCTTGCGAGGGGTCGACGCGCACCGCGAGACCGGCGCCTGCTGATATTGTCGAACAACCATGTTCTGGCCAATTCCAACGCCGCCCGGTTTGGTGATACTATCCTGCAGCCCGGCCGTGCCGATGGCGGGCAAAACCCGCGTGACCGGATAGCGATTCTTGAGCGTTTCGTGCCGATCAACTTTGGCGGGGGCGCAAATCTGGTTGATTGCGCGACAGCCTGGTGTTGGCCCGAACGGGTGCGGCGCGAGTATATCTATCGTGCCAGTGGCGGTTTCCGGCTGTTCCGCATTTCATCGGGGTCTGCGCGCGCAGGGGTCTGATCGTCGGCAAGTCCGGACGGACCACGCAATTGACGGCCGGACGCATCACCGGAACCAATGAGACGATCCGCGTCAACTTTGGCGCAGGGCGTGTTGCATTGTTCCGCGATCAGATCGCGATACGCGGTTTGCGCGGACAGTTCAGCGACGGAGGTGATTCCGGTTCGGTCATCTGGATCTGGGACCGCCAGCGCCGACCGGTCGCGCTGCTGTTCGCTGGCGGTGGCGGCATCACGTTTGGCAATAAGATCGCGCGGGTGCTGGCGGCATTGGATATACGCTTGCAGACCTGACACCTCAGATTGACCGAAAATTCGCAAAACGGGCCCATCCATCCTATATTGGGTGGGTCAACCGCGTCATTCCGACAGGAGGAGTGAAAAATGGAAGATGCTGCAATGCCTTATGACTCTGACGATTTCGCAGAGGACGAACGGATAGTAGCGGTCGAGGCCGCTTTTCTGGATCGCCCCGGAGTGGTCGGCGTTGGGATTGGTGATCAGGATCTGGGATCGGAGGTTGTCGTGGTTTACGTCATCGACAAAAGCACCGGTGCGTCCCTTCCGAAAGCCTTTGAAGGCATGCCGGTCGTCGCAATCGTCAGCGGCGAAATCGACGCGTATTAGCGATTTATGTGGCGGGACCACCAGTCAACCGTGCGGTTTGATTCCCGAGGACCTGTATGTACAGGTGGGCGCCAGGTAATCAGGCCAGGACCTGAACAGAGCCAGCCCCCTCGGAATTGCTTAAGGCCACCAGAATGCTACCGGTCACAAGAAGGGCAGAACCCGCCACGCGCCTAAGTAGGGTGTGCAGCGGGTTTGCACAAGGGGTCAGGCATCAACGGTGTCGTGTAGTGCGGTGCGCATCTGGCCAAAATGCCCGTCCCAACCGTCATCCAGCGCAAGGATCAGGCCGAAAGCCTCGGCACCTTGCGGCAGACCTTCGTGCATCAGTCCAAGCCGCGTACCCCCCGCAACCGGTTCCAACGTCCACTTGACGACACTGAAGGCGTCGCCCATCGGCTTGATGGTGAACGTATATTCCAGATATTCCGGCTTTCGCGCCTCGCGCACTTCACCCCAGATCAGCAGATCGCCACTGGTGGTCCCGAACATCTCAAGTTTTTGACCCGCAGCCAGGGGTTGTTCCGGTTTGTGAAACCACTCTGCCAGCCGTTCAGGCTGTGTCAGATAGTCCCAGACAGTTTCCGGTGTTGCGCGAAGATAGATGGATTTTTGCAATACGGCTTGGGTCATTTCTTGGGTCCTTCAATAGCTTTCTTGAGATCGGCAAGGCGTTCATCCCAGAACCGGTCAAAATAGCTGAGCCAGTCCAGAACAGGGGCCATCCCCTTGGGTTCCAGTCGGTTGATGCGTTCGCGCCCTTTCGCCTCGATCGTGATCAAGCCGCCATCCGACAGCACGGTCAGGTGCTTTTTGACGGCAGCCCGGGTCATATCGAAGCGGTCGGTCAGTTGCGCGATGGTCATATCCTCTGACGCAAGCATCTGTACGATGTCCCTGCGGGTCGGATCAGCAAGTGCACGAAACGCATTTTGGGTCTGTGTATTCATTGGCAACCTCATTTGGATACCATTTGGTATCATATTAATGCGATACTATTTGGTATCATGTCAACCAAAAGCCTGTGCTTGATTTTTGTTCACGAATTGTTCACATTTCGAACATGACATTGGATTTGCAACCCGGACAAAAACTGGCCCGAGGTGTTTCGCGGCATCTGGCCACCCATGGCTATGTTTCGATTGAAGAATTCGTGCCTGCCCGCGGCCTGCGGGTGGACGTGATGGGGCTCGGCCCAAAGGGTGAGTTGTGGGTGATCGAATGCAAATCCAGCCGGGCCGACTATCAGTCGGATTCAAAATGGCAGGGCTATCTGGAGTGGTGTGATCGATTCTTCTGGGCAGTTGACACGGATTTCCCGGTCGAGATGTTGCCGCCCGAAACCGGCTTGATCATCGCAGATGCATATGACGCAGAAATCGTTCGTATGAGCCCCGAGACCAAGCTTGCCCCGGCGCGGCGCAAGAAGATGATCCAGAAATTTGCGACGGATGCGGCGCGCAGGCTGCAGACGCTGCGCGATCCACGGGTCTGATGGCTCAGCCTTTGACCGCCCGTGCGGCCTGCGCAGCTGCCCGCAGCTCCTCGGCAATCTCTTCGGCTTCCTCAGGCTCGAAATCCATCGGAATCTCGGCGCCCGGCGCGTCGATGAACAGGCGCACCATGCCCTGATCGGTGGGCCCGATCTGCAGGTTCGCTTCGATTTCGCGTTCGCTGTTGATGCCCATTTGCGCCTCCGAAAGATGAGCATGTGTGCTACCGCGCGGAGGGTTGAGAATCAAGCGGCCTATGCGGTCAAATAGGGCATGAACGATATTACCCTCAGAGCCTTCCGCGCCGAGGACGCGCCCTGGCTGGTCGAACGGCACGGCACGCTTTATGCGCGCGACGAAGGATTTGACGACAGTTTCGGGCCATTGGTGGCCCGAATTCTGGACGCTTTCATCGCGGATCATGACCCAACCCGCGAGCAAGGCTGGATCGCCGAACGGGATGGTGCTCGTTTGGGTAGCATATTTTGCGTTTCACATGATGAACAAATCGCCAAACTGCGCCTGTTCCTGCTGGTGCCCGAGGCCCGCGGGCAGGGGGTCGGTAAGCGACTGCTGACCACGTGCATGGAGTTTGCCCGAGCGGCCGGATACAGCGAAATGGTGCCGTGGACCCACGAAAGCCACCAAGCGGCCTGCGCCTTGTACCGGGCGTTTGGGTGGCAATTGATGAGCGACAAACCAGTGCATTCCTTCGGGGTCGATCTGGTCGAGCAAAGCTGGAAAATTCAGCTTTAATACACTTGCATTCCCGGCGCGCGTTCGGTACATCGCCCCCCACAAGTGCCGCCTTAGCTCAGTTGGTTAGAGCGCTGGATTGTGGATCCAGAGGTCGCCGGTTCGAATCCAGCAGGCGGTACCATTTCCAAGATTTTCCTGAATGTTGTTGAATACATCCGGTTTTCCGGTGTTTCCATTATCGCATTACAGGCATTTGTTGTGACACGGTCTGTATACTACAATCCCAACTATGACATCCGTCGGGCGCCTCTTGTATTTCGCCAGCGGGCCGCTCAGCAAGGATTGACCGAAACCAAACTAACTGAGCAGCTCATCTCAAACCAAGCGTAAGTTGAGTGTTTGGCAAAGAATTCGAGCGTCTGGACCAACATCATTCTTTAAGTTGATCAGCCTTCATGGAAGGGCGAAATTCTGTGATTGTATAGCGTGCCAAATGGTTCTTTTTAAAAGGGTC
>CAXXPZ010000016.1:0-34309 GCA_963422555.2 uncultured Ruegeria sp.
CCGGTCGGCGCGGAGCGTGAGCGGCTGGTCGCTTCGCTTCAGGACGCGGCCCGACACCTCTATGCCTGGTGTGAGCGCAATGGATGCACCGGCACTTTCAATATCCCCGATGAGGAGGCCGCCCGCCAGGGATGGCCGGACGAGACCGGTAACGGCTGGATGCCCCCCTGGGATATCCTCCGTATGGATCCCCCGGGCGACCGGGGAAAGCCCGCTGAAACTGTCTGATCCACTGGCGCTGGAACCGCCTCGGTTACATGCGGATTTCCGGGCCGATCAGCGCCCGTTTCTGGCGCGGAAAAAAAACCCGTATATAGCCCTGCAACGACCCTGCAACGCGCCTGAATGATCATTTTCTCTGTCGCGGGCGGTATCGACCGCACTTCTGGTCTGGTTGCCCGGATCAACGTCCAGGCTCAATGTTATAAACCTTGATTCCGCAGTTGGAGTTTGTTTCCGGCCAATTTCGGCAGGTGCGTTCGCGTTCTGGTTGTGCAATTTTGGCCTATCAACAGGCCGGCAACACATTGGGAGGTGGCTTTGGGTTGCGCCCATGCAGGAATTTTGCGAGAGCGCGGCAAGAATCCGGCACCAACGCTCAATGGCGGTCAACTGCGGCGCAGATTGCAGGTTACGCAAGAACCGTGTCATGTCCGTCAGTTTCGACCGGATCTGCCGCGTTTGCCCATGGCTGCTGTTCAGGAACAGCGTTGTCTGTCCCGCGTGTCTGGTCGCTCGTGCGACACCAGTCAATAACAGCGGACGGCTGGTGATCGCTTCTCGCGATGTCATTGGGTCAACCAGCCGGACAAAAAGCGACCACCAATTGTAAACCAGCGCCGTCATTCGGGCGGTGATCTGCGTACGCTTCAGATCCTGCGTTGTGAACCCGCCCCACCCCCATTGGTTCTTCAGTTCGTCAAACGCGTTTTCCGCATCAGCCCGATCCCGGTAGAGCTGTGCCAGGGTGAGGCCCTCGCAATCCAGCGAGGTCACCAGAACGCTGTACTCCCAAAGCGCCGCCTGAGCCGGGACCACCTCGGCGAGGCCCAGAAGAAGTTGCTCATTCTCTTCACCAATCGGCGCTGTCAGCGCCACGTCCTTTGGCACCCGACGGCGCAGAACAACAACACGGCGTTTGCGACTCCAGCCCATCAATTGCAATTCCGATGCCGCCGCCTGCCAGCCGCGACCTGCCTCAGTCCAGCCGGTTTTTGCAGCAAGTTTTGACGCCAGTTCCTTCACCCGTTTCGTCATGCGTAGCTTGAAAAGATAGGGCTGAGCCCGCTCTTCAAGCGCAGACATCACCGTTTCATTGCCATAGCTGCTGTCACCACGAACAAGATACGGCCGTGCGGCAGGGGCGAGGCCATCCAGAATTTCCAGCAGACCAGAAAGACCATGCGTGCCGTGATGTTCATTGCCCGCGGTGACCTCAACGCCCAGGATCAGCCGCAGGTTTGCGATCATAAAGCTGTGGTAACAATGAGAGGGTCGACCGGGTTTGTGGGGATTGTAGCCCACAACTGCACCTTCCTGTTTGCCATAGATCGGTTTGACCGTGGTGTCCGCGTCCAGGATCCAGTCTTCCTGCATCACTGGATGCAGCGGGAATGTCAGATGGTGCTTCAGCCAGATGTCCGCTTCTCGCTGATCAAGGGTCGCCAAAGCCCGCCGAACCGAGTCGTCGCTGCAGATTTTGCTCAGCCCCAGAAACGCCGGATTGATCCCATCGTGCCGCAGCGCATTCACATGCGCATAGCGCCGACCGCCGGTCACGATCGACAGAACCATCGTGCCCAGAACATCCCGAACCTTTGGCGCATTGGGGCTGCTGAACCGCAACGGGCAATCCGCAACAAAGGGATCAAACAGATCGGCCTGCTTCAGATAATCGATGAAGAACGGCAACTGGCCCAGCGGAGTGACGGCTTCGTCCGGAGACCAGCGAACATGAACCTGACCGCTGAAACTGTCCAGCGCAACGGGCTCATTCGAATGCGCTTGTTCAACCTCAGCGCGATCACCAAATGGGTGAGCCAATTATAAACCCTCCAACGGCTATTCTTAACTGGACCTCAACAGTTTACCCGATATCGCCTCCGCGCCTACTGCGGAATTAAGGATAAAGGATTTGGGCGACTTTCATCCGCCCGATCCGGGGTAGTCCGGCATAGTCCCGCATTGATCATTATTTCTGACGTGTCACACAGGCTGTCGGCGGTGCGCCATATGGGTCTGGTCACCGGCGTCGGGAATGGCGTGATTGAGGTTGGCGGCCTGACCGGCCCCGCCCGAATCGGTGACCACCTGACCCTACAGCGCCGCTCTGGGCCCGATCTGGCGGGTGAGGTGCTGCATGTCGAAGCCGATATCATTTACATGTTGCCCGGTGCCGCACCTGACGGCGTCAGTCTGGGCGACCGGGTGTTTCTGCAACCCGCCCCAGCGTTTGCCCCGGGAACGCATTGGTTGGGCCGGGTCGTGGACCCGTTCGGAAAACCGCTGGACGGCAAGCCATTGCTGGCCGGGGCGCTGGACCGCGATATCATGCAGGCACTGCCCGCCGCCGTGTCGCGCAAATCGCTGGGGCAGCGCATGGTGACCGGTCTGTCGGTGCTCAATACGGTTCTGCCCATCGTGCGCGGCCAGCGGGTCGGCCTGTTTGCCGGCTCGGGCGTCGGAAAATCCACTCTGCTGGCCACATTGGCCCGGTCGATGAACGCGGATGCTGTTGTCGTTGCCCTGATCGGAGAGCGCGGGCGGGAGGTGAATGAATTTGTCGAAAAGGCGCTGGGTGCAGATGGAATGAAACGCGCGGTGGTGGTGGCTGCAACGTCAGATCAGTCGGCTTTGGCCCGTCGCCGCTGCGCCTGGTCAGCCATGTCGGTGGCGGAATTTTTGCGCGATCAGGGCCTGAACGTCCTGTTTCTGGCGGATTCGGTAACACGCTTTGCCGAGGCGCATCGAGAAATCGCCGTGGCCATGGGCGAATCGCCTTCGCTGCGCGGTTTTCCCGCCTCGGTAACGCCGCTGATTGCCAATCTGTGCGAACGGGCCGGTCCCGGCACGCAAGATCAGGGCGATATCACGGCGGTGTTCAGCGTTCTGGTGGCCGGGTCGGACATGGATGAACCCGTCGCCGATATTCTGCGTGGCGTTCTGGATGGGCACATTGTCCTGAGCCGTGACATTGCTGAACGGGGCCGTTTTCCGGCAATTGACCTCAGCCGCTCGGTCTCGCGCAGTTTGCCGGATGCCGCGACCGAGGAGGAAAACCGGATGATATCCGAGACCCGCAAACTGGTCGGCAGCTACGAGCAATCCGAAGTGATGATCAAGGCCGGGCTTTATGCCGAAGGCGCGGATCCCCTGCTGGATCAGGCCGTGCGCGTCCATGACGAACTGGATGCGTTTTTTGGCAAGGCTGACCCTGATGGCGTCAACAACAGCTTTGGCCGCCTGTCCCTGATTCTGCGGCGTGCCAGTGCCGGTGTGCCAAGATAGATCCGAGAAGTCCGAACAGTTTTAAGTGTTAAGGCCACCTTAAGCCCTGCCCTGCTACGCCGGTAGTCGGGTGATAAAAAGGTGGTGGAGATGGGTGCGCAATCCAATGCGGCGCCAATCATCATCAAGAAGAAGCGTGTGTCAGGTGGCGACGGTCATCATGGCGGCGCGTGGAAGGTCGCATATGCGGACTTTGTCACGGCCATGATGGCCTTCTTCATGTTGATGTGGCTTTTGAATGCAACGACCGAGAAACAACGCAAAGGGTTGGCGGATTATTTCTCGCCGACGATTCCGATCAATCCGGTGTCGGGTGGCGGCGATGGTGCCTTTGGCGGCGACAACATGTTTTCGGAAAATACCATGGTGATGGACGGGTCAGGCGCCAGCAACCGCAACCCGACCGAGGCGAAACAGGCGCGCGGCTCGACCGGCGTTGACGCACAGGGCGGTGGCAAGGGTGCGTTCGAGGATTTCTCATCCCTTGAGGCCCAGCTTTTGGGCCGCAGTGGCGAAAGCATGGTGTCGAACAAACACCTGCAACACATCGTCACCCGTGTCACGGATGAGGGTCTGGTGGTCGAGCTGTTCGACACCGAGTCACAGGCGCTGTTCCAACCAGACACCGACAAACCCACGGACATGATGCGGGCACTGGCATTGTTGGTGGCGCGATCCTCGGACCTTGTGACCAATGCTGTCTCGGTCGAGGGCCACGTCCGGTCCGCCCCTGTGGTACTGGCGCGCAACCCGGTCTGGGATCTGTCCACATCCCGGGCGCAGGCCGTGCGTCAACTGTTGCAGGACAAGGGCATCGATCCTTTGCGGCTGGACCGGGTCACTGGTCATGCGGATCGCGAACACGCCGTCAAAAACCCGATGGCGGCACGCAACAACAGAATCGAGATCATCTTTCTGCGAACACCCTGAGGTGAAAGGATAGGGCGCATTTTATCTGTTAGCGCGCTGTTAAGGGCCCGTGCGTTACCTGTTGCTGCAACGATTGACGCAACAGAAGGGCGCGACAATGACCATTTCCTCTTCGCTGAATGCCGGTGTGGCGGCGCTGAAGGCCAACGCCAACAGGCTGGCCACGATTTCCGACAACATCGCCAACTCTTCGACATTCGGCTACAAGCGGGTCGAGACGGATTTTCATTCGATGGTTACATCCGGACAGGGCGGCAGCTATTCTGCGGGCGGTGTCAGAACCACCAGCCAGCGCCTGATTGATCAGCGCGGATCGCTGGTGACAACGAACAATTCCACCGACCTGGCCGTGCGTGGGCGCGGCATGATGCCGGTGCGCTCCAGTTCTCAGGTCGGGACGCCGTCCAATGAAATGCTCCTGACGACAACGGGATCGTTTCGCACCAATGAAGAGGGGTATCTGGTCACCGAATCAGGGCTGGTTCTGCTGGGCTGACCCGCGAATGCGGATGGATCGATCCCCAATGTGCCGCGTGACACGCCAGCTGCACTCGAACCGATCCAACTGAGCGTCAATCAGCTATCCGGCTCACCCACGACCGAGATGAAATTGCGTATGAACCTGCCCGCAACGGCCACGGATGCAGGCGCGTCCGGAGACTCGCAGCCCTTGTCGGTCGAATATTTTGACAATCTGGGCAAATCCGAAAGCGTCAATATCGAACTGGTCCCGACAGTTCCGGGCACCGGGTCGAGCAATGAATGGACCATGACACTGCGCGACACAGCCTCGGGCGGGGCCGTTATCGGCGAATACACACTGACCTTCACCGACAGCCGAACGGCGGGCGGACGGTTGGCCAGTGTCACCGCGGTTTCGGGCGGCGCTTATGATCCGGCCGCTGGCACATTTGTGGTCAACGTCGCCGGTGGACCGATGGAGATTGATGTCGGCCAGCTCGGTGATCCGGACGGGGTGACGCAATTGTCCGATACCTTCGCCCCGGTTTCCATCACGCGGGATGGGTCCGCCGTGGCAACAATGACAAGCGTCCGGGTGGACGAAAAGGGCTATGTCTACGCCAATTTCGACTCGGGCCTCAGCCAGCGGGTCTATCAGATCCCCTTGGCCGACGTTCCTAATCCGAACGGTCTGAAAGCGCTGGACAGCCAGACCTATGCTCCGTCGCGTGATAGCGGCACATTCTTCCTGTGGAACGCGGGCGAGGGACCAACGGGCGAACTGATTTCCTTTGCGCGTGAGGAATCGACCACTGATGTCGCGACCGAGCTGACCTCGATGATTCAGACGCAGCGCGCGTATTCCTCCAGCGCCAAGGTCATCCAGACCGTGGACGAGATGTTGCAGGAAACCACAAACATCAAACGCTGATCCAGGTTTAGACCCAAGAGAGGACCTGTCCCATGAACATGTCGACAGCATTGAACAATGCATTGGGTGGCCTGACTGCGGCCAGCCGAGGGGCGGCGGTTGTGTCCGGAAATGTGGCCAATGCCCTGACACCGGGCTATGCGCGCCGTTCGTTGGATCTGGCGACCAGCCAAATTTCGGGCAATGGGGTTCGCACGGTCGGCATCACCCGGCACCACGACCCGGTTTTGACCGCCAATCGGCGCGCCACCGACGCCGACGTCGCGCAGAACTCTGCCATCGCGGACTTCCATTCCCGGTTTGAACAATACGTGGGAACGCCGGACAGCCCGACGTCTCTGGCCTCGCGCCTGTCCGGGTTCGAAGGCAGCCTGATCACGGCTGCCAGCCTGCCGGATTCGGCCGAACGTCTGGATCAGGTCGCCCGCGACGGTCGCGCTTTGGCAAGCGGGCTTAACACCGCGTCCGAAAACCTGCGTCAGATGCGCTCGGACGCCGACCGCACAATCGGCTCGCAGGTGGATACTCTGAACCAGACATTGCGCGACATCGAAGATCTGAACGCCAGAATTCCGGCCATTCGAAATTCCGGCGGCGATATCGGGGCCTTTCAGGATCAGCGACAGGTGTTGATCGACAAGGTGAACGAGCTTGTACCGGTCAATGTCGTGGCGCGACAGAACGATCAGGTCTCGCTGTATTCAGATGGCGGTCTGATCCTGCTGGAAGGGTCGGCGGCTGAATTCAGCTTTACGACCACGGGCGACACCAGGCCGCATATGACGGTTGCAAACAACCTTCTGTCCGGTCTCGAGATGAACGGCAACCCTGTCCGCACCGCAGGCGACAGCGCCCAGATTCGCGGCGGAGCATTGGCAGCTCAGTTCGAAATTCGCGACGAATTGGCTATCGAGGCGCAGGTGCAGTTGGATGCAGTTGCCCGCGATCTGATCGAAAGGTTCGAAACCGCTGGTCTGGATCCGACCACTGCACCAACCGATCCCGGCCTGTTCACCGATGATGGCAATCGATTCGACGCGGCCGCCCCTGAAGGGCTGGCTTCGCGCATCGGTCTGAATGCACTTGCAGACCCCGACGCAGGTGGCAACAGCTGGAGATTGCGCGCGGGGTTGGGCGCAGCCACAGCAGGCGATCCCTGGGATGCAACGCAATTGCAAGCTTTCGGCGAAATCCTAAACGATGCGCGCCCGATTGCCGGGTCCTTGTTTGGCACTGGCAACATGCGCGCGGCGGAAATTACCGAGGCGTTACTGTCAAGGGCAGGCGCAGCCGCGCACACAGCGGAAAGTCGTAAAGCATTTGCCAATACCGCGCAGACCGAAATGGCAAAGCTCTATTCGCACATCGTATTGATGTGTTATATTTTGTCTGAAATACAGGAGGATGCGCATTATGGACCGGAAAGCCTTTCTTGCCTGGTTGTCGGAGGTCGACACGTTGAGCGAGGCGCAGAAAGTAGAGGTCGGTGAGGTTCTGGCCGGTCGCCCAGCGGGTGAAGCCTCGGTTGCGGCAGTTGAGCTGGGTGTTGGAGAAGACCGGACCTGCCCGCATTGCGGCGCACACGGTGCAGTGGCCAATGGCAAGTCGCGGGGAATGCAACGCTATCTTTGCCGATCCTGCAATCGAACCTTTGGAGCGGTGACGGGTACACCACTGAGCGGCCTGCACCGCAAGGATCTTTGGCTGACGTTCAGCGAATGCCTCGCCAATGGCGATACGGTGGCAGTTTCGGCAAAGCGCTGTGGCATAGCCGGGAGCACCGCCTTTCGCTGGCGACACCGCTTCCTTGCCGGGATCAAATCCACCGCCGAAAAACTGAAGGGCATTGTCGAGGCCGACGAAACCTATTTTCTTGAAAGCCGCAAAGGGGATCGTGTTTGGACACGGGCCACGGAAGGCAAATCCTCTGCAAAAAAGCCGGACCGAAAGGCCCGAAAGCGCGGGGGCAAGGCAACAAAGCGGGGCCTGTCCGATGAGCAGGTGCCGGTTCTGGTCGCGACAGATCGCTCCGGCACGACCGTTAGTGCCGTCCTGCCTGCGGTCAATGCTGCCGCTCTGCGGGAGGTTCTCGCGCCGGTCATGGACAAGGATGCACTGCTGGTGACCGATGGGGGCACCAGCTATCCGCCGTGTGCTGCCGCCCTGTGTGTCAGCCACGAAGCGCTCAACCAGTCTTCCGGTGAACGCGTTCGCGGCGAACTCCATATCCAAAACGTCAACAACCGTCACTCCCGCCTCAAGGGGTTTATTGGTAACCGCCGGGGGATCGCCACAAAATATCTTGCCAGCTATCTGCGCTGGTTCCATCTCATAGTCCTGCAGAAGAACCCAACCCCGAGGCACTGCCTCGCCAGCGCCCTCGCTGGAATGAGCATCAATACGATGTACGAATAGAGCCAATGGCAAAGATCGAGGCCGAGCAGGGCGTGGATACCGACACCGAACTGCAAAACCTGACCCAAATCCAACAGATCTATGCCGCCAACGCCAGGATGATCACCGTCGTTGATGAGTTGATGGACACATTGCTGAGGTTGTGATGATGAAACTGACTTCCATAGGTGATCTGGCCCGTGGCATGACCATGCGTACCCGCAGTGTCGAGATCAGGAACCAAATCGATACCCTGACTTACGAGATGTCGTCGGGCCGGGTAAAGGATGTCTCTGGGCATCTGGGCGGCGATTATTCACAGCTGCTGGATCTTGACCGAAGCCTTGCACGGTTGGACGCCTTCAAGATCGCCACATCCGAGGCCCGGTTGTTCACGGATACCATGCAGTTGAGCCTGAGCAATTTCAGCGACTCCATCAGCGATGTGTCATCTTCACTGTTGTCGTTTGGCACATCAAATCAGACGGTTACCCATGATCAGGCCTCGGTTCTGGCCCGAAACGAGCTGGATACGATGATGTCCGCCCTGAATACGCGAGCGGGTGGGCGCAGCCTGTTTTCGGGGACCGCCACGGATGTGTCCCCCTTGCCCACGCCGGACACGTTGCTGGGCGCATTGCGGACGCAGTTGACGGGCCTGACCACACCAAACGACATACGACAGGCCGCCGAAGACTGGTTCAACGACCCGGCCGGGTTCGAGGCTGTCATTTATGGCGGATCAAACACCAACCTTGCACCGATGCAGATTTCCGAGAATGAGCGGATCAACCTGCCGATCACCGCCAATGATCCAGAATTCCGCTCGGCCTTGCGCGATGTCGCGGTCGCCGCTTTGCTCTCGGATCAGACCCTGAACCTGCCACCTGAGACCAAAACGACCCTGTTCCGCCAACTGGGTGTGGACTTGGCAAACAGCAACGCAGAGGTCATCAAAACACAAGCAAGGGTGGGCGCGGCCGAGGCCCGTGTCGAACAGGCCGCCACCCGCGATGCCGCCGCGCGAACCAGTCTGGAATTCAGCAGAAATCAGTTGATCGCCGCTGACCCGGCAGACACGGCAACCCGACTGAACGCGGTACAGTTCCAGTTGGAAAGTCTTTACACAGTTACGGTTCGCAATTCGAGCCTATCATTGGTGAATTTCCTAAGATGAAGGTTCTTGCATTCATACTGATCCTGCTGCCTGGGCTGGCAACGGCCGGTGCAATTCGACTGAAAGATCTGGTGGATTTCGACGGTGTGCGTGGTAACGATCTGGTGGGGTACGGCCTTGTTGTCGGGCTGAACGGCACCGGCGACGGTTTGCGCAACTCTCCCTTCACCGAAGAAATCATGTCGAACATCCTCGAACGTCTGGGCGTCAACGTGACCGGAGAGGACTTTCGCCCAAAGAATGTGGCCGCTGTTCTGGTGACTGCCAGTCTGCCGCCATTTTCGCGGGTCGGCAGTCAGATCGACATCACCGTCTCAGCCATTGGTGACAGCAAAAGCCTGCTGGGCGGCACCCTGATCATGACACCACTGAACGCGGCGGATGGCCAGATCTACGCGGTGGCACAGGGTACGGTCCTTGCCGGTGGCGCGGTAGCCGAAGGTGAGGCCGCATCTGTCGTGCGCGGGGTTCCGACCTCGGGCGTGGTTCCGTCCGGCGCGCGGGTCGAGCGGGAAATCGATTTTGAACTCTCGGCGTTGACACGGATGCGACTGGCCTTGCGGGAACCTGATTTTACAACTGCGGGCCGGATCGAAGCGGCCATCAATACCGAATTCAACCGCGCGGTTGCGATCATGCGGGATTCCGGAACCGTCGAGGTGGACATAACAGCGACGCAGGCGATTTCGACCGCGCATGCCATCGGTCGGATCGAAAATATTCTGGTGCAACCGGAAACCAAGGCGCGTGTAGTTGTGGATCAACGATCCGGGACCATTGTCATGGGGCAGGATGTCAGGATTTCCCGCGTTGCGGTGTCGCAAGGAAACCTGACATTAACGGTCGAAGAGGCGCCGATTGCTATTCAGCCAAACCCGTTTGCGCAGGGCGAAACCGTTGTGGTTCCCAGAACAGTCGCAGGCATTGAAGAGGAGGATGGCACCGGCCTTGCCGAAATTCCCGAGGCGGCCACTTTGTCTGAAGTTGTTGCCGGTCTGAACGCGCTTGGTGTATCTCCACGCGACATGATCGACATATTGAAAACGATCAAGGCGGCGGGGGCCTTGCACGCCGAATTCATCGTCAGATGAAACTCCGGCTGCTACATCACGAGACAGATGACGGACATTCCCCCTGCGAAAACAGGGGGAAGTGCCTCATTTTGATTTCCAGCTATCCAGCCAGCGGTGAAACCTGCCTCGTTTCTCGTCTATCGCATCACCTGCGGCGTAAAATCCGTCTTCGACGCTTTCCAGCATCGGGTCGATCCGCGCCCGCCGGAACCGGCGCCAACGCACCCAGATGGCCCAGACAAAGGCTGCAAATACTGTCAGAAAGATGATGTTGAACCAGGGGATCAGCCGTACATCCGGGCTGTCTACCGGGCGCACCGACACGACATTCGGATAGATCGTCATGAACTCGTTACGCCATCCATAGTGGCGCAGCACGACCCATTGCGGGTCCTTCGAGGTCGAGACCAGATTGGTCAGCTCGGCCTGCAGGTTGGAGCTGTCGAGTTTGAAATAAGGTGGCCAGCCCCAGCCGGTATCCTCATTCCGATAGACCCGGGGCTTTCCGTTGGGACGGAACGTTTCAACAAACCGCACGTCACGATTGACCGTCTGCGCAGTTTCCTGGCCAGTGTCCTGCTGCGCCCAAAAGATCGAGTTCTCGCCGAAATCGACCCGCCGCACTTCGGTTTTGACAACCCGTACCACATCCTGCTGCGGTAGGGTGTATTCCAGCACCGAGGCCACCAAGCCCCAGAAAACTATGATGAACACCCATTTGACATAGACCATCTATCCGGCCCTCATTTGAAATTTGTAATATAGATCAGCAAGGCGATTGCCCCAAGTGGAACCACATAGACGCCCAGTAACAGTTTTCTGCGAAAAGATCTGTCGTATTTCTTCAACCCCCGCGCGACAAAAGCTTCGCGATCACCGGTCATTCCCTTTTTATCCCAATGCGCAATCAGCTTGCGCCGCCGCACCAGGCGGGAATAGATCGACAGTCCAATATAGATCACGGTCAGAACGATCAACAACGGGATCAGGAAACGGATGGCCACAATCATTCAATTCCTCCCAACAGAGCCCCAGGGACCAACGCGAGCGATGACATCATCGCTGACCCTGTCGTCACCGCTCATGTCCGGCTCATGCCCGAACAACGCCGCGCGGGCCCCAGCTTTGTCCACCTGATACTCACGAGCAAGGAATTCGGCAACATAGGCCTTTTTGGTCTCGGGCCACGCGGCATAGGTGCGGTAAAACAGTTCCTTGTGGCAGATGAACATCTGGCGCGGGTCCAACGGCGCAAGTTCAGCCAGCAGCATGTTCACCAGATCGCGATTCGACGTATCGGCCGCACGAAGCGTATAGAAATATGCCGGATGGTCCGAGGTGATGCGCGGCCATGGTCCGCCATCGGTCGCCCAGCGCAGCAATTGCGCCAGACCATGATACGCCTCGGGCAGTTGATCCGCGTGGTTGCGGGCCAGGCGGCGCATGTCGCTGCGGTCCAGATCGGTCAGGTCAACACCGGCATCCGAGGCCGCATCGACGGTCAAAAAGTCCATCCTTTGCTGCAGAATCGCGGCGGCATCCACGCCGCGCGCCTTGACGATGGGTTCGACCAGATCGTTGAATTCCAGAAACTTTGCGATCTGGTTTCGCTGCGACGGGTCAAAGATGTATTTGATCGGCAGAGCGTCCGGCCGGTCACCCATACAGATCGCCGCCGGGTGATCCATATCCGGGAACAAGTACAGCCCGCCAAAATGTGCTGTCCAGAAATTGCGCTGCTCGAACGCAGTATGACGCAGGCGGACGGGGTTGCGCGTCACGTCGCCGGTTTCTTTGGCCGTTTCGATCATCTTGGCGATCAGCACATCGTCAAACCAGGCGTCCTCTTCGGTCTTGAACCGTTCGACCATGCCCGCCAATTGCGTGGCCTTGCGCAGGGTGCCACCTGCGGTGTCGGCCTCAATCTGGATCTTCTGGATATTGAACAATTCACGCGGGGTCGTGAGTTTGATGACCGAGTTCACCAGTTCTCCGGCCACCGCATCGGTGGCGGTCAGGGCAAACAGCTGCGCCTCGTTCATCTCGATAAACTCGCGCAGGATATCGCGCGAGGTCGAGAATTTGACGTTCAGCAAAGGCGCGCGTTTCTGCTCGGTCGTCAGCAGGATGAACTGCCGGTTGACCCCGTTGGGGTTGAGGTAGAGGTCGTCCTCCAGCTCAATCCCCACCTCCGGCGAATAGCCCGAGATATCGACATGGAAATCCGTCAGCGCCGTCGTCTTGCCCGCCAAATGTTGCAACGCGCGATTATACCGCTCGACCAGAGCCGGGCTTGAGATGTGGACGAGATTGCCGAACATCAGGCCTTTTTCGATGAGGCGGATCATTTCAGCCCGTCCTTCGATGAAAAGCGTGTGCGCGCTTCTTCGATGCGGCATTTCTGAGCACTAATTCGGCTTTCCAATTCTCGCCGCGAATCAATGCGTTCAGCCGCCGCACGACGACCTAGGGCGTGGTTCAACAAACAGACTGCAACACTCGAAACTACTAGGAGCAGTAGGAACTCAACCCCTCCTTCAGAACCAGTAGAAATAAGTAGTGCCCAGCCCCACAAACTCAATAAAGACGGAACGCTACCGAACCCTTCCGATAATATTGACGAAACAATAGCCGGTCCAATTGGCACCACAATGAATACAAGTAACAAACTTACGAGTACCGCGCCCATCCCAGTGTGTTCGTCTCTTTTCAAACGGAGTTTTCCGGCGTGCCAACCCACAACTGCGGAAATCGCGACACTTAAAGTGTAATACCCAACAAGCGGCAGAAGATCGTTCATTTCAGTTCCCCTCCAGATACCGCCGCTTGGCCTCTTCCATCCGGCCCATCTCGCGGACGGCGTTCTCGATGGCGACCTCGTCGCTCTTGTCGGCATAGCGGAACTCGCTGTCGGCGTAGCGGTTGATCTCCTGGATCACCATCTCAACTGTGATCGGCTGGCGCAGGTCTTCGATCATCGCCTTCTTGGTGTCGTAATCGCGGAACAGGAACAGGTCGGGATTTTCCATCCATTCGTCGGGCAGTTCGAAATCCAACGCCCGCACCTTGACCGCGTCGGTGATGTTCTTGATCGCGCGGCCGGTAAAGCGCTCATCCGCCTGTTGGATCGCCTTGAGGTAGGTGCCCATCTTGGCGATGGTGTCCAACTGGCCGATATCGCCAGAAACCCGGTCATAGACCTGCAACAAAGCGTCCTCATGCGGCCGGGAATGGCTTTCGAAACTGGCGGCGACGGCCTTCTTGATCTCCTGCGCAGCATAGGCTTCGTGTTCGCCCAGCGGGATGTCGTGGTTGCGGCCCATCAGCAGATGCAGGATGTCGATGTAATCCTCGCGCGTTTGCGGCCCATCCACCAGGAACCGCGCCCCCGCCCGCTGACGCAGGGCGTCGTCCACATTCTCGGGGTAGTTCGAGAACATGCCAAAGGTGCAGTTGCCGCGCACGACGGTGTTGGCACCCGCAAAGCTCTCCATCAGCACGGCAGTGATTTCCAGCTGCCCGGCTGAGGACTGTCGGTCGCCGCGTTTGCCCGCCAGCTGGTCGATATCGTCGATGGTGCCGAACCCGATGACCGAAGGGTCGATGATTGTGTTGACAAAGGCCTTGGCGTTCTGGCCGGACTTGCCCTGATAGCTGTCGATATTGTCGGTGCTCAGGTTCTGATAACGGAACGGATAGCCCGCGTTCTGGCAATATTCGTTGATCAGCCCGGCCATCATCTGGATCAGGGTGGTCTTGCCGGTGCCCGGCTTGCCGTCGCCCATGAAGGTAAAGATGAACCCGCCGAGTTCCGCAAACGGATTCAGGCGGCGGTCGAAGTCATAAGCCATCACCATCTTGGCCAGCTTCATCGCCTGATATTTGGCGATATGGTTGCCGACCACCTCGTTTGGTTTCTTGAACGTCATGGTCAGGGTGGTGGATTTGGCTTTGGAGGCCGGTTCGAACCCCCGGATCGTCAGGTCGTCAGCTTCGATATGCCAGGCGGCGTTCTGGAACGGGGCCAGATGGCCAGCGGACTGCGCACGCAAAGCGGCCTTGTCCATCAGCTGTTCGGCATAGGCGCTGGTTGCGGCGATCAGATGCGCGTCGTCGGGGGCGTGTTTTGCCAGCGTCTGGTCCAATTCCCACAGGGCGCCGTGCAGGGCAAGCTGGCCATTATCGGTCAGGACCTCTTCAACCTCTCCGGTATCGACAGTGGTTTCGCCCAGATACGACGACATCAAATAAGCCAGCGCATTGCCAAAAACATGCGCCGTAATCAGCGCCTCGGCCGTCAGCAGTTCCGAAAACTCGGTCTTGCGCGCTGCAGGCAAATCCCCGGCCAAGTTCGCGCGTTTGAGATCGGCCAGAGGGGTCTGTTCCGCATAAGCCTCGGCCACGGCCAGCGCGATAGAAATGGCGCGCCGGATCGCTTGCTGCGTGGTCGCTTGCGGTGCAGAAACCAGCGTATCGCCATCATCCGAGGCCTCGATCCGCTCAACCAGATGCACGCCATCGGCGCGCGTTGTGCGACGCGTCACCAGCCCCGGCGTCGTGGACCGGAACCGGCGCGTGGTGGACACGCCCGGAGACCGCTCGGTAGACACCTCAGTTGCCTTGCCAATTCTCGGCGCATGTTCGAACCCGTTCAGCAGGGCAGTCGCTGCCGAATAATGCTTGCGAATATCCGCCTCGCGCAATTCCATCTGATCTGACGTCAAACTCATCTCAAAATCGCCCTTGCTTCATCTTTTCCAAAATACTCTCGCCGAAGGCGAAACATTCAATACCTCAACACCTGCCCGGCTTTGCTGACAACGAACTTGCGCACATCACCAAACCCCGGCGGGTTGCGTTCGGCCAGCACCTGAAACGGACGCTGCGGCAGGATGATCGAGCGCTGGGTTCGCGTGGCCCCTGTCTCGGCACCCTGCCCCCCAAAGGGGTCCAGTGCAAAGACCTCGCGCTCGACAGTTGAAAACCACCCTGCGCGCTCTTCGATCACCTCTTCGCTTTCCAGCTCTTCGGTGGTCCAGGCCAGCGCCCAGTCCTGACCCTGCGGTGCCTGCGCGTCTTCCAATACCTGCCGCAGAGGGCCCGATTGCTCGGTATAGGCCGAGGAATACATTGGCCCCACATGGATGCGGCGCATGTGTTTGGGGTGCAGGTCGTCGAAATCCTGATCGAAGCCTTTGGCAATCGTCACCAGTTTCAACCCGCCCAAGCTTTGCGCCATCAAATGCGCCTGCACCTCGGGCCAGCGACGTTGATCCTTGGGCAGGGCAGTTTTACCGCTGTCCTCAAGCTGCATCAGATAGATGACCGGCAGATTGATCTGGCTGTCATAGACCGCCCAGTGGATCATGAATTTCCGCCGCTCGCCTTCGTTGCCGATCCAGTGGCATTCGGGATCGTTGCGGGCCCAAAACAGCTGACCTTTCAGCAATTCCTCGTAATAGAGCCTTTGGGACAGCGCAAATTGCAGTTTGGTTGGGATTTCCTGATTCCCGATGATCGTCCGGACCATGTCGGTTTTCAGCTCATCCTCGGTGGGCATATTCGCCAGATGCACCTGCGCCTGTTGCGCGTCATTGGCCATGGTCAGCAACTCAGCCGCCACCGGAAACCCGCTGTCGCGCTTGTCCATGGCGAGGCTGCCAAAGAACCGTCCCGTATCACGCCCGACCAGCAGGTATTTCATGCTGAGCGCGCGAAAGGTGTAGAGCAGCCCTGAGAGGTAGCGCGACACGATCCGCACCTCTTGCTTACTGATCGCGCCCTCAGCCTCCATCGTCGCGGCCACGCGCAGGAGGTGGACAGTGATCACCTCAAACTTGCGGAAATAGCGGCGCGAGGCAAAGGTGTCAGTCAGGCCGACATGGTCTTGGGTGGGGTTAGGCATTGGACGATTCTATAAACTTGGCTCTGAGCCATTGGATAAGCCGCAAAGGTAGGCGAAGAATTTTTAAGATCAGATTCAACGCGAGAATGAAAAGCCCATAAGCTATGCTTCCTGGCCCAATAGTAAAAGCCAGAAAATCCAGAAATGTGTTGGTTCCATTCCCAGCATTCATGTCGCCTAGAAGTACAATCAGACCATAGATCGGGATAGGCCAAACTACGGCAAATAATCCAAGCCACGGGTCAATAGGATTGGTTGGGTCAAACCACTTCATCCGCCATACAAATTCTTATCATGCTTCTCGACAATCGAGGCAAACCGGCGGGCAAAGCGTTCATCCGCCTTGGCTTTTTTCTCCAGCACGTCGCGGGCAAAGACCATGTGGTCCTCATGCGCCTCAAGCATGTCGGCCATTTTCTGGTTGGTCGCGGAACCTATCGAGGCCATGGCGGTCTGCGCCTCTTGGTCCGTTTGCACGCCGATCTCGTTGATACGATGCGCCACGTCCTGCTGCTGCGCAGTTTTCAGCGATTTGGTCAGGGCGTCATACAGCACCACCCGCTGCTGCGTGTCTGTCTGCAGCTTGTTAATCAGCACCATCTGCGTCGCCGCCTGGTTCTGCAGTGAATCGACCCAGGTCTTGCCCTTTTCGATATACCGCTCCAGCGTTTGGCTTTTGGCCAGCTTGACCTGCTCTTCCTGAACCTTGGCGTTGTATTGCTTGTTCAGTTCGGCCAGTTCGGTTTCCAGCTGGGTGCGCGCGGCGGCGTCCTGTTCGACGCTGATCTTGTTTTCAAGCGTGATAATGGTCGGATCCATGCCCTGAATCTCGGCGCGCAATGCCTCCAACTCGGCCACGGTCGCCTCACGGTCGTCCAGCGTGACGGTCAGGTTTTCCTCGACCTTCACCCGCTGTTCTTCCAGAACTGCCAACTGTCCTTGCAGCAGCTTCACAATCACGTCCGATTTGGCGATCAGGTCCTGCAATTTGTCATCGATACTAGCGGTGCGCATCCGCTCCTGCCGCATCGATTCAGATTTGCCTTTCGAGAAGATGCCAACAAAAGATTCCCACCCGGATTTTGAGCGCATCTCGTCAAAATCTTTGGAAAATGCGCTGGTGACGTCGTCCAGCCCCATAATCAACTCGGCAATGTTGGCGTTCATCACCTCCGTATGGGCGTGCACATCCTCTAGCGTGGCGTTTTCGATGTCGATATCCGCCTCGGCCGTACCGATCTTGGCGCGCGCCGCTTCGATGCGCGAAGTCAGCCCTTCGATCTGTGACTGGCTTTCGCGCACTTTGGCTTGGGTTTCCTGAATTAATGTCTCAAACTGCTGGTTCGACATCTTTGCTATCCCTTTTTTCTTATCTACCCAATGAGATAAGGAATGTTACGCCCATTTACATCCCTTTGGGTGCTAATTTCCCGCAAACAGTGGCAAATTCAGGCACGAAAAGAAAGATGGGACAAGTCCGACGCGAACTCGAATGACAGATGCATCACAGATACAACGTTTGGCACAATCGTTTTTACTGAGGTTTGGTTGGCCAACGCGGTCGAAGATTTTGACCAACGATGCCGTTCTATCAGTAGTTGGAATATCTGAAATTCACCACTTCATCGTTCTGAATCGCGCAATGCACCTTGATATAGCTGCGCTGGTCGTTGCTGTCTTTGGATCGGGCAACTTCAAGATCAACCAAATCAATGCCATCCGAGTTCGTCGTATATGAAAGCGTCCGTTCAAAATCCACGGCATAATACCCCTGATTGGTCATCGCGGAATGCGTTCTGTGCATGCACAGACCAACGTCGTTTTCTTCCTCGGAAACGTGGGGGTGTTTGTGATATTTCGACCCATGCTTGTGATGATGCTCGGCAATAGATGCGCCCAGCACGCCCAGCGCGACCCCTGCTATGATGTCGCCGGCATCGTTGGCCCTGACCGGCGTCGTGGTCAAAGTGGTCAACGCAACGGCAGTTAAGGTGAGTCCGGCAAACAGGCGATATCGGCGCATTGGGGTTTATTCCTTATGTTTTCGAAAAATGAGGAAACGGATCAGCAGTCAGGTTGAGAAAGTCTAACCCGGTAACTACCGTCCTTGCCAGAATTTTGGCGCCAAAACCCGGTTCTCAGGGCTTAAGGCATTGTTTGCAAGAAAATAAACCGCGATCCAACACGGCTTCAAATGCAAGTCGCCCCGCGTCTGGAGGAACGCGGGGCGTTGCGCGACAGTTCAGAGAGGCAGAACCATCGTCGTGTGATCAAGACGCCTTAGTTCACGGCCTTGGCGTCGACCACGTCTTTCTCAACAGCATTTGCCGAAGAGATTTCGATCCGGCGCGGCTTCAGTGCTTCGGGCACTTCGCGCTTCAGGTCGATGTTCAGCATGCCGTTTTCGTGGTTGGCGCCGGTGACGCGCACATGATCGGCCAGCGCAAAGCGGCGTTCGAACGCGCGGGTGGCGATGCCACGGTGCAGAAAGCTGCGCTCAGTGTCGTCGGCGGCTTTTTTACCGGCCACGATCAAGGCGTTTTCCTTCATTTCAACCGACAGGTCGCTTTCGGCAAATCCGGCAACGGCCACCGAAATCCGGTAGGTGTCAGCATCGGTTTTTTCAATGTTGTAAGGTGGATAGCTGGGCTGTGCCACGTCGTTGGTCAAAACACGGTCCATCATGTCCGCGATCTGGTCGAAACCAATGGTTGCACGGTGCAGCGGTGCAAAATCAAAACTACGCATGTGTCGTTATCCTCATCTTTGAGCGATTTACGATGTCTTGCCCTCCGAATGGACGGGCAACGATGAATATCGAACCCCAATTGCGGCGATCCGATACAGTTCACATGGGTAGACGATTGACGCAGTTCAAGACCCGCCGGAACTGATGAATTTCGCGCCCGAGCTGGACTTGTCCGACCCCGGCTGCAGACGCCGGATCGTGGCCGTGGGTCGCGGCGCATCCCGGCGCAGGATGGTCTTGAGTTCAGACACTATTTCGGACAACTCCATCCCATAACCGACCTTCCTGTGACCGTCGGTACCGACTGCTGACACGACCGATAGGATTTGCCAGCGCGGCCCGGTTTTGGCCAGAATGGCGGATCCGGACGATCCGAACGTCACGTCGCAGTTAAAGCTGATGATGCCCTGCGCGCGTTGCAGAATTTCGCAGGACCGCTGTCGTGTGATCGCCTCGGCCCGACCGCGCCCGTATGAGGCGACGCTGATCTCGTTTCCGGAAACTCGCCCGCTTTGCAAGGCAAAGGGATCAGCGATGGAATAGGGAATGGGCTCTTCCAGCCGCATCAGAGCCACATCAACCCGAACACGTGGCGCCGAAACCCTGCCGTTGGCGACAAAATCTGGGTGTGCCGCGATTTGAATGACCTTGCGATCCGCCAGTGACTCACCATCGCTCAACCCGGCGCGAAAGGTTATCATGCCGGGCGGGTAAGGCTCACCCGTGGCCTTGTCCAGCGCACAATGCGCCGCCGTCAGCACCAGATCGCGCGCGATTAACGTACCAGTACAAAAGCCCTGATTGCCGATGTCCAGACGCCCAACAGCCTCCCATCCGTACAGGTCATCGCGATCAGTCAGGCGGCGTTGGTTGCTTAACTGTGCTTGCGCGGTGGTTGCCAAAAAAGTCAGACAAAGGGCTGCTTTAACAATATTTCGGATCATGGTTTTAGAAATCTCGCGCCTATGTTTTGACCGGTGCTGCCCGCGCTCAGGGTTGATGCGTGCCCGCGCCCTTCGGATAATTCGGCTTGCAGCAGCTCCAGCGATTCTTCCAATGCGGCGCCAAGCGCGACGCGGCTGCCTTGCAATTCGGCCTTGGCCGACACCACGGAAACGATGCGGGGCCGTTCATCTTCGAACGAAAAGATCGGAGCGCCCGAGGTGCCGAAATCGACATTGCAGGACATGACCAGCACACCCGACTGCCGGGCCACGACCGAGCAGACCTCTTGTAAGGACGGTGCTTCGGCGCGGTCACGCGCGTATGAGACGACGCCGACATCCTCGCCGCGGGCCGGTCGGGCGCCGGTTTCGAACGGTATCACCGAGGTGTTGCGGATCGGCTGCCACAGCTCGATCAGGGCAATGTCGTGACGCACCCGGTCCGCCGTGGCGTCGGAATCGTATTGATAGCCTGGGTGAATGACGGTTTGCCGTGCCGCACGATAGGCTGAGGCATGGCCCAGCCGCCACCCCGCCAGAAATTCGATCCGCGCCGGATCAATGCGCTGGCGCGTTGACTTGTCATACAGGCAATGCGCCGCCGTCAGAACCAAAGTAGGCGAGATCAAAGCCCCGGTGCAAAAGCCGGTCCCGTCAATGTCCAGACGTCCAACCGCCATCCATTGGCGCCCAGAATCGGTTGTTTTCAGGCTTTTGAGCCCGGAATCCTGCGCCAGCGCCACCACAGGCAGCAACCCCAAGGCTATGGCTGTGATCCATTTGCGCACGCGGTTCTCCGGTCTTGTATCCGACCATTGGTCATACGCGCCGCCTGGGGCGAAAATAGGGCACGCCGCTTTGCTGATTTATTGACCCGCCAGTGATGCGAGAATACCGCATCCGATCCTACCGCAGCACAGGCACAGCCGAACCGGGCGAGGAACCCGTTTGCAGGCTGCGCGGCATGGGTCCTCCGGTGGCCCAATCCAACAGCTCGACCGTGTGAACGATGGGAATTTTCGTTCCCGACCCGATCTGCATCATGCAGCCGATGTTTCCAGCGGCGATCACATCCGGGTTCTTGGCCTCAAGCGTGCGCACCTTGCGCTGTTTCAACTGCCCGGAGATTTCCGGCTGCATCAGGTTGTAAGTCCCGGCTGACCCACAGCAAAGATGGCCATCAACAGGCTCTAACACAGTGAACCCGGCCCGTTTCAGCAGGTCCTTGGGGTGTGATGTGATCTTTTGACCATGTTGCAGGGAACAGGCTGCGTGATAGGCGACAGTCATATCCTTGTCCGCACCCTCGGGCAGATCAAGCTGAGCCAGCATTTCGCTGATATCCAGCGGCAGCGCCGACACACGGGCGGCTTCTTGCGCCAGCGGATCATTGCGGAACATATGGCCGTAATCCTTGACCGTGGTTCCGCAGCCCGAGGTGTTGATGACGATGGCGTCCAACCCGTCGCCATCCATCTCACGCGTCCAGGCCCGAATGTTGGCCGCCGCCGTTGCGTGGCTTTCCTGCGTTTTACCCATGTGATGGGTCAGGGCACCACAGCATCCGGCACCTTCGGCGACCACAACCTCGCAGCCCAGCCGGGTCAGCAACCGGATCGTTGCATCGTTGATATCGGTGTTCAGGGCCTTTTGTGCACACCCTGTCATCAGGGCGACACGTTTTTTGCGCGCGCCCTTGGGCGCAAAGCTTTGGGGATCGTCATTGCGGCTGACCGGAGGGATGTGTTTCGGAACCATGTCCAGCATTGCCCGCAGCCGGGCGTCCGGCATCAGGAAGCAAAACGGGCGCCCCAGCTTGGCACCGATCAGCGCCCAGCGGAACAGCATCGGATATGGCAGGGTGCGCGCCAGAACCCACCGAAAAACCCGATCCGTCATCGGGCGTTTGTAGTTCTGCTCGATATAGTCGCGCGCATGATCGACCAGATGCATGTAATGCACCCCGGACGGGCATGTGGTCATACAAGCCAGACAGGACAGGCAGCGATCGATATGCTTGACGGTCTTTTCATCTGGCACACGCTCGTTTTCCAACATGTCCTTGATCAGGTAGATACGCCCCCGGGGGCTGTCCAACTCATCCCCCAGAACTTGATATGTCGGGCAGGTCGCGGTGCAAAATCCGCAATGCACGCAACTGCGCAGGATATCGTTCGACCGCTGAATGGCCGGGTCCAGCAATTGCTTTTCGGAGAAACTCGTCTGCATCGCCCTACCCCATCAGCCCCGGATTGAATATGCCGCGTGGATCAAATCTCTGTCGAATCCCCCGTGTCAGAGCCGCAATCGCAGCATTTTCCGGCTGAAACCGGCCCACTGCGTCAAAGGTTTCCGCGCTGGCCCGCGCGAGGGTTGCGTGACCTTGAAACGGACCAAGACAAGCGCGCAGATCAGTGCCATCCGGAACCAAGGCCCAAATCAGGCCGCCCCCCCAATCGAACAGCGTCTGTTCAGCCTCCAGCCGCGCGGCAATCTGCGGCGCGTCTCCGGGTTTGACCGAAAGTCGCCAGACATCGCCATCACGTCCGCTGAACGCATTCACATCCCGGATGTCGCTCCACAGCGTTTCCGGGTCAGCGTGGTCAGAGATTTCCCCGAACTCGGCAAGTTCAGCCCGCAATTTCCCGCAACGATAGGTCACCGAGTCACCGAACCCCTCGATCCGCAAACAGGTTTGCCCCTGCACGGGGTCATAGGCGGCACCGCTAACCTCGAACGGGGATCGCAGGGCTTTGGACATGACTTGAACCGCCACCTTCACGTCCGGGACCTGAACCGACAAGGTTGCCGTCGTCTCAGATTTGGGCAGGACTTTCAGGGACACTTCGGACAACACCCCCAATGTGCCCCACGATCCGGCCATCAGCTTGACCAGATCATAGCCGGTGACATTCTTCATCACCCGCCCGCCATTCTTGATGATCTGCCCCTGCCCATCCACAAATCTGACGCCCAGCAGGAAATCCCGGCACGCGCCCGATTGTATTCTGCGCGGGCCGGACGTGTTGGCCGCGACGACGCCACCAATCGTGGACTCTCCGGTCGTGCCCAATAACTGACGATAGTCCGCAGGTTCAAACGACAATTGCTGGCCTTCGGCGTCCAGCGCCGCGTTGATCTGCGAAATCGGGGTTCCCGCCTGTGCCACAAGTGTCAGCGCGCCGGGTTCATACAGGGTTATGCCGGTCAGGCCCGCCGTGCTCAGCGGCACGTCCGGTCCAGTGACGCCGCGGGTGCCACCACCGGCAATCCGTACCGGGGCATTCAGCCCGGTCACGATCTCGGCCAGTTCGGCCTCAGTTACAGGTTTCATCGCATTTCTACTTTGTTAGAGCCGATTTTTCCGCCGCAATCCGCCCTTCACGGTGGGCTTGGGAGGCGTTCAGTGGAAAGACCTTTGCCGGGTTCAACAACCATTTTGGATCGAACACATCCTTGATCGCCATTTGCGCCTCAAGATCTTGCGGCGCGTATTGATGAGCCATCAGGTCGCGTTTTTCGATGCCCACCCCGTGCTCTCCGGTCAGGCAGCCGCCCGCATCAACGCAGAGCTTCAGGATCTCGGCCCCGAAAGCTTCGCACTTTTCCAGATCACCGGGCTTGTTGGCGTCAAACAGGATCAGCGGGTGCATATTACCGTCGCCCGCATGAAACACGTTGCCGACAGCCAGGCCGTAATCCGCGCTCAGTTCACCGATCCGACGCAGAACATCGGGCAGCGAGGACACCGGAATTGTCCCGTCCAGACACATGTAGTCATTGATCTGCCCCATCGCGCCAAAGGCCGATTTGCGACCCAGCCAGATCCGCGCGCTTTCATCCTCGGACTGGCTTTGGCGCAGCTCAACCGGGTTGTGGCGTCTGGCGATTTCGATGATCTTGGACAACTGGCTGTCGATCTCGGCCTCTGACCCTTCGACCTCGACAATCAAAAGCGCCTCGCATTCCGGATATCCGGCCTGGGCAAAGTTTTCGCAGGCTTCGATGCACAACCGGTCCATGAACTCGATCGCGACCGGCAGGATGCCGGATTTGATGATGTCGGACACACATTGACCTGCAACTTCGTTATCGTCGAACCCCATCAGAACCGGTCGTGCACCTTCGGGTTTGCGCAGGATGCGCAATGTTGCCTCGGTCACGACGCCCAATTGCCCTTCCGAGCCGCAGATCAGACCCAACAGGTCCAGCCCGCCCGCATCCAGATGGGCGCCGCCGATCTCGACCACGCAGCCGTCCATCATGACCATGGTCACACCCATCAGATTGTTGGTCGTCACCCCGTATTTCAGGCAATGCGCCCCGCCCGAATTCATCGCGATATTCCCCGCAATCGCGCAGGCCAATTGCGAGGACGGGTCAGGAGCGTAAAAGAAATCTTCTTCTTCGACCGCGCCAGTGACGCTCAGGTTGGTGCGGCCGGTCTGCACCTTGATAAACCGATTGTCATAGTCGACATCCAGAACCTCATTCATGCGTGCGACGCCCAGAATGACGCAATCCGCGGTCGGCAGCGCCCCACCTGCAAGCGAGGTTCCGGCACCGCGCGGCACGACCGGCACACCCTCTTGATGGCAAATGCGCAAAACGTCCGAGACCTCTTGTGTGGTCGACGGCAGCACCGCCAGCATCGGCGGGCATTTGTAGGCCGTCAGGGCATCGCATTCATAGGCACGCGTCTCGGCCTCATCATGGATGATGGCGTCCGACGGCAAAACCTGTTGCAGGCGCGCAAGAACCAAGCCTTTGCGTGCAAGTACATCCGGATTCGGGTGGGGCATTTCCATGACTGATCCTCTATTTGGTAAAATAATATTACCAATTTCAATATCTGGCAAGTTACCATCTCCGGACGTACTGTCGCGGGCATGACATGGATCGACCGCGCGCATTTGTTTTCACCATTGGATTACGCAGCCATCGCGCTGTTGCTGGGCGCGTGGCTGTGGATCGGCTGGCGGATCGAGCATCCTGCGCCGGGCAAACCGTCTGTCTCCATGATGATGGATGATTTTCGCCGGGCGTGGATGCGGGAAATGGTGACCCGGCAACCCCGGATGTTTGATGCGCAGGTTGTCGGCACCATGCGACAGGGCAGCACGTTTTTCGCCTCGACCACGATGATCGCCATCGGCGGGGGTGTGGCCCTGCTGGGCAATACCGAACGTCTGGCCGGAGTGGCAAAGGATCTGGCCATCGGCAGCGCACCTGCGTTGGTCTGGGAGATCAAAATATTGATCGTGATCTTGTTTCTGGCCAACGCGTTTCTGAAATATGTCTGGGCACATCGCCTGTTTGGCTATTGCGCAGTGTTGATGGCTGCGGTGCCAAACGATCCCGAGGATGCGCAGGCCTATCCGCGCGCCGCACAGGCGGCGGAAATCTGCGTCACCGGTGCGCGCAGTTTCAATCGTGGCCTGCGCGTGACCTATTTTGCGCTGGGGGCGCTGGCCTGGATTTTGGGGCCGGTTGCCCTGATCATCAGCACCCTGATCACTTTGGGCGTTCTTTACCGGCGCGAATTCGTTTCGCATTCCCGAGCGGTGCTTATGACACGCCCCCCAAACACAGAGTCGTGATTTCAATGCGACCCTACAATCCCTAAGGTTCGGCCATGCGTTATCTGATTCTCAGCCTTCTATTGTCCGGCCCGGCCCTTGCCGACCCTTCCGTGATCGAGAATGTCTCGGCCAGCCGCAGCGGTGACACGTGGCGATTCGATGTGACGATCCGCCATCCCGACACCGGATGGGATCATTACGCGGACGGCTGGCGGGTTCTGGATATGGACGGGAACGAGTTGGGAATGCGCGTGCTGCACCATCCGCATGAGAATGAGCAGCCTTTTACCCGGTCGCTCGGCGGTGTCGTGATCCCCGAGGGTGTGATGCAGGTGCAGGTGCAGGCGCGTTGCAATGTGGATGGCTGGGATCAGGCAACCACGGTGGTCCCGCTAAACTGAACCTCAGAACATCCCCATGCTGAGACCCGCCGCCAGGGCGGCGCCAATGTCGTGGCATTGGTCCAGCTGATCCTCAGGAATGATCTTTTCGGCAAGAATAGCCTCGGGCGTCTGCGCGTGGGTGCACAAGATCAGCGTTGGCTGCACCTGTTTCAGCCGCCAGCCTGTCGCGATGCGCGCCATTTGCCGGGCCGCGTTCTCGCCGTCTGATCCGGCGCAGATCATCTGGGCATAAGGGCACCCTTCGATCTGCCCCAGCACGGGATAATAACAGCGGTCGAAAAACTCCTTCATCAGACCCGAAATCGCGGCAAGATTTTCCGGGGCGCAAAAGATATACCCATCGGCGCGCAGCAAATCCTCGGGCCCGGCTTGATCGGCGGTTTTCAGAACGGTCTCGGCCTCGTCGCGCGCGGCATCTGCCGCGGCTTCGGCCATTTGACGACTGCCGCCGGTGCGGGAATGGTAGACGATCAGTAGCTGCGCCATGTCAGGTCCGGTGATAGGGACCGCCCGACAGAATGGTTGCGGCCCTGTAAAGTTGCTCGGCCAGCATCACACGGACCAACATATGTGGCCAGACCATCGCCCCGAATGAGATCGAAAAATCGGCCTCGGCCCGCAGATCAGGGTCTATTCCGTCCGCCCCGCCAATGATCAGCGCCAGATCCTGCCGCCCGGCATCGCGCCATCCACCCAGTTTCTGCGCAAAATCAGGCGACGACATCACCCGGCCGCGCTCATCCAGCGTGCAGATCACCGCACCCTTGGGCAGCGCCTTGCGCAGCAGCGCTGCCTCGGCCCCCATCCCGGCATTTTTCTTATCCTCAACTTCGATTATGCGCGCAGGCCCAAGGCTCAAGCCACGGCCAGTCCGATTGAGTCGGGTCAGGTAATCGTCAAGCAGGGATTTCTCCGGTCCGGCGCGCAATCGCCCGACCGCAACAATGCTGATACGCATATTTCTCTCGCCTCCGGCCCCTCAATGCGGGCCGGGATGGCGCCTCAGTTGGCTGAGGCGCTGCCGCCCTGAGGCAGCCACATCTTTTCCAGCTGGTAGAATTCGCGCACTTCGGGGCGGAAGATATGGACGATCACGTCGCCCGTATCGATCAGCACCCAATCGCCGGCATCCTTGCCTTCGACCTTGGACGTGAAACCGAATTCCTGCTTGATGCGATCCGTCAGCTTTTCCGCCATGGCCGAGACCTGCCGTGTCGAACGCCCGGATGCAATGACCATGTGATCCGCGATGGACGATTTGCTCTGCAGGTTGATCTGCACGACGTCTTCGGCCTTGTCATCGGAAAGTGAGGAAAGGATACGCTCAAGCAGCTTGTCGCTGATTGACTGAGAGTGGGCCATTACACTGGCCCCATCATCGGCGGGCAAACCCGCCTGAGTTTGTAGAGACAGGACATAGTCCTCCTTTGTTGCGCGCCGTCAAACCCCGGCGCCGGGGTATGTACAAGGTAACAAGCACCCCATGACATTTCAATGAACGCCGCTGGGCGCTCGCAGAAATGTGCCCCATCGGCATCTGCAAGTGGGCGCAAGGACCTTGATAGACTCGGCCAGAATCTATATCTGACCGAGCATGAGACCTCATACGGCCCCCAATATCGACCTGCAAGACCGCGCGCGTTTGCGCGAACGGTTCTATGGGGCTGCCCGCTCGGTTCTGGCCTGCCTATAAGGCGCGCCCAGCCAACTCGCCAGCTATTTCTCATTACATACGGGAGAGGACCGATGTCCCCCAAGACACTCTATGATAAAATCTGGGATGCCCATATCGCCCACGAGGCCGATGATGGCACCAGCCTTTTGTATATCGACCGTCATCTGGTGCACGAAGTCACCAGCCCGCAGGCGTTCGAGGGCCTGCGCCTGGCAGGTCGCAAGGTGCGCGCCCCGGAAAAGACCATCGCGGTGCCGGATCATAACGTGCCCACCACAGCGGATCGTGTGAACGGGATCGAAAACCCCGAATCGCGCATTCAGGTCGAAGCGCTGGACAAAAACGCCAGGGATTTCGGCATCCACTATTACCCGGTGCATGACGTCCGTCAGGGCATCGTGCATATCGTCGGCCCCGAACAGGGCTGGACCCTGCCCGGTATGACTGTTGTCTGCGGCGACAGCCACACCGCGACCCACGGCGCATTTGGCGCTTTGGCGCATGGGATCGGTACCTCCGAGGTCGAACATGTTCTGGCCACGCAGACCCTGATCCAGAAGAAATCCAAGAACATGAAGGTCGAGATCACCGGCAAATTGCAGCCGGGTGTGACCGCCAAGGACATTACCCTGGCCGTGATTGGTGAGACAGGGACTGCCGGTGGCACCGGCTATGTCATCGAATATTGCGGTGAAGCGATCCGTGATCTGTCGATGGAAGGCCGCATGACCGTCTGCAACATGGCCATCGAGGGCGGCGCGCGCGCCGGTCTGATCGCACCGGACGAAAAGACCTTTGAATATGTCAAAGGTCGCCCGCAGGCCCCCAAGGGTGCGCAGTGGGAGGCCGCGATGGACTGGTGGAAGACGCTTTATACCGACGAAAGCGCCCATTTCGACAAGGTCATCACCCTGCGCGGCGAAGACATCGCACCGGTCGTCACCTGGGGTACCAGCCCCGAGGACGTACTGCCGATCACCGCAACCGTGCCGCACCCCGAAGATTTTGAGGGCGGCAAGGTCGATGCGGCCCGCCGGTCCATCGAATATATGGGTCTGGAAGCCGGTCAAAAGCTGAGCGATGTCGCAGTTGACACCGTCTTTATCGGCTCGTGCACCAATGGCCGGATCGAGGATCTGCGCGCTGCGGCCGAAATCCTGAAAGGCAAAAAGATCAAGGACGGCATGCGCGCCATGGTCGTTCCGGGCTCGGGCCTTGTCCGTGCGCAGGCCGAAGAAGAAGGTCTGGCCGACATCTTTAAAGAGGCCGGGTTTGAATGGCGTCTGGCGGGATGTTCGATGTGTCTGGCCATGAACCCCGACCAGTTGCAACCGGGCGAGCGCTGTGCCGCAACCTCGAACCGCAACTTCGAAGGCCGTCAGGGCCGGGGCGGACGCACGCATCTGCTGAGCCCGGCAATGGCTGCCGCAGCGGCAATCACAGGACGGCTGACAGACGTCCGTGAATTGATGTAAGGTCTCCTCATATCTAGATATTTGAGGGATTGAAAACATGAGTGACTGGATCAAATGGCTCCTGCTGGGGCTTCTGTCCATAGCGTTCGGCATCTTTGTGTTGGGCGCACCGGTTGTGGCATCCGTTGCCGTAACGGTCGTGACCGGTGTGTTGCTGCTGATTGCGGGCGCCTTGCAGATCGTTGGCGGCTTTACCGTCGAGGGGACCGGCAACAAGATCCTGTCACTCATCATGGGTGCGGTGATGCTGTTTCTGGGCTGGTCCTTTCTGGATCACCCGCTGCAAGGAACGGTGACGCTGGCGACTGTGATGCTGATCCTGTTCATGGCAGGTGGCGTCGCGCGGATCATCCTGTCGTTCCAGATGAAAGGAACACAGTTTTTCTGGCCCACGCTGATCTCGGGCATCCTGTCAATCGTGCTGGCTGGTATCATCTGGTCTTATGCTGCGGCAGAACCCGCCGCTCTGCTGAGCATTCTGGGTATCTTCCTGGGCATCGAGATGCTGTTCAACGGGTTCGGATTGGTCTTCATGGCGTTCTTCGTCAAGAACGCACCCACAGACGAAACTAACGAAGCTTAAACGCAGGACACGGGCGCGGCCCTCTCCTGCAGGAGTGTAGACATGGAAAAGTTTGAAAAAGTCCACGGGGTGGCCGCCCCAATGCCGCTGATCAATATCGACACCGATATGATCATTCCCAAAGTGCATCTGAAAACCATCAAACGGTCCGGCCTTGGCGTCGTATTGTTCGACGAAATGCGGTTTCACGAGCATGGCGGCGAAAACGAAGAGTTCATCCTGAACAAACCCGCCTATCGCGAGACCGAGATTCTGGTTGCCGGCGACAATTTCGGCTGCGGCTCGTCACGGGAACACGCGCCCTGGGCGATCCGGGATTTCGGCATCAAGGTCGTGATCTCGACCAGCTTTGCCGACATCTTCTTTAACAACTGCTTCAAGAACGGCATCTTGCCCATCATCGTCGAGGAAGAGCATCACGCGGTCCTGATGGACGACGCGCATAAGGGTGAACACGCCCGCATGACCGTGCATCTTGAAGATCAGCAAATCACCACATCCGATGGTGTCGTGATCGAATTCGATATCGACCCCCACCGCAAGCATTGCCTGCTGAACGGTCTGGACGATATCGGCCTGACGATGGAGAAAGACCATCACATCGATAAATTCGAAGATCACGCCAGTCAGGCCCGCCCCTGGGTGTGACCCTGGGGACGATTCTGTGGATACTCAACCTTACGGGGTCGCCTTGGCGGCCCCGTTCGCATTCTTGGGGTTCTCTGTTCAGCAACCACAACATGTAGAGGTGAGATTTCAATACACGTCGGATTTGCGTCGGAAATGATGCAAAGCCGCACCAGTTTCGCCATCATTTTGCCCGAAACACAGTGTTTTCTGCCCCTTGGCTTGAGCAGTCAGTTCAATGTCGCCACTGTCGACGGAAAAGAGGCAACCGTCAGAAAAAAGAGCGGCGGGCACAAGTTGGAATTAAGTCGGCACAGAATCGACTGATCCGGTTTGGAAAAGGGTTCGGAAAGTGATTGCACGCACAACGGGGGCGGCGATTCGGGGACTGTTGGTGGCACTTCTGGTGCTCACCCCTGCGTTGTATCTGCCTACATCGACACAGAATGGGACCGAGATTGTTGTCTTTCTCGCGATACTCGCGTTCATTCTGACGTTCTCTGAGTATAATTCGGCATTCCCAAGTCTCATCGAGTTTCGCGACGCACCACCGGTCAATCGACTGCGCTTTGTCGGTCTGATGACGATGGTGTTGTTCCTGACATTGATCTGCAAAAACGCCTATACGCCGACAGACGCGACCAGCCTGATCTATTCGATTGGGCTGATGGTCGCCAATGTGGCTGATTTCCCGTATTCACCGGTGCGTCTTGTGGTGCTGATGCTGCCATCCGATGCCGCCGCACCGCTTGTCGAACTGGTACGCATTTCAGCGGGCATCGCTTATGTGGTGGCGCTGGTGACGATTGCCAGCTTTGCCTATGCCGTCAAACTGCGCGGCTGGCCGACGGGCAACGGTGCCTTCAACGTCTGGACAAACCTGCCGCTGTTCGACCCGACCAAGGGCGGCGACGTTGTGGCCCGGCTGCAGCGCGACGGTCGCCTGAACATCTCGATCGGCGTTTTGCTGCCGTTCCTGATCCCGGCCCTGATCAAACTGATGGCCGAATTCATCAACCCGGTTGCGCTCAACAACCCTCAGACTCTGATCTGGACACTCAGCGCCTGGGCCTTTTTGCCCGCCAGCATGATCATGCGCGGCATGGCCACATTGCGCATCGCCGGGCTGATCGTTGAAAAGCGCCGCGCCTATTCCACCGCCGAGACAACGCAGACAGCATGATCCGTGCCCTCGTTCTGCTGCTGCTGCCCATCGCGGTGCAGGCAGATATTTTGCGCGTTGCCACTTACAACACTGAACTTAGCCGGAATGGGCCCGGCCTGTTGCTGCGCGACATTCAGCGCGGCGATCCGCAGGTCACCGCAGTTGTCAATGTGCTGGCCGCCATACGCCCCGATATCGTCGCCCTGCAGGGGGTCGACTGGGATATGGATGGGCTGGCCCTTTCCGCCCTGGTGCAGGTATTGGACAAGGCCGGTGTCCCCTATCCTTACCAATATGCCAAACAACCCAATTCCGGGCTGGAAACCGGTGTCGATCTGGATGGCGACGGTCAGACACACGGTCCCCGCGATTCGCAAGGATGGGGACGGTTTACCGGTCATGGCGGGCTGGCCGTGCTATCCCGCTATCCCATCGAAACGCAGAACGTGAGTTCTTATTCGGACCTACTGTGGCGGAACTTGCCCGGTGCGACCCTGCCCCGGGTCGATGATGATCCGTTCCCGTCCGACAGGGCCCAATCGATTCAGCGGCTGTCCTCGACCGGGCATTGGGTGATTCCGATCCGGGCGCCGGGCGGTCGGCTATCGCTGATGACGTTCCACGCCACCCCTCCGGTCTTTGACGGGCCCGAGGATCGCAACGGGTTGCGCAACAGGGATGAAATCCGATTTTGGTCGCTGCTGATGGATGGCGCCTTGGGGCCAGCGCCCAGTGACCGGTTCATCATCGCGGGGGATGCCAATCTGGATCCCAACCTTGGCGAAGGGCGCAAGGGAGCGATCAACACTCTGTTATCCAACCCACGCCTTCAGGACCCGCGGCCCAGCGATCCGGACGGGGCGCAGACGACTGTGACCTGGAAAGGTGTGGGTGATCGCAGGGTCGATTACGTCCTGCCCTCGGCGGATTGGAAGGTGCTGGATGCCGGTGTGTACTGGCCGGATGCACCCCAGCGCGACATGGTCGAAACCGCCAGCCGCCATCGCCTAGTCTGGGTCGATCTGACTGCCGAATAGACCCCGTGTCAGACCTGCAAGACGGGTTTCCCGGTATCATCACGTGTTTTCCACGCGATTTGGCCGGTTCGTCTCATTGACCCGATGCGGCGCAGACGCTAGGGCCAATGCGACAAAACGCAAGGAGACCCTCGATGTCCAACCCCTCGCTCCTCATCCTGCCCGGAGACGGAATTGGCCCCGAAGTTATGGCCGAAGTGCGCAAGATCATTGATTGGTACGGCACCAATCGCGACATGCAATTTGACGTGAGCGAGGATCTGGTCGGCGGTGCGGCTTATGATGTCCACGGCAAACCGCTGGCGGACGAAACCATGGCCAAGGCGCAAGAGGTCGACGCGGTTCTGCTGGGTGCCGTGGGCGGCCCGAAATACGACGATCTGGATTTCTCGGTCAAACCCGAACGCGGCCTGCTGCGCCTGCGTAAGGAAATGGATCTGTATTCCAACCTGCGCCCGGCGCAATGCTTTGACGCGCTGGCCGATTTCTCATCGCTGAAAAAAGACATCGTTGCGGGCCTCGACATCATGATCGTGCGCGAACTGACCTCGGGCGTCTATTTCGGCGAGCCGCGCGGCATCTTCGAAGAAGGCAATGAACGTGTGGGCATCAACACCCAGCGTTACACCGAATCCGAGATCGAACGCGCCGCGCGCTCGGCCTTTGAACTGGCGATGCGCCGGAACAAGAAACTGTGTTCGATGGAAAAAGCCAACGTCATGGAATCGGGCATCCTGTGGCGCGAGGTCGTGACCCGCGTGTCCGCAGACTACCCCGAGGTCGAGCTGAGCCATATGTACGCGGACAACGGCGCCATGCAACTGGTGCGCGCGCCGAAACAGTTCGACGTGATCCTGACCGACAATCTGTTCGGCGATATCCTGTCGGATTGTGCCGCGATGCTGACCGGTAGCTTGGGCATGCTGCCCTCGGCCAGCCTTGGCGCGCCGATGGCCAATGGCCGCCCCAAGGCGATGTACGAACCGGTCCACGGCTCGGCCCCGGATATCACCGGACAGGGCAAGGCGAACCCGATCGCCTGTATCCTCAGCTTTGCCATGGCGCTGCGCTACAGCTTTGATCAGGGCGCCGAGGCCGACCGTCTGGAAGCGGCTGTCGAGAAGGTTTTGGCTGACGGCGTTCGCACCGGCGACCTGCTGGCCGATGAAGGCGTTCAGCCGGTCTCGACCACTCAAATGGGCGATGCGATCCTTGCGGCCTTGGACGCAAGCGTCTGATCCACAATCAGGCGGCGTGACACTCGCCGCCTGACACCCCATCTGGCATCAATTGCCAAAAATATCATTCAACAGCTGATTAACCGCGCGTTCGAACCCGCCCTGTTTGCGGCGTGGCTGACGCTTGGGCTGCGCGACCTGAACCGGCGGATCCGGTGCGATCATCGGCAACGGCGTCGGTGTCATGCCTTCGGTCACGCGCAGCATGGTTTCCTTCCAGATCTCGGCAGGCAACCCGCCCCCGGTCACTCCGGACAGCGGCGTATTGTCGTCATACCCCATCCAGACACCGGCAACATAATCCGCAGTGAACCCGATGAACCACGCATCCCGCGCCGCCTGCGTCGTTCCGGTTTTGCCCGCAACCTGCCAGCCCGGCAGCTTGGCGCGTTGCCCGGTGCCCTCGGAAACAACACGCTCCATCATCCAGGTCAGTTGCTTGGCTGCCTTG
>CAXXPZ010000017.1:0-30951 GCA_963422555.2 uncultured Ruegeria sp.
TGGAAAACCACCTGCCCAAGGTGGTGCTGGCACCGTCGTTCATCGCCGTATTGATCTTTGTTTACGGATTTATCGGATGGACCGCATGGGTGTCGCTGACCCGCTCGAAACTATTGCCGAAATACGAGATCAAGGGCTTCATCCAGTATGAGCGCCTGTTCGATTCCCCTCGCTGGGATACGGCAATCAACAACCTGTATATCTTTGGCGCGCTGTTCATTGTGATCGCAATGGTGCTGGGTCTTTTGCTGGCCATCCTGCTGGATCAGAAGATCCGCGTCGAAGGGGCCATTCGCACGATCTACCTGTACCCGATGGCGCTGTCGATGATCGTGACCGGTACGGCGTGGAAATGGATTTTGAACCCAGGTCTGGGTATCGAGGCCATGGTGCAGGGCTGGGGTTTTCCCAACTTCGAATTCGACTGGCTGGTGAACCCCGATTACGCCATCTACACCATCGTGATCGCCGCGATCTGGCAAAGCTCGGGCTTTGTTATGGCGCTGTTTCTGGCCGGGCTGCGTTCGGTGGACGGTGAGATCATCAAGGCCGCCCAAGTTGACGGTATCCCCACATGGCGCATCTATACGGCGATCATCATCCCGTCGATGGCACCGATTTTCCTGTCCGCCTTCATCGTGCTGGCACACCTTGCGATCAAAAGCTTCGATCTGGTCATCGCCCTGACGGGTGGCGGTCCGGGATACGCGACCGATCTGCCAGCCACCTACATGTATGCAATGGCATTTTCCCGCGGCGACATCGGTCAAGCGGCCTCGTCTGCGATGATCATGATGTTGGTCGTCTTTGCCATCGTCGTACCTTATCTATACTCAGAACTGAGGACGAAAAATGACTGATCTGTCGATGCCCCGAACCCAAACCCGCAGCCAAAGCAACACGAGCAAAATTGCCTTGCGCTGGCTGCTTTACATCCTGCTGGGCCTGTTTGCGCTGTATTACCTGATGCCGCTTTTCGTGATGCTGACGACATCGCTCAAAAGTCTTGAGGAAATCCGCACGGGCAGCCTGATATCGCTCCCACGCGAGGTCAGCTTTGAGGCCTGGAAAACTGCATGGTCCGGGGCTTGTACCGGTATCCAGTGCGAAGGCCTACGGCCCTATTTCTGGAACTCGGTCCTGATCGCGGTGCCTGCGGTTGCCATTTCGACCCTGCTGGGGGCGCTGAACGGCTATGTCGTTGCACAATGGCGGTTCAAAGGGGCAAACATCATCTTTTCACTGATGCTGTTTGGCTGCTTCATCCCGTTTCAGGTCGTTCTGCTGCCGATGGCGCGCCTGCTGGGCATGATGGGGATTGCCGGAACCATTCCGGGCCTGATCTTTGTCCATGCGATCTACGGACTGGGCTTCACCACGCTGTTTTTCCGCAATTACTATGTCACGATTCCGTCCGAGCTGACCAAGGCCGCTCGCGTCGACGGGGCCGGGTTCCTGCGGATTTTCTGGTCGATCTTCATGCCGCTGTCGCTGCCCATCATTGTGGTGACCGTGATCTGGCAGTTCACCCAGATCTGGAACGACTTCCTGTTCGGTGTGTCTTTCAGCCAGGCGGGCACACAGCCTGTGACCGTTGCACTCAACAACATCGTAAACTCCACCACCGGCGTTAAAGAATACAACGTCGACATGGCCGCCGCGATCATCGCGGGGCTGCCGACACTGTTTGTCTATGTCGTTGCCGGTAAGTATTTCATCCGCGGCCTGACCGCCGGTTCTGTGAAGGGATAACCCATGGCTCCCATCCTCGATATCCAAAACCTGTACAAGAATTACGGCACGACCGAAATTCTCAAGGACATCAACATCTCAATCGAACCGGGCGATTTCCTGGTGCTGGTCGGCCCCTCGGGCTGTGGCAAATCCACCCTGCTGAACTGTATTGCGGGGCTTGAGCCGATCACCGGCGGGACGCTGGCGATTGGCGGCAAAGACATGACCCATGTCAGCCCCAAGGACCGCGACATCGCGATGGTGTTCCAGTCCTATGCCCTGTACCCGACCATGTCGGTGGCCAAGAACATCACCTTTGGCATGAAAGTGCGCGGTGTCGATCAGGCTACAATGGACAGCAAACTAAAGGATGTGGCGTCGCTGTTGCAGATCGAACCTCTACTGAACCGCCGCCCCAGCCAGCTGTCCGGTGGTCAGCGTCAACGTGTGGCGATGGGCCGGGCGCTGGTGCGCGATCCGAAACTGTTCCTGTTTGACGAGCCGCTGTCGAACCTCGACGCCAAGTTGCGGGTCGAGATGCGGACCGAGATCAAAAAGCTGCATCAGACGCTTGATGCCTCGATCGTTTACGTGACGCACGATCAGATTGAAGCAATGACATTGGCTACCAAGATCGTGGTTCTGAAAGGCGGGATCGTGCAGCAAATCGGCAGCCCAGCCGAGATCTACAACAACCCCGCAAATCTGTTTGTGGCTGATTTCATGGGCTCACCCGCAATGAACCTGATCCCGGCACAAGCGTCCAGCCAGGGATCGGGCACGCAAATCTCGATTGAGCGCTCCTCAGGCGAAACGCTGGTGTTGAACGATGCGCGCGATCTGTCCCTGCCGCAGGATGTGATTCTGGGCCTGCGCCCCGAAGACATCGCCGAGGCCGGGTTCCGCGCCGGGGCCGGTGTGCAAGAGGCATCCTGTTTGGTCGACATGGTCGAGCCTGCCGGGGCCGACACCTATGTGGTCTCGGAACTGGGCGGCAAGCAGGTCACCGCGCGACTGCACGCGGAAACCACTGCGCAGGCGGGCAAGGTGCTGAATTTGGCATTTGATATGAGCAAGGTGTCTTATTTCGCCAAGGAAACCGGCGAACGGTTAAACTGAACGAAAAACCGCCGCGCAACCGGATTGCGCGGCGGAACAAACCCACATTCAGCGAAACATCAACCCGCTCGCTTCATATCCTTGATCAGACGGTTCAGATCACCACCGCGCGCGTCCAGCATTGCGCCGATTTCGGTCCGTTCAGTCAGCAGCATGTTCACACCTTCGATGAACATGTTGAAGAACCGGTCGCGGCCCGATTTGTCCGAGACCAGAAAGGTGACTTCGAACGGGGAAGAGCCCTTCAGCTTGACGGATGTGCGCACTTCGTATCCGGCCTTGATCTTGCGGGCATTCCGAACGGTGACCTGGCCGCCAATGAATTCGCGAAAGCGACGGCCGTATTTGCTGGAAATATAGCCCTGAAAGGCCTTGGTGAACTGCCGTATCTGCGATGCACTTGCCGAGCGACCATCGGCCCCCAGAACATAGCGCGCCATGATCGGGACATCGGCATATTGCACAAATATCTTTTCAAAATCGCGGATCATGGTCTTTTCAGATTTGCCCGATCCGATCACGCGGTTGATGTCGTCCACGACGCTGACAACAAGCGCCTTGGCACTGGCCTCGGTCTGGGCAAATGCGGGCAGGGGCAGGGCGGTTAGCGCCAGGCCGGCAAGACCAGTGGCAACTAAATCGCGTCGATTCAAGGAGTTATTCGGCATAAGGGTCCTCGTAGGGGTCTAGGTAGGGATCCCTGACAGGGTCAGTCCCGATTTCGGCATAGGGATCATCATACAGGCCCAGATAGGCGTCCTCATCGTCCCGTGCCAGTTCAAAGCGGCGATTTTGCAGATAAATCGTCTGTGCCTGCGCGTAGCTGTCGGCGCTTTCATACAGAATCGAATCCACCGTGTCCGAGAACCGGCCCCGATCACCCATGCGCCGGACAACCTCGGCATAGACACCAATATTGTCGACCGGACGTACCGGGCTGAAATTGATCGGGTTGGAAAACAGGTTGAACACGACGCCCACCGCATCACGCGCTGTGGACGGGCCATAAAACGGCAGTTCGACATAGGCCCCTTCATCCACGCCCCACACATGCAGGGTTTCGCCGAAATCCGTATCTACCGGCGGTAGATTCAGTTCATCAGCTGGTGCTGAAAGGCCGAAACCGCCCACTGTCGAATTGATAATGAACCGCAGCAACGCGTTTCCGGTTTGCTTGATGTTTCCCTGCAGCAGGTAATCCAGCGCCTGTCCGGGCAGGGTCAGGTTTTCAGCAAAGTGATTAAAGCTGGTCACCATCGGGTCAGGCACGATTTTCACGTAACCTTTCGAGGCGGGGCGAAACAGAAACCGGTCGACGCCAAGGTTGAATTTGTGAATGCCCCTGTTGGTTTTCTCGTACGGATCGAAAGTTTCTCCGCGGGCGGCCTCGTTTCCGGGCTGAGTTGCACAGGCCGACAGACCGACCAGCAAAGACAAAACGATCAGGGGCTTCAGGAAGGTTCGGCTGGACACGGTCCTTGTTACTCCAATATCACCCGGCTCAGGTTTACCGGGCCTTCAATCAACTCGTCATCGGCGCTGTGGCGGCGCAGTTCGGTGTCACATAACCGTTTCGCACCCGATTTGAAACTCCTAGCGTGTAACCCGCATGTCGGGTTCAGGTAAAGTGACACCGCATCAACACATTATGAATAAGAGGAGAAACGCTCAGACCGCGTGCCGGGACCGATTTGCGGCATTACCGCTTTTCGACAAGGCCGTTCCCGGTTAGCGTCCGCCTGAGTCGAATTTAGGTGAGGATCATCACATGAGCATCGCAGCAAAACTGGAAAACCTGGGCGTCACCCTGCCGGACGCGCCTGCACCGGCGGCCAACTATGTGCCCTTCGTGCGCTTGGGCAACATCGTCTATGTTTCAGGTCAGATTTCCAAGGATGACGATCTGATCACCGGCAAACTGGGCGATGACATGGATGTCGAGGCAGGTGCCGCAGCGGCTAAATCCTGCGCCATCAACCTGCTGGCGCAGGTCAAGGCGGCCTGTGGTGGCGACATCGACAAGCTGGTGCGGGTTGTGAAACTGACCGGTTTCGTGAACTCGACCGCTGATTTTACGGCACAGCCGCAGGTGATCAATGGCGCGTCCGATTTTCTGGTCGAAGCCTTGGGCGAAGCCGGTCGTCATTCGCGTTCGGCCGTTAGTGCGGCGTCGTTGCCGCTGGGTGTGGCCGTTGAAATCGAAGGTATCTTCGAAGTTCAATGACACCGCCCCTGCCGCAGGAATTTCTGCAACGCCCGATTGCGCATCGTGCGTTGCATGACATTTCCGACAACCGCCCGGAAAACAGCCTGTCTGCGATCCGGGCCGCGCTGGACGCGGGATACGGGATCGAGATTGACCTGCAACTGACCGCCCGAAGTGAACCGCCCCGGGTTTACCGGAGACTTTTTTGCTCAAGACTCAGGCGACTTTATCAAGGGTGTTCAGGTTTGCATAGAATGCGTCCTCCAGTTCTTGTGGCGGCCGGTGCCCGATCGCGCCGTGCAGCCGCTTGTTGTTGTACCAGCTGACCCAGTCCAGGGTTTCCCACTCAACCTGGCCAACCGTTTTCCATGTGCCGAAGAACTCAATGACTTCGGTCTTGAACAGGCCGATGATGCTTTCTGCCAGGGCGTTGTCATAGCTGTCCCCGACGCTGCCGACCGATGCGTCGATCCCGGCCTGGGCCAACCGCTCTGTGTACCGAACCGCCAGGTATTGCGACCCCCTGTCCGAATGGTGAATGAGCCCGTCTGCCTGTGATGGTATTCGTTGGCAGATCGCCTGGTTCAGCGCGTCCAGCACGAAGCTGGTGGTCATGGACGTGGACACGCGCCAGCCCACGATCTTGCGCGCAAAGACATCAATGACAAAGGCCACGTAGACCATCCCGGCCCAGGTCGACACATAGGTGAAGTCGGAGACCCAGAGCTGGTTTGGTGCGGTGGCCGTGAACGCGCGATTGACCTTGTCTTCCGGGCAGGCCTGTGCAGGGTCCGGGATCGTGGTCTTCTTCTTGCCGCGTGTAACACCCTGCAACCCCATGACTTTCATCAGGCGTTCCACCGTGCAGCGTGCGATGTCATAGCCTTCCCGGCGCAGTTGATGCCATACCTTGCGCGCGCCATAGCGTCCCCGGCTGGCATCAAAGACGCGCCGGATTTCCCGCGCATCCTTATCGTCCTTCCTGGCCCGATCCGAGGCTTTGTCCGGGCTGCGCCGGATAGACAGACGCGCATAATAGGACGATGGCGCGATCGGCAGCACCCTGCAGATCGACCCGACACCGAACTCGTCCCGATGATTATCGATGAATGCGATCATTTCCGGAACGGGCGGTCGAGCTCCGCCTGTGCGAAATACGCGCTCGCCTTCTTCAGGATCTCATTGGCCGTGCGCAATTCCTTGTTCTCACGCTCCAAGGCTTTCAGACGTGCCTTCTGCTCGCTGGTCAGCCCATCGCGTTCGCCGGCATCGCGCTCAGCCTGCTGACACCAGACTCTGAGGCTGTCCGGCGAGCAGCCGAGCTTTGGCGCGATCGCGTGGTAGGCCGCGTTGTCACTGGCGTAATCCGCGCGATGATCTTTATAAAGCCGAACGCCGCGGGCGCGAAACTCAGCCGTGTACTTCGGGGGTGATTTTTTCTTCTCCATAGGGTTCATCCTTTGAGAGTTTTACTCTCCGGTAAACCCGGGGCGGTTCAGATGGCCAGGCCGTGGTGTTTCACGATTATGACATGACCCGGCTGACCGGGCAGTCCGGACCAATCCGGCAGATCACCGCAGCCGACGCCTCGGCGCTGTCGCTGCTGCATTCCGGGGGTGAAGGCATCCCATCGCTGCAAGAGGTTCTGGATCTGGTCGATGGCAAGGTTCCCCTGCTGATCGAGTTCAAGGATCAGGATGGCGCGATGGGAACAGGGATCGGCCCGCTGGAACAGGACGCGATTCGCGCTCTGCAGGGGTATGACGGCACGCTGGCGCTGATGTCGTTCAATCCTAACAGCGTGGCGGAACTGGCCCGGCTGGCCCCCGAGGTGCCGCGTGGTATCGTGACCAGCTCTTATGACCCGAGCAACTGGCTTCTGCCTGCCAAAACATGCGATCATCTGCGGGATATTCCGGATTTCGACCGGGTCGGCGCAAGCTTTATCAGCCACGAGGTTCACGACCACGGCCGCGCCCGGGTGGCGGACCTGAAGGCGCAGGGGGTGCCGATTCTATGCTGGACCGTCCGGTCGCCCGAACAAGAGGCCGAAGCGCGCAGAGTTGCCGACAATGTGACCTTCGAGGGCTATCCGGCTTGATCGCGGCGTGCACAGTCACAAATTAAGGTCAGACGCGGAGGGCACATGGATCAGGCGCAAATCGAGGTTCAGGTTCTTGGATCGCTCTCGCAGATAACTGCGACCGAGTGGGACGGGTGTGCCTGCCCCGAGGCCGCGGACGGAGGCCGCCCGCTTGATCCGTTTACCACACACAGGTTTCTGCTGGCACTTGAGGAAAGCGGCTCGGTCGGGCGCGGAACCGGCTGGCAGCCGCAATACCTGACGGCCTATCTGGACGGGGTGTTGATCGGTGCAGCACCGATGTACGCCAAATCGCACAGTCAGGGCGAATATATCTTCGACCACAGCTGGGCCCATGCTTTTGAAAACGCAGGTGGGCGGTATTACCCGAAACTGCAGGTCGCGGTCCCGTTCACCCCGGCCACCGGGCGCAGGTTTCTGGTGCGCCCCGGGTACGAGGCGATCGGCATGTCCGCGCTGGTCCAGGGCGCGGTGCAACTGGCTGCTGACAATCGCATCTCATCGCTGCACGCGACATTCTGCACCGAGGATGAGGCGTTGGCGGGCGAGCAGATGGGCCTGATGGCCCGCACCTCACAACAGTTTCACTGGTTGAATCAGGGTTTTGCGGATTTTGACGCGTTTCTGACCGCCCTGTCGTCGCGCAAACGCAAGAATATCCGGAAAGAGCGCAAGCAGGCCGGTGATTTCGGTGGGCAAATCCGAACTCTGACCGAATCGGAACTGCGACCCGAGCATTGGGATGCCTTCTGGCGGTTCTATCAGGACACTGGTGCACGCAAATGGGGCGCGCCCTATCTGACGCGGCAATTCTTTGATATCGCTCAGGAAACCATGGCTGATGATCTGGCGTTGGTACTGGCCGAGCGCAATGGATATGCCATAGCGGGCGCGCTGAACTTCATCGGGCGCGAAACCCTGTTTGGCCGCTATTGGGGTTGCGTTGAACATCACCCCTGTCTGCATTTCGAACTGTGCTACTATAGGGCGATCGATTTTGCCATTGCCCACGGTCTGGCCCGTGTCGAAGCGGGCGCGCAGGGCGAACACAAACTGGCGCGCGGCTACCTGCCCACGCGCACACACAGCCTGCACTGGATCGGTGATCCGGGATTTGCCGATGCAGTCCGGAAATATCTGGACGCCGAGGCCCACGCAGTGGGAGAAGAGATCGAGATTCTGACGGAATACGGCCCGTTCAGAAAAGCGAACCCGGAGGAACAGCAATGACCGAACTATTGTCGACCGAGACCCGCGGCCCGCTGCTGGACCCGCTGTTCAAGAATGGCTGGACCATGGTCGAGGAGCGTGACGCGATCACCAAGACCTTTATCTTCGACGATTTTGTCCATGCGTTCGGATGGATGACCCAGGTGGCGATCTGGGCCGAGAAATGGAACCATCACCCCGAATGGTCAAATGTCTACCGCACGGTCGAGGTGGTGTTGTCGACCCATGATGTAGGCGGCCTGTCCTCTCTGGACGCCAAGCTGGCGCGAAAGATGGACAGCCTGCTTTAATCCCGATCCTCACGCGATCCTGTGCCACCTGCCAGCAATGCGGCCGTGCCCAACTGTGTGAATTGGGCGGGCGTTATGGTGCCGCTGCTGACGTCGATATCACCGGGAATACGGATTGTCCGGCTGCCGATCGACCGGACGGTGCGGCCAGACGGATCAATGTCCAGACAGCGTGTATTGTAACAGGTCAGGCCGCTGGTGTTGATCTGAATACGCGGCTGACCATCCGGCCCGGTCACCACCGGGGCCTGTGGCACGTCGCAGGCCGCAACCAGCGCCAGAATACCCATTCCAATCCACTTGTTCATGCCACGCTCCTGAGCCTAATCCAGCTGGCCGTTACCGTCCTTGTCGGCGGCGTCGAAATCATCCGCCATCTGCGCGTTATATTCCGCCCTGGAAATAAGGCTGTCGCCGTTGCGGTCAACGTTCTGAAACTGCTTGATGTCCAGAAACGGTTTGGCCTCGTCCAGCCCAAGCGTACCGTTCTTGTCGTCGTCCATTTCTTGAAAGGCATAATCGGAAAAGGCATTGAATTCGTCCTTGGACAAAAAGCCGTCATTGTTTGCGTCGATGGCGTTCAGCTCTTTTTCGTTCAGTTCCGCGACGGTTTCGGCATGTGCGGCCCCGGCCAGACCAAGCACGGCGATCAATAGGATTTCACATTTCATATCCACTCTCCTCAGCACGCGTATCTCTGGCCTTGAACGCCGCCCGTGGCAGCACCTGCCGCAGTCAGGATCGCCTTGCCGGATCCACCGCCAAACTGGTTGCCAATGACGCCACCGATTAATGCACCGCCCAACGTGCCGCCAAGGCAGGCAATCTCATGCTGCCGCGCGGCTTGCTGCTGAGGTGTCGGTGCAGGTCCGCAGGCAGCCAATAGGCCGACGCCTGTCAGAACAAAAACAAAAGATCTATTCGCACATCGTATTGATGTGTTATATTTTGTCTGAAATACAGGAGGATGCGCATTATGGACCGGAAAGCCTTTCTTGCCTGGTTGTCGGAGGTCGACAAGTTGAGCGAGGCGCAGAAAGTAGAGGTCGGTGAGGTTCTGGCCGGTCGCCCAGCGGGTGAAGCCTCGGTTGCGGCAGTTGAGCTGGGTGTTGGAGAAGACCGGACCTGCCCGCATTGCGGCGCACACGGTGCAGTGGCCAATGGCAAGTCGCGGGGAATGCAACGCTATCTTTGCCGATCCTGCAATCGAACCTTTGGAGCGGTGACGGGTACACCACTGAGCGGCCTGCACCGCAAGGATCTTTGGCTGACGTTCAGCGAATGCCTCGCCAATGGCGATACGGTGGCAGTTTCGGCAAAGCGCTGTGGCATAGCCGGGAGCACCGCCTTTCGCTGGCGACACCGCTTCCTTGCCGGGATCAAATCCACCGCCGAAAAACTGAAGGGCATTGTCGAGGCCGACGAAACCTATTTTCTTGAAAGCCGCAAAGGGGATCGTGTTTGGACACGGGCCACGGAAGGCAAATCCTCTGCAAAAAAGCCGGACCGAAAGGCCCGAAAGCGCGGGGGCAAGGCAACAAAGCGGGGCCTGTCCGATGAGCAGGTGCCGGTTCTGGTCGCGACAGATCGCTCCGGCACGACCGTTAGTGCCGTCCTGCCTGCGGTCAATGCTGCCGCTCTGCGGGAGGTTCTCGCGCCGGTCATGGACAAGGATGCACTGCTGGTGACCGATGGGGGCACCAGCTATCCGCCGTGTGCTGCCGCCCTGTGTGTCAGCCACGAAGCGCTCAACCAGTCTTCCGGTGAACGCGTTCGCGGCGAACTCCATATCCAAAACGTCAACAACCGTCACTCCCGCCTCAAGGGGTTTATTGGTAACCGCCGGGGGATCGCCACAAAATATCTTGCCAGCTATCTGCGCTGGTTCCATCTCATAGTCCTGCAGAAGAACCCAACCCCGAGGCACTGCCTCGCCAGCGCCCTCGCTGGAATGAGCATCAATACGATGTACGAATAGAGCCAAAACAAATGTCTTAATTTTCATAAACAAACTCCCCACGACTATATGCCAACTATTCGCGGATCGGGGCACCCTATCAAGTTAAATGACGTTCAAGAGGCCCCGGGGAATGCCGGGGCCAAAAGGTATCAGATCGCCTCAAACAGGCTTTCACCCGCCGAGATTTCGCAGGTTCCCGGGTTTTCTTCCAAGTTCAGTGCAACGACTTTGCCGTCCTGAACCAGCATTGCATAGCGTTTGGAGCGTGAAATCAGGCCGACGGGCGGGGCGTCGAAATCCATTCCGATGGCTTTGGTGAACTCGGATGTGGCGTCCGAAAGCATGGTCAGCCCCGCCTCGGTCGCGCCGGTGGATTCGCCCCAGGCGGTCATCACAAACGGGTCGTTAACCGCCACGCAAATGATCTCGTCCACGCCCTTGGCGTCGAATTGAGCCTTGGTGCGGATAAAGCTGGGCACATGCGCGGTTGTGCACGTGCCGGTAAACGCACCGGGGACTGCGAAAATAACGACTTTGCGGTCCTTTGTCTTGTCGGAAATCCGAACCTCTTCGGGTCCTTCCTCGCCCATTTGGATCAATGTTGCGTCAGGCAGTGCCTCGCCAGTTGAAATCATCTTCATACTCCTGTCGATTGAATTTGCAGAGTCGGGCTTAGCCGCAATATAGGTGAGCAGATGAAAGTAACCACGTGAATTCGACAGAGTGGGAGGAACATGAGCCATATTGTCGTGATTGGTGCCGGGCAGGCGGGATCTTCGCTTGTTGCCAGACTGCGCAAGGACGGGTTTGAAGGGGACATCACCCTGATCGGGGCCGAGCCCCATCTGCCCTATCAGCGCCCGCCGCTGTCCAAGGCCTATCTGCTGGGTGAAATGGAGCTGGAACGCCTGTTTCTGCGGCCCGAGAGTTTCTATTCGGATAACAACATTACCCTGCGTTTGGGTCAGCGGGTGACGGGCATCGATGCACAGGCCAGAACCGTGACAATCGGGGACGAAGTCATCGCTTATGATGAGCTGGCCCTGACCACAGGTTCCGACCCGCGTCGCTTGCCCGCCAGCATTGGCGGTGATCTTGAAGGCGTTCATGTCGTGCGTGATCTGGCCCATGTGGACGATATGGGCCCCTGGGTGAAAGACGGCGCACGCGCGTTGATCGTCGGTGGCGGTTATATCGGGCTTGAGGCTGCAGCCGTCTGCGCCAAGCGTGGCGTCAAGGTCACGCTGGTCGAAATGGCCGATCGTATCCTGCAGCGGGTCGCCGCACCCGAAACCAGCGATTATTTCCGGACCCTGCACACCGAATACGGCGCCGATATCCGCGAAGGTGTCGGGCTGGACCGGCTGGTGGGTGAAAACGGCAAGGTCACCGGCGCGGTGCTGACCGACGGAACCGAGCTGGAGATCGATTTTGTGGTTGTTGGTGTCGGCATCGCGCCCGCAACCCATCTGGCCGAAATGGCGGGGCTTGAGCTGAAGAACGGTATCAAGACCGACGCACATGGGCGGACATCGGACCCTTCGATCTGGGCGGCGGGCGATTGCGCGTCCTTTCCCCATAAGGGTGACCGGATCCGGTTGGAAAGCGTGCCAAATGCAATCGATCAGGCCGAGGTCGTGGCGCAGAACATGCTGGGTGCAGCCAAGGGCTATGTCGCGACGCCGTGGTTCTGGTCGGATCAGTATGACGTCAAGCTGCAGATTGCGGGTCTCAACACCGGATATGACAACGTGGTGACGCGCAAGGGCGAAGGTCAGACCGTGTCCTTCTGGTACTACAAGGGGGATCAGCTGATTGCCGTCGACGCAATGAATGATCCGCGCGCCTATATGGTTGGCAAACGCCTGATCGAATCCGGTAAAACCGCCGATCCCGCTGTGGTGGCTGATCCGGAAGCGGATCTAAAACCGCTGCTCAAGGCGTGAGGGTCATCGCCGGAGAGTTCCGGGGCCGTGCTCTGGCCCCGGTAGGCAAAGGCGATGCAGGGGCGCATCTGCGCCCCACCACCGACCGGGTGCGGGAAAGCCTGTTTAACGTCTTGACCCACCAGATCGATTTCGACGGCTTGCGCGTGCTGGACCTGTTCGCGGGCACCGGCGCGCTGGGGCTTGAGGCGCTGTCGCGCGGCGCATCTCATGTCAGTTTTGTCGATGACGGGCGCGCAGCGCAGGGGCTGATCCGCAGGAACATCGACCTGACCCGCAGCGGTGATCGTACTGACCTGATCCGGCGCGATGCCACCCGGCTGGGCGACAATCCCGGTGCGCCTTACGATCTGATCTTCCTCGACCCGCCCTATGGCAAGGCGTTGGGTCAGAAAGCGATTGCGGCAGCCGTCACCGGCGGCTGGATCGATGCCGAGGCCCTGCTGGTCTGGGAAGAAAACACGCCGATGCAAGCCCCCGAAGAATTCGCCCTGCATAGCGCGCGCAAATATGGCGATACCCATATCTCGCTGATGTGGCGGGATGTTTCAGACTGAAACAGGGCGCGCGGATTGACGCCTGCTGTTGATTTGCAGGCGGGCGAGGTCCTTGCTAGGCCAAGTCGCAAAACAGGCAGAGGCGCCCATATGCACGATCTGGTGATCTTCGACTGCGACGGCGTTTTGGTGGACAGCGAGCCCCTGTCCAATCAAGTCATGGTCGAAAGCTTTGCGCGATACGGGCTGCACCTGACGATAGCAGAGTGTATGGCCCTGTTTGTCGGCACGACCATGCCAAAGGCGCAGGATTTGGCGCGGCAGATGGGCGCCGGCTTACCCGAAGGTTGGATTGAAGAAGTATACCAAGACACCTACGCGCGATTGCGCATGGGCGTGCCCCTTGTGCCGGGCATTCGGGAAGTGCTGCAGCAACTGGATCGACTAGGTTTACCCGCCTGCGTGGCCTCCAACGGGCATATCGAAAAGATGCGGATCACGCTGGGCCAAAACGGGCTGTGGGATCGCTTTGAAAATGCGATGTTTTCAGCCGATGTTCTGGGTGTTGGCAAACCGGACCCGACCCTGTTTCTGACTGCTGCGCAGCAGTTCGGGTCAACGGCCCCCGTTATTATCGAAGACAGCCCCAGCGGTGTGACGGCGGCAGGCCGTGCGGGAATGCGCTGTCTGGGCTTTGCGCCTCACGACTACGGCACTCAGCTTGCTGAACTTGGGGCCGAGGTGTTTCACGACATGACAGAGGTTCCGACGCTTTTGGGAATCTGATCCGGGCGTGCTAATATCCATGACATGGAACGCGCCTTGACCCCTCCGCTTTGGGCCTTTGCCCGCGACGTCGACACGACAACCGGCCTGCCGCCGAAACCAAGGCGTGCGCCTGTGTTCATCCACGATGCGATTACGCCGTGGGGGCAGGAAACGTTGCTGTTGAAACTGCTGCGCGAACAGGCCGCCGATCAGGAGGAATAGGTCGGGTGGAACTTGTTGCCCGGTGACAGGGTAAAGATCTCGACCCCATCCGCCGTTACACCCACCGAATGTTCGAACTGCGCCGACAGCGACTTGTCGCGGGTCACTGCGGTCCAGTCATCAGCCAGAGTTTTTGTTTCAGGGCGGCCCAGATTGACCATCGGCTCGATGGTAAAAAACATGCCCTCTTCCAGCTTCGCGCCGGTGCCGGGGCGACCGTAATGCAGCACATTTGGCGGGGCGTGGAACACCCGGCCCAGACCGTGGCCACAGAAATCACGGACAACGCTCATCCGTTGTGCCTCGACATAGGCCTGAATCGCGTGGCCGATATCCCCGAACGTATTGCCCGGCTTGACCATTTCGATGCCTTTGAACAGCGCATCATGGGTGACCTGGATCAACCGTTCGGCCTTGCGCGGCAACTTGCCTGCCACAAACATGCGTGAGGTGTCGCCGAACCAGCCGTCGACGATCACGGTCACGTCGATATTCAGGATATCGCCATCCTTCAGACGCTTGTCGCTGGGAATGCCGTGGCAGACCACATGGTTGACGCTGATACAGCTTGCGTGCTGATAGCCCTTGTAGCCAATCGTGGCCGACGTCGCGCCTGCGTTCTCGACCATCTGCGTGATCATGCCGTCGATTGCGCCCGTTGTCTGGCCGACAAAGACATGGTCCGCGATATCATCGAGGATTCGCGCCGCCAAAGCCCCTGCCGCGTGCATCCCGGCAAAGTCACCCTGTTCATAGATGCGGATACCGTCCTTGGTCAGACGGCCACGATGTTCCTTCATCGACGCTAAGCTCCAAAAAGTTGCGCGCAGCATTTCTTTTACGCTGCTTGTGCAGAAAGTACCAGAGGGTGCAAGGACGCGCCCATAACTATCCGGTGCGAATTGGCTCAGGTCCGTTTCGACAACCGGTCGCGTACAAGCGCCGTCCAGAAAGTCACACCTGTCGAGAGTAACTCGTCGTTGAAATCAAAATCGTTGGAATGCAATGGCTGCCCATGCGGTCCTGTTTCCCCATTTCCCATCAGCAGAAAACACCCCGGAATCGCTGCACAGAAATGCGCGAAATCTTCAGAGAAACTCATCGGTTCGCGATCGGCGATCGTCTCAAGCCCGATGGACCGTGCTGCACGTGCCACAGCCTGTGCCGGTTCTGCGGCGTTGATCGTTTCGGCAAACACGGTATCAAATGCCACATCGATGTGCACGCCATGCGCGGTGGCCACGCCTTGGGCAATCTGGCGCATGAAACCTTCGATGCTTTTGCGATCTTCAGGGCTGCGGGCGCGGACATCGCCCTTTAGGGTTGCGTTGCCAGGTAAGACATTTCGCTGGCCATCGGTCATAAACTCCGTGAACGAGACAACGGCGCCTGCGCCAGGTGCAAGCTTGCGTGACACAATGGTTTGAAGCGCCTGCACGACCTCTGCCCCGATTGTGATCACATCCCGACCCACATGCGGCATCGAGGCGTGACCACCCTGACCCTGGATCGATATTTCGAACAGGCTTTCTGATGAACATATCAATCCGGTTCGGGTTGAAACCTGCCCAACAGGCGCGCCGGGCAGGTTGTGGATGGCAAAAACCTCCTCGACGGGGAATTTCTCCAACACACCCTCATCGATCATGGCTTGCGCACCCAGACCGTGCTCCTCGTTGGGTTGGAAGATAAAGATAACCGTCCCGTCAAAATCGGGATCTGAGGCCAGCGCACGGGCTGCCCCCAGCAACATGGTCATATGGCCGTCATGCCCGCACGCGTGCATCACGCCCGAATTTTGCGATCCGTAGCCATGCGTGCTGGCCTCGTGTATCGGCAGCGCATCCATATCTGCGCGCAGCCCGATTGCCCGGTTGCCACTGCCCGCCCGCAATACGCCCACGACGCCAACGCCCTCGTGAACCTCCAGCCCAATGTCCCGCAGGTGCGCCGCGACTTTGGCCTTGGTGCGGGCCTCTTCGAACCCGAGTTCGGGAAATCGGTGGAAATCATGCCTGAGCGAGATCAGGTCAGCGTGATCGGGGTCCAAGTGCGCCTCCTAAACTGCTGTGCATATCGCAGGTTGCGATTGATAGACGATAATCGAATGCGTGGCAGGTGCAATGTATGTCAGCCCAAGGTGTTGAGGGGCTGGGCTTGGGTGTCACAGGGCTTGCAGACCGCACCCAACGTCCACATCCACGCCTTCGGGTGAAATCCGTGTGCCGTAGACCAGCCTCTCGACGCCGTGACCCTGCGCGGCTTCGAACGCCGCCGCATAGGCCGGGTCGATATCTGCTGCCAGCGTGAACCGGTCGCAATCGGTGCGTTGCACCAGATACAGCATGATCGCGCGGTGTCCCTGTGCTGCCATTGTCGCCAGTTCCCTCAGATGTTTGGTGCCGCGAGCGGTGACGTTGTCGGGAAACTCGGCCAGACCCGGCTGGCGAGATAGGGTGACGCTTTTGACCTCGACATAGGCATCGGGCAGGCCCGGTCCGTTGAGCAGAAAATCGATGCGGCTGTTTTCACCATATTTGACCTCGGGCCGCAGGGTTTCATATGCGGCCAGTTCCGGGATTTCGCCCGCCTCCAGCGCCGCGCGCAAGGCTTTGTTGGGGACCGATGTATCGACGCCGGTGAAGTGTCCGTTTTCATGATCGACCAGCCGCCAGCCGTATTTCAGCTTTTTCTTCGGATCGTCGTTGGGCTCCAGCCAGATCCGTTCACCCGGATCGGCCAGTCCCATCATCGAACCCGGATTGGCGCAATGGGCCGTCACCTCACGCCCGTCCTCCAGCTGGCAGTCAGCCAGAAAGCGTTTGTAGCGGCGGATCAGACGTGCGGGGACAAGGGCTACTCGATTCACACATTTCCAGCGATCCCATATCCGAGTTGGATTGACCTAAATTGATAGAGACCGCGCAACATAACCACGGGGCCCGGTTTCCCATAATATCCGGTCCAGCCACCGAGACGGGCGCACACTCAGGCTGCAAAGGCGAGCGACCCCTTTGGATGCGGGTTTTTCTGCTTTTCGGTCTTACCTTCAAGCGAAGCGGATACGGCCTCAAGGACCGGTTGATCCTGCGCCTCGAATACATCCTCCAGCGGGCGTTTGCCTGCGCCATCCCGGTCCTGCACGAGCTGCATGCAGGATATCCCCGCGATAAGCGTCATTGCGCAAAGAGTTTTGAAGGGTGCGGGCTCCATAGACACGTTTTCGATGTCGAAACCTTTGGTCTTAATGGTCCGGAAAACCTGCTCAATGACCCAGCGCCGACGGTAGAGTTGAGTGATCCATCGTGCCTGTTCGAATGTTTCGACCCGATGGCTGGTCAGCAGGCGCCAACGTGCAGGCTGCACACCTACTGGCGGGTCGATTTCTCGCGCCTCAACGATGTAGACGGACGTGCTGGCGGGAACGCCTTGTTCAATCGGTCTGTTTTTGGGGTGCGGCAGGGTAACGCAAGCGAAACGAACGCCAATCCGGGCCGTGCGCTTCTTCTGCCCGGGTCGCGCGGGCAACTCGACCGTATGTTCTTGCTGCGGCGTGCCCTCAAGGCTGAAAAAGAGCTTGCCTGTATCATCGGAAAGATTGCGATCATGGGACGCTCGGACCAGGACGTCCACGCCTTTTGGGCGGCATGCAAACATCTCGAAGATGTCCCCTTCACGGTCGGCTATAACCGTGACATTCGCAGCCGCGTTCAGAACGGCGGCACTTGTTTGCATGCTTTCAAGCCAGCGATAGCTCTCTTTTTCACGAAGAGGTCGATTTTTGGGCGGCTTCTTGCGGCCGCCAGAGCGTTCAATGAGTTGCATGTCAACCGCTCCGAGCAACGTGCCCTGTTCGGCCTCCACCGCGATCGTAGCATGGCCGACAATGCAGTTTCCCGACCCATCATCACGAAAGCTCGTTGTGTCTTGAATCGCCAGAACATGCAGACCGTCAACGCGCCCGGACGTGACCTTCCCGGCCTTTTCGACAATCTTTTTCACTGTCACCTTCTCGTTCCTCAAAAACCGACCAAAGCGAACCTCACCTGCGCGATTGCCGCCGACGCTACGCACCGAAATACCACGAGGACCGACCTCGACAAGACGACCATGCAAAAAGCGTTCAGCCTGATCCAAACGACAATCACCAAAATGCGAACTCGAGTTTTGCATCTCTACCCCCTTGAAACAGCAAGACAGGAGATAGAACCGATATGACAAAACGGCAAGGTTCAGAACCTAATTCCGCGTGCGGGAAAAGATGTGTGCATACAGTAGGGGACAAGGGGGGTTTCAAAACGCATGTCTCAGGGCCTATATCTGCGCAACGGGTCGATCAAGGGGGAGCGCGCGCCATGGCCAATCCAACCGCAGCAATGCTGGTCATCGGGGATGAGATTCTGTCCGGCCGCACCCGGGATGCCAATATGCACTTTCTGGCGGGCGAGCTGACCAAACAGGGCATCGATCTGAAAGAAGTGCGAATCGTCAGCGATGATGCGCCCGCGATCGAGGCGGCAGTCAGGGCGCTGTCGGATGCCCATGATACCGTCTTTACCAGCGGCGGCATCGGCCCGACCCATGACGATATCACCGCCGATTGCATCGCCCGCGCCTTTGACGCGCATATCGACGTACGTGACGATGCCCGCGCATTGCTGCAGGCGCATTACGACAAGACCGGGCTGGAACTGAACGCCGCGCGACTGCGCATGGCGCGCATCCCGGACGGTGCGACGCTGATCGACAACCCGGTGTCGACCGCACCCGGTTTCACCATTGAAAACGTGCACGTCATGGCCGGGGTGCCCGCGGTGTTTCAGGCCATGGTGGCCAGTGTCCTGCCCACCCTGACCGGTGGTGCCCCGCTATTGTCGCAGACGCTGCGGGTGGATCGGGGCGAAGGTGATATTGCCGCGACGCTGTCGCGGCTGGCGCAGGATTTCAGCGACCTGTCCATCGGATGTTATCCATTTCAGCTCAACGGTATCTTCGGGGCCAATGTTGTCGTGCGCGGAACCGAGGGCGGTCGTATCGACGCTGCCATGATCCGGCTGGCCAGGGATCTGGAGCTTTGAGTGTGAACTGGCCCGACATTGTTGACGGTACATGGCCTGCGGCGCGGTACGAACGGGTCGGTCCCTTTCAGTTGCGCGAAGGACAGGGCGGCGGATCGCGCGTATCTGCAGCCAGTTTGGTCGGTACGATAAATGCCGGTGACATCGATGCCGCCGAACAGGCGATGCTGGCCATGGGGCAGAAACGCATCTTTTGCCTGCGTCCCGGAGATGAGGCATTGGATGCGCACTTGGCGCAACGCGGCTACGAGATACTCGATCCGGTCAATATCTACGCCAGCCCGATTGCGCATCTGACACAAGTGCCCGTTCCCCGCGTCACCGTTTTTACAATCTGGGAACTGCTGGCAATCATGCGGGAAATCTGGGCGCAGGGCGGGATCGGGCCTGAACGGCTGGCGGTCATGGATCGGGCGAAAGAGCCAAAGACCGGTTTGCTATTGCGCCAGAACGATCAACCAGCGGGCACCGGCTTTGTTGCCATCCACGATGGCGTCGCCATGGTGCATGCGCTGGAAATCCTGCCTGATCATCGCCGTCAGGGGCTGGGGCAATGGGCCATGCGCGCCGCGGCCTTTTGGGCGCTGGACAACGGCGCCCATACCCTTAGCGTTATCTGTACCAAGGCGAATGGCGGGGCCAATGGTCTTTACCGGTCTCTCGGGATGCCAATCGTGGGAGAGTATCATTACAGTCAGCGCATCCAAGGAGACTGACCCGCCGTGACAGATCAGACCAATCCCACCGCGCTGAACCTGCCGATGGTGGACCCGCTGCCGCCCGAGACGCAAAAGTACTTTGATATCTGTACCGAAAAGCTGGGCATGGTGCCGAATGTTCTAAAGGCCCATGCCTTTGACATCGACAAGCTGAACGTATTCACGGCGATGTATAACGAACTGATGCTGGCCGATAGCGGTTTGTCGAAACTGGAGCGCGAAATGATCGCAGTGGTGGTGTCGTCGATCAACAAGTGCTTTTACTGCCTTGTCGCCCATGGCGCAGCGGTGCGGCAGTTATCGGGTGACCCTCAACTGGGTGAAATGCTGGTGATGAACTACCGCGTTGCCCCCCTGGATGACCGCCAGCGCGCCATGCTGGATTTCGCCGCGACGATGACCACAGGCAGCGCCGGGATCGTTGAGGCCGATCGCCGGAATTTGCGCGATGTGGGCTTTACCGACCGCGATATCTGGGACATTGCCAATGTGACCGGTTTCTTCAACATGACCAACCGCGTGGCCAGCGCCACCGGCATGGTTCCAAACCCCGAGTATCACGCACAATTCCGATGATCCGAATCCTTTCCCTCTGTTTCGGCCTGCTGGCCACCGCTGCTGCCGCGCAGGATCTGACGATGCCATCCAGTGCCCGCCAGATCAGCGAGCGGATTAGCCCTCTGGACAGTTATGACCTGCCGACCGGCGCATTTGCCGGAGAAGCGGTGCCTGCGCGCACGGTCGAAGGGCGTGTCGAGCGGACGACGTGGCGGCTGCAATCGGGGTCCAGCACCACGCTGCAAATCCTGGCACCGCTGCGCGATCAACTGGCGGCGCAGGGTTATGACATCGTGTTTGAATGCGAGGCGCGCAATTGCGGCGGATTTGATTTCCGTTTCGATACCGAAGTGGTGCCGACGCCGGACATGTATGTGGCAATCCATGACTACCGGTTTCTATCGGCAACGCGAGGAGATGACGTGCTGTCCCTGTTGGTCAGCCGCAATCCGCCGGATGGGTTCGTTCAGCTGATACGTGTCACTCCGGTTGATACCCAGTCGCCGCCGCCATTGGTGATCGAGGATGCAGTTGACGGCACTCAGGGTTTGCTGCGGGTTCTGCAACGTGACGGGCACGTGATCCTTGACGATCTGCATTTTTCAACCGGCGAAGTTGCGCTGGGCGCTGGTCCCTTTGCCTCGCTGGATTTGGTGGCGGGTTATCTGGACGACAATCTCGGTATGCGGCTGGCGCTGGTCGGACATACCGATGACACCGGTGATCTGCAGGCCAATATCGCCGTCAGCACCCGGCGCGCGCAGGCGGTGCGCACCCGGCTGATCGAATCGCACGGCGTTGCGGCTGATCGGATTGAGGCGCAGGGCGTGGGTTATCTGTCCCCGATCACGTCGAACGCCACCCCCGAAGGCCGTGATACCAACCGGCGGGTCGAGGCGGTTTTGCTGGTCAACTGAACCCTCTGCGTTAGGTGGTATGATAAGCTCGGATCAAACGAGTTTCAGCCAACACAGGAGTTTTCATGTCAGACCAGCATCAACTTCCACAAGCTTTGATTGTCGGGGCCGGAGCGGGGCTGTCGGCGTCTTTTGCACGCGCGCTGGCCAAAGACGGGTATGGCGTACATCTGACCGCGCGAAACGTGTCGGACCTTGCGGATCTGGCGGCGGAAACCGGCGCGCAACTGCATCAGCTTGACGGGACGGATACACAAGGAATGGCGTCATTGGTCGCAGACCTGCCCGGTGATCTGCGTGTGGCGTGCTACAACCCCTCGGCGCGTCAGCGTGGGTCAATCGCCGAGCTTGATCCGGAAACCGTGCGCAAGGCTGTCGAGATCACGGCGCATGGTGCTTTCCTTTTGGGCCAGGCCGCTACGCGGCGTATGCTGGCGCAAGAGCCCCTGAACAACCGGCGTGGCACGATCCTGTTCACTGGCACCTCGGCCGGGGTCAAAGGGTTTCCCCTGTCGGCCCCGTTTGCCATGGGCAAGTTTGCCCAACGCGGGCTGGCTCAATCCATGGCGAGAGAGCTTCACCCCAAGGGCATTCATGTCGCCTGGGTCAATATCGACGGGGCCATTCGAAACCCGGGCCGGGATGGGTACAGTGACGCCCCAGACAAACCCGACAGTTTCCTGAACCCGGATGCCATTGCGCAGGAATACATGCATTTGCTCGGCCAGGACCGCTCGGCCTGGAGCAATGAGCTGACACTTCGCCCGTGGGTCGAAACATTTTGATTGGTGGGCCTGCATCGCCGGGCCAGTTCGCAACGCCAAAACGTCCGTTCTGGGCGATTGGTCAAAAAAAACCCGCGCAATGAAGCGCGGGCTTGAAAGTTGCCTTGGGAGAATTCTACCAGTCCATCGGACCCTTTTCGGAAAAGGAGTCGACGAGGAAGTCAATGAATGCGCGTACTTTCGGCTGCGTAAACCGGCCCGGGGGATACACTGCATAGACGCCCTGCACCTCGTCGGGCAGCGACGGCATCGCGTCCACAACCTCGCCGGATTTCATCGCGTCTGCATAAAGATAGCTGGGCAGATAGGCGATCCCCAGGCCCGAGATCGCGGCATTCAGCAGCGATTGGCCGTCATTGACACTCAGCCAGCCAGCAGTGCGCACCTGACGTTTTTCACCCGATGGCGCCGTCAGTCTCCAGACATTGCCCGAGGATTGGCTGGAGTAATGCAGCAGCTTGTGTTCATTCAGATCGTCGATCTTTTGCGGATGCCCGAATTGCTGAACGTATTTTGGTGACACAACCATGCGTTTCACAGTCTCGGTCAGCTTTCGGGCGCGCAAGGTGCTGTCTTCCAGCTCGCCAATGCGCACGGCAACATCGAACCCCTCAGAGATCAGTTCGACATAGCGGTTGTTCAGCACCATGTTCACGGTGATATCGGGATAGGCCGCCAGAAACTCGGACAGGACAGGTGACAGGTGATTCACGCCGAAATCCGTCGCCACACTGATCCGCAACAGACCGGACGGGTCGGATTGCATCGATGTGACAAGCGCATCCGCCTCACCTGCGTCGTTCAGCACGCGCCGCGCACGATCGTAATAGGCCAATCCAATTTCGGTTGGTGAAACCCGACGTGTCGTCCGGTTCAGCAGCCGTGCACCCAGTCGCGCCTCAAGGCTCGACACATGCTTAGATACGGCCGATTTGGAGATACCCATTTTCTTTGCCGCGTCAGTGAACCCGCCTTGGTCCACCACGTTGGAAAATGCCTCCATTTCGGTCAGTCGATCCATTCTCGTTCCCCAGGTCTTCTGTTCGTTGTCTCAATATTGCGATCAATCTGGGCGAGAACGGGGCAGACATGGGATAATATCAGGGTTTTGATTTGGATCGTTTGCGGTTGGGAAACGCCGAACGTATTAGGTTTCCAACCTTCAGGCCCTCACAAAATGTGCGGATTTCAGGCAGTTCGCATATTCGTGCTAGGATGACGGTGGCTTTTTTGTGACCACGGAGGAGAAGATGAGAACAATATTTTTACCCTTCGCGCTAATCTTGGCGCCCTTATTTGCATGGGCCGGCGGTGAAACACCGTCGAATCCCGATGCGACAGTCTATTTCGTCAACCTGTCGGATGGGGATACAGCGCAATCGCCGGTTACCGTGGTCTTTGGCCTCAGCGGCATGGGTGTTGCACCTGCCGGGACCGAAGCGGAGAACACCGGACACCATCATCTGCTGATTGACCGCCCACCATTGGGGCAGGGCGGAGATGGCGCGGATGAGCTGGCCTATGGTCTGCCATCGGATGACAACCACATGCATTTCGGTGGCGGCCAGACCGAGGTGACGCTGGAACTAGCGCCGGGTGAACACACGCTGCAACTGGTTCTGGGCGATGCCGGGCATGTTCCGCATGCCACGCCGATTGTGTCCGAGGTGATAACGATCAACGTGGAGTAACGGTCGCAAGTGTCGCTTCTGGTCGGTTACGCGGCAGATGGCAAAAGGAAGACGTCTCGCGCCAGGGCAGAATTCAGCCGGTCAATTGTGTACCAGCTGTTGAGTACTGATTTGGACATGAGATCTGGGTTTGCCGCGACAAATGCCTCAAAGTTGGCAGGTCTTGTGCCGTCCATGCGTTCGGCGATCAAGCTCAAGAATGCATATGTGATGGTCAGGTTGAACTTTTTCGGTGCGCCGGCTTTTGCCGCCAGGGCGCGGATGCCTTTGGCGTAAGTCGCCGCCGCATCGATAAAGTCATATTTCCGCAGCAGGTCATACGCGACCCGCACGTGTTCGCCGTGTCCAAACGAGGCATTGTCTATGTCATGCGCCTCAAACGCCTGCGTAACGTTGGACACCTTGATTGTATTGGTCACTCCTTGGCCTCCTTGAATTTATGGCTGTGCTCGGCCGTCCAATCCAGTTCGTAAACCTCTTTCAACTGATCGATCTTCTTAAGGGTTTCAGGCGAGAAGGGCGGCTTGTTCTCGAAACTGTGCAGGGCGATGCCCTCGATCAGGTCGCCCACGGACATGTCCAAAGATTCTGCCAGCCCCTTCAGGACCTTGAGCAGCCGCTTTTCGATTCGAATTCCGGTCTGGGTGCGTTCAATTTTATCGGTCATATGTTATATATATGTACCAATATACCATCGTTATCAAGAGATATGTACAAAAAAGGCCGTTCCTGGTGAAACGGCCCAGTTCGGTATGAGATGTGTGGCGATACCGGGCTGCGTTATCGCGTGGGTAAGAATGTTCAGAACGCGGCGGCCAGTCGTGTTCCCTGATTGATCGCCCGTTTGGCATCCAGTTCTGCTGCCACATCAGCCCCGCCGATGACATGCGGAGTGATCCCCCGTTCGATCAGGTCGTCCGCAAGGCTGCGGTCTGGTACTTGCCCGGCGCACAACACGATCGTGTCCGCCGCAATCACGGTCGGGTCAGCGCGCTCTTCGCCGAAACTGATGTGCAAGCCGTCATAGTCGATGCGTTCATAATTCACTCAGCCCACGAAACTGACATTTTTCATCTTCAATGTTGCGCGGTGAATCCAGCCGGTTGTCTTGCCAAGCCCCTTGCCATGCGCCTGCTTCTTGCGCTGCAGCAGGGTCACCTGTCGCGCAGGCGCGGCGGGCTGCGGTCCTTCGGGCGCCAGGCCCGAGCGGTGCTGGGCCGGGTCAGTGACGCCCCACTCCTTCAACCACAATGGCAAGTCGGTGGTTGGGCTGTGGCCGTCTTCCAGCAGGAATTCGGACACGTCAAAGCCGATACCTCCCGCACCGATCACGGCAACCGAGGTGCCAACCGGGGCCTTGCCGCGCAGCACGTCGATATAGTTGAGAACATCGTCCCGCTCCTGCCCGGGGATCTGCGGGTCGCGGGGCAGGACACCCGTGGCGATCACCACCTCGTCAAATCCGGTCAGATCATCCGCCCCGACCTCACGCCCCAATTCGAGCGTGACGCCAAGATCGTTCATCATGGTCCGGTACCAATCGACCAGCCCCCAGAATTCTTCTTTCCCCGGAACCTGTTTGGCCATGTTCAACTGCCCACCAATCTCATCGGCGCGGTCGAACAGGGTCACGTCATGGCCGCGCTGGGCGGCTGTCATTGCGGTGGACAGCCCTGCAGGACCGGCCCCGACAATGGCGACTTTCTTCGCCACATCAGCTTGGCCGATCACCATCTCTGTTTCATGACAGGCGCGCGGATTGACCAGGCATGAGGTCAGCTTGCCCCCGAAAGTATGATCCAGACAGGCCTGATTGCAGGCGATACAAGGCGCGATCTTGGCCGCCTCATCCGTCATCGCCTTGGCCACGAAATCCGCATCCGCCAGCATTGGCCGCGCCAGCGACACCATGTCGGCGCAGCCCGTGGCCAGAACCTCTTCGGCAACCTTGGGCGTGTTGATCCGGTTCGAGGTGATGATCGGGATCGACACCTTGCCCATCAGCTTTTTCGTCACCCAGGCAAAGGCCGCGCGGGGAACGGATGTGGCTATTGTCGGTATCCGCGCCTCGTGCCAGCCGATGCCGGTGTTGATGATCGTGGCCCCGGCCTGTTCGACTTCTTGCGCCAGTTGCACCACCTCATCATGGGTCGAGCCATTGGGGATCAGATCGATCATCGACAGGCGGTAGATGATGATGAAATCGGTTCCCACGGCCGCTCGTGTGCGGCGCACCACTTCAAGCGGCAGTCGCATCCGGTTCTCGTAGGAGCCGCCCCAGCGGTCGGTGCGTTTGTTGGTATGGGTGACAAGAAACTGGTTGAGGAAATACCCCTCGGACCCCATGATCTCGACCCCATCGTATCCGGCCTGCTGCGCCAGCACGGCGGCATTCACGATGTCGCCGATCTGTTTCTCGATCCCGTCCTCATCCAACTCGTGCGGCGGGAACGGAGAGATCGGGGATTTCACCGGGCTGGGCGCCACGCATTTCGGTCCATAGGCATAGCGCCCCGCATGCAGGATCTGCATCGCGATCTTGCCGCCTGCCTCATGCACCCGATCCGTGACGATGGAATGATTGGCCACATCCTTGTCGCTGGTCATCATCGCCGCGCCCGGCAGAACCGAGCCTTCCAGATTGGGCCCGATCCCGCCCGTTACCATCAGCGAAACACCACCGCGCGCGCGGCATAAAACTCGGCTACCCGGTTCCAGTCGCCGGTTTCTTCCAGCCCGGTATGCATCGAACCCATCAGGATCCGGTTTTTCAGCCTTGATTCCGCAGTTGGAGTTTGTTTCCGGCCAATTTCGGCAGGTGCGTTCGCGTTCTGGTTGTGCAATTTTGGCCTATCAACAGGCCGGCAACACATTGGGAGGTGGCTTTGGGTTGCGCCCATGCAGGAATTTTGCGAGAGCGCGGCCAAGAATCCGGCACCAACGCTCAATGGCGGTCAACTGCGGCGCAGATTGCAGGTTACGCAAGAACCGTGTCATGTCCGTCAGTTTCGACCGGATCTGCCGCGTTTGCCCATGGCTGCTGTTCAGGAACAGCGTTGTCTGTCCCGCGTGTCTGGTCGCTCGTGCGACACCAGTCAATAACAGCGGACGGCTGGTGATCGCTTCTCGCGATGTCATTGGGTCAACCAGCCGGACAAAAAGCGACCACCAATTGTAAACCAGCGCCGTCATTCGGGCGGTGATCTGCGTACGCTTCAGATCCTGCGTTGTGAACCCGCCCCACCCCCATTGGTTCTTCAGTTCGTCAAACGCGTTTTCCGCATCAGCCCGATCCCGGTAGAGCTGTGCCAGGGTGAGGCCCTCGCAATCCAGCGAGGTCACCAGAACGCTGTACTCCCAAAGCGCCGCCTGAGCCGGGACCACCTCGGCGAGGCCCAGAAGAAGTTGCTCATTCTCTTCACCAATCGGCGCTGTCAGCGCCACGTCCTTTGGCACCCGACGGCGCAGAACAACAACACGGCGTTTGCGACTCCAGCCCATCAATTGCAATTCCGATGCCGCCGCCTGCCAGCCGCGACCTGCCTCAGTCCAGCCGGTTTTTGCAGCAAGTTTTGACGCCAGTTCCTTCACCCGTTTCGTCATGCGTAGCTTGAAAAGATAGGGCTGAGCCCGCTCTTCAAGCGCAGACATCACCGTTTCATTGCCATAGCTGCTGTCACCACGAACAAGATACGGCCGTGCGGCAGGGGCGAGGCCATCCAGAATTTCCAGCAGACCAGAAAGACCATGCGTGCCGTGATGTTCATTGCCCGCGGTGACCTCAACGCCCAGGATCAGCCGCAGGTTTGCGATCATAAAGCTGTGGTAACAATGAGAGGGTCGACCGGGTTTGTGGGGATTGTAGCCCACAACTGCACCTTCCTGTTTGCCATAGATCGGTTTGACCGTGGTGTCCGCGTCCAGGATCCAGTCTTCCTGCATCACTGGATGCAGCGGGAATGTCAGATGGTGCTTCAGCCAGATGTCCGCTTCTCGCTGATCAAGGGTCGCCAAAGCCCGCCGAACCGAGTCGTCGCTGCAGATTTTGCTCAGCCCCAGAAACGCCGGATTGATCCCATCGTGCCGCAGCGCATTCACATGCGCATAGCGCCGACCGCCGGTCACGATCGACAGAACCATCGTGCCCAGAACATCCCGAACCTTTGGCGCATTGGGGCTGCTGAACCGCAACGGGCAATCCGCAACAAAGGGATCAAACAGATCGGCCTGCTTCAGATAATCGATGAAGAACGGCAACTGGCCCAGCGGAGTGACGGCTTCGTCCGGAGACCAGCGAACATGAACCTGACCGCTGAAACTGTCCAGCGCAACGGGCTCATTCGAATGCGCTTGTTCAACCTCAGCGCGATCACCAAATGGGTGAGCCAATTGTAAACCCTCCAACGGCTATTCTTAACTGGACCTCAACAGTTTACCCGATATCGCCTCCGCGCCTACTGCGGAATTAAGGTTCAGTGTGGTAAAGCCCAGATCCAGCGGGGCCAGCATGTTTGGGTACGCAGTCATGGCGAAACTCTCCCTGATTTGGCGCAGACAATCGCCCCGGTCAGCGTCGCTGTCACGCAAAACCCCACGTCACCCCCTTTGCTGCCACAGCAGCGGTTGTTAGAGGTGGGCCAAACAACCCATGAGGCCGCCCATGACCCCCGAAGAGATCGCCAAGCTGCCCTACCGGGCCTGCGTCGGGCTGATGATGATAAACGCGGACGGCAAGATTTTCGTCGGAATGCGAAATGACGGCCCCCAGGATGCCTGGCAAATGCCTCAGGGCGGCGTGGATAAGGGCGAAGACCCGCGCGATGCCGCCCTGCGCGAGTTGTGGGAAGAAACCGGCGTCATCGCAGAACTGGTCGAGATCATCGCCGAGACGGATGGCTGGTTGCCCTATGATTTGCCGCACGATATCGTCCCCAAAATCTGGAAAGGCCGCTATCGCGGGCAGGAACAGAAATGGTATCTGCTGCGCTATACAGGGCGCGACGATCAGATCGACATCGAAACCAAGCACCCGGAATTCACCCGCTGGAAGTGGCAGGACCCTGCGCGGCTGATTGACGAGATCGTGCCGTTCAAACGCGAGGTTTATAAGCAGGTGGTTGCGGCGTTTGATGCCCATTTGCGATAAGGTCGACTGAATAATATCGAGGGACCTGAAATGCGTATTGACGACGTCTGGCCCAAATACCGCGCACGGCTAAAGGCATTTCTGCACGCGCGCGTATCCAACGCAGCAGATGTCGAGGACCTTTTGCAGGAAATCTCGATCAAGGTCTTTACGGGTCTTCCAGGTTTGAAAGACCCAAGCAAGCTGCAAGCCTGGTTGTTTCAGGTCGCGGACCGCGCGATTATCGATTTTTACCGTAAATCCGGGCGGGCCGAGGCGCATCCGGATGACCTTTGGTATCGCCGGGAAGACCCCGAGACCCGGCAGGCGCTTGAAGGTTGCGTCATGCCGTTCATCCGGGGTCTGCCGGAAGACACCGCCGACATGTTGATGACCATCGATATCCAAGGCATGTCGCAGCGCGACTATGCGGCGTCCAGGGGATTGTCCTATTCGACCCTCAAATCCCGGGTGCAAAAGGGCAGGGCAGACCTGCGCAAAGCGTTCGAAGATTGCTGCAACATCTCAATGGATGCGCGTGGCAACATCGCGGATGTTCAGAAAAAAGCACCGCAATGCAAAAAATGTTGATCTGAGCGTCGTCTTTTTGGCCCGGGCTTCGTCTGACAGATGAAACCACCAAAAGGAAAGACCCATGATCCGTATCATAAGCTTGAAAATCTGCCCCTTCGTTCAGCGCGTGACTGCCATGCTGGAAGCCAAGCAGTTGCCCTATCAGATCGACTACATCAGTCTCAGCGACAAGCCCGACTGGTTTCTGGAACTGTCGCCGACCGGTCAGGTTCCGGTTCTGGTCACCGAAGGCGGAACGCCGTTATTCGAATCCGATGCGATTGTTGAATATATCGACGAAATCAGCACGCCATTGCAGCCCGGTCTGAACCCCGAGCAACGCGCCCTGAACCGGGCCTGGAGCTATCAGGCCAGCAAGCACTATCTGGTTCAATGCAGCACCATGCAAAGTGTAGACAAGGCAATTTTTGACGAGCGAATGGCCAAACTCGCCGAGGCGTTTGAAAAGGCGGAAAAGCAGTTGGGCGATGGCCCGTTCTTTTCAGGCCCAGAGCTTGGAAACGTCGACATAGCGTGGTTGCCGCTGTTGCACCGATCAGCAATTGTGGCGGATCACAGTGGGCACGACATGTTGGAACCCTATCCACGCGTAAAGGCATGGCGGCACGCCGTGCTGGATACGCGTATTCCGGAAAGATCGGTGTCGCAGGATTTCACTCAGACGTTTTCTGACTTTTATCTGGCTGAACGAACCTGGCTGGGTCGCGGCGGGCATGTGGATGAAGCACCATCCGAAGTTCAACCTGCAAAATCCGGTGGTTGCTGCGGATAAGTACGCTCACTGCCTCGCACGATGCTGTGAGGCGACATAGCCCGTCCGAAGGCAGGTCTTTAGCTTGGTGTGCATGAAAGATGTAGCATCAGATCTGACCAGCATTGCGCCTGCCGGGCGCCGGTTCATCGGGGCGGATCGGCGTGCGCCGTTGCGCGACGGGTTGTGGAGCAGCGGCGAATACGGCCCCGGTCAAACCGCGGGCCGGTTCTATCCCATCGCCTGCGTCGCGCTTGAGGTTAAGCAGCGCTGCAATCTGGATTGCAGCCTGTGTTACCTGTCGGATCGGGCCGAGATGACCTATGACCCGCCCCTGTCGGTGCTTTTCGCCCGCCTCGCGACGATCCACAGCCACTATGGCCCCGGCGTTTCGGTGCAACTGACCGGCGGTGATCCCACTCTGCGTAAGGTCGAGGACCTTGAGGCGCTGTGCCGTGAAATCCGGCGTCTGGGCATGCGCTCGTGTCTGATGACCAACGGGATACGCGCGCGACGGGCCATGCTTGCACGTCTGGCGGCGGCAGGTCTGGATGATGTGGCCTTTCACGTTGATATGACGCAGGACAGGGATGGATTCAGCAGTGAGGCCGACCTGAACACGGTTCGCCTGAATTATATCCGCGCGGCTCAGGGATT
>CAXXPZ010000018.1:0-26595 GCA_963422555.2 uncultured Ruegeria sp.
CCAGGATCATGGTTTTACCTCTGAGGAATGCACATTGACTATTGCCAAGCAGAAAAGGCGTTTCAGGTTCTGGTGAATTGCGATGTTCAAAAAAAGACCCCGGACAATGCCCTACTCGATTCACACATTTCCAGCGATCCCATATCCGAGTTGGATTGACCTAAATTGATAGAGACCGCGCAACATAACCACGGGGCCCGGTTTCCCATAATATCCGGTCCAGCCACCGAGACGGGCGCACACCCAGGCTGCAAAGGCGAGCGACCCCTTTGGATGCGGGTTTTTCTGCTTTTCGGTCTTACCTTCAAGCGAAGCGGATACGGCCTCAAGGACCGGTTGATCCTGCGCCTCGAATACATCCTCCAGCGGGCGTTTGCCTGCGCCATCCCGGTCCTGCACGAGCTGCATGCAGGATATCCCCGCGATAAGCGTCATTGCGCAAAGAGTTTTGAAGGGTGCGGGCTCCATAGACACGTTTTCGATGTCGAAACCTTTGGTCTTAATGGTCCGGAAAACCTGCTCAATGACCCAGCGCCGACGGTAGAGTTGAGTGATCCATCGTGCCTGTTCGAATGTTTCGACCCGATGGCTGGTCAGCAGGCGCCAACGTGCAGGCTGCACACCTACTGGCGGGTCGATTTCTCGCGCCTCAACGATGTAGACGGACGTGCTGGCGGGAACGCCTTGTTCAATCGGTCTGTTTTTGGGGTGCGGCAGGGTAACGCAAGCGAAACGAACGCCAATCCGGGCCGTGCGCTTCTTCTGCCCGGGTCGCGCGGGCAACTCGACCGTATGTTCTTGCTGCGGCGTGCCCTCAAGGCTGAAAAAGAGCTTGCCTGTATCATCGGAAAGATTGCGATCATGGGACGCTCGGACCAGGACGTCCACGCCTTTTGGGCGGCATGCAAACATCTCGAAGATGTCCCCTTCACGGTCGGCTATAACCGTGACATTCGCAGCCGCGTTCAGAACGGCGGCACTAGTTTGCATGCTTTCAAGCCAGCGATAGCTCTCTTTTTCACGAAGAGGTCGATTTTTGGGCGGCTTCTTGCGGCCGCCAGAGCGTTCAATGAGTTGCATGTCAACCGCTCCGAGCAACGTGCCCTGTTCGGCCTCCACCGCGATCGTAGCATGGCCGACAATGCAGTTTCCCGACCCATCATCACGAAAGCTCGTTGTGTCTTGAATCGCCAGAACATGCAGACCGTCAACGCGCCCGGACGTGACCTTCCCGGCCTTTTCGACAATCTTTTTCACTGTCACCTTCTCGTTCCTCAAAAACCGACCAAAGCGAACCTCACCTGCGCGATTGCCGCCGACGCTACGCACCGAAATACCACGAGGACCGACCTCGACAAGACGACCATGCAAAAAGCGTTCAGCCTGATCCAAACGACAATCACCAAAATGCGAACTCGAGTTTTGCATCTCTACCCCCTTGAAACAGCAAGACAGGAGATAGAACCGATATGACAAAACGGCAAGGTTCAGAACCTAATTCCGCGTGCGGGAAAAGATGTGTGCATACAGTAGGGACAAATGCCGGGGTCTTTCGCATTCAAAAGATGGGCAGATTTAGTCTGCAGCCTTCTTCTTTCTTTTCTTTCTTCTCAGGCGCGATTTCTTCGCCGGTTTCCTAATCGACGATCTGAAACGACACGCGCACCTTGTCACGGTCGTCAAAACCCAGCAGCTTGACTTTTACTTCCTGACCTTCTTTCAGAACATCCGATTTATGGTAAAGGCGGCGGTTTTCGATCTGGGATACGTGGACCAGACCGTCGCGCATGCCAAAGAAGTTCACGAAGGCGCCGAAATCGACAATCTTGACCACTTTACCGGTATAGATCTGACCTTCTTCCGGCTCGGTCACGGTCTGAATAGATCATGTCGTATGCCTTCTGGATCGACGCGCCATCAGGCGAGGCCATCTTGATCACACCATCGACGTTGATGTCGACCTTGGCACTCGAGGTTTCCATGATCTCGCGGAAGACCTTGACGGCCGCACCGTTCACTTCACGGATCTTGTCGATGGTGATGTTCATGGTCTCGATGCGCGGTGCGTGGACCGAGAATTCGTTGGTCTCGGTACAGGGCTTTGCCCATTGGACCCAGAACGTGCATCCGGCCGTCCATGGCTTGCGCCAGGGCTCGATGATCGTCGGGTGTGACAGCCTGCGACCTTGATGTCGGATCTGCAGCGAGGCGATGGCATTCTCGGCTACCGGTCAACTTTGAAGTCCATCGTCGAACAGGTGGTATTCGTCACCCAGAATGTCCGACAGGATTGCATAGTCGCCGTCATCTTCCAGGATCAGACCCATGGGCGCATCGTAAAACGGTGCCTTCAGGGGGACGCCTGCATGCATCATCGACAGCGATTTGCCGCAGACAGCGGCCATCGAGGACGAGCCGTTGGATTCGGTGATCTCCGACACGATGCGAACCGTGCAGGGCACTATCAGTCAGTCTCAGGCACAACCGCCTGCAGTGCACGCCATGCCAACTTACCGTGACGCGCAAGTCGCGACGTACCGGAGGGCCATCGCGACCAGCTTCACCAACCGAGTAGGGTGGGACAGTCGTAATGCAGCAGGAAGTCAGGATTTGACATTACCGTGCAGCGCGTCGATGAACTGCTCAATCGTTGCCGGTGCACAGCATGGTCAAGGTCTGCGCCTGTGTTTCACCACGGGTGAACAGGGCGGATCTACATGGGTCCGGGGCAGCAAAGAGGTTTCGGCTTCGATGTCGCGAACATCGGTGGTTGACCAAGCGTCGATACGCTTGCCACCTTATGACGACGTCATCACGGAGATTATGCCGAGCTTCAAGCTTTATCATCGCCGAGCCGAGGTTCGCGTCTTCCAGCTGTTCTTCGTTCAGCGCTTCCTTGATCGCGTCACGGGCAGCGGCAACAGCCGCGGTGCGCTCTTGCTTGTCGGTGATTGCGAAGGTTGCGCGCATCTGCTCTTCTCCTGCGGCCTTAACGGCAGCGGAAAGTTCCGAACAATCGGGTGCCTGAAAGTCCAACGGCTCTTTCGCGGCGTCGTCGGCCAGCGCGATGATCAGGTCGATGACCGGCTGAATCTGCTCATGTGCGAATTTGACCGCACCCAGCATTTCGGCCTCGGACAGCTCATACGCCTCGGATTCAACCATCATCACGGCGTCTGTGGTACCGGCAACAGCCAGGTCCAGACGCTCATCAGGGTTCAGGCGCAGGTCCTGCATGTCGTCGACAGTCGGGTTCAGGACGTATTCGCCATCCTCGAAACCAACGCGGCAACCAGTGATCAGGCCCATGAACGGCGCTCCGGAAATGGTCAGCGCGGCCGAGGCGGCGATCATCGCAACCATGTCGGGGTCATTGACCAGATCGTGCGACAGCACGGTGCACATCACCAGAACTTCGTTCTTGAAGCCAGGATTACAAACAGCGGGCGGATCGGACGGTCGATCAGACGCGCGGTCAAAATATCTTTTTCGGTCGGGCGCGCCTCGCGCTTGAAAAAGCCGCCCGGAACCTTACCGGCGGCATAGTATTTTTCTTGGTAGTGAACGGTCAGCGGAAAAAAGTCCTGACCGGGTTTTTGCTTCCGTGCAAAGGTCACGTTCGCCATGACGCTGGTTTCACCCAGAGTGGCGATCACGCTGCCGTCAGCCTGACGGGCAACCTTGCCGGTTTCCAGTGTCAGCGTTTCCTCGCCCCACTGAATCGATTTCTTAGTTACATCAAACATGTGCGTATCCTAGATGAGAGCACTCCCGCCCCTGCGGGTCTCCCGTTTGCGTGGCGGCCCCATTGCCGCCGACCCCATTTATCTTCCGTTCGAGTGCCGGGGTCAGGGCACAACGTCTCAGATGGTTGGCCCATACAGCAGTTTTCGGGCTTTGGAAAGGTACGAGTTTTATGGGGAAAGGTGTGCGGGCCAAGGTCTCGCCCGGTCCGCAGGAACCGGGCAAGGCCGGGGGTTACAGGATGGCGTGCGCCAATATCATCACGATACCGCAGCCCAGCGCATAGCCAGCATCGACCATGACGGCAAAACCGCTTTTCTGTGCCCAGACCCCGACAGAGGCCGTCTGCGCGACAACGGCAAAGATCGCCAGGATCGCCACGCCAAGGCTGTTAGTGGTTTCTGTCACTGCGATCACTGCGGCCAGCAGGATCAGGAACACGATCTGCAGACCCATCGCGCCCCATGGCGGCGTTTCGGGCGGGGTCGGGTCAATCCGCGTGCCTTCGGCCCAGCGTTTCTGAAAGCCCATCGGCCCATAGACCAGATACCCCAGTGCGAAAGCCGCGATCACGCCCACGCCAAGCGCCAGCCAGTTGATCATAACGCCGCCTCCAGCGCCGCCAGAATTGAAGTCCAGCCCCCTTCGTGATTATTGCGGCTTTCCTCGGACGGGAACCGGATATGGTGCAGCTTCAGCTCGGTGCCCTTGTCCGTCGGTTTAAAATCCAGCGTCACAGTGGAATCGTCCTGGCTGTAGGGCGAATTCCAGGTGAATTGCAGCCGATTGGGCCGGTCGATCACCTTGTATTCCCCCTCATGCGGCAGATCACCTGCTTCAGGCGCGCGCATGATGATCTTGAAACGTCCGCCGACCTTGGCATCGGATTTGGCCTCGGGCACGGTCATTCCCGGTCCGGGCAGCATGAACTTGGCCAGCATTTCGGGGTTCAGCCAGGCATCAAACACCTTTTCCGGCGGATGCGGGATGGCGCGGGTAATTTCAAGTGACAGATCCGTCATCGTCAGGGTCCTCCAAAGCAGTTTCCAGGGCGTCCAGCCGCAGCGTCCAGATCGAACGCAAACTGGCAAACCAGTCATCAACGGCTGACAAGGGGGCCATCTGAACCTCGATCAGATGCGCGCGCCACTCGGTCCGGCGCTGCACCAGCCCGGCGTTTTCCAGCACCTTGATGTGCTTGGACACCGAGTTGAGGCTCATATCGAACTGCCGGGCTATATCCGTGACCCGCAAGGGTCCCTGCTGCGCGAGCATCGTCAAAATCACGCGGCGGGTCGGATCGGACGCGGCCTTCAATATCGCGTTGAGGTCATATCGACTCTCTCGTTCAACCATTTGGATGAATTACAACCTTTTTCTGCTTCAGTCAACCATTTGGGTGAATAACACTTCGCCCGGCTAAATGGCCAGTCCGATCTTAGCTGACATCCACAGGGCAAGGCCATCGGTTGTGGGGCTTGGGTCATGCGTAGATGTGAATGCGGTTACTGTAATTTACGTGTAACTACCCAGCTACCCCTCTGACTGAATTCAATATGACATTCTTTGCGGACGAGGTGGTCGAGCGCTGCATCGGCAAGAATCAACCAAAATCATCGTGGGATCGTCCTGAAATGTCGGAAAGGCGCATTGCCGAATTTCAGAAGTTTGGGGTAACAGATTGCATAGAAACCTGAGATGACAATTTGGGGGTCAGCGATCAATGAGCTATTATGCCAGTGATGTGGACGGCGGTTACTTTACTTTCGATGAGCGGCTGTCAGCCCTTTCCGAACTGATCTCGATGATCGACCGACCGGGCGACTATTGTGTGTATGGGCGGTTTCCTACCCCAATGCCTCGCATCTGGAACCACACGACAGGCGTCCTCGCATTCCCTCTCCAACCGGCACAATTACAGGACTTGATCACACTTGGTGAACGCGCACCATATGGACGCGGCGCAGAAACAATTTTGGACAGGTCCGTTCGTGACTGTTGGCAGGTTTCGCCAGATCAAATCAGCGTAGGAGGAGAAACCTGGGGCGAAACATTCAATCGCATCCTCAACCGTGCGGCCGAAGGCCTCGGCTACCCGCCGGAAGCTGTCGACGCGGAACTTTACAAAATCCTCGTTTACGAGGAAGGCGGTTTTTTTGCGCCGCACCGTGATACCGAGAAGGTTACCGGCATGGTGGCGACCTTGGTCGTTTCACTACCGGTTGCAGGGAAAGGGGGCGAACTGATCATCCGCCATCGCGGTCGAGAGACGATTGTCGAAATGTGTAGCAACGATCCTTCCGAACTGGTTTTTGCGGCCTTTTATGCTGATTGCGAACATGAAATTAGGCCTGTGACAGAAGGTCATCGCGCCTGTCTGGTTTACAATTTGGTTCTCACTCCGGGTCAAAATGTGGCCACCTCGGCACCGAACTATGCAGATCTTATGGGTCAGATTGCGAAGGAGATCAAAAACTGCTTCGCAACGTCGGACGCGCCTGAAAAACTTGTCTGGCTTCTCGAGCATGATTACAGCATCGCAGGCCTGTCGTTTGAAACCCTAAAAAACACGGATGCAACGGTTGGGCGTGCTTTGATTGCAGCTGCGGCACAGGCTGACTGTTCCCTCCACGCGGCCATCGTGCATGTTGATGAATATGCCGCCGCTGCCTACCTTGGGCGGGACTATGTCTGGGAAATCGAAGACATCGGCGCGGACGAATACGAACTCTATGATATCATTGAGCGGAGATGTGAGCTTGATGATTGGGTGCATCCCGATTTGGGCGCGAGCGCTTATGGCCAACTGGCGTTGGCGCAAAACGAATTGATGCCACCAGAACGGATCACAAATTGGGAACCTGACGTGAATCGCTTGACGGAGGCGAGCGGCAATGAGGGGGCCACAGTTGAGCGACACTATCGAAGCGCGGCCTTTGTTCTTTGGCCTGCTAAAGAAGGCCCTCGTGTTCTTGCCCAAGCCGGTGCCAAGGCGCTTTCCGTCCTTTTTGTACAGTCTGAGCAACGCGCTGCGACCTCTGACGGGAATGATTTGTCGCTTGACACCATTGCGGCTGAAATTGCTGAAGCTTGGCCAGCGCCCCAAGTCTTGCATTACTCGGACCGGGATGAGTGGCAAGAGAGCGGCGCAGTAATGCTGTCACGGCTTTGTCGTATCGGAAGTCGGAAAGCAACGGAATTATTTCTCGATCGGGTTGTGATACCGTATTACGGACCGGGTCTCAAAGCCGCACTGATTGAAGCAACATCGGAATTGGCTGAAAAAGACATGCTGAAGCGGCTTCTTGGCCTTGTTAGCGCACAATGCACAGAGCAGCCAGAAGCTGTCATAAATCTGGTCATGGGCCTGAGTGAGGCAAGTGATCAGGGGCAGAAAGTCATGACGCGGAATGCACTGAAAGATCTTATCAAGCACCTTTGTTCGGAGATACCGGTCGCGCTCAACGTACACCGGCCAAAAAACGCAGAGCCATTTTGGTACGGGTCGCGTCGACAGTCTGCCACGCCTTTGCCTGAACGCACGCTCCGGGAAATTTTTCAGTTGGCCTGGAGTTTTGATTTGGAAAGCAGCCTTGCTGGGGTGGTTGGCAATCTTGTCAACGCGCCCGACATCGTGCCGCCTGATCGCACCTTGCCACCCGTTCTGGCAAAATTGGGCACGTCGTTTCACGCGCAGGCATCAGAAAGTGAGGCATTCGCGCGGTTTTGGCGGCACTCGGCCAACGTCCTGCTGGCTCGCAGTCGTACCACACCTCCTGAACCGACCGATTGGGTCGTTAGCTCAAATGACTTGGGGTGCGGGTGCGAATACTGTGCCGAACTTGTTCGATTTTGTGCAGATCCGGTTACAACCACACATCGAATTCCAGTGAGAAGGGAGTTGCGGTCGCATCTGCGGTCCGTGATCGAAAGAGCGGGTGCGGATTTGAGTTGTGAAACTGAACGCAAGGGTAGTCCTTATACGCTCATCTGCACCAAGACCCGCGATAGCTACACCAGACGAAGACAGCAATATGCGAACGACATCTCTGCAATCAAGCGCTTACTTGAAGTGGCAGACGCTGTGCCAGAGGCCACTAGCATTGCAGCCAGCCTCCGCGCGGCGGTCAACTGTAGTCAGAGTAACTCTCCAACTACAACGACCTGACAAGCCCGGAATTGGTCAGCATGGTTTGAGGTTCAGGATGAGTTGATCGGGGAGAGTTCTCAAGGTTTCGAGTATGCTCCACCCCTGCTTGCGCGCCGTCTCAATGACGGTTCGAAGCGTGCAGAAGTTTTCTGCGCCGACGTGAGTTCGGAAGCATCCCGACACTTTTTGACGGACCTTGGTCATGCGAAGGTCCCTTTCGGCTTCATTGTTTGTAAACGGCACACTCAGGTCGTTGAGGAAGAGCAGAACCTCTTCTTTGCGGGTTTGCATCCGCAGCGCGAGATTATGTCCGATCCTGCGCTTTGGTTTGCCTCGCCGCGTTTTGCCGACCTTGTCCGGGACCAGCGGGGGAAGCGCCTCGTGCATCCGGATGGCCGTCTGGCAACATGCGTCATATCGGCGTTCGATGGCAGCAATCCGGGCGGGCACCACCGCGCGGGAATTCCGGTCTCGCGCCCTGTCTGCGGCTGTTTTGGCGTCCAGCAGAATGGAGCGCATCTCCGTGGCCCATGGCTCTTTCTCAATGTCGATCAAAGCCTGCAATTCCCGAAGGTGATGGGCGTTGCATAAGGCGTGACGCACTCCGGGGATCTTTCTGTAGGACGCCCAGTTGTCGTGAACGACACTTCCGGTCACCTCCTGCGTCACATCGCCTCTGCTACGGCCAATCCGGAAATGGCTCAAGTCTGGTGAGCACAGGATGTGGAGCCACCGGGTCTTGCCGTTGATGCGCAGGCCGGTCTCATCCATGTGCTTCACCGCAACGTCTGGGCCGCACAACAACGCTTGAATCCTGTTGACAACGGGCCGCATTACAGCCGCGGTTCTGGCGACGAGCGACGCCAGCGTTGCTGCGGAAATGTCGACCCCGTGAAGGTCGGAAAATATCTGCGCCAGGCGGTTGTCAGGGATGCAGTGCCGGGTTTGAAGATAGCTCGCCATGGCGGCAAGGTTGTCGCCATACTGCACCGGGGCGTTCACCCCTGCGGGAAACGTGGCCTGCACCCGGGTGCCACAGGCCGGGCAGACGCAGACACGCGCCCTGTGCTCAGTGACAATAAGCGGCGGTGGGGGTGGCAGGTCAAAGACCTGTCGCCTCACATACCGGTCGCAAACAACGCCAGACAGCCTGTGCTTACAGTCCGGACAGATGTGTGGGTAGTGATCGATGATCTGCTCCGGCGTCGAGGTCTGGCGCAGCGTCTTGCCGGGATGGCCGGGCTGACCTCCGGACTTGCGCCCGCAGGACCCGCGCAAACTTCTGGTTCGCTTCTTGCGCGCAGGCTTCGACAGCCCATCGCTTGAGGGAGGCTTGCCGCTGTTTGAGCTGTTAAGCCCAAGGCGGCGCTCCAGGTCCTCTACGCGCTGTGCGAGGGTTTTGTTGGCCTTCTCCAGATCTACGTTTTGCTTGAAAAGTTGGGCGTTTTGTTCGGTGATATCCGCGATCTGCTCTTCAAGCCTCTCGATCTTGGTGCGCAAGGCCGCGTTCTGCTCCGCCAGAACAATGACCAGATCAATCAGATTTGACTTTGAGAAGGTCGCAAGCCGGCTGCGGGTCAGGTGAGCAGTATCCATACGCCTATCGAGTCACAGAAACGCTAACCAAGAAACAAAAATAACCCGCATGGCCCGATTCAAATCGTCGCAGTCAGACCACCTGGGCAGTTACGTTTACGTGTCGGTGTAATCTGTTGCCGTGCGCCCTGAGTTGTATTGACGGAAATGCGTCAAGTGGGGAACATTCAAAATCCGTTTTTCTGATCTCAAGTATCCTGATCTTCGCCTTCGTGTTGATCTCACTCGCGAATCAGGAGGAGGCGGCCACGTACTACGGTTGGCTCAGGCCCAGACTCATGAGCACGTTTGACTGGCTCCTGGTGCTGTCAGTCGATGAATTCACGGTTTTCTGTCTGGTGCTGTTCATGTGCTATTGCCTATGGCAGGCGCTGAAATCGGAACGATCGAGTAACCAAACACAAGATGAAAAAATCCGGAAACGCCCACAGTTCGGCGGGTATTTCATGTTTTGCCAAAAGCGCACGACATTTCAAAGTTGGCGCAACCGGTTTCTTGAAAAGAAACCGTGCCTGAAACTTTGAAAGTTTCAGGTCCAGAGTTCCATTCACGCCCTCGGGACAGAAGACATTGGCGCAAAGGTTGGACTGGTGCGCTGCTCATTTCCATTTCGAAGGTTCAGTTGAGCGGGCGCAAAAAAACGCCCGCCGAAATGGCGGGCGTCGGAATTGCAAAGCGGGACAGGCGCCCCGCACAAACGCTCTTAGCGGCGGATGCCCAGCTTTTTGATCAGGTCCTGATAACGCGCTTCTTCTTTGCCCTTCAGGTAGTTCAGCAGTTTGCGGCGCTGGGCGACCATTTTCAACAGGCCACGACGGCCGTGGTTGTCTTTCTTGTGGGTTTTGAAGTGCTCGGTCAGGGTGTTGATGCGTGAGGTCAGGATGGCAACCTGTACTTCAGGCGAACCGGTGTCACCCTCTTTGGTTGCGAATTCATTCATGACGCGTGTTTTTTCAGCGGCAGTAATCGACATCGGGGTCTCCTTTAAAGGTTAGAGTGAATGGCGCAGGCCGGGATGTCGTCCAGCACAGGCCCATGGAGAAAACCACACCGATTCCGATGCGGATGGGCGCGTATAAGCGCATTTTTGACAAATGGCAAAAGGATTCTTCAGGCCAGACCCTCGGCCACGAATTGCGCCAGATGCGCCTCGGTCACCAGTTGAATATCGCTTTCAGTCAGACCCTCGGCACCCAATAGCTGAGCGACCTCTTGCCCGTTTACCATGACCTTCGTCAGGTTGTCGTTTTCACCGTCGGCTTCGATCTCGATATCCGGGTCATCCTGCGCGTCCCAGGTGATCAGCAGTTTATCCTGCCCGACCTGAAAATCCATGATTGTGACCGGGTCGGCAATCCCTTCAGAATCCACGGCGATCACATCTGCGCCGTCGCCGCCTGTCACGGTGTCGGTACCACCGGCCAGGATAAAGTCATCCCCATCGCCGCCAAACAGCGCATCGTTGCCTGCGCCACCGGACAGGTGATCAGTGCCGCCACCACCCTGCAGAGCATCATCCCCGTCACCACCCAACAACCGGTCTGCGCCCTGACCGCCGAACAAAGAGTCTCTGCCGTCACCGCCATCCAACGCATCATCGCCGGAATGACCGTACAATTCGTCATCGCCGGCCTCACCTGACAGGCTGTCATCCCCGTCTTCGCCATGCAAAATGTCCGCCCCGGCCCCTCCGTGCAGAATGTCACGGCCCGGACCGCCGTCTATCCGGTCGTCCCCACCAAGCCCGTTGATCAGATCATCGCCCCCCTGACCGTTCAGGTCGTCGACCCCGTCGTGGCCAGCGATGATCAAGTTGCCGTCAATTTCAGATTCCACTTGCCCTTCGCCAGGTGGGTCCTGATCCGGCTGAATCGGCTCATCGTTGTTTTCATCCGGGTCCAGCAGGTTGCCGGTTGGGATGTCTTCGGCACCCGAGTCCTCAATGCGATCTTCGTCTTCGCGATCGTCTTCATCCTCATCCGTGTCTTCGGCGGCAAAAGCGTCGCTTATCGCAAATGCGGCGCCGCCAGCGGCGGCCAGGCTGAACAGTCCGATTAGGAACATGGGAACCCTCCGAAAGCATGATGCCCCGAGTGTGAAATATCCCATGTCATCAACCGGTTGGTCAAAGCCAACCTGTTGACGTGGTTAACCCTTTGTCACCAGGGTTCGGGCTGCTGCGTATACGCGATGTAAAGTGGGTGTTTCGGATGCCCACCCTTGGTAAGCCCGAGATGGAACAATGGCTGTTCGGTGCGGCGCAGCAGGTGTTCGACCGCCGGACCCCTGTCCAGATGCGCGCCATGGGTGCCCCAGGCTGCGATGACCTGATCGGCCCAGGTGACGCCATCCAGAATGGCCGCGTCATTTGCAGGCCCCACCGGATCAGCCGCCGCCCGCATCTTGCGCGGGTCGGTGTCGCGCCAGGCAAAGATGTTGGTCACTTGAAACGCGCCGAACCCCAGCGCCCGCGCGCGACGCTCGCAGCGTTCGACCGTTGGATCATTCTGTACCTCGGTCGCGGTCGAAGGGTTCAGCATCACGAACAACGCCTTGCGCCCCTGCGGATCCCAGATCCGGGTCAGGCTATAGCGGTATTTCTCGCAGTCCGAATAAACAGCGGTCGAGGGCGCATCGCCCTTGGTATGGGTACGGGTAATCATGCCCAATCGCCTAGCACGGTCGTCAGGTGACGAACACCCGGCTAGGGTGCAATTCACCGGATTTATAGACACCCACAGCCACGGCCTTGCCGTCCAGAGAGGCCCAGGCCTCGTCGCCGTATTCCACGTCCGAGGCCAGAACCATGCCCGGATTGCCGTTGCGCAGGCGAGTGGCGCCTTCGGGGGTGCATTTCAGCTCTGGCAGGTCGGTCAGGCCGGTTTCCAGCGGGTGCAGATAGTCATCCAGCGCGGTGGTCTTGGCCATCTCGTCGATCTGTTCGAGGCTCAGGCCATCCTCGGCCTCGAACGGGCCAGACCAGATGCGGCGCAGTTCCCGGACATGGCCGTGACATCCCAGCGCCGCGCCCAGATCGCGCGCGATGGAACGCACGTAACCGCCTTTGCCACAAGTCATCTCTAACACAACGTGATCGTCGTCGGGGCGGTCGACCAGCACCAGTTCCTCGACCCAAAGCGGTCGGGCGGACAGTTCCACCTCTTCGCCATCACGTGCCAGTTTATAGGCACGCTGCCCGTCGATTTTCACAGCTGAAAATTTGGGCGGCACCTGCATGATCTCGCCGATGAAGGGCGACAGGGACTGCTTGATCTCGTCATCCGACGGGCGCGCATCGCTTTCAGCAACCACCTCGCCCTCGGCATCGTCGGTATTAGTGGCCTGACCCAGACGAACGGTAAAGGTATAGGCCTTCAACGCGTCGGTGATATAGGGAACAGTCTTCGTTGCCTCACCCAGCGCAACGGCCAGAACACCGGTCGCCTCGGGGTCCAGTGTGCCCGCATGGCCCGCTTTCTTGGCGTCCATTGCCCAGCGCACCTTGTTGACCACAGCGGTCGAGGTCATACCCGCAGGCTTGTCCACCACCAGCCACCCGGAAATGTCGCGGCCCTTGCGTTTGCGTCCCATATTGCACCTTGAATCCTGCTGAGGCGCGCGACCTAGCGGATCGGTCGGGGGCTGTCAATTTCGCCCGATGCGGTCAGGGTGTATCCTCGACCACACCAACAATCGGCCCCAGCGAGAACCCGACATCGGATCGACTGCCCGCGCGATCATACATGCGAGAGATATTGCCGTCGAAGAACAAGGCGTTGGGCGTGTCCAGCACATCGCGAAACAGACGGCCAAACTCGTGAAAGGTGACGTAATCATCCGAGATCGCAAAGACCGCCCTGGTCCCATCCGCGCTGGTGCCGACCCCGTTGCGTATATAGCGCGAGGTCGAATCGGGCAGAAACCGCGGATGCAGATCCCCGTCGATCACCAGCATCGGGCCGGACTGGCTGGCGAACCGGCACTCGGGGGTCTGGTCGACGTATTCAAGCGTCTCGAACACATCGGCGCGGTCGTCGCGGATGCAGAACACACCGTTGGGCAGTAACCCGAAATTGCCGGGACCGGCGTTCGGGATCACGCGCATGACCTCATCGCCATTTTCCACGTAATGGCCGACAGGCGAGCGGTCGTCGTGATACATGCCCGCATTCATCGCAAAGGCCAGCCGCTTGCCATCGGGCTGCAGCGCCTCGTTCACAGATGAAAAGTGACCCAGCACCTCGCCATCATCGCCGTTCAGAAACAGGCGCAGGTCTTCCGAGGCGGCGTCCACCTCGCAAACGGTGTAACGCCTGTCCTCATGCGTCAGCTTTTCACAGGTGACAGCCGACGCCTGCGCGGCCCACATGACCGCGCCCAATGTGAAAAGCGTGCGGATCACTCGTCCAGATCGCGGCGCACCGCGTCCTGTTCGAACATGCGGCGAGTATCGTCCAGACGATCAAACGTGTCATCCAGCCGGAACCGCAGATCGGGCGAGAATTTCAGGCCGACCTTCTTGCCGACCATGCGCCGCAGATCGCTTTTGTTGCGGGCCAGCAGTGCGATCACATCCTCCTGCCCCTTGCCGCCCAAGGGCAGCACAAAGGCGGTAGCGATCTTCAAATCGGGCGAGGTGCGCACCTCACCTACGGTGATGGACATGCGGTTCAGGTCGGGGTCGTGGACATCGCCGCGCGCCAGAACCTCGGACAGGGTGCGTCGGATCAGTTCACCGACGCGCAGTTGTCTTTGGGATGGGCCGGGGCCGTCGTGGAATTTGTTCTTTGCCATACCCCCGATCTAAGCCCAAAGCAGGGCTTTGCCAAGCGGGCGCGAACCGGGTAGGAGGCTTTGAGCCGAGATACAGAAAAGGACCAGCGCAATGACCCATATTCCGGGGATCGTCATCACAGGGGCTTCGGGCCGAATGGGGCAGATGCTGATCAGGACCGTGACCGACAGCGATAAGGCGCGTCTGGTCGGGGTGGTCGAGCGGTCGGGCCATGACTGGATCGGTCAGGATGTGGGCGAGGCGATGGGAGGTGCCGCGCTGGGCGTCAAAGTGACCGACGACCCGCTGGAGGCATTTGCGCAAGCGCAGGCGGTGATCGATTTCACCGCGCCCGAGGCGACGCTGGAATTTGTCGCGCTGGCCGCGCAGGCGCGCTGTGTGCACGTGATCGGCACCACTGGTATGACGGATGAGCAGATCGCGGCGCTGGAGCCAGCCTCGCGCCATGCGGTGATCGTGCGGGCGGGCAACATGAGCCTTGGCGTCAACCTGCTGGTGCAACTGACCAAAAAGGTCGCCGCCGCGCTGGATGAGGATTTCGACATCGAGGTGATCGAGGCGCATCACCACCACAAGGTCGATGCGCCCTCGGGTACGGCACTGATGCTGGGCGAAGCTGCCGCCGAGGGGCGCGGCGTCAATCTGGCAGAGGTCTCGGACCGGGGTCGCGACGGTATCACCGGTGCCCGCAAGCGCGGCGATATCGGGTTCACCGCGATCCGCGGCGGCGACATCGTGGGTGAACACGATGTTTTGTTCGCAGCCCCCGGTGAGCGCATCGTATTGCGCCATCTGGCCACCGACCGCGCAATCTTTGCCCGCGGCGCGCTGAAGGCGGCGCTGTGGGGACAGGGCAAAGAGCCGGGCCAATACGATATGGTGGATGTGCTGGGGTTGTAAGCCATAGACGCATCGCCTGTTGGCGCTAAGGTCTGCGTATGCGGATCCTGACATCTCGCTTTGCGACCGGATTGTTGCTTACGGTGTTCTATCTGACACTGTTGCCTTTTGTGGTGCATGGCTTCGACATGATCAGGGCCGGGTTATCTGATAGCCCGGTCAATCACAGCTATCTGTTCGTTGACGATCAAAGCGTCGGCAACGCGGCAATGATACTACATATCCTGACCGGGACGCTTTTGGTGATGCTGGTTCCCCTGCAACTGCTGTGCGGCTTGCGGCTGAAACATCTGCGTTTTCATCAATTATTGGGCGGTTGGCTGATCACGCTGGCGCTGATCACCGGGCTGGCGGGGATGGTTTACATCCCGCTGCGCGGAACAATCGGAGGGCCGGTGATGTCCGCCGCATTCTTCCTGTATGGGTTGTGCCTGTTCACGTCAGGATTGATGGTGGCGCGCATGGCGTTGACCGGCGATCGTGCACGGCATTGGGCGTGGGCGTTACGCCTGTTCTGGTTGGCGCTGGGGTCGTGGCTGTATCGCGCACATTACACGCTTTGGTATTTGCTGACCGGTGGTTTGGGGTCAGAGCCCGATTTCTCGGGCCCGTTTGATCTTGTGCAAAATTTCGCGTTCTTCGTCCCTTATCTGCTGGCCGTGCAGGTCTGGATTTCAAAGCGGCGCAACGCCCATCAGGGCGCGTTGGTCACAAGTCCCTGATCTTGTCCGCACGCAACGGGCAGGCGAGATAGACGCCGAATTCTTTGCCGATATCGGCACTGACCCGCGCGTGGACACGACCCTGACGGTCAAGGAAACGCTGGTTGTCTTCGATAGGGAAAATCCCCTCGTGCCAGATACCGGGATGGATATAGAGACCACGCGCGCCGTCGCACCAGAATGCCACGACCTTGTCCGGCGTCAGATTGTCGCCGGGCAGGGCGGCGGGAACGATGAAAGGCTTATTATCCAGTGGCCAGAACATTTGCCCGCCGTCCGGGTGATAATTCATGTGCCACAGCAGCACCTGATCTCGGGGCGCAGTTTGGCTGTCCGTGCGGGCCTGCTGCGGATCTGCGGACCAGCCGAGAACATAGTGTCCCTTGACGGCTTGGTTTTCACCATAAAGCACATCGCCCTTCCAGTCGGCGCGGAATGTGCCTTCGACCCAGCCGCCTTCGTCACCGGTACCGGCGTCGATGGGCCGCCAGCCTTGCTGCGGCCAGCGGGTGATCTCGATCTCAAAGGTTTCGGGGTCATCGACCAGACAGCCGTAACCCTTGAGCGATGCGTCTGTTGCCCGGATCAGCGGGACCTCGTGCCAAGGCAGGGACGGCTTGCTGCTGGCCTCAAAGATATAGTCCGGCGCGCTCATGCAGCCCCCAGATGCCGATCAACCATGCGCTGCACCTTCGGTGCAAAATGCGCGAAATCCGGCGTGGCCATATCGGCACGTTTCCCGGCCTCGTCCAGATAGCGCACCTGAACGATTTCCTTGAGGTTTGGGTTTGCCTCGAACGCGGCGACTTCCTCGGCGTTCATCGGGCCGCCCTGCAGTTCCAGCGTGTGGACCGATGCAGCCGACAACCGGTTGAAATACTCGGTAGTGGGTCACTTTGAAAACTGACTTCCTGCAGCTTTGATTTGCCCCGGATCAGCATAGCGTTTATCTTATCACCATGACAGACAAACCCAAGAGACCCCGTGACGCCAACCAGCTTGCCAAGTTTGTTGCGAACGTAGCAACTGGGGAGATTGAAGACAGGGTGCTGCCGAAACAGGAAGGCCAACGCAGGGGTGGTATTATTGGTGGAAATTCGCGAGCAGAAAAGTTATCCACCGAAGATAGGTTGAAAATCGCCAAAAAGGCAGCGTCTGTCAGGTGGAGCAAGAATGAAATTAAGTCTTAGCGCCATACTTAACTAGCCGAACGATCAAATATTGACTGGTTTGTCAATTGTTCCCATATCTGATCTGTAGTGTGATATGCTTCACCCAGAAACCGAGAAAAGGGCAATATGTCTAATTTATCTGCGCCCACAACCGCATCTGCCGTTGCCAATGCGTTCTTGGACATTCAGGCGGAAGATCAGTCGACGTTTCCGCGCATTGACCAGATGAAACTGTATAAACTTGTTTACTATGCTCATGCGTGGTGGCTAGCCCAGCGGGATCAAAACCTCTTTGAAGAAGATATTCACGCTTGGCCGTGGGGACCAGTGGTGCCCTCGTTGTACGGTGAATTTATGGCGGCTGGGAAAAATCCGATTTCCCACCAAAGGGCCACTGAGCTAGTTCAAACAGACCCCAACTCTCTAGACTTCACGTTTAGGGAACCGCAGCAACCCCGAGGGGAAGTTATGGACTATCTCCGGAACGTTTGGGAAGTACATAAAGGTCTTTCCGGGGTTCAGCTCTCGAATGCAACCCATGTACGCGGTGAGCCGTGGGCAATTGTAAAGGAAAAGCTCGGTAATGATCTGACTTCGAAGCCGTTAATTCCTAATCAGGTCATCAAATCAGTGTTTAAGAAGAAGCTTGAGGATCAACATGCAAGCCAATCCACCTGCTGACCCTATGAGACTTGAAGTACTTCCCCCGGCACAGACACTCGATACACCCGACCAAGATACTCAAACCGGACCAACCTACATACCCGATGGTGCGCCCCGTGCGCTTAGAAAACTCCTTAAGGTAGCGGTGCCTAACCGATTCATGGGGGTTCTTCGCGTTCCGGGCAGTCTCTTCGACTTCGTTATATATTTCGTTCCAATTCGACATCTCGGATTAACTGCCTGCTGACGCCGCTCGAACCTTAGTTGGAACATAATCGTTTGCCCGTTCAAAAAGGGAGCGGGGGCTGACCGGGCGATGCACTCCACCAACAATTTCACGTAAAATCTCGTCACGATCCACACTATCCTTTGTGGTCGCGCCTGTCTGTTCCACCACCCGTGCGCCATTTTCTGACATTTCTCTCTCCCAGAGCATTTTCTACAACTTGACACAGTATGTAGTCCCAAAAAAACGCCGGATCGAAGGTAATCCCGACATGAGCGACGTCAGCACGTCATACGTAGAGCGTCAAAACCTGACCATGCGGATGGGTATGCGCCGCTTCACACGCCTGACCAACGGTTTCAGCAAGAAGGTTGAAAACCACATGTACGCAGTGGCGCTGCACTTCATGTACTACAACTTTGTCAGGGTTCATCAGACGTTGAAAGTGACACCCGCGATGGAGGCTGGCCTGACGGATCGTCTTTGGGATATTGCTGATCTGGTTGCTATCGTAGATGCCAACGATCCAGCCCCGAAAAAGCGTGGACCGTACAAGAAACGAATTTCAAAGTGACCCACTACCAAATACTCGGGCTTTGTGGCGCAGAGATAGCGTTTTGCGGCCACATGATAGCGGCAGCAATCGGTGATCACGGTGGGAAAGAATTGTTCCAGCACATCCGCGCCCGCATCCTCGTGATGGCGGTCCTCGGTGTCGTCGGGGTGATATGTGCCGAATTCCGAGGTGAAATGGCCGATATCGTGCAGCAATGCGCCAACGATAATCTCTTCGGGCATCCCGTTCTGCTCGGCGATGGTGGCGCCCTGCAGCATGTGTTCGGCCATCGTCACAGGCTCGCCCAGATATTCCTCGCCGCCGCGACGGTCGAAGATGTCACCGATGAAGGCCACGATGTTATTGCGATCCAGTGTCGAGAAATCGGGTTTCATTCTGCCGCCTTCGGCTGTGCGGCCCGCATCGCCGCCAGCGTCGACAGCAACCCGTCCTTGTCGGCATAGCATCCCTGCAACCAGCGCGAGCCTGCGCCGGAATAGCCAAGCCGCGCGTGCAGAACGCGGGTGTTGTCGACGATAAAGCTCTCGCCCGGTTCCAGTTTGAAGGCCACGCCCATGGCCGGATCGTCGATGATGTCGCCCAGTTGGCGATAAGCGGCGTAGTACGCTTCCATCTTGTCGAAGGGGATATCAAGCAGGGGCGCAGCAGAGCGATTGTTGAAGCGGACACCAATCAATTCACCATCCGGCGACAACTCGATCATCGGTCGCCGGGATTGCAGGTAAATGCCATCTGATCCTTTGTATTCGAATCGTGCAGGGTGACCTGCCAGCAAGGCAAACCCGTTGGGATTTTCATCGCGCAGACGCTGGGCGGCACGGAACCCGTCCACCACGATGGAATCGCCCCCCTCGGCGCTGTTTTCCAGGCAATAGAGGATCTGCAGCGTTGGCACCGGGTCGCGATAGGGGTTATCGGTATGGGCCTGCAACCCCAGTCCGGTATAGGCCAGGTTGGTCGGGTTCACTTCGGTCCGGACCTCGAAATAGGGGACATAATTGGTCTCGCGCACATAGCCGAAGAGGTCTGCGACCTTCAGCAGGGCTTCGGTTTCCACCGGGCCGCCGCTGAGTTTGGCGAAGCCGAACTCTGCCACCGCAGCCAGCCAGTCGCGTTTGGCCGCTGGGCTGGTATGAACCTCGGTCCAGTCGCCGCTGGGCGCGTCGATCCCCTGTTGCCACGTAGTCATGCCGGGCGCGGTGCGTCCTGCCATATCTGGATGGGTGCGGTCATAGGTATGTGCGGCCAACCATTCGCCGGGGAACGTCACGGTTTTATCCTCGGGCTGGAATGTCACCCGGAGATCGCCGTTTGCCGCTTCGGCGCTGCTGACCCTCAGATCGGTCGGAATGTCGCCGATGGTGATCAGGCGCTGGCCGTTGCCCGACGCGCGGGTGTCCGGGTCCAGCGCGTTGTCGCGCAGCCAGATGGCATGAAAGCGGGATTGGGTGCCGTCAGTAAATTCGACGGTGATGACGGATGTGTCATGGGTGGCGTGGCGCAGCATCGGTATCTCCAGTTCAGCGCGGGCTTTGATTGAGGAAATAGCCGGGTTATGGCATTACGACAATTAATCCTTCTTTGTGCCGAGGCTTGGAAAAACTTATGGCTAAGAAAAAGATCGGCCTGCCCCCGCTGGACTGGTTGCGCGTGTTCGAGGCCGCCGGGCGGTTGGGCGGATTTTCCGCCGCCGCGCGCGAATTTGGTTTGACGCAGGCAGCGGTCAACCAGCGGATCGGCAATCTTGAGGCATGGCTGGGCCGAACCCTGTTCGTACGCGAGGCGCGCGGCGTGTCGCTGACGGTCGAGGGCGAAAGCTATCTGCCGCTGGTGCAGGACAGCCTGCGGGCGCTGGAACGCAATACCGAGGATCTGTTCGGCAAATCTCCGCGCGAATTAAGGGTGGCAGGGCTGTCATCCCATCTATACGCGCTGGTGTTGCCGCGCCTGCCGCAATTCCTCGAGATGCGGCCCAAGGTGCGGGTCATGACGGATTCTGTCGCCCGCCGATCCTCGCTAGAGGAAGAAAAGACCTGGTTGCAAATCCGCTATGGCCGAGGGGCGTGGCCCGGGCGAGAGGCGGTTTTGATCGCGCACGAAGCGCTTGTCCCGATGGCCGCCCCGGGTACTGGCTGGGGCGCGCCACTGGTCGACCAGCGCGGCGAGCGCCCGGGTTGGCGTGACTGGGCACAGGTTGCCAAAATGGATGATCTGCCCCCGGCGCGCATCAGTTTCGATTCGATGGGCCATGCAATCGCAGCCGCCCGGCAGGGGATGGGCGTTGTGCTGGGCTCGATACCGCTGGCGTCGGGCCACCTTCAGTCAGGCCAATTGCTCAGGCTGGATTTGCCCGAACTTATGACGCGTGACGGCTATTGGCTGACATGGCCCGAAGATCGTTTGCGGTCCAAAAGACAACGGGCATTGGTCGAGGATTTTCTGAACGTTTTGAAAGCCCCGCATTGATCAAAAGTCGACGGCGATGCCCTTTTTTTCCCAATCGCCATAGCGGGCCGGGTCCGGCCCGTCTCGCCCACCCAGTTCGCGGGGCAGGGGCTTTGTCTCGGCCTCGGCCTTGCGGCGGCGCTCTTCGGCTTCGGCCAGGGCGCGTTGTGCGGCAGGTGGCAGATCTTTGGGGTCGTCACTCATGACATCGGGTTCCTTTCCGAACATAGGCTTGATATACGCCCCCGTCCGCAGATGGCAATGCGGGCAGTGGTCACATGAAAGGCGAACCCCATGTCCGACAGCGCATCAGCGGCGCGGCGCAGCGCGATCTATCTGCTGGATCAGATTCTGGGCGAAGGGCGACTGCTGAGTGAATGCCTGGCGGCTGGCGCATTGGACCGGCTGCCCCCCGAGGATCGCGCCCGGGCACAACGGCTGGCGCTTGAAACGTTGCGCGGGCTGGAACGCGCCGATCGCTTGCTGGACAATCACCTGAACCGCACACCGGCGCTGACCGTTCACAATGCGCTGCGCGTTGGCGCGGTTGAGCTGTGTCAGGGTGCGGCGGCGCATGGCGTGGTCAATTCGATGGTCGAAATTGTCGGACGCTCGCGCAAACACGGACGACTCAAAGGGCTGGTGAATGCGGTGCTGCGCAAGGTCGCGGCAGAAGGGCCCGATGCCTGGCCCAAAATGCGGATTCCGCGCCTGCCCGAATGGCTGCGTGACCCGCTGGTCATGGCCTGGGGCGCCGAGGCCGTTATTGGAATGGAGCAGGCGCATTTTGCCGGAGCGCCGCTGGATGTAACGCTGAAACCGGGCGGGCAGAGCCCGGGCGGCGAGAGTCTTCCAACAGGCTCGGTCAGGTTGCGCGATGCGGGGCAGGTTTCGACACTGCCGGGGTTCAGGAATGGCGATTGGTGGGTACAGGATGCCGCTGCGGCGATACCGGCGCGCATTCTCGCCCCCAAGGCCGGCGAAAAAGTGCTGGACCTGTGCGCCGCACCCGGCGGCAAGACACTGCAACTGGCAGCGGCCGGGGCCGAGGTGACGGCACTGGATATCTCGGAAGGGCGGCTTGAGCGGGTGCGCAAAAACCTCGCACGCACGGGTCTGGCGGCCAATGTGGTCACCGGGGACGCTTTGGAGCATCAGGGCCAATACGCCGCGATCCTGCTGGATGCGCCCTGTTCGGCCACGGGCACAATCCGCCGCCATTCTGATCTGCCTTTTGCCAAGGACGGATCCGAGTTTGGTGCGTTGATCGAATTGCAGACCCGGATGCTGACCCATGCGTGGACCTTGCTGAAACCCGGCGGACGGCTGGTTTATTGCACCTGTTCGCTGTTGCCGGACGAGGGCGAGGTGCAGATCGAAGAGGCGCTGGAACAACACAGCGATATGCGCGCGGACCCTGCGGCCCTGCGGGTTCCGGGTGTCGACCCCGATTGGATCACGCCGGAAGGCGGGCTGCGCCTGCGCCCCGATTACTGGCCCGACACGGGCGGCATGGACGGGTTCTATATCGCCTGTCTCAACAAAACAGCCTGACGCTACGCTTTTCGATGACTTGACCTTCCGACCCGTCTATCGTTGGTTCAAGCGCCAGCAGAGCGTCAGGGGCAGAGTAACGAGCGTCATGTCACAATCAGACACCATGGCAAACCGATGGATGCGGTTTCAAAACCGGCTTTACGCACGGCTCAGCCAGCGGCGCCGGGCGGTGTCCGGGTTTGTCGGCCAACCAGAGCCACGCACTGTCGGGTCCTTTGCGCGTGGTCGGCAGTTGATCGCCGGTAACCTTCTGTTCGCAGGCTATCTGGTCGAGGCCGAAGACACCGATCTGTGGGACGTGACCGCACCCAGCGTGGCATTTGACGATGAACGTCACGGGTTTGCCTGGCTGGACGATCTGGCAGCTGTTGGTGATATGCGGGCGCGGGACAAGGCACAGCGCTGGGTCTGGGGCTGGATCAAGGCGCATGGAAACGGTCAGGGGCACGGCTGGGTGCCGGATCTGACCGGGCGGCGCGTGATGCGCTGGATCAACCACGCCATGTTCCTTTTGCGCGGTATGGACGACGCACACCGAAATTTGTTTTTCCGCTCGCTGTCTCAGCAGGCGTGGTTCCTGTCGAAACGCTGGTCTGCCGCAACGCCGGGCCTGCCGCGATTCGAGGCTTTGGCAGGTTTGATACAGGCCGGTCTGGCGCTGGAGGGGTCAGAGGATATGGCAGACCCCGCCCTGCGCGCGCTGGCCCGCGAATGCGACCGGCAGGTCGATGCCCAAGGCGGTATCCTGACACGCAATCCAGAAGAGCTGCTTGAGGTCTTTACCCTGTTGTCGTGGACTTCGGTCGCGCTCAGCGAAGTTGGTCGCGGAACACCTGCCGCCCAGACCGAGGCGATCAAACGCATGGCGCCAACATTGCGCAACCTGCGCCACGCAGACGGTGGGCTGGCACGCTTTCACGGCGGTGGGCGCGGGGTTGACGGGCGTTTGGATCAGGCATTGGCGCAAAGCGGGGTAAAGCCAAAACCCGTATCCGGGCTGTCCATGGGGTTTTGCCGCCTGACGACTGCGCGAACCACGGTGATCGTGGATGCCAGCGCCCCGCCCACTGCCGCAGCCTCGTACAATGCCCATGCCTCGACCCTTGCGTTCGAGCTGACATCAGGCCGCCGCCCGATGATTGTGAATTGCGGGTCCGGCAGCAGTTTCGGCCCGGACTGGCGCCGCGCGGGTCGGGCGACACCATCGCATTCGACGCTTAGCGTTGATGGATATTCCAGTGCCCGGCTGACCTCACCAGCCCGGGGCACCATGAACGAGGCGCTGATTGACGGCCCGCAAAACGTGCCGGTGGATACCGAGGATGCCTTTGAAGGGTATCGGTTCATGGTTGGCCATGATGGCTATGCCCGGGTGTTCGGTCTGACCCATGCCCGCACGTTCGAGCTGCGCTTTGACGGGCGCGAACTGACCGGTGAGGATATCCTGCTGACCGCAACCGACAAGGCCAAGCGTCAGTTCGACAAGGCGCTGGACGCTTCGGGGCTGAAAGGTATTTCCTTCGACATCCGGTTTCACCTGCATCCGGACGTGGATGCAGCGCTGGATCTGGGCGGCGCGGCGGTATCCATGGCGCTCAAAAGCGGTGAGATATGGGTTTTCCGCCACGATGGTGTGGGAAAATTGTCTGTCGAGCCAAGCGTTTACCTTGAAAACGGGCGTTTAAAGCCGCGCGCGACAAAACAGATCGTTCTATCCGGGCGCGCAATGGAGTATGCGACGCGCATCCGGTGGACGCTGAGCAAGGCACAGGATACTGCCTATGCCGTGCGCGATCTGCACCGGGACGAGCCCGAGTTTGACTGACGCCAAAAGGACCTTTGGACCCATGACCGACCTTCACCCCGTGCGCCGCGCGTTGCTTTCCGTTTCCGACAAGACCGGGCTGATCGAGCTGGGAAAGGCGCTGGTGGATCGTGGCGTCGAGTTGCTGTCGACCGGCGGCACGGCAAAAGCACTGCGCGATGCGGGGCTTGAGGTAAAAGACGTCAGCGAGATTACCAGTTTCCCCGAGATGATGGATGGCCGGGTCAAGACGCTGCACCCGATGGTCCATGGCGGGTTGCTGGCGCTGCGCGACAATGACAGCCATGTGGCCGCGATGAACGAACACGGCATCGGCGCGATCGACCTGCTGGTGGTGAACCTTTATCCGTTCGAGGCGACCGTGGCCAAGGGTGCAGGCTATGACGAATGCATCGAGAATATTGATATCGGTGGGCCTGCGATGATCCGCGCCGCGTCCAAGAACCACGCCTTTGTCAATGTAGTCGTGGATGTTCAGGATTACGACGCGCTGCTGGCTGAACTGGCGGCGCATGACGGCCAGACAACTTATGCGTTCCGTCTGACGCTGGCGCAGACAGCCTACGCCCGAACCGCTGCTTATGACGCCGCCGTATCGAACTGGATGGCCGACGCACTGGCATCACAGGCCCCTCGCCGTCGTGCTGTTGCGGGCGAATTGAAGCAGACCTTGCGCTATGGCGAAAACAGCCACCAGCAGGCGGCGTTCTACACCGATGGCACCAACCGCCCCGGTGTCGCGACCGCCCTGCAGCATCAGGGCAAGGAACTGAGCTATAACAACATCAGCGACACCGACGCGGCGTTCGAATTGGTGGCAGAGTTTGCCCCCGAGGGCGGCGCGGCCTGTGCGATCATCAAACACGCCAACCCCTGCGGTGTCGCCAAGGGAGCGACATTGCTGGAGGCCTACAAGGCCGCGTTCGATTGCGACCGCACCTCGGCTTTTGGCGGGATCGTTGCCCTGAACCAACCTTTGGACGCAGAAACCGCGCAAGAGATCACCGGGATCTTCACCGAAGTGGTGATCGCGCCGGGTGCCTCGGATGAGGCCAAGGCCATCTTTGCCGCCAAGAAAAACCTGCGCCTGCTGACCACCGAAGGCCTGCCGGATGTGACCGCAGGCGGCAAGACCGTGAGTCAGGTGGCCGGTGGCCTGCTGGTGCAGGACAAGGATAACGGCTTTGTCGGCCTCGACGATCTGAAGGTTGTCACCAGGAAAGCCCCGACCGAGGATCAGATGCGCGATCTGCTGTTCGCCTGGAAAGTCGCCAAACACGTCAAATCCAACGCCATCGTCTATGTCAAAGACGGCGCAACCGTTGGTGTCGGCGCGGGCCAGATGAGCCGCGTCGACTCGGCGCTGATTGCAGCGAAAAAAGCAGAACGCATGGCCGACGTACTGGATTTGTCGCAGCCTCTGACAATTGGCTCAGCCGTGGCCTCGGACGCGTTTTTCCCCTTCCCCGACGGGTTGATGGAGGCAGCACAGGCGGGCGCGACCTGCGTCATCCAGCCGGGCGGTTCGATGCGCGATGACGAGGTGATTGCTGCGGCGGATCAGGCCGGTCTGGCGATGGTCTTCACCGGCATGCGGCACTTCCGGCACTGATGCGCAATTCGCTCCTTCTCTGGCCGGGCTGGCCGCGTTCCTGATTGACCAGATCAGCAAGTATCTGGTGGTGCATGTGATGCGCGTGGCCGAGGGCAATATCGACGTGCTGCCGCCGCTTCTGGTGTTCAAATACGGCGAGAATCGCGGCATCAATTTCGGCCTGTTCCAAGGCAATTCCGAGGCGGCGCGGTGGGTTCTGATCGGTGTTTCGCTGGCCATCTGCATCGGTGTCCTGATCTGGCTTGGCCGTGCAGCGCCATCAAAATTCATGATGCTCTGCGGCGGCCTGCTGATCGGTGGCGCGCTGGGAAATGTCGTTGATCGGGCGCTTTATGGCTATGTTCTGGATTTCCTGAATATGTCGTGTTGTGGCATCGACAATCCCTTTGTCTTCAACCTGGCTGATGTGTTCATTTTTGCGGGAGCGTTGGGTCTGGTGCTGTTTGATGGCAAAAAGCCCTCGTGACCTGTCCGATGATATGCGATAAAAGCGCCTGAAACTGGCTGGAGACACGAATGCGTACGCCGCACGCCATACTTGTTCTGACACTTGCTGCTGCCGTGGCGGGATGTTCCAAATCCAGCCTGCGGGATCTCCAACCCCCGGG
>CAXXPZ010000019.1:0-36463 GCA_963422555.2 uncultured Ruegeria sp.
CGTTGACGTATGGAAATAGTTGATCTCAGCACGTTGCCTCAGAAGGATACTCAGTATGATGAGTTCCTTAAACAGGTGTGCGAGAAATACGAAATGGACCACGCGGCTTATGCGGGTATGAACCCGGCCGCAGGATCGATCCATGGCCATGTCACATATAACGACGACTGGAAAAACCATTACCAGGAACAAGGTCTTCACCTGATTGACCCGACGCTTCACATGGCGCAGCGCAGTATTGCGCCTGTCGATTGGAGCCGTCTGGAAAGAGGTAAGGATTTCCAGCGCGTATTCCGCGACGCCCATGATTTCGGTATTCCCGGTCAGGGAATAACCATTCCTGTGCGTGGTCCTTACGGCGATATCGGACTGCTGAGCGCCACGCGTGAATGCAGCCGGGAAGAATGGAAAAAGCTGGTTGGCAACGTCATAACTGACCTGCAATCGCTGGCCGTTCACATCCATGACAACGTTATGACCTCCGACACGATCAGTCGGATGTTGTACCACCCCACCCTGTCCAACCGCGAGTTGGAGATCCTTCAATGGGCGGCAGCCGGCAAATCTCAGCAAGATATAGGCGATATTTTGTCTATTTCTCACCGTACGGTTGAAGTGCACTTGCGTTCGGCCCGAGAAAAGCTTAATGCCCTGACAACCCCGCAAGCGGTAGGTCGAGCCATTGGAATAGGGCTAATTTACCCCGGTTAAGCCAAAAAATGGCCAAACTACGGGAAACCCCCAATAGATTCGGTGTGAAAACTAGGTAACGATTGGCTTACCGACACACCACTCTAAGGGGGATAACATGATCTTAGTAGTTGACGGGCTGAACAGACATCTGTTCAGCGGGGTACTTGACGAGATGTTCGAACTGCGCGCACCGGTTTTCGGCGGGCGACTTGGTTGGGACGTCAATATCGAAGACGGCAAGGAAATCGATGAATTCGATCATTTGGATCCCGCATACGTGATCGGTCTCGACGACGGGGGGAATGTCGTAGCAGCCGTACGTGCGCTCCAAACAACTGGCCCGCACATGCTCTCAGATGTATTTTCTTCAATCCTGTGCGGCGAAGCACCAATTCGCAGCGCGACGATGTGGGAATCCACCCGCTTTTGCGTCGACACGCAGCGACTGACACGCGGCAAGGACAAGAACTCGGTTTCTTACGCAACATGTGAACTGATGATCGGCTCGCTGGAATATGCCCGCAGTGCCGGTATCCAGGATATCATCACCGTGATCGATCCGGTCATGGACCGTGTTCTGAAACGTTCGAACTGTGCACCATACGACTATGTGGGCCAGACGGTCCCGATGGGCAAAGTCGCCGCCTTGGCAGCCTTGCTTGACTGCACCGAAGAACGGATCTCGGGTGTCCGCGACTTCGCCGGTATCAAAGATGATGTCTTTATCGAAGAAGAAAAGGCGCTGGAACTGTTCGAGGCGAAGAAAGCCACAGAACTCAGCCCGGCAAATCAAGATCACAAACCGCTTACGGACCTTGAGAAGTATTTTGTCGAACAGATGAGTGCGGCAAGAACCGAAAGCGAACGGCAGGACGTGCTGAGGTTGATCGAGGCGCTGACCGAAGAATTCACGCCAGAGCAAAAGACTGAACCGCCCCGGGTTTACCGGAGACTTTTTTGCTCAAGACTCAGGCGACTTTATCAAGGGTGTTCAGGTTTGCATAGAATGCGTCCTCCAGTTCTTGTGGCGGCCGGTGCCCGATCGCGCCGTGCAGCCGCTTGTTGTTGTACCAGCTGACCCAGTCCAGGGTTTCCCACTCAACCTGGCCAACCGTTTTCCATGTGCCGAAGAACTCAATGACTTCGGTCTTGAACAGGCCGATGATGCTTTCTGCCAGGGCGTTGTCATAGCTGTCCCCGACGCTGCCGACCGATGCGTCGATCCCGGCCTGGGCCAACCGCTCTGTGTACCGAACCGCCAGGTATTGCGACCCCCTGTCCGAATGGTGAATGAGCCCGTCTGCCTGTGATGGTATTCGTTGGCAGATCGCCTGGTTCAGCGCGTCCAGCACGAAGCTGGTGGTCATGGACGTGGACACGCGCCAGCCCACGATCTTGCGCGCAAAGACATCAATGACAAAGGCCACGTAGACCATTCCCGCCCAGGTCGACACATAGGTGAAGTCGGAGACCCAGAGCTGGTTTGGTGCGGTGGCCGTGAACGCGCGATTGACCTTGTCTTCCGGGCAGGCCTGTGCAGGGTCCGGGATCGTGGTCTTCTTCTTGCCGCGTGTAACACCCTGCAACCCCATGACTTTCATCAGGCGTTCCACCGTGCAGCGTGCGATGTCATAGCCTTCCCGGCGCAGTTGATGCCATACCTTGCGCGCGCCATAGCGTCCCCGGCTGGCATCAAAGACGCGCCGGATTTCCCGCGCATCCTTATCGTCCTTCCTGGCCCGATCCGAGGCTTTGTCCGGGCTGCGCCGGATAGACAGACGCGCATAATAGGACGATGGCGCGATCGGCAGCACCCTGCAGATCGACCCGACACCGAACTCGTCCCGATGATTATCAATGAATGCGATCATTTCCGGAATGGGCGGTCGAGCTCCGCCTGAGCGAAATACGCGCTCGCCTTCTTCAGGATCTCATTGGCCGTGCGCAATTCCTTGTTCTCACGCTCCAAGGCTTTCAGACGTGCCTTCTGCTCGCTGGTCAGCCCATCGCGTTCGCCGGCATCGCGCTCAGCCTGCTGACACCAGACTCTGAGACTGTCCGGCGAGCAGCCGAGCTTTGGCGCGATCGCGTGGTAGGCCGCGTTGTCACTGGCGTAATCCGCGCGATGATCTTTATAAAGCCGAACGCCGCGGGCGCGAAACTCAGCCGTGTACTTCGGGGGTGATTTTTTCTTCTCCATAGGGTTCATCCTTTGAGAGTTTTACTCTCCGGTAAACCCGGGGCGGTTCAGACCGCTCTGCTACAGACCCCCCGTGCTTTTGCTCATGAGGCTTGACCCCCTCTCCTCATAAAGACAAAAGCCACCCATGCGGAGCCGCCTGCTTTCAGGCGGCTCCGTTTTAGGTTTTTATGGGTTTAGTTGTGGAAGAGGATTATTCCTCTTCCAGTGCCTCAACGGCTTTCTGCAGATCGTCCTTGCTGACGTCCTTGTCAGAAACCTGGGCCAGCTCAAAGACATAGTCGACAACCTTGTCTTCAAACAGCGGCGCGCGCAACTGCTGCTGCATTTGGGCGTTCTGCTGCACGAACTCAAAGAACTGACGTTCCTGACCCGGGTATTGACGGGCTTGGTTCATGATCGCCTGGGTCATTTCGGCATCGGTCACTTCAACCTCGGCCTTCTGGCCCAGCTCGGCCAGCAACAGGCCCAGACGTACGCGGCGCTCGGCCAGACTGGTGTGCTCGTCGGTGGGCTCCACCGGATCGTGATCGTGGCCTTCGACGTCTGGATTTTCCTCGTGCCACAGCTGGTGCGCGATTTGCTTGGCTTCGGCTTCGACCAGCGACGGCGGCAGGTCAAAGGACACTTTGGTATCAAGCGCGTCCAGCAGGGCACGCTTCATGACTGCGCGCGACGCACCGGCGTATTCAGCTTCCAGACGCTCGGCAATCTGCCCTTTCAACCCAGCCAGATCCTCGGCACCGAATTTCGTTGCCATCTCATCATTGACCTCGGCGGCAACCGGTTCCTTGACCTCTTTGACCGTACAGGTGAACACAGCGTCCTTGCCTGCCAGATGCTCAGCACCGTATTCCTCGGGGAAGGTTACGTTGACGCCTTTTTCTTCTTCAGCCTTCACGCCGACCAGTTGCTCTTCGAAACCGGGGATAAAGCTGTTGGAGCCCAGAACCAGCGGGTAATCTTCGGCTGATCCGCCTTCGAACTCTTCGCCGTCGACCTTGCCGACAAAGTCGAACACAACCTGGTCGCCGTCTTTGGCCTTGGAGCCTTTGCGGCGTGCTTTGAAATCCTGTGCAGTTTCGGCCAGGTTGTTCAACGCCTCTTCCGACAGCGGCGTCATCGGCCTTGACCACCAGCTTCTCCAGATCAACCGATTTCAGGTCCACCTCGGGGATTTCGGGCAACGCCTCATAGGACATGGCGACCTCGACATCGTCGCCTTCTTTCCAGTCCTCATTGGTCATCTTGACCTCGGGCTGCAGCGCAGGGCGTTCGCCACTGTCTTCGAAATGCTTGTTCATGGCGCCATCGATGGTTTCCTGCATCGCCTCGCCCAACAGACGCTGGCCAAACTGCTTTTTCAGCAGCGCCATCGGCACCTTGCCCTTACGGAAACCCTTCATCTCGACTTCGGGCTGCGCCTCGGTCAGCTTCTCGTTGACCTTCTCGTCCAGCTCGGTCGCGGATACGACGATATTGTAGCCGCGTTTCAGACCTTCGTTCAGCGTCTCGGTAACCTGCATTATGGTAGTCCCCATAGGATTCGGGGCGCGCAAAACGGCGCGCCGGGCAAATTTGACGCCTTCTATTTGCCCTGCCGCCCGCGTGCAAGGGGCAAAGGCCAGATCAGCCCCGATTTGCCGACAGTTCAGACGAAAAAAACGCCCCGAACAGGCCGGGGCGCAAGCACACTCACAGGGCTGTGATATCAGAACTTCCAACGGGCGCCCAAAACCCAGGCTTCGTTCTTGTCAAAGGACGTATCGTCGTCGAAATCGTGGTTGCGGTATTTCAGATAGGCATCGGTGTTGATGGCGTCGATTTTCTGAACGACGGCGATGCCCCAGGATTTGGTGCTGGACCCGTCATTTACAAAATCCGACCCGTCATAATAGTCGATGCCGATACCGGTCTTGCCCCAGGACACCCAGTCGCCCTCATAAGACAGCTTGCCGTACCAGAAATTCGGATCAGACGACCCCGCGCTTTCATCGTCGCGCGTACCGGCGGCAAAGGTAAATCCGAACCCGCTGGGCAGCAGAACCGAAGCCGAGCCGATCGTGTCCTTGCGATCCCCCGAATTGTCGTCGCGCGAGCGCACCGCATAGGCCAGTGCCGCCGCGAATTCCACACCACCGGCAAAGGTCGTGTTGTACCCGACGCCAATGTCGAAATAATCGTCATCGTCACTGCTGGACAGGATATTCTGACCATAGGCAATACCGGCCGAGAACCCGCTAAAGCTGGGCGAGTCATAGCGAATGCGGCCGCGGCGTGCGCCGTCAAAGTTACTGGACGAATCCCCAACGGTGATGTCGCTTAAATCACCATCGGTACCGCGATAGAAAAAGCCGCCATTTTCGTCATTCGTGAACGAGTACAGCGCCGTGCCGACATATGACAGGTCCACTTCGGCGGCGCCATCCGACACCATGCTGCCCTGCCCGGCCGAGAACTTGCCCCACCCCCCTTTCAGCGCGAAATCAATGTGGCGCAAATCTTCGCGGGTCCAGCCGCTGAAATCCGTTCCCAACTGGTTCCACTCGCTTGAATTCGGCAGGCCCAACGCGGTTTCGAACCGAAAGGTGAACTCGTTGTTGCCATAAGGCTGCATCAAACGCAGGCCCACGCGGCTGTTGGACAGGTCGTTGTCCAGAACACGGGTATCCGTGTCCTCACCATCATCGACCGAAATCAGCGCCGGATTGAACTGTCCGTATAACTCGACATAACCGCCACTGTTGTTCTCGTATTTCAAATCGGCCGCAGCCGGGATTGCTGTCGTCGCGACCAAAACTGCTGTCATTGAAGTCAGTTTGAAATTCACTGTCATGTCATTCACCATGAATACTTCGAGGTTTACGTACTGCGCAAATGCGCGCAGAAGCTCGTGTTTCCCGTAAGGCTCCTACCCGGTCTGCCCGAATTGCATTTCCGCTAGGGTCGATCCCGACCAAATCAGAAAAAACCATTTTTTATCAAAATTTTGTTTCAAGAGCTTTGAACAAGGAAACGTTCTACATCTGCAAGTCTGAGGCTCTGTCCGGCAGGTTGCAAACATCCGCTGCATATCGGGCAAAACGCGCCAGCGAAACATTGCCGATATCTCCCCGCGTCGGCCAAACTTCGCCTATCAAAATTGAGTATCAAGTTGTCTGAATATCGCCGGTATTTGCTCTGACAGGTCTTCGGCAATCAACCCAGGCCCAAAGTGCCGTGCGCATTCCACATGCAGCCATGCGGCGGTCTCCGCAGCCTGCATTGGTGGAAAACCACGGGCCAGCAACCCTGTGACAAACCCGGCCAGTACATCGCCCGAACCGGCGGTCGCCAGCCAGGGCGCAGCGCGGTTATAACTGGCTGCGTGGATGGAACAACGGCCGTCGGGCGCCGCGATCACCGTGTCCGGCCCCTTGAACAGAACGATACAACCTGCCCTTTTCGCCGCTGCCCGCGTCGCATCGACCTTGGAATAGGCAGGGCCTTTTGTAGGTGCCGCAGCCAGCCGCTCGGCGATGTCAGGAAACAACCGCGCAAATTCTCCGCCATGTGGCGTCAAAACACAGCTCTCGTGCAGCTGAGCAAACAGCTCGTCCGGATCACCGGCAAACGCCGATAATGCATCCGCATCCAACACGGCCCGACGCGCCGAGGAAAGCACCAAGGGCACCAATTCCCGCGCGCGATCCTGCCCCAAGCCCGGTCCGAGACAGATCGCATTCAAACGTGTGTCCTTCAGCGTTTCGGACAGGCTGTCGCCATCCGCCACCCGTTGCAGCATCAGCGCCGTGATCTGGCTCGCCACCTCCAATTGCGCCGACGGAGGTACACCCAACGTCACCAGCCCGGCCCCGATCCGCAAAGCCCCACGCGCGGCCAGTCGCGCCGCCCCGGTTTTGCCGGATCCCCCGGAAAGCATCAGGGCGTGGCCGAATGAATATTTGTTTGATCTCAATTGCTTACTGATATCACAGGTCGGGTTTTTTACCAATGATACCCTTGCGCCCACCACCTGATCCTGCCGCGCGGAGTCCAACCCGATGCCAGCAACAACCAGACGCCCCGATTGCAGCGCGCCACATTCAAGATAGTGACCACGCTTGGCGCGATGAAACGCAACCGTCAGGTCCGCGGTCACACAAGCGCCCAGCTGTTTGCCGCTGTCGGAACACAGCCCCGAGGGGATGTCGATTGCCACAACCTTCGCGCCAGGATGACCGTGAAGGGATCGAACGACCTCTGCAAGCTCACCTTCAACCGGGCGCGTCAAACCGGTTCCAAACAACGCATCCACAATCAAGTTCGGCGCGTTCGATTGCTGCGTCAAAAGTAGATCAGAATACGCTGTGACCACCCCAATTTCGGTCCACCGCTCGTAGTTCGTTCGTGCATCCGGCGGCAATTTCTCAGGATCACCAAATAAGCAGACATCGACATCCCAGCCCTGTTGCCGCAAAAGCCGCGCCACAACAAACCCATCCCCGCCATTGTTGCCCGGACCGCACAGAACCAACGCCCGCAGGGGATCCCCTTCATCTGGCCCCAAATACCTCGGGGAGCGCGAGGGGCTGGCCCCTCGCCCGCGAAACACAGACCATTCATCGAAAATCCCGTCGACGGCGCCCTGACCGGCCCGCTCCATCAACTCCAGACCTGCGACCTGCCCGGACTGGATAGCCGCCTGTTCGATTGCCCGCATCTGCGCCGCTGTCAGCAATTCCGTCATCCCACGCCCCTTGCGATTCACTTTCGCCTAGTTTTTGTGCAACTTGCCCAAAATTTCACCGACTGCCTTTTTTCGCCGCATCCGATCTTGCCGAAATTCGCATTCAGATTGCCGCCCGATCTTAGACGTGATCACTGCACTTCTGACAAGCATGCGAGGTAAGCCGCGATGAAAAAGATCGAAGCGATCATCAAGCCGTTCAAACTGGACGAAGTGAAAGAGGCGCTGCAGGACGTAGGTGTCCAGGGTCTCAGCGTGATCGAAGTCAAAGGTTTCGGTCGCCAGAAAGGCCATACCGAGCTATATCGCGGCGCGGAATATGTCGTCGACTTCCTGCCCAAGGTAAAAGTCGAGGTCGTATTGGACGATGATCAGGTCGACGCCGCCATCGAAGCCATCGTTTCGGCCGCAAAAACCGACAAGATCGGCGACGGCAAGATTTTTGTCTCGCCCGTGGAACAAGCCATTCGCATTCGGACCGGCGAAACCGGTTCGGACGTGCTGTAACAAATACACCTGCAAATCAGAGGACTAAGAGAATGAGCAAGGACGCAGTTCTTCAGTTGATCAAGGACGAAGGCGCTGAATATGTCGACGTTCGCTTTACCGACCCGCGCGGCAAGCTGCAGCACGTGACCCTTATGGCCGATCAGGTTGACGAAGACTTTCTGGAAGAAGGCTTCATGTTCGACGGATCGTCCATCGCGGGCTGGAAGTCGATCGAAGCATCCGACATGAAGCTGATGGTCGACACCAACAGCGCCTATGTCGATCCGTTCTACGCGGAAAAAACCATCTGCGTGCACTGCTCGGTTGTCGAACCCGACACCGGCGAAGCCTATGAGCGTGACCCACGCGGCACCGCCCAGAAAGCCGAAGCCTACCTGAAGGCATCGGGCATCGGCGATGTGGCTTACATGGGCCCCGAAGCCGAATTCTTCCTGTTTGATGATGTTCGTTTCTCGAACAGTATCAACAAGGTATCGTACGAAGTTGATGCAACGGATGCGTCATGGAACACCGACACCGAATACGAGATGGGCAACATGGGCCATCGTCCGGGCGTCAAGGGTGGTTACTTCCCCGTTAACCCGATTGACGAGGCACAAGACCTGCGTTCGGAAATGCTGTCGACCATGAAGCGTCTGGGCATGAAGGTGGACAAGCACCACCACGAGGTTGCCTCGTGCCAGCACGAACTGGGCCTGATCTTCGACAGCCTGACCAAACAGGCCGACGAGCTGCAGAAGTACAAATACATCATCCACAACGTCGCCCACGCCTATGGCAAATCGGCCACTTTCATGCCAAAGCCCATCGCAGGCGACAACGGCACCGGCATGCACGTGAACATGTCGATCTGGAAAGACGGCAAACCACTGTTTGCGGGCGACAAATACGCCGATCTGTCGGATGAGGCGCTGTACTTTATCGGCGGTGTTCTGAAACACGCCAAGACCCTGAACGCCTTCACCAACCCGGCGACCAACAGCTACAAGCGTCTGATCCCCGGTTTTGAGGCACCCGTTCTGCGCGCCTATTCGGCCCGCAACCGCTCCGGTTGCGTCCGTATTCCGTGGACCGAAAGCCCGAAAGCCAAACGTGTCGAGGCCCGTTTCCCCGATCCGGCGGCCAATCCCTATCTGGCCTTTGCCGCGTTGTTGATGGCTGGTCTGGACGGCATCAGAAACAAGGTCGATCCGGGCGAAGCCATGGACAAAAACTTGTACGATCTGCCCGCCGAAGAACTGGCCGACATTCCAACCGTCTGCGGTTCGCTGCGCGAGGCGCTTGAGGCTCTGGCATCCGATCACGACTTCCTGCTGCAAGGTGACGTGTTCACCAAAGACCAGATCGACGGCTATATCGCGCTGAAGATGGAAGAGGTCGAAACCTACGAACACACGCCGCACCCGGTTGAATACGGCATGTATTACAGCTGCTGAGCGGCAGATTCAGCACAATCAGGAAAGGGCGCCGTTTCGGCGTCCTTTTTCTGTTTGGAAGCTGACCGGCCTCAACGTCTTGACTGATGCGCGCAACCGCCCCAGCCTTATCGTGTTACAGTGGCATAAAGCCCATAGGAGGAAACGATGCGCCTTATGCTGAAATTCACGATACCCGTCGAAAAAGGCAATCAGGCCGAACGTGACGGGACACTGGGGCAGGCAATTGAGGCCCTGGTGAAAGAGGTCAACGCCGAGGCGGCCTATTTCGCGCTGGAAAACGGGCAGCGGATGGGCATCGTCATTTTTGAAGAAAGCGATCAGGCTCGTATGCCGGTTATCAATGAGCCCCTTTTTGCCGCGCTGAACGCATCAATTGAAATTCAACCTGTTCTGACCGCACAGGATTTACAGCGCGGTTTGTGACAGGTTTCGAACAGACTGGGTTAGCCGAACACATTTTCGATCGGCCCTCTCATTTGGGCCAGATGGCTTGAAAGGAAAACATTTATGCTGCGCATTGCCTCTTTGATCGCCTTTGCTTTGATTTTTCCAATTGGCGCGCAAGCCGCGCCCTGCGGCAATACCAGTGCCGGTTTTGAGGCGTGGAAAGCGGATTTCGCGAAAACGGCGAAACGGTCCGGTGTCCGGAAAAAGGGACTGCAGGCGCTGGCCCAGACGCAATATGCCACCCGAACCATTTCTGCGGACCGCAATCAGAAAAGCTTCAGATATTCTCTGGACAAGTTCATGCAAGTGCGCGGCGCGAATACGATTGTTGCGCAAGGTCGCAAGCGAAAGGCCCGCAACCCGGATTTCTACGCCGCGCTGGAACGGCAATATGGTGTCCCGTCTGGGGTGCTGATCGCCATTCACGGCATGGAAACCGGGTTCGGAAACTTCATGGGCGACAGTCAGGTTGTTTCCGCAATCACAACACTCGCCTATGATTGTCGCCGATCCGAGTTTTTTGTTCCCCACGCCATCGGAGCGCTGAAAATGGTCGACAATGGCAGCATCACGGTGGCGACAAAAGGGGCAAAACATGGCGAGCTGGGCCACACTCAGTTCCTGCCCGGCAATGCGATGACCTATGGCGTGGACGCAACCGGGGATGGTCGGGTGGACTTTTACAACATGACCGATGCGCTGGCCTCAACCGCGAATTTCTTACGTAAGAAAGGGTGGAAACCCGGTCGCGGCTACCAACAAGGAGAGCCGAATTTCGCGGTGATACAGCAGTGGAATGCGGCCACGGTTTATCAGCAATCCATCGCCATCATGGGGTCGCGAATCGACAATTGATTCCATATGGACCTTTAGGACGCAAAACCGCATTTCGGCCACATTCTCGCCACACAGTTTGGTCGAACCCCATAGTTTCTTGGTTTCCAAAGCGTAATCAATCCGCCAAATATTACAGTTTTTTGCATTTTCGCCAAAATTTGTCCCTGATCGGCGGCTAAGCTAATGGCTGGAACTCGTACGGCAAAGGAACACGCTGTGACCGCAAACCGCAGTTACCATGGTGGTCTTCAATTCAACGGCAAGCCGAATGGCGCGCTGGACCGGTCGTGCCATATCGTGGCGACCACGCTGCAGGATTACGGGCATCTGGTCGAGCGCAAGACGCTGATCAGCCCGCACGAGGCAAGCATTGTCACCAGCCAGTACCTGATCCGTCTGACGCTGGATTCTGACAAAGAGGCCCCCTCTGACCGTCACGAGAGGCTGGACCGCGCAGCCGGTTTGAAAACCATCAGCCGCAAGGTCGTGACCCGCCCCCGCAACCGTCTTGCCATAACGATCAGCCCGGTATCGGACCTGCTGGATGACAGCGAGTTGTCCGAGCTGATGATGGTCGTCATTCTGTATCGCATGGTCGACATCTGCTCGACCCAGCGGGTCGAATGGCTGTCCCCCAACACGGTTCTGACTGTCGAGCAGTTCATGAGCGCATTTGACTCGATCGCGCCACGCAAACCGCGCGAGCGCAAACAGGTATTCGAGGCGATCACCGGCCCGTTTGCCGGTCTCGATCTACCCGATCCCGACACTTTCGAGCAGGCCGAACCCAAGGCGCGGCCAATCAGGCTAAGCGACGAGCAGTTGCTGAGCATCGCATTCCGCACCGACCCCGAACCGGCACCCGAGGCTCTGCCCGGTGAAAAGGCCCCCAACGATGACGACCGCCCCAGCGACATTCTGCGCTTGACCAGTTGGGGCATGACCGGCGCGCTGGCCAGCATCTCGGGGCCCGTTGCGCTGTCGATGGCAGCCGTCAACCTGATCCGGGGTGAGGATTTTCGACTGAACACTCAGGTCCTGTCCCTGACCACCGCGATATTCGCACTGAACACAACCAATGCATTTGCCGGAGTCGCCAACGCTCTGGGCATGTAAACCCACGACCAAAGACCCTCCTAGGAAGGCCCCGCTAACTGGCGGGGTTTTCCATTTCTGGCAGATGCTTAGCCGCCAGAACATAAGTATGTATCGAAAAGATGACCGCGCGGGTTTGCGGCAGTCGCAACAACGTCTGCCGTTCACTGCGCAGATAATGTGCGCGCCCTCGGTCGCGAATCTCGCGCGGGTCCTCGACACTGCGTGGCTGGAACAGTTCGGCGTCGTGATACCACAGGGCATTGAAACGCCACAGGGGGCGACCGGGCTGAATGCCATCGAACAACCGTTGCACACGGCGGGCGATGTTGGCGTCATACGGGTCCACACGGTCGTGAATCCCGATCAGCGGGCGCATGAACTTTTCTGACAACCGCCAACTGGCTGGAAAACACAAAACAGCGCCCGTCAGAACGTGTTCGTCACCGGTCTTCTGCAGGATGCACAGATCCTCTTGCACAAGGTTGCACAAGGTGTCCAACGGGTTTGCGCGGTCGATCTCGACCGTCACACCATCCGGCCGCACAACGCGCTGGTCCGCGCCGGGATAGGCATGATCGATCACAAGATTCAAAAGCTCCTGCGCGGGCGTCAGGGCCTGAGGGTCCATCGCCAGAACCTCGGCCCGCCGGTCCGCCAGCAACTGCGCCCGATGCGCCATCTGCGCGGCAAAGGCATCATCTCGATGCAACCATGTGTCCATACTGGCAGGCTTGATCCCGGGCAAAGGATTTGGGGCCAGCGGATCATATGAAATGTCTTGCTGCAAAATCACGCTCATGCCCCGGATGTAGCACCCGGCCCCGGAATTGTCGGTCCAAAAGCGACCTGAGCACGGTCGTAATTCTTTGCGACGTAACGTTGCCTGCGCCGCAAGCTGGTGTTGCAAGCAGGGAGGCAAGCCGTGAACGTACCTTATCGTGACACCCGCAAGATCGATCCGACCCGGGGGGCTACCCTGGGCGACGGCACCCCCAATGACAACGACCGGATCGAGATCGGCCCAACCCAATTGGCGTTCGATGAATGGGCGGCTGCCGGCCTGACCTTGCCAAATCTGGAACAGATGCGCGCGTTTCGCTGGACACGTCTGACGCAGGCAATTGTTGATCGCGGCTATGGCGGTCTGTTGCTGTTTGATCCGCTGAACATCCGCTATTCCACCGACAGCACCAACATGCAGCTGTGGAACACCCACAACCCGTTTCGGGCCGTCTTGTTATGCGCAGACGGGTATATGGTGATCTGGGACTATAAGAACTCTCCGTTCCTGTCGAAATTCAACCCGCTGGTGCAGGAACAGCGCTCGGGTGCGGACCTGTTTTATTTCGACCGGGGCGACAAGATCGATGTCGCCGCGGATGTGTTTGCGAACGACGTGCGGGCTCTGATCGATGAACATGGAGGCGGCAACAAGCGGCTGGCGGTAGATAAGATCATGCTGCACGGCCTGCGCGCGCTTGAGGCGCAGGGGTTCGAAATATTGGACGGCGAAGAGGTCACGGAAAAATCCCGCGCTATCAAAGGCCCGGACGAGATTCTGGCCATGCGCTGCGCCAGCCACGCCTGCGAAACCGCCGTTGCCGAGATGGAGAGGTTTGCGCGTGCCAATGTAGGCGACGGAAAGACCTCCGAGGATGATATCTGGGCCATTCTGCACGCTGAAAACATTCGTCGCGGCGGCGAGTGGATCGAAACGCGACTGCTGGCCTCGGGCCAGCGCACCAACCCGTGGTTTCAGGAATGCGGCCCACGGATCACGCAGCAAAACGAGATTATCGCCTTTGATACCGATCTGATCGGATCCTACGGCATCTGCGTCGACATTTCGCGCACATGGTGGGTTGGCGATCAAAAACCCCGCCCCGACATGATCTACGCCATGCAGCACGCCCATGAACACAACATGACCAACATGGAGATGCTCAAACCCGGTGTAATGATCCCCGAATTGACGGCCAATGTGCACAAGCTGGACGACAAGTTTCAGGCGCAGAAATACGGCTGCCTGATGCATGGCGTGGGTCTGAGTGACGAGTGGCCTCTGGTCTCATATCCGGACAAGGCGGTCGCGGGCGCCTATGACTATCCGCTAGAGCCCGGCATGGTCCTGTGTGTCGAAGCCTGCGTGGGCGAGGTTGGCGGAGATTTTTCGATCAAACTGGAGGATCAGGTTCTGATTACCGAAGACGGTTATGAGAACCTGACCAAATATCCGTTTGATGCCGCGCTGATGGGGTTGAGTTAAACCCAAAGCCTAGCGCGACCAGTTAGACCGCCTGACATTTCCATGCCAATCCTCGATCGGGGATTGGACATGCGGCTGAGGCGTACTGGCACCGGCAGGCCAGTGCTGGCCAAGGGCAAACCCGATGATCCCTGCCACGACAAGCGCGATCAAAATGCCCGGACGCATGACGGGTGCGCGAGGGGGCGTAGATACATGTTCCATTTGGATCTCCTTTCGGAACATTTCAGTATGTCTGGAATGTGGTGAATCCAAATTCATTAGTGAAACGAATATTTATTCGCCAACACTTCACAAAATAGATATGCCTGGACCTGACGTCCACCCGGGTTGAAATTCGGTTGCGACCGATGTCGCCATACCAACACTAAAAAATCTGCCCGCTTTTCCTCACCTTACCGTGACGCTTCTGACACAAGGGTTGAGACCGACCTTGGTTGCACACAGTATTGGGCAATCCCAAAGCATCGAAGGAGCCGCCATGCCCACGGAACGCATCACTTTTGCCGGATTTGACGGCAGTCAACTGGCCGCGCGGCTAGACCTGCCGGATGGGCCGGTTCTGGCAACGGCGCTGTTTGCGCATTGCTTTACCTGTTCCAAGGATATTCCCGCAGCCCGGCGCATATCGGCGCGCCTGTCGGCTATGGGAATTGCCGTCTTGCGGTTTGATTTTACCGGGCTTGGCCATTCTGGTGGCGAGTTTGCCAACACCACCTTTACCTCGAATGTCGAAGACCTGATCGCGGCCGGGCAATATCTGGCCGGGCGCAACATGGCCCCTGCCTTGCTGATCGGTCACTCGCTTGGCGGTGCAGCCGTGCTGCGTGCGCGGGCGGGCATCCCCTCGGTCAAGGCCGTCGTCACTTTGGGCGCTCCGGCGGATCCGGGCCATGTCTCACACCATTTCGAAGAGGCGCTGCCGCAGATACATCAGGAAGGGTCCGCCGAGGTGACGCTGGGCGGGCGCCTGTTCCGCATCGGCAAGGCATTCGTCGATGACATCTCGGAAAGTGCCCTGAAGCCCGCCATAGCTGACCTGCGCGCCGCATTGCTGATCCTGCATGCACCGCGCGACGAAACCGTCAGCATCGAAAATGCCGGTGCGATCTTTCAGGCCGCCAAACATCCCAAAAGCTATGTCACGCTTGATGATGCCGATCATCTGATCACACGGGCGGCAGATGCGGAATATGCTGCTGAGGTTATCGCTGCCTGGGTGTCGCGCTACGTCAAACTCAGCCCACCCGCACCGCCGCCCGGTGCACCCGAAGGCGTGGTGCGCGTGACCGAGGCCGATCCCGAAGGGTTTCTGCAGGATATTCAGTCCGGCCCGCGTCATCACGTGGTTGCGGATGAACCGATCTCATATGGTGGTACGGATCGTGGCATGTCGCCTTATGGCTTTGTTTCATCTGGATTGGGGGCATGCACGTCGATGACAATCCGTATGTATGCGCGCCGCAAGCGGTGGCCGCTGACCGGAATCACGGTCGATGTCTGCCATAACAAGGTCCACGCGCAGGACGCAGGGTTGGCAAGCGAAGGCAAGGTTGATGAGTTTCGCCGCAAAATCCGCCTGATTGGTCCGCTGTCTCCGGAACAACGGACCAAGCTGATGGAAATCGCCGATAAGTGCTCGGTTCACCGCACGCTGGAGAGCACGGCACATATCACCACGGAACTGTTACCCCCGGCCTGAGGGCGCGCGTCACCGACGGCGTGGCGACGGGCGGTGGATCGGTGGCCGGGCCGCAGGCGGGCGCGGACGTGACGGCGGCTTGGCAACCGGAGGTTTCGGGCGATCCGGTCTGGTCGGTCGATCCGGGCGATCGGGTCGGTCCGGACGATCGGGTCGGTCCACATCGATGTCCACATCGACATCGTGGTAATAATCATTCCACATCATCGAGTCATAGAACGGATCATATCCGTATCCGACCCCAACCGTGACCCCGTCACAACCCGAAAGGGTTAAGGCAGCCCCGCCAAGGCCCAGTGCCAACAACGACCGTTTTACAAATTTCATCGTCATCACCCTGCCCTCACTGAATCGCCCGGAACGAGGCAAACACCGCGTTCAGATCTTCGACATAGGCCGGATCAGCGCCCTCGCGCAGAACAGCCACGGCAACAGCAACCCGACCGCGCGGCAAGTCGATCACGGTGGCGGTAAAGTTCACACCGCGCCCATCCCTGCGACCGGTGCCCTGAAACACTTGGGCGGGCAACCCGCCAATCGACCGCCGGGAATTACCGGTGACCTCAGCGTCCTTGACCAGAAACTTGTCGATGTCCTGCAGGTAACGAATTCCGTCCTCGATGGTCGCGACACCCTCGGGCGAGACGAAGCCCATCCAGACCGTGTCATCGGTCACCGGACGCATCCCCATCACACGCGCAACGGCGCGGCTGTCGCCAAGGCTGGTATCCTCAATATTCCGGGTACCGCCGACCCGCAGGGCCCAGAAATCGGGAACAACAATGCGGAACAGGGCCTTGCCCGCATCCGTATAGGTGACCGGCGTATCTGCTGTGGCGGGCACCACACTGCCAAGCCAAAATACGGCACATGTGGCAAGAGCTTTGGAAAATAAAACGCGCATATCTTAATAACCTGATGATTTCAGCACCATCAGCTTGCCCTCCGCGCGCCCGGTTTGTCCAGCATAGCGTTGGTTTGGTGTGAAAAAACGGGCTTTGGGATCAGGTCGACCGGTGCGCAGCCGGGTCAATCACTCGGCGTAGGTTCCGTCTGTCGTGCCGCCATTATCGTCCACAAACCGGATGACCTGCCCGCTTTGCCGCACATCATAGCAGGCCCACAAATCCGAGGGTGGCCAAAGCGAGCAATACCGATCCTCACGCACCGCCCAACGCCCCGAACTGGGTCGCCCGGAAAAGTACTGGGTCAACATGGTGTCGTCAAAACTCTGCCAAGCGCCCTCTCCATAGCTCAACTTTTGACCCGACAGCGCCGTCAGAATTTCGTCGCCGGTCAGCGTTCGGAACTCCTCGGCCGCCAGCAAACCGGGCCAAAGGCTTAAAATCAGGGCAAACCGTCTCATTTCCTTACTCGCGCCTTGTTCCTTTGGCTGCGCAGGTTTAAACCCCGCCGCATCGCCTCATGCCAAAACACAATAAGGTGCAGCCGCCAATGATTCCACGTTATTCCCGCCCCGACATGGTCGCCATCTGGTCGCCCGAGACCAAGTTCCGCATCTGGTACGAGATCGAGGCGCATGCCTGTGATGCGATGGCCGGTCTGGGCGTGATCCCGCGCGAAAACGCCGACGCAGTGTGGAAGACCAAGGACGTCGAGTTCGACGTGGCCCGCATTGACGAGATCGAGGCCGTCACCAAGCACGACGTTATCGCCTTTCTGACCCATCTGGCCGAGCATGTTGGCAGCGATGAGGCCCGGTTTGTGCATCAGGGCATGACCAGTTCCGACGTGTTGGATACCTGCTTCAACGTGCAGCTGACCCGCGCCGCCGACATTTTGATTGCCGACCTCGAAGGTTTGCTTGCCGCTCTGAAACGCCGCGCGATTGAACACAAGGATACCGTCCGTATCGGCCGCAGCCACGGCATCCATGCCGAGCCCACCACGATGGGCCTGACATTCGCCCGCTTCTACGCCGAGATGGACCGCAACCTGTCTCGCATGCGCGACGCCCGCGCGGAAATCGCCACCGGCGCGATCAGCGGCGCGGTCGGGACTTTCGCCAATATCGACCCGCGCGTCGAAGAACATGTCTGCGACCAGCTTGGTCTGGTGCCCGAACCGATCAGCACGCAGGTCATCCCCCGTGACCGTCACGCTGCATTTTTTGCCACGCTGGGCGTCATCGGCAGCAGCATCGAAAACATCGCTACTGAAATCCGCCACATGCAGCGGACCGAAGTGCTGGAGGCCGAAGAGTTCTTCTCAAAAGGTCAAAAGGGTTCATCCGCGATGCCGCACAAGCGCAACCCTGTGCTGACCGAGAACCTGACCGGTCTGGCTCGTCTGGTCCGTATGGCCGTGGTTCCGGCGATGGAGAACGTCGCCCTCTGGCACGAACGCGATATCAGCCACAGCTCGGTCGAGCGCAATATCGGCCCTGATACTACCGTCACACTGGATTTTGCCCTGTCGCGCCTGACCGGCGTGATCGACAAGCTGGTCGTCTATCCCGAAAACATGCTGGCCAACATGAACAAGTTCCGTGGTCTGGTGATGAGCCAGCGCGTATTGCTGGCCCTGACTCAAGCGGGCGTCAGCCGCGAAGACGCCTATCGTCTGGTACAGCGCAACGCGATGAAGGTCTGGGAAGAAGGCAAGGACTTCAAAACAGAACTATTGGGTGACGCCGAAGTCACCGCCGCGCTCGGCCCGGAAGAGATCGAGGAAAAGTTCGATCTGGGTTACCACACCAAACATGTCGATACGATTTTCGAACGCGTCTTTGGTGAATAACATCTGAATTCAAGGCGTTTACAACAGGCCCGGACCGTGCACGCGGTCCGGGCCTTGTTTCTTTGCCTGAATCGGTTGTTTCCGCTATGGTGCACATGCATTTCCGCAAAGGAGAGACGCAATGATCCGCACCCTACTCTGCACAATCGCTCTGACCGTGGCCGCGTCGGCCAGCCTGGCATGTTCGGGCCATTCAGCGCAAAAACAATCCTGCGCCGAAGGAACGATCTGGGACAGTGATGCTCAATCCTGCGTGAAACTGGTCAATAGCTGACAAAAAGTTTCCCTACTCGTGAATAAACTTGGGCCATCGGCTGTTAGAAATTAGCTCTATTCGCACATCGTATTGATGTGTTATATTTTGTCTGAAATACAGGAGGATGCGCATTATGGACCGGAAAGCCTTTCTTGCCTGGTTGTCGGAGGTCGACAAGTTGAGCGAGGCGCAGAAAGTAGAGGTCGGTGAGGTTCTGGCCGGTCGCCCAGCGGGTGAAGCCTCGGTTGCGGCAGTTGAGCTGGGTGTTGGAGAAGACCGGACCTGCCCGCATTGCGGCGCACACGGTGCAGTGGCCAATGGCAAGTCGCGGGGAATGCAACGCTATCTTTGCCGATCCTGCAATCGAACCTTTGGAGCGGTGACGGGTACACCACTGAGCGGCCTGCACCGCAAGGATCTTTGGCTGACGTTCAGCGAATGCCTCGCCAATGGCGATACGGTGGCAGTTTCGGCAAAGCGCTGTGGCATAGCCGGGAGCACCGCCTTTCGCTGGCGACACCGCTTCCTTGCCGGGATCAATTCCACCGCCGAAAAACTGAAGGGCATTGTCGAGGCCGACGAAACCTATTTTCTTGAAAGCCGCAAAGGGGATCGTGTTTGGACACGGGCCACGGAAGGCAAATCCTCTGCAAAAAAGCCGGACCGAAAGGCCCGAAAGCGCGGGGGCAAGGCAACAAAGCGGGGCCTGTCCGATGAGCAGGTGCCGGTTCTGGTCGCGACAGATCGCTCCGGCACGACCGTTAGTGCCGTCCTGCCTGCGGTCAATGCTGCCGCTCTGCGGGAGGTTCTCGCGCCGGTCATGGACAAGGATGCACTGCTGGTGACCGATGGGGGCACCAGCTATCCGCCGTGTGCTGCCGCCCTGTGTGTCAGCCACGAAGCGCTCAACCAGTCTTCCGGTGAACGCGTTCGCGGCGAACTCCATATCCAAAACGTCAACAACCGTCACTCCCGCCTCAAGGGGTTTATTGGTAACCGCCGGGGGATCGCCACAAAATATCTTGCCAGCTATCTGCGCTGGTTCCATCTCATAGTCCTGCAGAAGAACCCAACCCCGAGGCACTGCCTCGCCAGCGCCCTCGCTGGAATGAGCATCAATACGATGTACGAATAGAGCCTAGATATTTTGTAGACCGCGCTATTGTTTCAGATAGCAGCCCAGAAAACGGAGTAGGAATATGCGTCTCGTATTAGCTTCTGCAATTGCATTTCAGGCATTTGCCTTTGCCCCTGTCGTGCATGCCGCGGGTGGTGACAGCAATCCGCCCAAACCGACCAGCACCACCAAAAAATGCCTGTTCGGTCGCGTGTATGACGAATCCGCAGGCCGGTGTGTCAAGCCGAACAGAACCAATTTCACCGAAGATCAGCTATACGAAGCCGTGCGCGAACTGGCCTATGACGGCCAGTTCGAAAATGCTCAGGGCATTTTGCGCATCATGGATCAGGACGATGACCGCGTTCAGACCTACTGGGGTTTTACCTATCGCAAGATGGGTGAGCTTGAGCTGGCCAATGTGTTTTATGAAAACGCCATCGCTGCCAACCCCGACAATATTCTGGCACGCAGCTATATGGGTCAGGGATTTGTCGCCGAAGGCCGCACCGATCTGGCCATTGAGCAGTGGCGCGAAATCAAGGCCCGTGGCGGCGAAGGCACCTGGGCCGAGGCATCTCTGCGCGAAGCGATCAGCACCGGCCTGACCTACAGCTATTAAGCTTCAGGGTTTCTTTACCCGACTCTCCTTATTCTGCCTGTGAAACAGGACTTTGGCACCACAGGCAGATGCAGGACACACAGGCATTGGTACAGATGACGCCCGGCGCTCAGGCATCGGTCGTGGACACGGCGGATGAACCGGCACGTGTCGTTGCGCGCGCGCTCAGCAGCAGGGAAAAGGCAGCGGTGATCGTGCGGCTACTGCTGAACGAAGGGGCGGACATCCCGCTTGAGGAACTGCCCGATGCGCTGCAGGAAAAACTGACCCATCAGCTTGGGTGCATGGGGCTGGTGGATCGCGTCACGCTGGCCGCCGTGGCTGCGGAATTCGCCGATGCGCTGGACAGTGTCGGGCTGTCCTTTCCACATGGGCTGGCCGGTGCGCTGGATGCGGTGAATGGCAAGATCGCCCCGACAACCGCAGCCCGTCTGCGCAAGGTAGCTGGTGTCCGGCAGGTCGGCGACCCTTGGGAACGCCTGCGCGAGGTTCCGCCCGAGGATCTTGCTGAAATGGCGCAGGCCGAAAGTACCGAGGTTGCGGCAGTGGTGCTTTCCAAACTGGACACTGCCAAAGCTGCGCAACTGCTGGGCAACCTACCCGGCCCTGTCGCGCGGCGGATCACTTATGCGGTCTCCAAAACGGCGAACGTCACACCCGATGCGGTCGAGCGCATCGGATGGTCGCTTGCCGCCCAGTTGGATCAACGCCCGGTCCCCGCGTTTCAAGATGAACCCGGCGCGCGCGTCGGGGCAATCCTCAATCAATCAGAGGCCACCACCCGTGACGGGCTGCTGACCGCGCTGGACGAAGAAGATGCCGATTTTGCCACCGTGGTCCGCCAGTCGATCTTTACCTTTGCGCATATCCCTACGCGCATAATGGCCCGCGACATCCCGGCAGTCCTGCGCGGTGTGGATCAACCGGTTCTGGTCAGTGCCCTGGCAGGTGTCAGCAGCGATGAGGATCAAGCTGCGGCAGAGTTTATATTGACCAACATCTCATCCCGAATGGCCGACAACCTGCGCGAGGAAATGACCGAGCGTGGTAAGGTCAAACAATCCGAGACGGAAGAGGCCATGACACAGATCGTTGGGGCCATCCGGACGCTGCTGGACGACGGTGCCATAACCCTGGTCGAACAAGAGGATGGCGAGGATCCCTGACCAAATGCGGCAGAAACGCCATGCCCTTGCAGGCACTTGAGATCGCAGGATCGCAGTAGTATGTGTGACCTCGCACTTCACAGCATCTGGTGAGATCCCCCATGCCCGCTAAAAAGTCCAGGCTAAGCCGTTTCGAGCTTGGGAAATACTACATCGCCAATCTTTTTCTGAAAGCGATCATTGGGGGTATGCGCCTGCTGCCTTACGAGTGGCGAATCGCAACCATGGGACGGTTCGTGCGCTGGCTGGCCCCTTTGGTCGGCTTTCGCGCCCGCGTGCGCCGCAACCTGAAACTGACCCGCCCCGACCTGGCCGAGGACGAGGTTGATCGCATCTGCCGCGCCGTTCCCGACAATGCCGGGCGCGCGATCATGGAGCATTTCTCGCCCGAGGGGTTCATCGCAAGGCAAAGCACGGCCAAGGTATCAGGCCCGGGCGTGGCGGCCTTTGATGCCGCCGTGGCCGAAGGAAAGCCAGTCATGATGATCACGGCTCATTTCGGGCATTATCTGGCCGCGCGCGTCGCACTGCAGCAGCGCAGTAGCAAACCCATCGGTTGCCTCTATCGCCGCATGGCCAACCCATATTTTAATGACATGTATGTCGAGGCCTTCTACAAAACCGGCTCCCCCATGTTCGAACAGGGGCGGCGCGGCATGGTTGAAATGGTCCGCACCCTGAAAAGCAGCGGCATTATTGCCATCGTGTCTGACCTGCACGCCATGGGCGGTGAAGAACTGACCTTTTTTGGCAAACCGGCGGTAACCTCGGTTCTGAATGCGGAACTTGCCCTCAAATACAAGGCGGTGATGATCCCCTGTTATGCGGTGCGTCAGCCCAACGGCATCGATTTCGAAATCGTTCTGCACGACCCGGTTCCGCATACCGATGCCAAGACCATGACCCAGTACACCAATGACGATCTTGAAACCATGGTGCGCAAGCATATGGGTCAATGGTTCTGGATTCACCGTCGCTGGAAAGCGTGGAAGGGTCTGGGCGTTCAGCCTCAGGATATGCCCTGACTACTTGACCTTGGTCGCCGCAACGATTGGGCCATGCCCCGCCCGCTGGACTAGAACAACCGCAGGCAGGTCTAAAGGCAAAGATGCTGTGAAACTTTGCGGGGCAACCCCATCCCAGTGACCGGCGACCTGCCAGTTTTCGACCACGTTGGCATAATCCAGATCATGTCCCGCCAATTCTCCCCGCCGGATCGAGGTGTGGCGCATGGGCGAATACTGAACAACGCGAACTTCGTACACCTCGCCTTCGGGCAATTCGACCGGTGTGACATTCACGTTCACCGTGTCGCCCGACCGTTTCGCATTAACCTCGGCCTCTGGCACGGCGGTCAGATGCGCGTTGATGATCCGATCCAGTTCCCGTGCCTGAGCGCCGACAACATCCTGCTGTCCGTTGATCACCATCTGAGGGGTATAGATCATCGACCGCCCACCTTCGCGAGCATAAGCCCGCTGACGCAATGTGTGATCAGGATCGGCATATTCGTCTTTCCAGCCGATGTAATCCCAATAATCCACATGCAGGGCCAGTCCGATCACATCGTCTCGGGCAGCCAGTTCATGCATGATCCGATCCGCCGGCGGGCAGGACGAACACCCCTGCGACGTGAACAGTTCAATCACGACCGGATCACCTTCGGCCATGGCCGTGGCGGCGAGAAAAACAGAAACAGCGGTTCCCAATGCGGCGGGTTTGAACATTTGAACGTCTCGATTTGATAGGGTGCCCAACGTGTTTAATCTGGAACTGCCTAAATCTCCAATCAAGGTTTCTTGAGACTGCGCGCGCCCAAATTGTCAAAAATGTGTGCAATGGTATACAAAAATTGCCGCACCCTGCCTCTTGGACCTTGAACCGCCGCCGCTGGTGATGCAGATAGCGCCCAGCGAATCCCATAATCCACGTCATTTGAGAGGGAGGCCACAGATGCCCATCAAAGTCGGACAGGATACCGCCAAGACACGCCGCAGCCTGAGCGTGAATGGCAAGTCCATTTCCTATTACTCGATCCCCGCCGCGCAAGAGGCCGGTCTGGGCGATTTCTCAAACCTGCCCGCCGCGCTGAAAGTGGTGCTGGAAAACATGCTGCGGTTCGAGGATGACGGATTCTCGGTCTCGGTCGAGGACGTCAAAGCGTTTGCCGAATGGGGTGCCAATGGCGGCAAGAACCCGCGCGAGATCGCCTATCGACCGGCCCGCGTCCTGATGCAGGATTTCACCGGTGTTCCGGCCGTGGTCGATCTGGCCGCGATGCGTGATGGCATCAAAGGTCTGGGCGGCGACGCGCAAAAGATCAACCCGCTGAACCCGGTTGATCTGGTCATCGACCACTCGGTCATGATCGACGAATTCGGCAATCCGCGTGCGTTCCAGATGAACGTGGATCGCGAGTATGAACGCAACATGGAACGCTACCAGTTCCTGAAATGGGGTCAGTCGGCCTTTAACAACTTCCGCGTTGTGCCCCCCGGCACCGGCATCTGCCATCAGGTGAACCTGGAATATCTGGCGCAGACGGTCTGGACCGACACCGATCAGAACGGGGATGAGGTTGCCTACCCCGACACTCTGGTCGGAACCGACAGCCACACCACCATGGTCAACGGCATGGCCGTTCTGGGCTGGGGTGTCGGCGGGATCGAGGCCGAGGCCGCGATGCTGGGTCAGCCGATCTCGATGCTGATCCCCGAGGTCATCGGCTTTGATCTGACCGGCGCCATGGTCGAAGGCACCACCGGCACCGACCTGGTTCTGAAGGTCGTGGAAATGCTGCGCGAAAAAGGCGTTGTTGGCAAATTCGTCGAATTCTACGGCAGCGGGCTGGACCGCCTGCCGCTGGCCGACCGCGCAACCATCGCCAACATGGCGCCGGAATACGGCGCGACCTGCGGCTTCTTCCCAATCGACGGTGAGACACTGCGTTACATGCGCAACACCGGTCGCGATGAAGATCGCATTGCACTGGTCGAAGCGTATGCCAAGGAAAACGGTTTCTGGCGTGATACGGACTATGCGCCGATCTACACCGACACCCTGAGCCTGGACATGGGCACTATCGTTCCCGCGATCTCGGGCCCGAAACGCCCGCAGGACTATGTCGCACTGACGGATGCCAAGACCGCTTTCGAGCGCGAGATGAAGGAAACCTTCAAACGTCCTATGGGCAAAGAAATCGCCGTCAAGGGCGAGGACTACACCATGGAATCGGGCAAGGTTGTGATCGCCTCGATCACCTCCTGCACCAACACGTCGAACCCCTACGTGATGATCGGTGCCGGTCTGGTCGCCCGCAAGGCTGCGGCGCTGGGTCTGGACCGCAAACCGTGGGTCAAAACCTCGCTGGCGCCGGGATCGCAGGTTGTGTCCGCCTATCTTGAGACCGCTGGCCTGCAGGAAGATCTGGACAAGATCGGCTTTAACCTCGTGGGTTATGGTTGCACCACTTGTATCGGCAACTCGGGCCCGATCCAGAAAGAGCTGTCCGAATCCATTGCCGAGGGTGATCTGGTCGCCACTTCGGTACTGTCTGGCAACCGCAACTTCGAAGGCCGTATCTCGCCCGACGTGCGCGCCAACTATCTGGCCTCGCCGCCGCTGGTTGTCGTCTATGCATTGGCCGGAACGCTGGATATCGACCTGACGTCCGAACCGATCGGCACCGACAAGGACGGCAAAGATGTCTTCATGAAAGACATCTGGCCGACACAAAAGGAAATCGCCGAACTGGTTGAACAGACCGTGACCCGCGAGGCGTTCCTGTCGAAATATGCCGACGTCTTCAAAGGTGACGAAAAGTGGCAGGATGTCGAGGTTCCGCAACAGGAAACCTATGACTGGCCGCCAACCTCGACCTATATCCAGAACCCGCCTTACTTTCAGGGTATGGGGGCCGAGCCCGGCACCATCTCAAACGTCGACGGCGCCAAGGTTCTGCTGATCCTGAGTGATATGATCACTACCGACCACATCTCACCTGCTGGTTCATTCACGACGACCACGCCTGCCGGCAAGTATCTGACCGACCGTCAGGTGCAGCCGCGCGAATTCAACTCGTACGGATCGCGTCGCGGCAACCACGAGGTCATGATGCGCGGCACATTTGCCAACATCCGCGTCAAGAACGAGATGCTGGATGGTGTCGAAGGCGGTTACACCAAAGGCCCCGATGGACAGCAGACCTCGGTCTATGATGCGTCGATGGCCTATCAGGAACAGGGCACACCGCTGGTCGTGTTCGGTGGCGAACAGTACGGCGCGGGATCGTCGCGCGACTGGGCAGCCAAAGGCACCGCCCTGCTGGGCGTCAAGGCCGTGATCGCAGAAAGCTTTGAGCGTATCCACCGCTCGAACCTGGTGGGCATGGGCGTCATCCCGTTCGAATTCACCGGCGGTGATACGCGCAAGACGCTGGGTCTGACAGGGGATGAAACTGTCTCGATCCACGGTCTGGACAGTGTCGAGCCGCTGCAAGAGGTGCCTTGCACGATCGTCTATGGTGACGGAACCGAGAAGACCATCACCCTCAAGTGCCGCATCGATACAGCCCCCGAGATCGAATATATCGAAAACGGTGGCGTGCTGCAGTACGTGCTGCGTAACCTCGCAAAGGCTGACTAAGGTCCACGATATCGAAACCCAAGGGGCGTCCATTTGGGCGCCCTTTTTTATGACCGTTCAAGGCGTTGTCTTTGGCGCGTTTTCCGGGTCTTCTGCCACCATGGACAAAGTTGCGTTGATAACCGGCGGCACCCGCGGGATCGGGCGGGCAATCGTCGAAGACCTGAGCCGCGATCACCGTGTCGCCTTCACATGGCTCACGACCGCGCCGGACGGGGCGTTGGCCGGTAGCGATGCACTGGCCATTCCGTCCGACCTGACCGAACCGGGGGCGGCTGAGACAATCATTCAGCGGGTGACCGGTCAATTCGGACGGCTGGACGTGATCGTGAACAACGCAGGCCTCGTGCGATCCACCCCTAAAGAGCAGTTCGAACCTGACGATCACCGCGCGATCCTCGACCTCAACCTGCTGGCTCCTATGGCGCTGTTGACCGCCGCCTTGCCTCATCTGGATCGGGGTGCCTCAGTCATCAACATCTCGTCCATGAACGCAACCTTGCCGCCCCGCGATGCTGCGACCTATGGGGCCAGCAAAGCGGCCCTGAACCTGTGAACTCGCGCCATGGCCAAGGAACTTGGCGCCGACGGAATTCGCGTCAACGCCATCGCCCCGGGTGCCATCAACATCCCCGAGGCGCCGCGACCGGACGATCTGACCGCATTGTTTGTCAAAGACACCGCGCTTGGCCGGGCCGGAGCGCCCGAGGATATTGCCCAGGTGGTGCGCTTCCTCGCCTCGGATGCGGCAGGATTTATTACGGGTGAAGTTTTGAACGTGACCGGCGGCTATAGGCTGTAGGCGGGTTTGAACATTTCGGCTGCGGCTTGCGGCGTGGGTCTAGTTCCCCGCGGCCTTCTCCAAAGCTGGCCGGATGGTGCTGTCGATCACGCGCTGGGTGATCGGGCCCGCAAAGCGCAGGATGACCGTGCCTTGACCATCAATGACATAGGTTTCGGGCACGCCGTAAAGACCCCAGTCCAGCGCCATACGGCCCTGATCGTCGCGGCCAATCGCCTCGTATGGATCGCCCAGCTCGGTCAGGAATGACTCGGCATTGGCCAGTTGGTCCTTGTAGTTGATGCCATAGACGGGGATTCCTTCGTCCGAAAGTGCCTCAAGGTTGGGATGCTCAGCCCGGCAGGGCGCACACCAACTGGCCCAGTAATTGACCAGCTTGACCTCTCCGTCGCGCAAAGTGGCGTCATCAAACATCTCTTTGCCCGGAAAGTCGGTCAACACAACCGGCGGCGCAGGCTGGCCTTCGCGCGCGGATGGCAGCGCGTCGGGATCGTCACGGAACATCCCGATCCCCGCCAGAACGGCAAAGGCGGCAAAGATCAACGGCGGGGCGATCATCAGGGGTGAGATTTTAGCCATTGCCGCGCATCCTTTGTTCGATCTTTTTCATCTCAGCCCGCGTTTTGCGCCCGCGCAGCACGCTGAACACCACAAGTGCGATCAGCAGCAGGATCGACGCCCCATAAGCCGACAGCACGGTATCAGCGTATTTTCCAAGATCGGGGATCATCCGTTCACCCTTTCCCGCGCCAGCAGCGCCTTGATCCGGCGCGCGCGAATTTCAGTGCCGGTACGATACAGGACCAGCGCAACGAACAGCAGCACAAAACCGATGATGCACAACAACAGCGGATAGAAATAGATATTGCTGACCTTCTCTTCGGTATCCGTTCCGGTGATCGCCCCGGCCCGCATGACCGATGCGCCCTGATGCAGGCCTTGATTCCAGAAATTCACTGCATAGCGGCTGAGTATGGCAAAGACCGAGCCCACCAGACACAGGACCGAGGTCAGGTCCGCGGCGGTATCGGGATCCTCAATTGCCTCCCATAGCGCGACGTAGCCTAAATAGAAAAGGAACAGGATCAGGAACGAGGTCAGGCGCGGGTCCCAGGCCCACCAAGCGCCCCACATTGGTTGCCCCCAGATCGCGCCCGTGATCAAGGCAATCAGGGTCATCACGATCCCCACCGGGGCTGCTGCACGGGCAGCCAGCGCGCTGACATGGTGGCGCCGCACCAGCCAGACCAGCGAGGTTGCCAGCATCATCAGCCAGCAATTGATCGCCATCAGCGCGGCGGGCACGTGCAAATAGATGATCTTGACGGTCGAGCCCTGTTTGTAATCATCGGGTGTAAAGAAAAACCCCCAGACCAGCCCGACAACCAGACATGCGGCAGACGTCACCCAAAAGAACGGCAAGACCCGCTCGCTGGTCGCGAGGAATTTGCGCGGGTTGGCGTATTCCCAAAGGGCGTTGGCTTTGGCTGCGATCGTCATGGGCCCTATCTAGTCCGGTTCTGTGTTGTTCTCAATTGACCTTGGTCAAACTTGTGGCGCTTCACCGCAGATTGATCCGCAAAACCGCCGCGCTGGCAAACGGCAACAGCGCGATTGTGGCCGCCGTAATACCTGCGAGCATCAGCATCGGCGTCTGCGTCTCCATCCCTGCCGCGCCGCGTCGGGCGACCTCGGCCCCGAAAATCAGCGTAGGGACATATAGCGGCAGCACCAGCAACGACAACAGCAACCCGCCGCGTTTCAGCCCCACGGTAAGGGCGGCGCCAAAGGTGCCAATCACGCTCAGCGCCGGGGTTCCGATCAGCAGCGACACGACCAACCAGAAAAAACCAGGCACCGGAAGGTTCAGCAAAACACCCAGAACGGGCGCGGCCAGAACCAACGGCAATCCCGTGGTCAACCAATGCGCCAGCGCTTTGATCGTCACCACGGCCTCAAGCGGCAGGGGTGCGGTGGCCAGCAGGTCCAGCGATCCATCCTCCCAATCCAGCGCCAGCAAGCGGTCCAGCGACAACAGACAGGCCAGCAATGCGCCCAGCCACAACACGCCGGGTGCGATGGTTGATAACAATGCCGATTGCGGTCCCACAGAGAACGGCACAAGGACAGTGACAATCAGAAAAAACGCCAGCCCAAGGCCAAACCCGCCGCCTGCACGAAAGGCCAATTTCAGATCACGCAGCAACAGGGCGATCACAGGAAGCCTCCGTCGAAATCATCGATTGGTTTTGGTTTGGCTTTGTTGGGACCAACGTCCAGAACCTCGGCCTCCAGACCAAGGTCGATATGGGTGGCAATCAAGGCCGAACCGCCCTGTTCCAGATGCGCCCGCACAGCGTCGGCGAACATCTGAACGGCGTCGCGGTCCAGCGATACGGTCGGTTCATCCAGCATCCAGATCGGGCGCCCGGTGACCAGCATCCGTACCAGACCCAAGCGGCGTTTCTGCCCGGCGGAAAGGTTGCCCGCGTGGCGATCCGCCAGTTCGTTCAGAGCAAACGTATCCAGCGCAGGCTGGATACTGCGCGTTCCGAATACCGACATCCAAAACGACAGATTCTCGGTCACCGTAAGCGTCGGTTTAAGCCCGTCGGAATGCGCGGCATAAGCAATCCGGTCCTCGGCCCCGTCAATTTGACCTGACAAAGGCGGCTGCAACCCGGCAAGCGTTCGCAACAACGTGGTCTTGCCGATCCCGTTCGGGCCCCGCAGGATCAGCGCCCTGCCCGGCTCCAAAACAAAATTCAGCCCCTCCAGCACGGGAAACCCCCCGCGGGCAATGGCAAGGTCGGTCACAGTTAGTGTCATGACATCCCGCTTATCTCATTGCGGTCAGGGGCAAAAGACAGGATTTGCCGCAGGAAAGTGTATGGCAGTTCGGGTGACCACGGCAGGAGCGAGGGGCCAGCCCCTCGCGCTCCCCGAGGTATTTTAGGCCAGATGAAGGAGATCCCGTCAGGTCGGGATCACGGCCAGGGCAATACGGCGACCCTCGGAGAGCAGGACATTATAGGTGCGGCAGGCCGCTGGAGAGTTCATGATTTCCACTCCGATACCTGCGTCTTCCAGTGCGCGGCGCAGGTCTGCCGGGATGTGTGCCAGTTCTGCTCCGGTTCCGATCAGCAAAACATCGACCTCATCGGACAAGGCCAACAAAGGGGTGGGGTCGACGTATTCACCCCAACTGCTTGTGCCCTTCGGGCTGGTCAGCACCGCGCCTTTGTGCACCTGCCCGCCGATCCGAAAAAAGCCGGGGCCGTATCCATCGACCGGGGTTGCGTTGTTATAGGTGATCTCATTCAGGCGCATGGCAGCTTTCTAGCCCCAAAGCGGCAGGCCCGACAAGGCAGCAAGCGCAATCATCATGTAAGCCGCCAACCGATATAGCCTTTCGCGATCAGGGTTGAACAACCTGCCACCCAGCCAATTCCCCATCAGGTTCGGGATCGCCAGAAACAGCCCCAGCACAACGATATCCATCGCCACGCGGTCCATCGCCGCCAGATATCCAAGGACGAGGAAATCAAAGCCAAAGAGAAACAACAGGATCGTGGCCCGAATGACCTCAACCGGTAGGCGGCGGGACATGTAGAACAGGATCACGGGTGGTCCGGGCAATCCCGCAACACCCCCCAGAAACCCTACTCGATTCACACATTTCCAGCGATCCCATATCCGAGTTGGATTGACCTAAATTGATAGAGACCGCGCAACATAACCACGGGGCCCGGTTTCCCATAATATCCGGTCCAGCCACCGAGACGGGCGCACACCCAGGCTGCAAAGGCGAGCGACCCCTTTGGATGCGGGTTTTTCTGCTTTTCGGTCTTACCTTCAAGCGAAGCGGATACGGCCTCAAGGACCGGTTGATCCTGCGCCTCGAATACATCCTCCAGCGGGCGTTTGCCTGCGCCATCCCGGTCCTGCACGAGCTGCATGCAGGATATCCCCGCGATAAGCGTCATTGCGCAAAGAGTTTTGAAGGGTGCGGGCTCCATAGACACGTTTTCGATGTCGAAACCTTTGGTCTTAATGGTCCGGAAAACCTGCTCAATGACCCAGCGCCGACGGTAGAGTTGAGTGATCCATCGTGCCTGTTCGAATGTTTCGACCCGATGGCTGGTCAGCAGGCGCCAACGTGCAGGCTGCACACCTACTGGCGGGTCGATTTCTCGCGCCTCAACGATGTAGACGGACGTGCTGGCGGGAACGCCTTGTTCAATCGGTCTGTTTTTGGGGTGCGGCAGGGTAACGCAAGCGAAACGAACGCCAATCCGGGCCGTGCGCTTCTTCTGCCCGGGTCGCGCGGGCAACTCGACCGTATGTTCTTGCTGCGGCGTGCCCTCAAGGCTGAAAAAGAGCTTGCCTGTATCATCGGAAAGATTGCGATCATGGGACGCTCGGACCAGGACGTCCACGCCTTTTGGGCGGCATGCAAACATCTCGAAGATGTCCCCTTCACGGTCGGCTATAACCGTGACATTCGCAGCCGCGTTCAGAACGGCGGCACTAGTTTGCATGCTTTCAAGCCAGCGATAGCTCTCTTTTTCACGAAGAGGTCGATTTTTGGGCGGCTTCTTGCGGCCGCCAGAGCGTTCAATGAGTTGCATGTCAACCGCTCCGAGCAACGTGCCCTGTTCGGCCTCCACCGCGATCGTAGCATGGCCGACAATGCAGTTTCCCGACCCATCATCACGAAAGCTCGTTGTGTCTTGAATCGCCAGAACATGCAGACCGTCAACGCGCCCGGACGTGACCTTCCCGGCCTTTTCAACAATCTTTTTCACTGTCACCTTCTCGTTCCTCAAAAACCGACCAAAGCGAACCTCACCTGCGCGATTGCCGCCGACGCTACGCACCGAAATACCACGAGGACCGACCTCGACAAGACGACCATGCAAAAAGCGTTCAGCCTGATCCAAACGACAATCACCAAAATGCGAACTCGAGTTTTGCATCTCTACCCCCTTGAAACAGCAAGACAGGAGATAGAACCGATATGACAAAACGGCAAGGTTCAAAACCTAATTCCGCGTGCGGGAAAAGATGTGTGCATACAGTAGCCCAGAAACCCGGCGGCGCAACCAATGGCCGTGACCATGGTGCGCCGGACCCGCCCCTGATACCGCAGCCCAAGGATCAGGATCGCCAGCATGAACAGCGCCAGAAAACTGACGGCATAGCGGAACACTTCCGGCTCGACCCGGCTCAGCAACCACAAACCTACGGGCAGCAACACGGCGCAGCCCAGTAAAAGCCGCGCCAGATCACTGCGATCCACATCTTTCCAGGCGCGGCGTAAATTAGGTAACGGGCCAAAGATGTCCATGATTGTCAATGCGATCAACGCGCCGATTGGACCGAGAAAGGGCGCCGCCAATGGCAGAAAGACCAGGGCAGTGCCGAAACCTGAAAAGCCGCGCACGATCCCGCCCAAAAAAGCTGCGAAGATCAGAACAGCCAGCCCCAAGGGGACTGGCCGAAAATCTCAGGCGTCGACATTCGCGAACTGGTTTCCCGCCGTGTTCGATGGCTTTGACCAATCGCGCTTGACCCCCAGCCACAGCAGGATGGTCGAGGCCACAAAGACCGAGGAATAGGTCCCCACGATCACACCCCAGATCATCGCAAAGACGAACCCGCGGATCACATCGCCGCCCAGCACATACAGCGAGATAAGCGCCAGCAGCGTGGTGACAGAGGTCATCACCGTCCGGCTGAGCGTTTCGTTGATCGAGATGTTCAGAACCTCTTTGAGATCCTTCTTTTTGTACTTGCGCAGGTTCTCGCGGACGCGGTCGAACACGACCACCGTGTCATTCAGCGAATAGCCGACAATCGTCAGCAGCGCCGCGATGATGGCCAGATCAAACCGGATTTGAAGTTCTGAGAAGATTCCGATGGTCAGGATCACATCATGAACCAGCGCGGCAACGGCCCCCAGCGCGAATTGCCATTCGAACCGCAGCCAGATGTAGACTAGCACCGCACCGATGGCCAGAACCACCGCGATGACGGCGGTTTGGATCAATTCTCCGGAAACTTTGGGGCCGACGGATTCGACGCTTTCAAAAGGTAGACTCAACCCGGCATCCGCAGCCGAAAGCACTTCACCGACCTGATCTATCACTGCAGAAGTTACAGCTTGGGCGTCTTCTTGTGCCTGAATGCGGATCATCGCCACGTTTTCATCAGGCCCAAAGTTTGGATCGAAAATCTCCGTGATCGTAACATCACCCAGTTCCAACGGGGCAAGGGCGTCGCGATAAGTCCCAACATCGATCTCTTGCGTACTTTGGGTCCGGATCGTGGTTCCGCCGCGGAAGTCAATCCCGAAGTTCAGACCTTGCAGCATGAAGGATGTGAAGGCCACGACCATCATCAACGCCGAAATGCCCAGCCACACTTTCCAGCGGCTGAAGAAATCGAACGAGGTATTTTGCGGTACGAGTTTCAGTCTCATGTCAAACCTCGATCATTTTCGGACGGCGGCGTTCGAACCACATGACGATCATCAGGCGCGTCACAAAGATCGCAGTGAAGACCGAGGTCAGAATACCCAGACCCAGCGTAATTGAGAACCCGCGCACCGGGCCACTGCCCATGGCAAACAGGATCACGGCGGTGATGAATGTGGTCACGTTCGCATCCAGAATTGCCGACAGCGCCTTTTCATAGCCCAATTCGATAGCACGCGCCGGGCCTTTGGCGGATTTCAGTTCTTCGCGGATACGTTCAAAGATCAGCACGTTGGCGTCCACTGCCATACCCACCGTCAGCACGATCCCGGCGATACCCGGAAGGGTCAGGGTCGCCCCGATCAAAGACAACAGTCCAAACAGCAGACCGACATTGATGATCAGCGCGATATTGGCGAAAATTCCGAACAGACCGTAGCTGAGCGCCATGAACACAAGAACCGCGACAAAAGCTACGATGGTCGCCACCTTGCCCGCGTCGATGCTGTCCTGCCCCAGTTCGGGACCAATGGTGCGTTCTTCGAGGAATTCCAGGCCTGCAGGCAGCGCCCCTGCGCGCAGAAGAACCGCCAGATTGGTGCTTTCCTCAACCGTGAAGTTGCCGGTGATGATACCTGAACCACCGGGAATGTGGCTTTGGATCACAGGGGCCGAGATAACTTCGTCATCCAGCACAATCGCAAAGGGCGCGCCGATGTTTTCCAGCGTGTAGTCGCCGAATTTGCGAGCACCGGACGTGTTGAACCGGAAGCTGACCGCCGGGCGGCCGTTCTGGTCGAACGCGGGTTGCGCGTCGACCAGTTCCTCGCCGGTGACAACCGGGGCGGACTGGATGACATAGTAAACACCGTTCTCGTCAATCGACGGTACGACCTCTTCACCGATCCCCGGAACCACATCCGGATCTGTTCCGCGCCCCTGAACCGCATTGAAGGTCAGTTGCGCTGTGGTGCCGATGATCTCTTTCAACTCACCTGCGCTGCCGATACCGGGAACCTGAATCAGGATACGGCCCGTACCCTGACGCTGAATGGTTGGCTCTCGCGTGCCGACCTCGTCGATCCGGCGGCGAATGATCTCCAGCGCCTGACGCACGGTTCGGTCGTTCGAGGCGAGTTTCTCGGCCTCGGAAAGCTGCACGACAATGGTGTTACCCTCGGCGCGGGCTTCGATATCGGTCCCGCCTACTCCGGTCAGGGTCTGTATCTGACGGGCCAGTCCGCGCACGACCTCCAGCGCGCGGGGCATCCCCTCGGGCTGGCTGATGAGCACCCGAATCTCATCCGGGGCTGACTGCTGTTTGCGGATTGTGCCTACAGTCGCTCGTTCATCCCGCAATGCGTCGCGGATTTCCGGCCACATCGCATCCATGCGGGATTCGTAGACATCCTCGACCTGAACCTCGGCCAGCAGATGCGCACCGCCGCGCAGATCGAGGCCGAGATTAACCAGAGACGACGGCATCCAGTTCGGCCATTGCCCGGCCTCAGCCTGCATTTCGGGGGTGTCCACACCAAGTTCTATGGCGGCTTTGGCGTCGTTGGACTGCTCGACGCGCGTATAGAACGCATTCGGCAGGGCCAAGAGCAGGCCGATCACGCAGACCGACCAGATCAGAACCCGCTTCCAGGTATCAATTTGCAGCATTACCCTGCCTTTTCAAGGAATTATCGCGCGAAATTACTTCGCTGGTTCGGTCTTGTTCAGAACCTGGGCAATGGTTGCCTGAACCACGCGCACCTTGACACCATCGGCAATCTCGACCTCAAGCTCGCCATCTTCCTTGACCTTGGCAACCTTGCCGATCAGTCCACCCTGCGTGACAACCTGATCGCCGCGACGCAGCGCATCGACCATCGCTTTGTGCTCTTTCACTTTTTTCTGCTGCGGACGGATCAGCAAGAAATACATGATACCAAAAATCAGCAACAGCGGGAGAAACTGGGCGATTGCGCCACCTTCCATGGGATATTCCTTTGTTCAGACGATGCGGAACATATTCCGCAAATTTTGCGGGAACCTATGCCGTGAACCGGGCGTTTGCAAGCAATGGCAGCGTCGAATCCCGGCTTGGAGGGTCATTCGGGGACAGCTCTGGTCCATGGCGTTGCAGATATGCCCTAGGCACGCTTGCCGACTCGGATATAGTCTGAGTATCGGAGGACGCATGAACATACTCGACAAACCCTTACGATTGCTTATGCAATTTCTGTTTGCAGCCGCAATTGTACTTGTGTTGCCCGCCCCAATACAGGCTCAGGAAACCGCTGCCGAAGAGATCCAGATAGACGAAGAGCAATCGGACGATTTCAACGCTCCGGTCATTGTTGATGGCGACGTTTTGTTCCGCCTCAGGGGGTCCAGTGCTTTGCCGGCCCCGGAACGGGCCGAACGGGTTCAGGAAACAATTATCGAGGCGGCCGAAGCATCAGATGCCACAGAGGTCGAAATCACGTTTGAAGAAACTGAACTTGGCGTCCGCATTTTTGCCGACGGCACTCTGGTTTCGATCGTTACCGAGGCAGATGCCGAACTGGATCAGATGGAAGTTGGTGTTCTCAGCGTACTACAAGGCGACGCCATCAAAGAGGCGATCCTGTCCTACCGCGCCAACCGCACCGATGAGGCGCTTGTATCAAGCACGATCGAGGCTGCCGCCTGGACCATAGGTTTTA
>CAXXPZ010000020.1:0-24595 GCA_963422555.2 uncultured Ruegeria sp.
GCGACCGCCGAAACGCATAAGGGAGCAAGCGTAGACAGGCTGCTCCAACCCCGGCTTTCACCATTGCTGAGCGCAAAGGACAGCGGACCAAGCAGCAGAGCAAGGGCGATGGCACCCGCATAGTCGAATTTGGCACCGCGCAGGCGAGTATCCGGCACATAGCCCCGCCGTTGCACGCGCAAACCGATGGCAAAGGCTGCGGCCAGCAGGACTATATCAGTTGCAAAAATCCCCCGCCAGCTAAGGTATTGGGCGAACGCCCCGCCGACAATCGGTCCGACGCCAATCGCAAGCCCGACGATGGCCCCCCAGGCACCGGTGACACCGGCGCGTTTTTCCTCGGGCGTTGCGGCCGTCAGCAGGGACAGCGAGGTGCCGAACAGGGCAGCCGCTCCGGCACCCTGCGCCCCGCGCCCGAACAGCAACATCGTAGACTCCTGCGAAAACAGGACCGAGGCCGACCCGATGGCAAAGACAATCATGCCAAAGAAAAATACGCCCATCTTGCCGGTTATGTCCCCCAAGCGGCTGACAATCGTGACCAACGTAGCACCGACCACGGTGTAGATCGCCATCACCCATTGCAGCCCGGATGGCGACAGATCGAATTCAGCCTTGAGATTTGGCAGGATGGTGGCCACGGCCGTGGAATTGAACCCGACGACCATCATGCAGATCGCGGTCATGGCCAGAACCACCCGTGCTCCACCCAAGTCGGATGTGTCTTCGGAACCTGTCGCAGACATCACCTTATCCTCATGACCTTGACGATTTCACAGCGACCTCGCGGGAAACCGACGCAAATTGCGGATGTTAAGTGCCCTTGTCCGTTAACTTATAGACTCTAAATCGAAAATTGTCGCCAGATACTGTCTGGGTGGGTGAAAGCCCGCCTCGTGGGGCCTCAGATCCAATAGGACAGGGCCACTGGCAAAACCACGATCGTTGCCAGCGTTGACACAAGTATGAACCCCGCTACATCCGGCCCGTTTTCCGGCACGTGCTGGTCGATGAACAGATAGGTCGCCACCGAAGAGGGCATCAAGCAGCACAGGATCAGCGCGCCACGCTCGGTCCCGGAAAATCCAAACACCCAAATCAGCGCCGAGGCTATGGCCACGGCCATCGCCAGATGCAACGCCGTCAGCAGAACCGCCCGCCCGAGGCTGTTGATCCGCAACGTGGCCAGCGTATGCCCCAAGGTCAGCAACATTAGCGGAATTGACAGCCCACCCAGAATGTCAAAGGACTTGGCAATCGGCTGCGGCAGGCTTTGGCCCGTGGCCATCACGATCAAGGAAAAGATCACCGCATAGATGATCGGAGAGGTCGCCAGTTTTCTGGGCGAAAACTCTCCGGCGGGTATCCACATTCCCAGGGTGAAGATGCTGATCAGAACCACAACGACAAACGCCATCGTATAGGCCATCCCGGCATCGCCCAGCGCCAGCAGCGTGATCGGCAGGCCGATATTGCCAACATTGCCGTGCATCAGCGGTGTCAGAAAGGCGCGCACCGGCAAACGCAGCGCTTTCAGCACCACGAATCCCAAAACTCCGAATCCCGCCACGGCCAGCGCAGCAGCAGTCATTAAGTCCAGAAACGTCGCAACCGCCAGCTTGGTCGTGGATAAATGCGAAATTATCAGCGTTGGATACCCAACCTTTGAAACGATGCCACCGATGACCTTGTTGTCAAAGGGTGCCTTGATAACAGCAAGGCAATACCCGACACCCGCGCAGATCAGAACCGGCAGTACCACGTTCAGAACATTGAGAAACAAGTGATCCAAACCAAGCCCTCCGCGCCGATATGGACACAGTGAGACGTGGGCCGGGCTTTGGCAAGCATGCGTCCGTCAATCATCAGGCAAGCCTTGAACCGTCAAATTAGAGGCTGATATTGCCACAAACCACGGCTGAGAGTTCTTCCCTTCCCTCGTCACACAACATATAGTGGCCGACAACAACGTGTGGGTAAACACGGCGGGACTTGGGAATACAAGCATGGCACATATCATTGTGGTCGGAAACGAAAAGGGCGGCGCAGGTAAATCGACCGTCTCGATGCATGTGGCAACCGCATTGGCGCGTCTGGGCCACAAGGTCAGCACGCTGGATCTGGATTTGCGCCAGCGCAGTCTGGGCCGTTATTTCGAGAACCGCGGCAATTTCCTGAACAGTTCCGAAGTGACACTGCCCGGCCCGCGCCACCATGACCTTCCCGAAATAGACGCCAGCAGATTGAATCCGGGCGAAAACATCTATGACCACCGCCTTTCAGCCGCAGTGTCCGAGCTGGAAAGCGACAGCGACTTTATTTTGATCGATTGCCCGGGCTCGCACACCCGCCTTAGCCAGGTTGCACATTCGCTGGCCGACACGCTGATCACACCGCTCAATGACAGCTTTATCGATTTCGACCTGTTGGCGCGGATCGACTCGAAAGGTGAAAAAATCCTTGGCCCCTCTGTCTATTCCGAAATGGCCTGGAATGCGCGGCAGTTGCGGGCGCAGGCCGGGCTGAAGCCGATCGACTGGGTTGTCGTGCGCAACCGCGTCGGCACCCAGCGCATGGTCAACAAGGAAAAGATGCAACGCGCCATCGAGATGCTGTCACAGCGCATCGGCTTCCGCGTCGCTTCGGGCTTTTCGGAACGGGTTATTTTCCGCGAACTGTTCCCTCGCGGTTTGACGCTGCTGGACCTCAAGGATATCGGCGTCAAGCAGTTGAACATCTCGAACATCGCGGCACGGCAGGAATTGCGCGACATGATGAAGGAACTGAACCTGCCGGGGGTTGAGATCGATTTCTGATTGGCGCGTTTGGCTGATTTGAAGAATAAAGCGGTCCCTCGCTTTCGAAGTGCCAATGACCGCTTTGATTTTCAGTGCACGAATTGAAGGTCAGAGAAATCCTTACGCCAATCCGAGACTTCGGATTGGATCGCCTCATCCCCCAATCCGCGCTGAATAAGCTGTGCTAACCGGTCTGCATCGCCAGATGTCATACCCCAACGGACCAATTCCGGAGTGCCAATCCGCAGGCCGTTCATGTCGCCGTCAATCGCTGGCACCGGCAGGCCGATGCCACAGGCAAGGAACCCGTTTTTTCGCAACTGCTTCGATGCCGTTTGTCCACCGCCAAAACGCTCGGCCAGAACGGCAAACTGATGAGACCGGGTAAACCCTTGCGCGCCCGCAAAGACGGGTACTCCCAGCGCATCCAGCGCCGTTGCGAGCGCTTGTGACATCGCGATCATTTCCTGTGCATAGGCTTGGCCAAAATCCTTCCAATCCAGCATTGTCACAGCCAGCGCCGCAGTTTTTGCCGCGTCAAAGTTGGCGGTCATTCCGGGGAACGCGATGGCATCAAGTACGCGGGCAATCTCGGCATCGTTGGAAACGATTAAACCTCCGGCCGGGCCACCAAGGCTTTTATAGGTGCTCATCGTCATGAAATGCGCCCCTTCGGACAATGGGTTTGACCACGCCCGGCCCGCAATGATGCCGCATTGATGGGCCGCGTCGAACATGACCTTCGCCCCGATCTCATCGGCGATCGCGCGAACCTCAGCGACCGGGTGTTCGAACAGGTTCAGGCTGCCTCCGATCGTGATCAGCTTGGGACGTTCAGACAGCGCCAGCGCCCGCAGCCGATCCAGGTCGACAGTATAGCCATCTGGATTGACGGGGGCCTTGACCGTGCGCAGGCCATAGAGACCCGCACACCCCGCCACGTGATGGGTCACATGACCGCCGATAGAGGCCGGTGGCGCAATGATCGTATCGCCGGGTTTACAAGTCGCCATGAACCCATAGAGGTTGGCAATCGCCCCCGATGGCACTCTCACCTCGGCAAATTGTGCGTCGAAGACTTCGGCACAGAGCTGCGCGGCAATAACCTCAATCTCTTCGATTGCCTCCAGTCCCATCTCGTATTTATCGCCGGGATACCCCAATGACGGCCGTGACCCAATGCCAGAGGCAAGCAGCGCCTCTGCTTTGGGGTTCATCACATTGGTCGCTGGGTTGAGGTTGAAGCACTCTTCTTCGTGGATCCGGCGGTTTTGTTCGGCCAGGTGCTCAATCCGGGCCAAAAGGTCTGCTGACGGGGCAGACGCGGTTTTCGTCGCCATGTCCTGAACCAGTGTTTCGCTGGGGCCGGGCACCCAATCTCTGTGTGCAAGGGTCATCATTAGTTCTCCATCTTTGTTCTGATCTTGAACGCCGACTGATGACAGTGCAAAGCAGATTTGCTATTTCTTGCCGTAGAAAAACTAAGGCTTGAAAATGAGCGTCGTGCCCAAACGCCCCAAAGGGCCGCCCCTGAATGCCATGCGCGCCTTCGAGGCAGCAGCCCGTCACATCAGCTTTGTCGGGGCGGCGGAAGAGTTGAACGTCACCGCCGGGGCAATTTCCCAGCACATCAAAACATTGGAAAGCTGGGCAGGAACGCCCCATTTTCGCAGGAATGCCCAAGGCGTTGAATTGACCCACGAAGGGCAGGCCCTGGTGCCCGACTTCACCACCGCATTCGATGGGCTGGCGGATGCTGTCAGCGCCCTGCGCAACCTCAAACCCAATGCGGATTTCCATATCGCGGCGTTGCCGTCGATTGCCCAGCTTTGGCTGCCCAAACGACTTGGTAAGATCAGAAAGCGGTTCCCGGAAATCAATTTCTTGGTCACGGCCATGGAAACCCCGCCAAGCCTGTCACGCGAACTGTTTGACCTGTCGATTTTCTTTGCCGTTCCAGATGGTTCTCCGGACCAGATCCGCGTTTGCACAGACAAGATTGCCCCGGTTTGCGCGCCGTCCCTTTTGAAGCGTCTGCAAGAAGGCGATGGTCTTGACGGCGTAACTCTCCTGCATGACCAAACGTGGGCGCATGATTGGCCCATGTGTGTCCGGCGACACCGCTCATGAAAGTCAGCGACATTGCAGGTGGGTGATTTTGGCGAAAGCATAAGGAGGGCGTAGCCCGACTGGAGCTTTCGCCAAAATCTCGCGCGGATTTTATCCGTGCGGTTGGCGGTGACAGCGGTCAGGATTTTCCAATCTTCAAACCAGAAAGAGGATTGGATGTCTGGGCGTTTTATCACCGACCGACAATACGAGGACTACATGAAACTTCGGACTCAATACACCCAGAACATAGCGGCCGTGAAAGCCGGTTTCAGTTCGAGCACCGGATCGCGCATTGACCGGGACCCGCGCCCGCCATCGCAAAAGAAACAAGAACGCCGTCACGGCGGCGGCAAACCGGATCCGTTAGCCGGGATTTGGGAGGAGGTTGTTGTTCCTCTTCTGGAAAAGCAGCCCCATCTGCGTCCGTTTGCGATCCTGGAAGAGCTACAACTCCGGCACCCGGACCGTAATCTGGGCAAGGCGCGTCGCACGTTGGAACGGCGTATGCGTGCCTGGCGCGCAGAACATGGCCCGGATCGGGACGTCATCTTCCGCCAGACACATCCGCCGGGCCGGCAAGGGATGTCGGATTTCTTCAAGGCCGATGATTTGAACGTCACTATCGCGGGTCAGCCATTCGCGCACCGGGTTTATCACTTCACCCTGGTTTTCTCCGGCTGGGAATATGCCGAAGTTGTTCTTGGCGGGGAGAGTTTTACCGCGCTGGCCTGCGGACTGCAGAATGCCCTGTGGCAGGTGGGCGGAGCACCACGTGAGCACCGCTCGGACAGCCTGTCAGCTGCCTTTGGCAACAGGAAGAAGGATGTTGATGAGGATTTGCGGGCGCGGTACGAGGTGCTGTGTGCCGATTATGGCATGGAACCGACCCGAAACAATCGCGGCATCGCCCACGAGAACGGCTCCATCGAAAGCCGCCATGGACACCTCAAGGCGCGTCTGGAACAAGCGCTGCTTCTGCGCGGCAGTTCTGACTTCGAGACTGTGGAGGCATGGCGGCGCTTCATCGCTCAGGTCGTTGGCCGCCACAATGCACAACGCAGGGAGCAAGTGGCCCTTGAACGCGCCGATCTCCAGCCGCTGCCAGAACGGCGGAGTTGCGATTATGATGCGGCACGTGTGCGGGTGACCTCTTCCAGCGGCTTTGTCTTCCGCAAAGTGTTTTACACGGTTCCCTCGCGGCTGATCGGTTTCGAGTTGAACCTGCGTGCCTACGATGATCGTCTGGAACTGTTTCTTGGCAACACCCGGATCGATACGTTGCCACGCGGGCGGACCCCTGATCACAAGCGCGGCACACATGGCCATGTCGTCAACTACCATCATGTGATTCACAGCCTGCGCACCAAGCCCGGTGCCGTCGCAAACCTGACCTATCGTGATGCGCTTTTTCCCAGAACGGAATACCGCCGCACATGGGAGGCGCTGTCCGCGGCATGGCCCTTGCGCAAGGCTTCCCAAGCCATTGTTGACCTGCTGTGGATAGCACATGAACACGCTTGCGAGGCGGAACTTGCTGTCGCTCTGGATCAGATACTCAAGGCTGGCGGCCTGCCTGATCTCGACGATCTGCATGTGCGCTTTGCGCAGAAAACAGAAGCGGATCACCCCGATGTTCCGATCCATATCCCAACCATAGCGGTCTATGATGGTCTGCTTTCCGAGCCAGGAGCCACAGCATGAGCATCACGGTAGAAACCGCCAAGCTTCCCATCCTGTTGAGCAATCTCAGGCTGCCGACAATCGCCTGTTTCTGGCCGGAGTTCTGCATCAAGGCGGATAAGGAGGGCTGGCCTGCAGAGCGGCTGTTGGCGGCCCTGTTTGAGCTGGAGTTGAGCGAACGGGACCAGCGGCGGATACAGCGCCACCTCGCGGCCGCCAAGCTGCCCCAGGGCAAGACCCTCGACAGCTTTGACTTCTCGGTTGTTCCGACCGTGAGCAAGGCCCGGATCAACGCGCTGGCCGAGGGCGACACCTGGTTGCAAGCCGGTCACAATTTGCTGGCCTTCGGCCCTCCGGGTGCCGGAAAATCGCATTTGGCGGCAGGCATCGGCTATGAGTTGATCCAGCGGGGCCACCGCGTCCTGATGATCAGAACATTCGATCTGGTGCAGCGCTTGCAGACGGCGCGACAGAACCTTTGCCTCGCGCAGGACATCCAAAAGCTCGACAAATTCGACCTGCTCATACTCGATGACATCTCCTACGTGCAGAAAGATCAGGCCGAAACCAGCGTCATCTTCGAACTCATCGCCGCGCGCTACGAACGAAAATCAATCATGATCACTGCAAACCGCCCTTTCAGCGGTTGGGACGATGTGTTTCCCGATAAAGCCATGGGCATAGCCGCAATCGACCGGCTCGTACATCACGCGACAATCTTCGAGATGAATGTCGAGAGCTATCGACGTCGCGCAGCTCATGCCGCTGCAATGTCGCTCAGCGACATTGAAGATGAAACCCGCTCCAACGCCAAAAACAAGGAGGACAAAACCACACCAAAGAACAAAATCGAACCTTGAAATGAGTGCACCAAATTGACATTCTGCAACCCGTCACCGTCACCCGCCTTCAATGTCGCGCACTTGCACGAGCAATGTCGCGCTACATTACCCGCCGAAAAGGTGAATCGGCAGGGGTTTTGGGTCCACACCAGACATTTCATCGGACGGAATTGCAACAACCGTTCTCACGATCTGTGAATCGTAAACAGCTCCTTCGGCACAGAGATACCCCTCAGCATATAGCGGCCCACCGAGATCAGGTCGTGTTTACAGGGCCGGGCCGCGCGCGCGACATCATCTGACAACAGAATGCGCTGACCCAGCGAACGGTGCATTCCGGCAATTCTTGCGGCCTGATTTACGGCCGGGCCAATCACGGTGAAATCCAGACGGCTTTCAGCGCCGATATTGCCGTACAGGATCTCTCCGGCATGCAAGGCCAGCGTGAAGTTGGCTACGGGCTGGGAATTCGCAGCGCGCTGGGTATTCAGTTCGGCGATCCTGTCCTGCAGGGCCGCCGTTGCATCCAGCGCCGCCCGTGCGTCGGCATCAATCTCACCCACATCAAAAATGGCCATGAGACCGTCGCCCATGAATTTCAGGATACTGCCATCGAATTGATGAACGACATCGACCGTAACGGCCAGATAGTCGTTCAGCATGTCGATGATCTCGAGCCCCGGAAGTTCCTCGGACAGGCCGGTGAACCCCTCCAGATCAAAGTTCCAGATGACGGCATCTATCTGCTGCAGCGACCCTCGGCGGATTTCGCCCGACAGCACCCTTTTGCCCGCATCACGCCCCAGATAGACCCGCATCAGATCCCGTGCCACCGTCGCGCTGGACGCCGATTTCAACGCCAGACCCAAATGCGGAAGGGAAGTGTTGATCAGAGAGAAATCACCTGCGCCAAACCCATCTGGAGCATTGGTTGTCCATGACATCAGGGCCCCGTCAATGCGCTGGTTCTCACGCGAATGATCGGCTCGTTTGGGCGCACTAAAACTGATCCCGGTCGCATAGTACTCGGTCGCCCCCTGTTCGCGCAGATCATTGATCAACGGAAAGCGGCTGGGTGTATTCTGATCCACGATGCGTTCGTGAACCGCATCGAGATCTTCATTCAGAGTGGCAAATAGCGGGCTTTGCCACCACTGTTCACTGGGCGTTTCACTGTAATCGAAGGTCTGAAAATCACCGCCCTGCCCTTGGTACCAGCTATATCCCGTGCCGCCATAGGTCGGGTGCAGCGCGGGCTGGGCCGTGTGGAACCGCATCAGTGGAACACCAAGTTCCAACAGCTTTTTGCAATAGCCGTCCAGCAGGTCCTGTTCACCCATTCCTTCCAGACCGCGCGTCACCAGCCAGTCGATCAGATCATAGGATTTCTCTGCGTCGGAGTTTGGGGCTGTCATTGTCCATTCCTAGCCGTTGAGACCTTCATCTGGGGGTCGTCACATCAAAATACCAGTGGTCAGTCCATTCCCGCCAGACGTCGCAACATCATGCGCAGCAGGGCGGCCTCACCCGTGGTGAACTGCGCGGCCAGTTTGGCATCATAGTTCCAGGCGATGGTGCGCAACTCGCGATAGGCAGAGTTGCCCTGATGGGTCAGCGACAGACGTTCTACCCGCCGGTCATTTTCATCGCGGATACGTTTGAGAAACCGGCGCTGTTCCAGCTTGCGCACAGCGCGGCTGATTTTGGTTTTATGAATCTTGGCCTTTTCGCCGATGTCCCGCGCGGTCATTTCGCCATAATTGCCAAGATGAAACAGCACCCGCCATTCCGTGCGCAGCATCCCATAGCGGTTCTTGTAAATCTGCTTAAACTCAAGCGAACTTTCCTCCGCGGCCTGATTCAGCAGGAACGGCAGAAAATTCAGCAGATCAAAGTCATCTTTTTTCGCATTATTTGAGTCTGTCATTCTTGTTAGTTACAAAATCAACTATTATTCGACAAGCAGGAAACAGAGGACTGCGCCATGAATCGCCCCACCGATCCGCATCACCTGACCCAGGCGGCAACGCCCGTTGGAACCCATTCCGGATACATGCCCGGTTTTGGCAATGACTTTGAGACCGAGGCCCTGCCCGACGCCCTGCCGCAAGGGATGAACAGCCCGCAAAAGTGTAACTACGGCCTGTATGGCGAACAGCTGAGCGGCACCGCCTTTACCGCCCAACACCCCGAGCGGACATGGTGCTACCGTATCCGCCCTTCGGTAAAACACTCGCACCGGTACAAAAAAATCGACCTGCCCTATTGGAAATCCGCGCCCAATGTCGATCCGGACGTGATCAGCCTGGGTCAGTATCGCTGGGATCCCGTCCCGCATTCCGACACGGGTCTGACATGGCTAACCGGCATGCGCACGATGACCACGGCGGGAGACGTCAATACGCAGGTGGGTATGGCCAGCCACATCTATCTGGTCACCGAATCGATGGAGAACGATTACTTCTTTTCCGCTGATTCCGATCTGTTGGTGGTCCCGCAGGAAGGTCGCCTGCGCTTTGCCACGGAACTGGGTATCATCGATCTTGAGCCCAAGGAAATCGCCATCCTGCCGCGCGGGCTGCTGTATCGGGTGGAAGTTCTGGAGGGTCCCGCGAGGGGTTTTGTCTGCGAAAACTACGGACAGAAATACGAACTGCCGGGACGAGGTCCGATCGGCGCGAATTGCATGGCCAACCCGCGCGACTTCAAGGCGCCCATAGCAGCCTTTGAAGACCGCGAGGCGCCATCGACTGTAACCATCAAATGGTGCGGTCAGTTTCATACGACGAAAATCGGCCATAGCCCGCTGGATGTGGTGGCGTGGCACGGCAATTATGCGCCCTACAAATACGACCTGCGAAATTACTGTCCGGTTGGTGCGATTCTGTTCGACCACCCCGACCCGTCAATCTTTACGGTGCTGACTGCGCCGTCAGGTCAGCCGGGCACGGCAAATATCGACTTCGTTCTGTTCCGCGAACGCTGGATGGTGATGGAGGACACGTTCCGCCCGCCATGGTACCACAAGAACATCATGTCCGAGCTGATGGGCAACATTTATGGTCAGTATGATGCCAAGCCGCAGGGCTTTGTCCCCGGTGGCATGAGCCTGCATAATATGATGCTGCCCCATGGTCCGGACAAAGACGCGTTCGAAAATGCCTCAAATTCCAACCTTGGGCCGGACAAACTGGACAACACCATGTCCTTCATGTTCGAAACCCGTTTTCCGCAACATCTGACAGCGTTTGCAGCCAACGAAGCGCCGCTGCAAGATGATTACATTGATTGCTGGACCTCGCTGGAGAAGAAATTCGACGGCACACCGGGCAAGAAGTAATAAGTCTCACGCCCGTAACGAACATCTGGAGATGAAATGCCATTGATGAAATCCTGGGTGACCTCGGCCAACACCGCTGATCATCCGTTTCCACTGAACAACCTGCCTTATGGCGTGTTTTCCACTGCAGGCGATGACCCACGATGTGGCGTTGCGATTGGGGACATGATCCTTGATGTGACTGCGGCTGAAGAGGCCGGATTGATCACTCTGGCGGATGACCCCTTGTTCGACCTGCCCTTCTGGAACCCGCTGATGGAGGAAGGCCCCGCCGTCTGGGCCGCGCTGCGTGCGCGTCTGACAGCGCTGCTTGCCGAAGGGTCCGATGAGCAGGGCAAGATCGAACCCCTGCTTGTGCCGCAGGCGGATGCTGAAATGCACATGCCCTTCGCGGTCAGCGAATACACTGATTTTTATGCTGGTCGAAATCATGCCGTCAATGTTGGCACCATGTTCCGCGGGGCGGAAAATGCGCTGCCACCAAACTGGCTGCACATCCCTATCGGCTATAACGGGCGTGCATCGTCAGTTGTGGTTTCTGGAACAGATGTGCGTCGCCCATGGGGTCAATTGAAATCCCCTGACCACGACAAACCCGCCTTCCTGCCTTGCCGCCGGTTCGACATCGAGCTTGAGATGGGGGCCATCGTCGGCACCCCGTCAGACGGACCGATCTCGGTGCAGGAAGCGGATGACAATATCTTTGGCTACGTGCTGCTGAACGACTGGTCGGCCCGCGATATTCAGGCGTGGGAATACCAACCGCTTGGACCCTTTCAGGCTAAGGCCACCGCGACCTCGGTCAGTCCGTGGATCGTGACCAAGGCAGCGTTGGAGCCGTTCCGTTGCGACACACCCGAACGTGAATTCGAATTGCTGGATCACCTGAAAGACTGCGGTCCGATGCTGTATGACATCGATCTTGCAGTGACGATGGCACCGGACGGCCAGGCGGATTCCACCATCGCGCGGACCAACTACAATCAGATGTATTATTCCGCCGCGCAGCAGTTGGCGCATCACTCTACATCGGGATGCCCGATGAATGTGGGCGATCTGCTTGGTTCGGGCACCATTTCAGGCCCAACCAAGCCCGAACGTGGTTCATTGCTGGAACTCAGTTGGGGCGGCAAGGAACCGCTGACGCTGGACACGGGCGAGACGCGCAGTTTCATCGAAGATGGCGACACGCTGACGCTGAAGGGGGCCGCCAAAGGGGATGGATATACCATCGGCTTTGGTGATTGCATCGGCACCGTTCTGCCCGCCCTTGAAAACCCCTACGCACGATAAGGAACCCATCATGGCCAAGGCATTCGCGTCCCAGGGGGACATGTCGGAAAAGAAAATCTCGTTCACCGAGGTCGGAGAGGGCCTTTTTGCTTTCACCGCCGAGGGCGATCCGAACTCGGGCGTGATCATCGGCGACGACAGCGTCATGATCGTCGAAGCGCAGGCAACCCCGCGTTTGGCAAACAAGGTGATCGAATGCGTGCGTTCGGTTACCGACAAGCCGATCACCCATGTTGCGCTGACCCATTACCATGCGGTCCGTGTTCTGGGTGCCAGTGCTTTTGGCGCCCAGCAGATCGTCATGTCGGACATGGCCCGCGCCATGGTCGTGGAACGCGGGCAGGAAGACTGGGACAGCGAGTTCCAACGCTTCCCGCGCCTGTTCGAAGGGCATGAAAGCATCCCCGGCCTGACATGGCCCACCACCACGTTCAGCGACACGATGACGATTTATCTGGGCAATCGCCGTATCGACCTGATGCATCTGGGCCGCGCCCATACTGCGGGCGATATCGTCATCCACGTGCCGGATCAGAACGTGATGTTCACCGGTGACATCGTCGAATATCACTCGGCCTGCTATTGCGGCGACGGGCATTTCGGTGATTGGGGCGACACGCTGGATGAAATCAGGTGGTTTGACGTTGACGCCATCGCGCCGGGTCGGGGCAATGCCCTGATCGGCAAGGACATGGTCAACGCCGCCATCGAAAACACTCGCGATTTCGTCGAAAGCACTTATCGCCCCGCCGCCAAAGTTGCCGCGCGCGGCGGTTCGCTGAAAGAAGCATGGGACGCAGTGCGCGCCGAATGCGATCCGAAATTCGCCGATTACGCGATTTACGAACACTGCCTGCCCTTCAACGTGGCCCGCGCTTTTGACGAGGCGCGCGGCGTCGACACACCCCGCATCTGGACCGCCCAGCGCGATCTTGAGATGTGGGAGGCACTGCAAAGCTGACAATTCCTGACCCGAACTTGATCCAGATCGTGTCGGACCGAACCAGACAGTGAGACGATAGAGCAAGTCCTCTGGTGCTGACGTGCCAGAGAACGGTTGCGGTGCGTCTGACGCACCCAGGAAGGGGAGAGAGCCTGTGAACAAGATTTTTGAAGTTCCGCTATACGCCTATCAATCCAGCCCGGATCAGGCAGCATCTGCACCAGTGCGCCACAAGGTCATTGTCGTCGGTGCCGGCCCGGTCGGGCTGGCTGCTGCTATCGATCTGGCCCAGAAAAGGATCGAGGTTCTGGTGCTGGACGACAATGACAAGGTCAGCTTTGGCAGCCGCGCCATCTGCTTTGCCAAGCGTCCGCTGGAAATCCTTGACCGACTGGGATGCGGACAGGCGATGGTCGACAAAGGCATCCTTTGGAACAAGGGCAAGGTCTTTTTTGACGACCGGAAGGTCTATGAGTTCGACCTGCAACCCGAGCAGGGCGATCAGCGCCCGGCCTTCATCAATCTGCAGCAGTATTATGTTGAGCAATTTCTGGTCGACCGCGTCCGCGAACTGCAGGCCGATGGCGCGCCAATCGAAATTCGCGGCCGCAACAAGGTTGAGGCTGTGGGAACGCACCCCGACCACGTCCGGCTTGAGGTGGAAACCCCCGAAGGGTCCTACACTATCGAAGGCGATTGGGTAATTGCCTGCGATGGCGCCAATTCTCCGATGCGCACCATGCTGGGCGAGGATTTCGTGGGCCGCGTGTTCGAGGATAATTTCCTGATCGCCGACGTGGTGATGGATGCCGATTTCCCGACCGAACGCTGGTTCTGGTTCGATCCTCCGTTCAACAAGGGCCAGTCGGCACTGTTGCACAAGCAACCCGATGGTGTCTGGCGCATCGACCTGCAACTGGGCTGGGATATCGACAAGGAATGGGAAAAGCGCCCGGAAAATGTGATCCCGCGCCTCAAGGCGATGCTGGGCGAGGATGTGAAGTTTGAGCTGGAATGGGTCAGCATCTACACATTCCAATGCCGCCGGATGGAGCAGTTCCGTCATGGCCGCGTGATCTTTGCCGGTGACAGCGCGCATCAGGTCAGCCCCTTCGGCGCGCGCGGAGCCAATTCGGGCCTGCAGGACACCGACAACCTGTGCTGGAAGCTAAAGATGGTGCTGGACGGTCAGGCGCCCGAGTCTCTGCTGGACAGCTATGATGCCGAACGCATTCAGGGCGCGGACGAAAACATACTGAATTCCACCCGGTCTACCGATTTCATCACGCCAAAATCAGAAATGTCCCGTATCCTGCGTGACGCGGTTCTAGACCTGAGTGAGCATTATGACTTCGCCCGCCCGATGGTCAATTCCGGACGCCTGAGCACGCCCTGCACCTATGACGGCTCACCGCTGAATTCGGCGGATGGGTTGAACGGCCCGTCTGGCACGCGACCCGGATCGCCCTGCCCCGACGCGCCTTTGGGTGATGGGTATCTGTTGCCCAAACTGGCCGACCGGTTCACCTTGTTGACGATTGATGCCGACGCACCGGATACGTTCGAAGTGGACGGCCTAACCGTCACGCGATTGTCCCTGTCTGTCAAAGACGACAAGACGCTGGCGCTGAAACGTCGTTATCTGGGTGACGCGACCAGCGCGGTCTACCTGATCCGTCCCGATCAGCATATCGCGGCCCGTCGCGACACGTTTGAAGAAAACGCATTCCGGCACGCCATGCGCCGCGTCACAGGCAAGGAGTAAGCAATATGGCCGATCTGATCCTTTCCCCGAATTTCAATCATGCCGACGACTTTTACGCCGATCTTCTGAACGCCCACGAAGGATTGGAAAAACCTGACAGCGACGCCCTCAATGCGCGTCTGGTGTTGGTTCTGGCCAACCACATTGGCGACAATAGCGTCCTGAAACAGGCGATAACGGCAGCAGCCCTGCCTGAAGGCAAAGGGTAAATCGCCGATGTCAGACGTTGTTCTGTATGACTATTGGCGGTCTTCGGCCAGCTACCGCGTGCGGATCGCGCTGAATCTGGCGGGGATCGATTACCGGCCCGAGGTGGTCGATCTGGTGAAAGGTACGCATCGCGAGGCGGATCACCTGTCCCGCAATCCGCAAGGGCTGGTTCCGGTTCTCGATATTGATGGGCTGCGGCTGACGCAGTCACTGGCAATCCTTGACTATCTGGACCGCACGCGACATCTGAACCTGTTGCCGCAGGACCCCGCGGCACGGGCGGCGGTACAGGCGCTTGCCCATAGTATTGCCGTGGATATTCATCCGGTCTGCAACCTGTCGGTGGCACGGCATGCAACCGCCCTGAGCGATGGCAGCGGGGATATGCCCGGCGACTGGATGCGCCATTTCATCCGCCCCGGCTTGCTGGCCTTTGAGGCACTGTTGAACGGCTTCGATCAGACACCTTATTGCACTGGTGCGACCCCAGGCCTGGCCGATATCTGTCTGCTGCCGCAGATGTATAATGCAAGGCGATGGCAGGTTGATCTTTCTGATATGCCGCGGCTTTTGTCGGTCGAGGCCGCCTGCGCGGATCATCCCGCCTTTGTCGCCGCACACCCTGACGCAAACGCGCCGGATTGACCCCGCGCACAGATGCTGTGTGCCGACGCCCAAGTGACAGCGCGCCAAACGCCTGTAGGGTCGTCCAAAATTGCAGGAGGGCCCATGCCCGAGATCACCGGCTATCATGCCCATGTCTATTTCGATGCCGACACACAAGGTATCGCCCAACAGGTCTGCGAAGACGCGGCGCGGTTGTTTCCGGTGCAGATGGGCCGGATGCATGCCCGCAATGTCGGCCCGCATCCACGCTGGAGCTGCCAACTGAGCTTTGCCGCCAACGCCTTTGCACAGGTCATTCCCTGGTTGATGCTGAACCGGCAGGGCCTGACCGTTTTCACCCATCCCGAAACCGGCGACCATCTGGCCGATCATCGCGATCGCGCCATCTGGATGGGAGAGATGCTGGATCTTGATCTGTCGATTTTTGACGCAGCAAGCGCCTAGCCCAGCGCCCGCGCCTGATCCCGCAGTTTGAACTTTTGTATCTTACCGGTCGACGTCTTTGGCAGTGGCCCGAAAACAACCGTTTTTGGAGCTTTGAAACGGGCCATGTTGTCCCGGCAAAAGGCAATGATCTCGTCCTCGGTTGCGGCGACCCCGGGCTTCAGTTCGACAAAGGCGCAAGGCGTTTCGCCCCATTTCTCGTCGGGGCGCGCGACCACGGCGGCCTCCATCACCGATGGATGTTTATACAGGATATCTTCGACCTCGACGGAGGAGATATTTTCGCCCCCCGAAATGATGATGTCCTTGGATCGGTCTTTTAGCGCAATATAACCATCGGGATGCATCACGCCCAGATCACCCGAGGCAAACCAACCGCCCCGGAACGCCTTGTCAGTGGCATCTGCGTTCTTCAGGTAACCCTTCATCACCACATTGCCCTGCATGAAAATCTCACCCATGGTCTCACCATCTGCCGGAACCGGCTCCAGCGTTTCGGGGTCGGCAACCATCAGTCCGGACAGTGCCGTGTACCGAACCCCTTGCCGCACTTTCAGCGCGGCGCGATCCTCGGGGGGGCGGTCGTTCCATTCGTCTTTCCATGCACAGACCACCGCCGGCCCATAGGTTTCTGTCAGGCCATAGACATGGGTGACTTCGATCCCCATCCCTTCCATTTTTTCGATCACGGCGGCCGGTGGCGGCGCACCAGCTGTCATCACCTTTATTTCGTGATCAAAATCCTTGAGATCATCGGGCGCGTTGGCCAGCATGTTCAGAACAATCGGCGCGCCGCAAAAATGGGTAACCTGTTCATCCCGGAACGCGGCATAGATCGGCTCGGCCCGCACGGCGCGCAGACAAACGGAAACGCCCGCATTGGCCGCCATGGCCCAGGGGAAACACCAGCCATTGCAGTGAAACATCGGCAAAGTCCACAGGTAGACCGAGTGTTTTGGCATGTTCCAATCCAGCAGGTCCGACTGCGCGTTCAGCGCGGCACCACGATGGTGATACACGACCCCTTTGGGATTGCCTGTCGTCCCCGAAGTGTAATTCAGCGTAATCGCATCCCACTCATCCGCAGGCAGCGACCACGCAAAGTCCGGATCGCCCTCGGCCAGCAACATGTCATAGGTCAGCGCCCCCAGTTTCTCCCCCCCGTCAAAGCTGGGGTCCTCTATATCGATCACCAGCAGATCGTGATCGACCTGTTGCAGCGCCTCTTTCACCACGCCCGAAAACTCGGGATCGACCAGCAGCACCCTGGACTCGGCATGATTCAGAATGAACGCAATTATTGGCGCATCGAGCCGCGTGTTGATGGCATTCAGGACCGCCCCGGCCATCGGTACACCAAAATGGGCCTCGTACAATTCCGGAATGTTGGCGGCGATGATCGACACGGTATCGCCAGCACCCACACCGCGCGCCGACAAGGCGCTGCCAAGACGGCGGCAGCGCGCATAGGTTTCCGCCCAGGTGTAACGCCGATCACCGTACACCACCGAAGGATAATCGGGATACACCTGCGCCGTACGCTCGATAAAGCTAAGGGGCGTCAGCGGCGTGTAGTTTGCGGTGCATTTGTCCAAATGACGCGCGTAAATGTTTGATGCTGTCATTTGCGGTTCCTCCCCAAACCCGGTTTGCGCGACTTGATCACAAAGTTGCGCGCGTGACAAACCCGTAGAAATACGCCGCCCTGAGGGTCTGGCGTTAATCGATAATGCCATCTGGCCCTATTGTCGTCAGGCCTTTCGCGGTGATCTGGGCTATCGCAATTTCATGCTATCGTGGGGCTGTTCCCACATCCGGTTCACCGCATCTGACTGAAAGGACATGTCATGGACGGCACGTTCAACGAAAACGATCTTTCCCGCGTAGTCGAGGCCGACCGCGCCCATATCTGGCATCACCTGCTGCAGCATAAACCCTTGGAAACCAATGATCCGAAGATCATGGTCGAAGGCAAGGGCATGCGCGTCTGGGACCAGAAGGGCAAAGAACATCTGGATGCTGTATCCGGTGGCGTCTGGACCGTTAACGTAGGCTACGGCCGCGAATCGATCTGCAAGGCAGTTCATGAACAGCTGATGAAGCTGTGCTATTTCGCAAACACCGCCGGGTCGATCCCGGGGTCGATCTTTGCAGAAAGGCTGATCAGCAAGATGCCGGGCATGAGCCGGGTCTATTACACAAACTCGGGCTCGGAAGCGAACGAGAAAGTGTTCAAGATGGTTCGCCAGATCGCGCACAAGCGCTATGGCGGCAAGAAAACCAAAGTCCTGTACCGCGACCGCGACTATCACGGCTCTACTCTGGCGACCATGTCGGCAGGCGGTCAGGACGAGCGTACGGCACAGTACGGCCCGTTTGCCCCCGACTTCATCCGCGTGCCGCATTGCATGGAATACCGCAAGCACGAGCTGGGTTTGGAAGAGCTGTCCGGCGAAGCGTTCGGCAAAGCATCTGCTGACGCCATCGAAGAAGTGATCCTGCGCGAAGGTCCCGAAACCGTTGGTGCCCTGTGCCTTGAGCCGGTGACCGCAGGCGGCGGCGTGATCGAAGCACCCGAAGGTTACTGGGAGCGCGTGCAGGAAATCTGCAAGAAATACGACGTGCTGCTGCATATCGACGAAGTCGTCTGTGGCGTTGGCCGCACCGGCACCTGGTTCGGTTACCAGCAATACGGCATCAAGCCCGACTTTGTGACCATGGCCAAAGGCGTTGCCTCAGGCTATGCGGCGATTGCCGTGATGGTCACCACCGAAGAAGTCTTTGACCTGTTCAAGGACGACGCATCGGATCCGATGAGCTATTTCCGCGACATCTCGACCTTTGGTGGCTGCACCGCCGGTCCGGCTGCGGCGATCGAAAACATGCGCATCATCGAAGACGAAAACCTGCTGCAGAACTGCACCGACATGGGTAACCGCATGTTCGACAACCTGCAGGCGCTGATGGAAAAACATCAAGTCATTGGTGACGTGCGCGGCAAGGGCCTGTTCCTGGGTGCCGAACTGGTCACCGACCCGGCAACCAAAGATCCGATGGACGAAAAGCGGGTTCAGGCGGTTGTTGCCGATTGTATGGCGCAAGGTGTCATCATCGGTGCCACCAACCGTTCGATCCCCAGCCGCAACAACACGCTGTGCTTCTCGCCAGCGCTGATTGCGACTGCAGACGACATCGACCAGATCACCGACGCGGTCGACGGCGCGCTGGGTCGCGTGTTCGGCTAATCAGGTCCAATCCTGAGACGCATCGCGTGTCGCGGGAACCTGTTCGTAAAAACCCTTAACACCGCGCGGCAATTTGCTGCGCGGTGTTTTCTTTCAGCTTCACTTTTGCTTTCCCCGAGCCTGCCACCGGCTGTTGTCAGGTCGCGAATCCCGGCAATTGTCACTTCACTGACAAAACCCGCCCGGCCAAAGAAAAAACCCCGGACATTTGCCCGGGGTTTTCCGTGAGTGGTGTGGTTTCAGCTGCGGCCCTTCCAGGGCACCAGCCAGTTTTCGGCCTTGCGCATCAGAATATCGATTCCGTAGCCAATGATGCCGATCATCACGATCCCCATGATGACGATGTCGGTCAGCTGAAATTTCGAGGCCGCGATGATCATCATCCCGGCACCCTTTTGCGCCGCGACCAGTTCCGCCGCAACGACCGTACCCCAGCAAACTCCCATCGCCACGCGCGCACCCGTAAAGATCTCGGGCAGCGAGTTCGGAACGATTACATGGCGCATAATCTGCCACTTCGACGCTCCCAGCGAATAGGCCGCGTGAATTTTCGAGATATTCACGCCAGATACACCCGCCCGCGCTGCGATGGTCATGATCCAAAGCGCCGCCAGGAACAACAGAACGATCTTGCCGGTTTCCCAGATGCCGAACCAGATGATCACCAGCGGGATCAGGGCCAATGGCGGGACCGGACGCATGAATTCGACAATCGGGTCGAACCAGCCGCGGAACCAACCTGACAGACCCATCGCATAGCCCAGCGGAATGCCAACCAGCGCACCGGCAACAAAGCCAGCGATCACGCGCAACAGCGACCATCCCAGATGCTGCCACAGCGAGAAGTTCTGGTATCCCTCGCTGGCAATCTCAAAGAACCGGGCCACGACGGTTTCCGGCGCAGGCAACCAGATCGGGTTCATCTGAAGGCCCTGTTTGGGCGTAAAGCTGATCGCCCCCTTGCCGGTCAGACTGACCGATCCGTCGCCGGTATCCACCTTGATATCCGGGCCGATGGGCGTGCCGTTGATCGCAATGATCTTTGCACCGTCCTTGCGGGTTGTCTCGTCATTCTTGTCAAACAGAATGGTCGAAGACCGGCCCGCAGGCGCGGCAAAGGCATCATCCTTGGCAAACCCGCTGCCGGGGTCAACGTCGAACTTGTCCACCTCTTCGCCAAAGGCGGGAACGCGGACAAAGACGGTTGCGTCGTCGGTGCTGCCATCCGCGTTTTCTAGGGTGTAAGTGAATTGCGTTTCACCCACAAACGGACCCGGAACATGGATCGGCATGATCTTGGACCCGGTGAACGCGCCCCAAATCAGAAAGATCACCAGAACCGAGATGATCGACGCCGCCCTGTCCGAGCGAACCGCGCTTTCGTCGCCAAAGGTTACGGTCTTGAGACTGGTGAAATCCTGACGCGACTGCAGACCCCGACGCAGCGCATAGACGATAAAGAATGCCCCGGCAAAGAGGCCAATATAGAAGAGAAGTACAATCATGCGACCTCCTCCGTCCGACCCATGATTTCTTCTTCCATTTCCCAGATCATCGACAGGATTTCGTCGCGTTTTTCCGCGAACCCTTCGGATTTCTTGACGTCGCGCAGGTCTGCGTTCACGCCGCGTTCGGCAAAGGGCAGGTTGTATTCCTTGTGAATCCGCCCAGGGCGCGGCGCCATTACGATCAGGCGCTCACCCAACAGCAGGGCCTCTTCGACCGAGTGGGTGATCAGGATGATGGTCTTGCCGGTCTCTTTCCAGAGCTTTAGAACCAGACCCTGCATTTTCTCGCGCGTCAGCGCGTCCAGCGCACCCAGCGGTTCATCCATCAAAATGACATCCGGCTCGTTAGCCAGACACCGGGCCAGCGCAACACGCTGCTGCATCCCGCCTGACAGCTCATAAACCGCCTTGTCCTTGAAATCCTGCAACCCGACAACATCAAGCAGATGATCCGATATCTTGTCCCGTTCCGCCTTGGGCATCCCCTTCATCCGAGGGCCGAATTCTACGTTTTCACGCACATTCATCCATTCGAACAATGCGCCCTTCTGAAACACCATTCCGCGTTCCGCGTCCGGCCCCTCGACCACATGGCCGTTGAGTTCCACCTTACCCGATGTCGGTGCCAGAAACCCGGCAAGGATGTTTAGCAAGGTCGTTTTTCCGCACCCGGAGGGGCCCAGAACGGACATCAGTTCACCTTCTTTCAAACTCAGCGATACGTCCTTGAGCGCCTGAACCGAAGATCCATTCGGTAAGTCAAAGCGCATGGACAGCTCTGCGATGTCCAATTCGGGCATTCTGTATCCTTCCTGCTTATTTTATGAGAGGACCGGCCCGAGGAACGAGCCGGTCAATACTGCTGTTTCTTATTGAAGATTTAGTTGGTTGCAGAGGTCAGCGGCCCGGCGTTTACCGCACCATCATACGAATCCAGCGCGGATTCGATGCTGCCTGCCTCGACAAACACATTGGCCACGCCTTTCATGAATTCCTGCGCGCCGCCGCCCAGCCATTTGTCGGACAGTTGCTCGTCAACCGACGGGAAGCTGAAGGTTGCAATCGTCGCTTCGGCATCGGCGGGATCCATACCTGCATCCTTGGCGATCACCGGCAGCATCTCGTCTTTGGCGTCACCCGCGTTCCATTTGGCGTTTGCATCCGCCGTCACCTTCAGGAATTTCGACAAGATCTCGGGCTCTTCTTCGATAAAGCCCGAGGGTGCGCTGGTTACGTCAAACACCAGAATGCCCAGTTCTTCCTTTTCGGCACCGGTCAGCAGGATGTTTCCATGTTCGACCATGCGGCGCAGTGCACCACCCCAGCCACACACCATATCCAGATTGCCTTGCGCAAAGGCAGCCGCACCGTCTGCGGGTGCCATGTCAACGATCTCCATCGATCCGATGTCGACACCGAAATGGGACATCTGCGACAGGAAGCCATAATGCGCGGCGGTTCCGATCGGCACACCAACCTTCTTGCCAGCCAGTTCGTCCGCGCTGGATTTGTCGATTTCCAGGGCCTCGGCCACGACACAGTTGTCATTGTCCGAATAGCTGACAGCAACATCCACAACCTGAATGTCCTGACCAGCCGAGGTGGTGACCACGAAGGGCGGAACACCCTGACTGACGGCGATCTGCACATCCCCGGACGCCATCGCGGCCGACATTGCCGTGCCGGTGTCGAACGACACCCAGTTGATCTTGACGCCTAGCTCTTCTTCATAGGTGCCGTTCGCCTTGGCGTATTGGAACGGCATCGGCCACTCCAGGAAATACGCAACTGTGATTTCGTCCAGCGCTGCGGCCTGCGAGGCAGTCAAGGCAGCGATCCCGGCAAATGCCGTTGTGAGCAGGTTTTTTTTGATCATTTTGATTGGGTTCTCCGTGCTGGTTTTTTTGTGTTCGATTATTATGAGATTTCAAACTCTGGTTAAGTCATAAAAACCATAATCCGCAGGTTCAGAAAGAGTGAATTAAAAAATTTGTTGCGAAAAATGCGAAACTTTGTTTCGCTTTTCTGCAACGAGTTCACATACCGGGATGCAAAAGTGACCAGAAAACCCTTGAGCCTTAGGTGGTTAGAAGTATTTCAGCTCATCTCCAAGCTCGGATCGGTTCAGAAGGTTTCCGCCGAAACCGGGTTGTCCATCAGCACGGTGTCAAATCATCTGCGTAGCCTGGAAAGTGCTTTGGGCGTTGAACTGGTCGACCACAGCCGCAGGCCGATGGGTCTGACGCCTGCGGGAACCGTGTTCGCGCGCCATGTCTATGAAGGGATGACAGCGCTGAAACGGGGCGAGGCAGAGATCCGATCCGGCAGTTGGCAACACGCAACGGAGCTGCGGCTGGCGCTGATTGACGATTTTGACAATCAGATCGCCCCGGAATTGTTCAGCTTTCTGTCGGCAGCATTGCCACGCTGCAGTTTTCGCCACTTTGCGCGCCCCAGTCATGAAATCATCGAGAAACTGCAGGCTCAGAAACTGGATGCCGGAATAGCCGCCAGACCAGCCGAGAACGTCGAGGGGCTGATTGAATACCCGCTGATGCGCGACCCCTTCATTGTGATCTTGCCACCGGACTACACCGGAGAGATCAGGGACCTGATCAGTTCAAAAACGGCGCTGCCATTTCTGAGATATTCCCGTGATCACACCATCGGCAAGCTGATCGAGATGCAGCTGACCCGCAGCAAGATCAACCTTCCGAACAGATTTGAATTGGAGTGCAATCAATCTGTCATCGGACTGGTCGCAGACGGCAGCGGTTGGACGATCACGACGGCGGCCAGCTATTACCGCGCACAGCGCTATCACGAAAATACCAGAGTTCTGCCGTTCCCCGGCAAAAGCTTTGTGCGCACCGTGTCGCTGTTCACCTCCAACGTCTACCCGGTCGCGACATCGCAACTTATCCACCAAACCGTCAAAAACCTGATGGACCTGCATTTCATCGAGCCGATGACATCTCGGGTTCCATGGCTGGGCAATGATTTCCGAACGATCTCGGGTCAAAGAGGTGGGCCATATTAGCCTTGAATGGTCACCCTGCCACACTCGGTTCTTGACCCTCACACCAGTGTACCCGGACGACCCCAAATTAACCTGACAACAAGTGTCCAATTTTTCAGACCGCTGAATGTTTACAAATTACAAACAAACTTTCTCGAGAAGGCCATTAATTTGACAAATCGAAACGCAGGATTTTGCAAGGGTTCATAATGCGCCATTTGAACTCAGAAATTTTTTTTGAGGATCAATTTCTGCAACTATTGGAACACTCATCCCGATAGACCAGAAAAATTGCCCCCAACGTCTTGATCCTTATGCAAAGAATACGTGCGGGCATTCCCCAACGTAAACCGGGGAACAGTACATCGCGGTTTTTGCAGGGTAGGTTACCGAACAGTTTCGCTAAGTTTTCTTGTCAAGTTGTCGAGTCAGATGCTAAGAATTCTTAGATTGGAACAGCAAGATTGTTTCACGAATTAGCAGCAATATTACCATATGCTTTGCTCGGTACCATTGTTTAGGGGGTTTTTCGGAGGCTAGCTTAATCACATTGAATACAAGCTTGGCCGCCACAAACGCGATGATTGATTTGCATATTATGTTTCGGTTGAATCCTCGCAATGGGTGTAAGTGACGCAAACGGGCCAACCCGGGTTACAATCAGTTTTTACGAGTTCGAGGGAGTGTTAGTTTGTCCTTAGTTCAATCCAACAATGAATGGGATCCTTTAGAGGAAGTCATCGTCGGCACCCTTGAGGGAGCAGCCAAC
>CAXXPZ010000021.1:0-27700 GCA_963422555.2 uncultured Ruegeria sp.
TCATTGGCCGCTTGCGTGGCGGGCATGTCATACATGCCCAGCATTGCGGTCACGATTTGGCTGCTTTTTGTCGGGCGAGGGCGGAATCCACGTCGCTGACGCCCAGCAGACTGACCACCAGGCGCAGCAGCGAATCCTCTTCTCCGCTGCGCTGCCCATCCGCCAGAGCCACGGACCACATGGCCTGAACCACGGCCAGTCGGTCATCATAGGCCACGGCTTCCTTGATCGCACGGGTAAACCGGACCGTGTCGGGCGCTTCGGTTTCAAGGTCTTCGGCCCGGGCGCGCAGGCTACTGTATGCACACATCTTTTCCCGCACGCGGAATTAGGTTCTGAACCTTGCCGTTTTGTCATATCGGTTCTATCTCCTGTCTTGCTGTTTCAAGGGGGTAGAGATGCAAAACTCGAGTTCGCATTTTGGTGATTGTCGTTTGGATCAGGCTGAACGCTTTTTGCATGGTCGTCTTGTCGAGGTCGGTCCTCGTGGTATTTCGGTGCGTAGCGTCGGCGGCAATCGCGCAGGTGAGGTTCGCTTTGGTCGGTTTTTGAGGAACGAGAAGGTGACAGTGAAAAAGATTGTCGAAAAGGCCGGGAAGGTCACGTCCGGGCGCGTTGACGGTCTGCATGTTCTGGCGATTCAAGACACAACGAGCTTTCGTGATGATGGGTCGGGAAACTGCATTGTCGGCCATGCTACGATCGCGGTGGAGGCCGAACAGGGCACGTTGCTCGGAGCGGTTGACATGCAACTCATTGAACGCTCTGGCGGCCGCAAGAAGCCGCCCAAAAATCGACCTCTTCGTGAAAAAGAGAGCTATCGCTGGCTTGAAAGCATGCAAACAAGTGCCGCCGTTCTGAACGCGGCTGCGAATGTCACGGTTATAGCCGACCGTGAAGGGGACATCTTCGAGATGTTTGCATGCCGCCCAAAAGGCGTGGACGTTCTGGTCCGAGCGTCCCATGATCGCAATCTTTCCGATGATACAGGCAAGCTCTTTTTCAGCCTTGAGGGCACGCCGCAGCAAGAACATACGGTCGAGTTGCCCGCGCGACCCGGGCAGAAGAAGCGCACGGCCCGGATTGGCGTTCGTTTCGCTTGCGTTACCCTGCCGCACCCCAAAAACAGACCGATTGAACAAGGCGTTCCCGCCAGCACGTCCGTCTACATCGTTGAGGCGCGAGAAATCGACCCGCCAGTAGGTGTGCAGCCTGCACGTTGGCGCCTGCTGACCAGCCATCGGGTCGAAACATTCGAACAGGCACGATGGATCACTCAACTCTACCGTCGGCGCTGGGTCATTGAGCAGGTTTTCCGGACCATTAAGACCAAAGGTTTCGACATCGAAAACGTGTCTATGGAGCCCGCACCCTTCAAAACTCTTTGCGCAATGACGCTTATCGCGGGGATATCCTGCATGCAGCTCGTGCAGGACCGGGATGGCGCAGGCAAACGCCCGCTGGAGGATGTATTCGAGGCGCAGGATCAACCGGTCCTTGAGGCCGTATCCGCTTCGCTTGAAGGTAAGACCGAAAAGCAGAAAAACCCGCATCCAAAGGGGTCGCTCGCCTTTGCAGCCTGGGTGTGCGCCCGTCTCGGTGGCTGGACCGGATATTATGGGAAACCGGGCCCCGTGGTTATGTTGCGCGGTCTCTATCAATTTAGGTCAATCCAACTCGGATATGGGATCGCTGGAAATGTGTGAATCGAGTAGGGCGCGCAGGGCCGCGGCCTCGAACGGCGACAGGCCAAAACGCTCTGCCGAGACCCGGTCGATCCGGGCCATTTCAGTATCGGCGTAATCATTGTCGGACCGGGCGATGCGCACCAAAAGGGCGGTCAAGGCCAGACGTGCATCGTCATCGGCCAGCGGGTCGGGCTGCGGCTGTGTTAGCCGGGACAGGAAATCACTAAACATTTGCAAGATATAGCCCCGGCCTAGCTGGCTTCCAAGCGCGATTGCACACGCTCCCGCGCGGCCTGACTGTCGTTATAGCTCAGGCCCATGGCAATGCGGGCTTCTTCGACGATCTTGACCTCGCCTTCGTCCGTGTCGCCATCTGCCAAAACAACTTCCCACAGGGCGTCCAATGCGGCCAGACGTTCCTTTTCGCCAGTGGTCTCGCGGATCAGCTTGCCAAACGTGTCCGTTTCGGGCGCCGCTGCGTGCAGTTTTTCGCAGGTGGCGCGGACTTTGGCGGCCTCGATCGCGTTATGCTGATAGAGCCGCGCAAGGATGCGGTCGATGAGGCTGATTTCCTCAAGCTTGTAGTCCCGGTCAGCCTGCGCCACACGCACCATCAAGGCACCCAAGGCCAGTTCAGCATCTGGGTCCGGCAGATTGGCGTGTTGTGGCGGGCGAAACGCCTGAAAGAGCTTTTTCAACATGAAGTCAGGTTATTCCATATTTTGTGCCCCGCCAAGTCGGAGCTACCCGTCATAGCCCCGAATGATCACTAGATCGCCGATGGACACCGGATCACGCAGGGCTTTTGCCTTTTGATAGCCTTGGCTTTCATAGCAGGCTAGCGCACTCTCGTAACTGGGGAATTCTATCACAACCGTGCGGCTGCGCGCGGTGCCTTCCCTGACCGTGCGTTCGCCGCCCCGGACAAGGAAATTCGCACCGTATTCGGCAAAAGGCGCGGCGTTTGCGGCGATGTAGCTTTTGTAGGCCTCCATGTCATCCACATCGACATGGGCGATCCAGTATCCTTTGGCCAACCGGCATCCTCCTGCAGTTTATCTCCCGCAGGTTGAGGATGAACGGGCAGAAATGCAATCCCCTATGATGCTTGCAGTGCCTGCCGTGCCTTGTCCTGCAGCCAAGCCAGCATTTCGCGATAAGGAACAGGGCCATAGCTGACCCGCGCCACGCCCAGTTCTGCCAGTTTGGGTGTATCGGGCGTACCGGGTAGGGCGATGATGTTGACCGGCAGATCGGTCGAGTCGCACAGGCGCGCGATCAGGCCCTCATCTTTCAGACCCGGTGCAAAGAACCCGCTGGCCCCGGCATCGGCATAGGCTTTGGCACGGGCCATGGCGTCCTCCAGCTTTGCCTCGTCATGGGTGTCGGGATGCGCCTTGAGGAAGATATCGGTGCGCGCATTGATAAAGGCGGGGATTCCAGCGGCGTCACACCCTTCGCGCATCGCCGCGACGCGGGCGGCTTGTATTTCGATGTCGTACAGATCCTTGGTGCCGACGATCTGATCTTCGAAGTTGAACCCGATGACACCCGTCTCCAGCGCGCGCTGCACATTGGCTGCAATCCCCAGCGCATCGTCGGCATAGCCGCCTTCGATATCCATCGAGACTGGAATATCGACCGCATCGACAATTCGTCGCGCGTTTTCCAGTGCCATGTCAAAGGGGACGTTTTGCCCGTCCGAATAGCCCTGCGCCATGGCAACCGGTGCGCTGCCGGTGGCCAGAGCTTTGGCGCCCGCGTCGCGCACCGCCGCAGCACTTCCTGCGTCCCAGATATTGTATAGGATAACCGGATCACCCTTTTTGTGCAGCGCAGCAAAGGATTCCGCACGGGTTGTCTGGTTGGTCATGGCCAATCTCCTGTCAGGTTGCTGCTGACAGTTAACCGTGTGATCGGCCATCTCGTACAGGTTTATTTTGCCCGGACCGTCACATTGCGGTGACCTGATCCACGGGGATCAGACCAGACGCGACGTGTCTTTCGCGGCCCGCACGAAATCACGGAACAGCGGGTGCGGTTCGAACGGTTTGGATTTTAGTTCCGGGTGATACTGGACCCCGATGAACCACGGATGATCCGACCATTCGACGATTTCCGGCAAGCGGCCATCCGGTGACATGCCCGAGAAGTTCAGGCCAGCCTGTTCCAGCTTGTCGCGGTACTTGATGTCCACCTCATAGCGGTGGCGGTGACGTTCCTCGATGGCGGTGCCACCATAAACCTCGGCCACTTTCGAGCCTTCACTGAGGACGGCGTCATAGGCCCCCAGACGCATGGTGCCGCCCTTGTCGTCGCCGACCTTGCGTTCAACCTTGTGATTGCCCTGCACCCATTCCTTGAGGTGGTAGACCACAGGTTCAAACCGCCGTTTCCCGGCTTCGTGATCGAATTCCTCGGACCCGGCCTCGGTAATACCAGCCGCATTCCGGGCCGCTTCGATAACGGCCATCTGCATGCCCAGACAGATACCCAGATAGGGCACCTTGTGTTCGCGGGCGTATTGCGCGGCCTTGATCTTGCTTTCGGTCCCGCGTTCGCCGAACCCGCCAGGGACGAGGATGGCATGGAAACCCTCCAGATGCGGCGCGGCGTCTTCGGTGTCGAAGATTTCCGCATCGACCCATTCGACTTTGACGCGGACACGGTTGGCCATGCCGCCATGCGTCAGCGCCTCGGCGATCGACTTATAGGCATCTTCCAACTGCGTGTATTTGCCGACAATGGCGACTTTAACCTCGCCTTCGGCATTGTGGATACGGTCGCTGACGTCTTCCCATTTGGTCAGATCGGGCTTGGGCGCGGGACTGATCTGGAATGCATCCAGAACCGCCTGATCCAGACCCTCGCGATGATAGGCCAGCGGGGCGTCGTAGATGGTGCTGAGGTCCTGCGCTGCAATCACGCTGTCGGGGCGGACATTACAAAACAGCGCCAGTTTCTCGCGTTCTTTGGTCGGGATCGGCCCTTCGGACCGGCAGACCAGAATATCGGGGGCCAGACCGATCGACCGCAACTCCTTGACCGAGTGCTGGGTCGGTTTGGTTTTCAATTCACCCGACGCCTTGATGAAGGGCAGCAGCGTCAGATGCATGAACAGGCATTGACCGCGCGGCTTGTCCTGACTGAACTGACGGATGGCTTCGAAAAAGGGTAGGCCTTCGATGTCGCCGACGGTGCCGCCGATCTCACACAGCATGAAATCAACCTCATCCTCGCCAATGGCGATGAAATCCTTGATCTCGTTGGTGACGTGGGGAATGACCTGAATGGTCTTGCCCAGATAGTCGCCCCGGCGCTCTTTCTCGAGGACGTTAGAGTAAATCCGCCCGGAACTGACCGAGTCAGTCTTACGTGCGGCGACACCGGTGAAACGTTCGTAATGACCAAGGTCCAGATCGGTCTCGGCGCCGTCATCGGTGACAAACACTTCACCATGTTCAAAGGGTGACATCGTGCCCGGATCGACGTTCAGATAGGGGTCCAGCTTGCGCAGACGGACCGAGTATCCCCGGGCCTGCAACAAGGCACCCAAAGCCGCCGAAGCCAACCCTTTGCCCAAGGACGAAACCACACCACCAGTGATGAAAATAAAACGCGCCATGTTTTTCGGCTGCTCCCGTGAGACGTCAATATCAGCTGCCCGGCGGCTTGAAAAAACCGCTGCACCACGGGACTTCACATATAAAGGATTCGCGCGCACAGCGCAAGAGAACCGCAAGATGCTGTTGCAGCTCTCATTCAGATTTCTAGGTTTTGTGGCTTAGTCGGCCTGCGGGATCAGCGGCGCGTTGTCGCCCTGCGTGGGTGGCAACAGGTCATCCGCCGACGGAACCGCCGGTGTGCTTTCCTCGGTCGCCGCCGGAGCGGGTACGCCCAAACGGTCGATGACCGAGCTGCCCGAGGATTTCTGAGCCGCCAGAATGGTCAGCGTGATCGAGGTCACGATGAAACACGCAGCCAGGATCCAGGTCAGCTTGCCCAACGCAGTCGCTGCGGCGCGGCCGGTCATGGTGCCACCACCGCCGCCGCCCATACCAAGGCCACCGCCTTCGGACCGCTGCATCAGGACAACGGCAATCAGGCTCAGGGCCAAGAGGAGGTGGATGATGAGAACGACGTTTTCCATGGTGTTCCTGTACGGCGTGGCGTGTATCGCGTGGTACTTATGCAAGTTTGCAGCCGGGGGCAAGGGAGGAGTTGGCATCAGGATCGTTGATGGTTCAGATCACGGCAAAGGGACTGGACAGGTGGGCCGTGCCTCGCGCAGGCTATGGCCCATGCCACATGATGATCACGACCACCCGCACGCCCTTTTGCCGCCTGAACCCGCGCTGCGTGTCAAAGCGCTTGAGACGATTCTGACCCGAAAGGGGCTGATCGATCCGGCGGCTCTGGATGAGATTATCGATACCTATCAAAACAAGATAGGGCCGCAGAACGGTGCCCATGTGGTCGCCAAGGCCTGGGCCGACCCCGAGTTCAAGCAAGCCTTGCTGTCGGACGCAACGTCGGTGGTGGCTGATCTGGGCTATTACGGGCGGCAGGGCGAACACATGGTGGTGGTCGAAAACACGCCCGAGCAGCACAATATGGTCGTCTGCACCTTGTGCAGTTGTTACCCGTGGCCGCTGCTGGGTATTCCACCGGGCTGGTACAAATCCGACGCCTATCGCGCCCGCGCTGTGCGCGAGCCGCGCAAGGTGCTGTCCGAGTTTGGTGTCGCTCTGCCGGCCGATCGTTCGGTGCGGGTGTGGGATTCGACGGCCGAGATTCGCTATCTCGTCCTGCCAATGCGCCCCGACGGAAGTGATGGGTTTAACGAGGAAGAGCTTGCCGCGCTGGTGACCCGCGACAGCATGATCGGCACCGGCCTGCCCAAGGTGCCCTCATGACCCGCGTGCATGATATGGGCGGCCGCTTCGGGGACGGGCCTATACTCCCGGAACCCGAGGACGGGCCGATCTTTGCCGAAGACTGGCACGCGCGGGCCTTGGCAGTGACCCTTGCCGCCGGATCGCTGGGGCAATGGAACATCGATATCTCGCGCCATGCGCGCGAAAGATTGTCGCCCAAGGATTACACCCGGTTTTCCTATTATGAGAAATGGATTTCAGGCCTTGCCGATCTTCTGGTTGAAAGCGGCGTGTTGACCAAAGATGACCTGCGAGGTGCCGAGGCAGACGCGGAACATCCGCTGGCAAGCCGCGCGTTGAAACCCGAAGCTGTTGCGAAGGTTCTGGCAGGTGGCGGCCCTGCGGACCGCCCCTCAAACGTGCCAGTGGAGTTCGAAATCGGGCAACAGGTTCGAACTGCGCGACCGGCTGCCAATCGGCTGGTAGATGGCGGTCACACCCGCCTGCCAATCTATGCAGCCGGTGCAAAAGGGCGCGTCCTGATAATGCACGGAACCCATGTCTTGCCCGATTCCAGCGCCCACAGACTGGGCGAAGCCCCTGAACCGCTTTATGCCGTCGCGTTTCAGGCGTCTGAACTCTGGGCGCACCCGGAACGCCCGCAGGACGAAGTGGTTCTGGACCTCTGGCAAAGCTATCTGGAACCGGTATGAGTGATTGCCTTACCCATTCTGCACCCGAACCGGTCTTCGCCAAACCCTGGCACGCGCAGGTTTTTGCCGTGACGGTGGCGCTGAACGAGGCCGGTCGATTTGATTGGCCGGACTGGGCCGCGCGATTTTCCGGTACATTGAAGCGCCACGGGCTGGATCGCGCTTTGAACGGTGGGGACGACTATTTCCACGCCTGGCTGGAAACGCTTGAGGAACTGCTGGCCGAAAACGGCGCGGCCGAGATCGCTGAGGTGGCGGCCCTGCGAGATGCCTGGGAAGACGCCTACCTTACCACGCCACATGGGGAACCGGTTCATCTGACCGCAAGGTAGAGGGGGCTCTGCCCCCGCCGCCTTCGGCGACTCCCCCGAGATATTTTTGGCCAGATGAAGCCGGGGATCCGATCTTCATCTGGCCCCAAATACCTCCGCCGGAGGCATTGCGCGTCAGCGCGATTTGCATCTGCGGCGAAATACCGGTTTCCCTGTCCTGCCAGCCCCGCTATATGAGCCGGGTTTGAATACTCAGCGCAAAAGGACCGGATATGGCCAATGTGGTTGTTGTCGGCGCCCAGTGGGGCGACGAAGGAAAAGGGAAGATTGTCGACTGGCTCAGCGAACGGGCGGACGTGATCGCGCGTTTTCAGGGCGGACATAACGCCGGGCATACTCTGGTCATCGACGGCGAGGTTTATAAACTGCACGCGCTGCCTTCGGGAGTGGTGCGTGGCGGCAAGCTGAGTGTCATCGGCAACGGTGTGGTGCTGGACCCTTGGCACCTGATCAAGGAAATCGGAACGGTCCGGGCGCAAGGTGTTGATATCACGCCGGACACTCTGATGATTGCCGAGAACACGCCTTTGATCCTGCCGATTCATTGTGAATTGGACAGGGCGCGCGAAGAAGCAGCCAGCAAAGGCACCAAGATCGGGACAACCGGTCGGGGAATCGGCCCGGCTTATGAGGACAAAGTGGGACGCCGGTCGGTGCGTGTCGCAGATCTGGCCGATCAGGCAACATTGGAGGCTTGCGTTGATCGGGCGCTGCAGCACCACGATCCGCTGCGCAAGGGTTTGGGTATTGCGCCGGTTGACCGGGACGCGCTGATCGCACAGTTGAAAGAGATTGCGCCCCAGATTCTGCCTTTTGCGGCACCGGTTTGGAAAGTTCTCAATGAAAAGCGCAAGGCCGGTAAGCGCATCCTGTTCGAAGGCGCGCAGGGCGCGCTGCTGGATATCGACTTTGGCACATATCCGTTCGTCACATCCTCTAACGTGATCGCGGGTCAGGCAGCGACGGGTGTGGGCATTGGACCGGGGTCGATCGATTTTGTGCTGGGTATCGTCAAGGCCTATACGACTCGCGTGGGCGAAGGTCCGTTTCCGACCGAACTGGAAGATGCCGATGGGCAGCGACTGGGCGAGCGGGGTCATGAGTTTGGCACCACCACCGGTCGCAAGCGACGCTGTGGATGGTTCGACGCCTGCCTTGTGCGCCAGACCTGCGCCACCAGTGGCGTAAACGGCATTTCCCTGACCAAACTGGACGTGTTGGACGGGTTTGAAACGCTGAAAATCTGCACCGGCTACGATCTGGACGGAGAGCGTCTGGATTATCTGCCAACCGCCGCCGATCAACAGGCGCGCTGTACGCCGATCTACGAAGAAGTCCCGGGATGGAGCGAATCCACGGAAGGTGCACGCAGTTGGGCGGATCTGCCCGCCAATGCCATCAAATATGTCCGCCGGGTCGAAGAGCTGATCGAATGCCCGGTAGCCTTGCTTTCAACCAGCCCGGAGCGGGAGGATACCATTCTGGTGACCGACCCGTTTGCTGACTGATGAGTAACGATCAGAAACCCGGCCTCAGTTACAAGGCGCGGCGGCGTTGGTCGTTGGTCATTCTGGTGATCGGCCTGCCGCTGTACATCGTGGCGGTGGTGACGGTGGTAAACTGGCTGGACCGCCCGCCGATCTGGCTGGAACTGGTGGTTTATGTGGCGTTGGGTATCCTGTGGGTCCTGCCGTTCAAATTTGTTTTCCGCGGCGTGGGCAAGGAAGACCCGGATCAGGACGAAACCTGATCGCGTAAATTGTTTCGCACTCTCTGGCCTGATCGCCGCCACAGGCGCGACACAGGCCAGTGATTGGGAATATACTGTCTCCCCGTATATCTTGAACCGGATTTCCGAACCTCTTTGGATGTTTGCCTGATCCCGCATTTCGATGGTGACGCCTCGATTTTCGATAGTCTCAACGGCGGATTTTTTAATGCGGGTGAGGCGCGAAACAACTGTTTGGCTGTTGGTGGTAGGTCCAACTTTCTCAACCTTGGTAAAGAAATGACGATCGAGCGTTTCGATGTTGCCAGTTGGGAGCTTGAGGGCACCATGATTTCGATGACCATCAACTATGCCATTTATCAGGATGACAAATCCCGGAATGAGGCGCTGAGGGGCTGCGCCACTGGGATATGGATGTTTCGACAACCGCGTTTAACAAGACGGTCCTGTTTTGCTTCCTTATTAGCCTGAGAATGGCCATTCGCATCGACGCCTTAGTACCACTAATTTGTTTATGCCAAATCAAATCACGGCTAACCTTGCAGCATTGCAGGAGGAAACCGATGAAGCATTTCTTGGCATCTTTGATCGTGTCGACAATTTGTTCTGCCGCTGCCGCACAAACCTATGACATTGTAATTCAGAACGGGCGGGTTATTGATCCCGAAACCGGCCTGGATGCCATACGAAACGTGGGAATTGTCGGCGACGAAATCACTGCAATCAGCGAAATTCCGTTGGAGGGAGAGGTTGTATTTGACGCAACCGATCATGTCGTGGCGCCCGGTTTCATTGATCTGCACGCACATGGTCAGAATATCGGCGATTACCGGATGATGGCGGTACAGGGTGTGACCACAGCGCTGGAGCTGGAATCCGGCGTTTTACCGATCGGGGCGTGGTATGATGATCAGGCAACCAAGAACCTGCCGATCAATTATGGTGCTTCGGCGGCTTGGACTTTTGGTCGGATCGCGGCGTTTTTAGGTGAGGGTCCCGAGGCGACGGCGCAGTATTTTCAGGACGCCCAGTCCCGGGACGACTGGAAAACCGAGATCGCGACAGGACCGCTGAAGGACAAGATCCTGTCTTTGGTCGAGCAAGGTCTGAACGAAGGCGCGTTGGGCATCGGAATCAATGCGGGCTATGCCCCCGGGTATGGGCAAAAGGAATATTTCGACCTTGCCAAACTGGCGGCAGACTACGGCGTTGCCACCTTTACACATGTCCGATACGCGTCGAACATTGAACCTCAAGGCTCGTTCGAGGCAATCAAAGAGCTGATTGCCAACGCCGCGCTGACTGGCGCGCATATGCATATTTGCCATATCAACTCGACCTCGCTGTCGGACATTCACGCAACACTGGATCTGGTCGAACGCGCGCAGGAGCAGGGCATCAATATCACGGTCGAGGCCTATCCTTATGGTGCCGCGAACACGGTTGTCGGCGCTGCCATGTTTTCCGGTGAGGACTGGCGTGAACGGATGAATTCGACCTCGCAGAACTTTCAGCTCGGGGCAGATCGGATGACCGAGGAAGAGCTGGCAGAGTATCAGGCGGACGCGCCCGGAACTTTCATAACCTGGCATTTTCTCGATGAAAGCGATCCCGAGGCTTTGGCGATTCTGGACGCGTCGGTTACGCACCCATCGGTCATGATCGCATCCGATGCGGTGTTCTGGTCCTATTTTGACGAAAGCGGCATGATCCTGAATTACGATGGGGATGAATGGCCACTGCCCGACAAGGTCTTCAGCCATCCAAGATCTTCGGGCGCCAATGCAAAGATTCTTCGGTCTTATGTGCGTGAACGTGGCTTGTTGACCCTGAACGAAGCGATCCGAAAAATGTCACTGATGCCCGCGCAAACTCTTGAGGGGTTTGTTCCGCAGATGCAACGAAAAGGGCGTCTGCAGGTGGGTATGGATGCCGATATCGTTGTGTTTGATCCTGACACGGTTGCTGATCGCGCAACTTTCGACGATGCGAACCAAACGGCGGTCGGCATCCAGACTGTTATTGTGAATGGCCAGCTTGTTGTTCGAGATTCCGAACTGATTCTGGACGCTGGGCCGGGGAGGGCCATTCGGCGGCCCGTAGATTGACCCTTTGATGGCATGGCGCGCTAGCAGTTCTTGGCCTTGTACCAAGAAGATGTGGATGCGCCAGATCGGCTGCCTGAACCGCCCCGGGTTTACCGGAGACTTTTTTGCTCAAGACTCAGGCGACTTTATCAAGGGTGTTCAGGTTTGCATAGAATGCGTCCTCCAGTTCTTGTGGCGGCCGGTGCCCGATCGCGCCGTGCAGCCGCTTGTTGTTGTACCAGCTGACCCAGTCCAGGGTTTCCCACTCAACCTGGCCAACCGTTTTCCATGTGCCGAAGAACTCAATGACTTCGGTCTTGAACAGGCCGATGATGCTTTCTGCCAGGGCGTTGTCATAGCTGTCCCCGACGCTGCCGACCGATGCGTCGATCCCGGCCTGGGCCAACCGCTCTGTGTACCGAACCGCCAGATATTGCGACCCCCTGTCCGAATGGTGAATGAGCCCGTCTGCCTGTGATGGTATTCGTTGGCAGATCGCCTGGTTCAGCGCGTCCAGCACGAAGCTGGTGGTCATGGACGTGGACACGCGCCAGCCCACGATCTTGCGCGCAAAGACATCAATGACAAAGGCCACGTAGACCATCCCCGCCCAGGTCGACACATAGGTGAAGTCGGAGACCCAGAGCTGGTTTGGTGCGGTGGCCGTGAACGCGCGATTGACCTTGTCTTCCGGGCAGGCCTGTGCAGGGTCCGGGATCGTGGTCTTCTTCTTGCCGCGTGTAACACCCTGCAACCCCATGACTTTCATCAGGCGTTCCACCGTGCAGCGTGCGATGTCATAGCCTTCTTGGCGCAGTTGATGCCATACCTTGCGCGCGCCATAGCGTCCCCGGCTGGCATCAAAGACGCGCTGGATTTCCCGCGCATCCTTATCGTCCTTCCTGGCCCGATCCGAGGCTTTGTCCGGGCTGCGCCGGATAGACAGACGCGCATAATAGGACGATGGCGCGATCGGCAGCACCCTGCAGATCGACCCGACACCGAACTCGTCCCGATGATTATCAATGAATGCGATCATTTCCGGAATGGGCGGTCGAGCTCCGCCTGAGCGAAATACGCGCTCGCCTTCTTCAGGATCTCATTGGCCGTGCGCAATTCCTTGTTCTCACGCTCCAAGGCTTTCAGACGTGCCTTCTGCTCGCTGGTCAGCCCATCGCGTTCGCCGGCATCGCGCTCAGCCTGCTGACACCAGACTCTGAGACTGTCCGGCGAGCAGCCGAGCTTTGGCGCGATCGCGTGGTAGGCCGCGTTGTCACTGGCGTAATCCGCGCGATGATCTTTATAAAGCCGAACGCCGCGGGCGCGAAACTCAGCCGTGTACTTCGGGGGTGATTTTTTCTTCTCCATAGGGTTCATCCTTTGAGAGTTTTACTCTCCGGTAAACCCGGGGCGGTTCAGCCTGAAAATTCGAGGTCTTTTTCAACCCCCTCACAGGAAAATGGGCCAGAGGAAGCTCTGACCCATTTATGAGGGGGATATTTGGTGGGAAGGAGATCAGCCTGCGGCGCGTTTGTCGTCCGGGCGGAAGCCGATCTGGTTCGAAGCTGCGAACCGGCCGCCACCAGCTTTTTCGATCTTGCCGTCACGCAGAAGCTGTCCAAAGGTCCGCAGGCTTTCTTCGCGGTTGAACGCCTCTTGCTTGAGCGAACGGACCTTGTTCATCAGCTGCGGGCGCGAGAACTGTTCCTGACCTTCGATAAAGGACAGATAAGCTGCGGCAGCCTCCAGAAGGTCGGGCAGGGACTGTGCGCCCTGTTCCTGCGCGAAATTGGCAAATCCGCCCTCTTCGTCTTCGGAGTTTTCTTGTTCTGCGGTCACGCGGCGCGGCATCACCGGGCCCAGATCACCTTCATCGGTGTCCACGCGCTGTTCCGCCACAAGTTTCAGCGGCGCGGCATCGGATTCAGGGCGAATGCTGGTGACCTGAATCTCGGGGCGGCGCGGGCTGACAACCGATTCGAAATCTTCGCGATAATCCTTGTCGCGCGTTTCTGACGGGTCATCACCATTTTTGGCGCGTTCCGCCTCGGTTGCGGCCACGGCAGTGCGCAGATGCGAATAGGTTTCGCGCTGATCTGTGGTTTCCGGGTCGTCCATGTGGGCGTCGGCCGTATCCATCAGGCGCGAGACGTCCTCGTCCAGTTCGTTGGCCTCGGGCAGATGCTGCACGGTGCGTTTTGCCAGATCCGATTCCACTAGCGTGATTTCGTCCAGCAACTTGGCCTCGTCCGCCGCACTCAGGATGTGCTGACCCAAATCGGACTCGGCACTTGTTGCGACATCCTCTTTGTCGGACGTGTCGTCCTCTTCGTTAAGGATGTTCACGATCTCGTCGGGTTCAACCTCGGTGGTCGCGTCCTCTTCGAGATCGGTAAACAACACATCGCCCGTTGTGACTTCGGGCTGTTCCTCGGCTTCGGCATCGTCAGTTGCGGTTTCCTGACCTTCAGCCGCCACTTCGGTGGTTGCTTCGGCCTCAGGCTGAACAGGGATGTCGGCTTCGGCGTCTTCCTCAACCGCGCTTTCCGTGAATGATTCACCCAACTCTGGGACCGGCGTTTCGGCAATGGGTTCCGGAACCCGCGGTGCTTCGGCCTCGGGTGCTTCGGCGACGGGCGTTTCTTGGGGGGCTGTTTCGTTCTGCTCTTGCAGGTCTTCGGGGTTGAGGGCACCGGCCGCGAACGCGGCAGAGATCGCGTCGACGGGCGGTTTCGCGGGGGCAACAAATCCGGCGCCGTCCTCTTCGTCCTCGTTATAGCGCGATGTCGCCTCGCCGGAATGCGATACAACGGCGCGAATACGCTGCAACTTGGCGGCGATGCTGTCAGTGCCTGCGGGCGCATCGGTTTCGGACTGGGCAAAGAACTCAGCCGCGGGGTCGGCTGGAGGTGCCTGAATTACACCGAGATCCGGTGCCGCGGGCTGACTTGTCTGCGACACGGGCGCGGATGTTGCGGCCGGAGGCGAGGCGGGGGTCTGAACCTCTCCTGTCGCGCGCAACAGCAGGCCGCTGTCACTCTGGCTGGCTTCGACCTGCTGCGAGCGGTCACGTCGGGCAATTCGGGTCAGCATTTCAGCGTCTGGTTGAGGTGGCTCGGAACCGAAATACCGATCATCCGCCGACAGATCGCGGAAGTATTCGGCAATCGCTTTCATGGTTTCAAATGAGTCGTCGAAACCTTCCAATGTGCAAGAAAATGTCCCGTAAGAAACGGTCAATACCTTGTTGTTCTGTACCATCAGACACACGTCCTCTACAAACTACCAAGTCACATTGCTGGGCGCAGCACCCACCAATTCGACTGTAAACTTTGTCTATGAGTCTATCATTTTGTGGTCTCATTATGTCCAAAACCGGGAAATATGGCCAATCTTACGAAAATCAAACCAATTGTACGTGCTGAGGAGCCAATTGCGCTGTTTGGTGGGGGTCAGATCGGTCCTGAGGACCTGAATCTGGCGCTGAATCGCGTCAAACGCGTGGTTGCAGCCGATGGCGGCGCCGCGATTCTGATCGAATCGGGCCATATGCCCGAGGCGGTTATTGGCGATTTCGACTCGCTGGAACAGCGATATCGAGACCAGATTCCGTTGAGGCATCTATTCCCTGTCAGGGAACAGGACAGTACCGATTTCGACAAAGCATTGCGTCATATCCAGGCTCCGGTGGTTTTGGGGGTCGGGTTTCTGGGCGCGCGGGTGGATCATCAATTGGCGGCGTTCAACACCCTTGTGCGTTTGCAGGATCGTTCTTGCGTTCTGCTGGGCGCGCACGAGGTCGTGTTTCACGCACCGCCGCAGATCGCCTTGTCCCTCGATCCCGGCCAGATTGTGTCGCTGTTTCCTTTGCGGCGGGTCACAGGGCGCAGCCGGGGGCTGGAATGGCCGATCGACGGTCTGGTGCTGGAACCCGATGGCCGGGTCGGAACCTCAAACCGGGCGGTTTCGGATGTTGAGCTGCAGGTTGATGGCCCGGGGTTGTTGGTGATCGTGCCGCGTGCCGCGCTGAATACGGTCATGCAGGCGTTTCTGTCGGACCAGACCGGGCGCTGGCCCGCTCGCGCAGAATGACATAAAGCCCGGCGGCGATTGTGATGGTGATGCCAAGGGCCGCCAACCCGTCGGGCAGATCGTTAAAGATCAGCCACCCGATCAGGGTCGCCACCGGAATTTCAAGATATTGCATCGGGGCCAGCGTGGCTGAGGGCGCGTAGCGCAGAGACCACGTCATAAGCAGATGCGCGACGGTTCCCAAAACCCCGATTGCCAGCAAAAGCCAGTGAATATTGCTGTAAGGAATGTTTAGCGAGATGTCCGGGATACCGGCCAAGGTTCCGATGACCAGCAACGGCAGCAGAAGGGCGGTCGCCATCAGGCCCGACACCGCCTGCAGGGCGATGGGATCGGTTTCCTTGGCGATCTGTCGAGTCACAAGCATGAACAGGGCAAAGACAACGGCCACGATCAGCGGCAGCAGGGCCGGGGCGCCGACCTCGGCAAAGCTGGGCTGGATGACCAGCAACGTACCGACGAACCCGACGATGCAGGCGATCAGGCGGCGTGCACCGACTTCCTCGCCCAAAATGTAACGACCCAGCAACAGCATGATGAAGGGCATGACAAAGGCGATGGCAACCGCATCCGCCAGCGGCAGGTATTTCAGCGCACTGAACATCGCGGCGATTCCGATGATATGCAAAGCGGTGCGCACAACCGTCAGCCGCAAGACCCGTCCATGCATGCGCCATGGTCGGCCTGTCACGGCAATCAGCGGGATCAGAATGACGGCTTGAACGGCAAAACGAACAAATACCAGCACACCCAGCGGCGTCGTCTCTCCCAACAGCTTCGCCATGGCGTCGCCCATCGGTGCAAGCACGCAGAAACCGAGCATCAGCATGATGCCAAACACGGGGCGATTCTGGGTCATGATGCCGACGCTAGCGAGTAACCACTGCAGTGGAAAGCGGCAGGCACGTTATTGGTCGTCGATTGGCTGATACTTGGTGTAATCCGGTCCGATACAAGCGGGCAGCCCGTCATCCAAGGCCAGCCAGCTCAGTTTTTCCTCATGTGACACGTTAAGCGTCGGCTGCAGCGCTTCGGGGTTGTCCAGCGTGGCCACATACAGATGCAGGACGTCCGACATCTTGGTTGACCGAAATGAAATCGGCGTGCCGCAATAGGGGCAGAACATGCGCTCAACCCTCGGCGAGGAGTTGAACGTCTTGGGCCGTTCCCCTGTCCACCGCCACTGGCCGTCGCGGACCCCGAAATAGGTGGTCATCGGGGCCGCGCATTGGCGGCGGCAACTGTCACAATGGCAATTCACGCAGGACAGAACGGGCGGATCGACCTCGAACCGGACGGCGCCACATAAGCAATGTCCCCGCATGTTTTTTCCTTCGCGTTGTTGTCCCCGAGCCGATCAGCAATTGGGGATGTTGACGGCCAGACCACCCAATGATGTCTCTTTGTACTTTTCGTGCATGTCGTGGCCGGTCTGGCGCATGGTTTCGATCACCGAATCCAGTGGTACGAAATGCTGACCGTCACCCCGTAATGCAAGCGACGCTGCCGAGACGGCCTTGATCGCGCCCAGACCGTTACGCTCAATACAAGGAACCTGAACCAGACCTGCAACCGGGTCGCATGTCATGCCCAAATGATGCTCCAGCGCAATCTCGACGGCGTTTTCCACCTGTTCGGGCGTGCCGCCCATGACCGCGCACAGGCCCGCCGCCGCCATGGCAGCCGCGCTGCCGACCTCAGCCTGGCACCCCGCTTCGGCACCCGAGATTGAGGCGTTGTATTTGACCAGCCCGCCAATGGCAGCCGCCGTCAGCAGGAAATCCTCGATCCGGCTCTCGGACGCGCCGGGCACGTGATCGAGGTAGTAGCGCAACACCGCAGGCAGCACGCCTGCCGCGCCATTGGTCGGCGCAGTGACGACCTGACCACCGGCGGCATTTTCCTCGTTCACCGCCATCGCATAGACGCTCATCCAGTCGTTGATGGTGTGCGGTGCGTTCAGGTTCATGCCACGTTCAGCCTGCAACGCATCATAAATACCCTTGGCGCGGCGGCGCACATGCAGGCCACCGGGCAGGATACCATCAGTCGTCAGACCACGCTCGATACAGTCGTTCATCACCTGCCACAGCCGGGCCGAGCCTTTGGCGAAACTGTCAGCGCAACGGCGTGCTATTTCGTTTTCGCGCTTCATCTGGGCGATGCTCTTGCCGCTGTCCTTGGCCATCTGCAGCATCTCGGCGGCGGATTTGAACGGGAAGGGAACGGGGTCGCCTTCTTCGGTCGCCTTGCCCTCGGTCAGCTCTTCTTCGGTCAGGACAAAACCGCCGCCGATCGAATAGTACACCTGCCGCAGGATCACGTCGCCCTGTGCGTCTGTCGCCATCAGGACCATTCCATTGGCGTGCCCGGGCAGGTTGGTGTCAAAGTCAAAGATCAGATCGGCCTTGGGATCGAACGCAAGTGTCGGCAGCCCTTCGGGTGACACCGTGCGGGTTTCCGAAATCGTGGCCAATGCGGCCTCGGCCTTGTCGTTGTCATAGGTGTCGGGCACGAACCCGGCCAGCCCAAGGATCGTCGCCCGGTCGGTTGCGTGACCCACGCCGGTAAAGGCCAGCGACCCGTGCAGCGATCCACGCAGCCCGACGAATTCAAACGGCGAAGCGCGCATCAGGTCTAGAAATCGTGCAGCCGCAACCATCGGCCCCATGGTGTGAGACGAAGACGGGCCGATGCCCACTTTGAACATATCGAAGACGGAAAGAAACATGTCAGATTGCGGACCCTTCTGGAGGATTGGCGTAAGTCGGGGCTGTAAAGGGCGTGGCCCCAAGTCCTTCGGCGGCGATGGCAGCGCGGGTTGCAGGGCGCATTTCCAGCTGCATAAGGATGGATTGCAGATACGGCGTATCTGACAGCTGATACCAGCTGCGATCCGTGCTTGCCGGATACAGCGCCAACCAACGCATCATGCAGGCGATGTAATAGCTCAGAACTGAAGGCCCAGCAGGGCTCAGCCAGGTGGGATCGGTGCGCGCCAGCGCGTCCAGCACGCCAAGATGCGTGCGCAAACGAGGTCGGACACCGGCACGCAAGGCTTCGGCGTCAATGCCGTCGATGTACTTTTCGGCGTAGAACAACAGGCGCATGTCGGCGTGCAGGGTGTTGGACGCAAAGAACAGCCATTTCAGAAACGCTGCGCGATCCGGGCTGTCTGGCGTTGGGGCCAGTTTCCCCTGCCGGTCGGCCAGCCACAACAGGATGGCGGCGGTTTCGAAAATCGGTCCCTGATCGGTTTCCAGCACCGGTATCAGCCCGTTCGGGTTCAACGCACGATAGGCTGCACTGTCCTGCGCGTTCTGGCGGCGATCAACCAGAACGGTGTCGTAAGGCAGACTCATCTCTTCCAGCACCAACCGGATCACCAGCGAGGCGTTGTCAGGGGCATAATGCAGGCTGTACGGCGTATTCATGTGTTCTATCTAAGCGATGTGCACCTGCCGCAAAGACCCGATTGCGACGTTTCCCTTCGGAAACGCGTAGTTCAGCGACATGTTAACACAGGTGGCGGCAAGATTGGCTCTCGCAGTTATGCAAGGCTTTCCGTATATATTCGGCAAAAGACTGAGGGGAAGCTGCCATGACCGGAGAAATGTCACCGATTGAACGGGCCAAATTCGTCGCTGCAAACCGAGCCGCCGATTTGGTTCAAGATGGAATGCGTGTTGGGCTGGGGACGGGATCGACCGCTGCCTGGCTGGTGCGCCGTCTGGGTGAACGTGTGTCCGAAGAGGGGCTGAAAATCCGTGGCGTTCCAACCTCGACCGCAACAGCACAACTGGCGCGTGAGGTCGGGATCGAGGTTGTCTCGCTGGATCAGGCGGGCTGGCTGGACATGACCATTGATGGCGCCGACGAATTCGACGGAGAGTTCAACCTGATCAAGGGCGGCGGCGCGGCGCTGTTGCAGGAAAAGATCGTGGCCACCGCCAGCGACCAGATGGTCGTCATCGCCGATGCCGGTAAAGAGGTCGAAACGCTGGGTGCGTTCCCCCTGCCGGTCGAAGTGATCCCCTTTGGCTGGCAAACCACCAAGACACTAATCGAAGAGGCGCTGGACACGATGGATGTGCTGGGCACATCAGTCTCGCTGCGGATGAATGGTGAGGCACCCAAGGTGACGGACGAAGGCAACCACATTCTTGACCTGCACCTGAAACGCATCGGCAACACGCGGCAATTGGTGCTGGTACTCAACCAGATCCCCGGTGTGGTGGAAAACGGGCTGTTCATCGACATTTGCGACAAGGTGGTGATCGGACACGGCGATGGCCGGGTCGAACTGCGCGATCTGAATGACGGCACTGTGGAAATGGGCGAAGCCAGCGGCGGGGAAAACCTGTTCTCGGATCTGGCGGAATGAGCAGAGGTTAAATGCCCGGCGCGCGGGGCAGAGAAGAAGCCTTTTTCGAACCCCGGGGGGTTGGCAGGTGGTAATTTACGCCAAGATACCCATGGAATTTTGGCAAGCTGAACGAAGGAAACCAGCATGAGCTTTGACTATGATCTTTTCGTCATCGGTGGCGGATCGGGCGGCGTCCGTGCCGCGCGTGTAGCGGCAGGCGAAAACGGGGCCAAAGTGGCGCTGGCGGAAGAAGACCGCTACGGCGGGACCTGTGTCATCCGGGGCTGTGTTCCCAAAAAGCTGATGGTCTTTGCAAGTGAATATGCGGACATGGTTGGTGACGCGCAGGCTTATGGCTGGGACATTCAGCCCGGCGCGTTCAACTGGGATACCTTCCGCGGCAAGCTTTACGCTGAACTGGACCGGCTGGAAGGTATCTATCGCAACATCCTGAAAAACAACGGTGTTGAAACCTTTGACCAGCGTGCGCGGCTGGTGGATGCCCATACGGTCGAGATGGCGGACGGCACCCGCAAGACCGCCAAACATGTACTGGTCGCAACGGGTGGTCGTCCGGTTGTACCGGACTTTCCGGGCTCGGACCTGGCGATCACGTCGAACGAGATTTTCCACCTGGATAAGCTGCCCGAAACCATGCTGATTGTGGGCGGCGGTTACATCGCCTGCGAATTCGCCGGGATCATGAATGGCATGGGGGTCAAGACCACGCAATTTTATCGCGGCGCTCAGATTCTGCGCGGCTTTGATGATGAGGCGCGCGGGTTGATCAGCGAAGAGATGTGCCAAAACGGGGTCGACCTGCATCTGGGCACCAATGTGCTTGAGATGAAGCAGCAGGGCGACAAAATCCTGGTCAAGGCCACCAACGGGTCCGAGATGCTGTTTGACGTGGTGATTTATGCCACGGGCCGTGCACCCAATGCCGATGATCTGGGGCTTGAAGGCCTAGGCGTCGAGCGGGGCCGCAAGGGCGAGATCATCGTCGATGACTACAGCCAGACCGGCGTGCCATCGATTTACGCTATTGGCGACGTGACCGACCGGGTGAACCTGACACCGGTTGCGATCCGCGAAGGGATGGGATTTGTAGAAACCGTCTTCAAGGGCAACCCCACTCCGGTCGATCACGAGCTGATCCCGACCGCGATCTTTACCCAGCCTGAAATGGGTACCGTCGGCCTCAGCGAGGAAGACGCCGCCGCGCAAGAACCGATCGAAGTTTATGCAACCTCGTTCAAGCCGATGCAAAAAGCGTTTGCCGGGGGCACCCAGCGGGTGCTGATGAAACTGATCGTCAGCCAGGCCACCCGCAAGGTACTGGGTTGCCATATCGTGGCACCAGGCGCGGGTGAGATGATTCAGCTAGCGGGGATTGCCGTTAAAATGGGCGCGACCAAGGAAGATTTCGATCGTACGGTTGCGGTTCATCCGGTGATGGCCGAAGAACTGGTGACAATGCGGCAACCTGTACGCACTGCTTGATTTGCAAGCGCGCGTACACAAGTTACAAGGGACCCCGTGATTACACGGGCCTAAGCGAAGGAACAGAAAAATATGGCGGGCAACAGCGGTGGCCCCTGGGGGGGCGGAGGCTCATCCGGCGGCGGAGGAAATCGGGGAAATAACGGGGACGGGCGCAAGCCCCCCGAAGGCGACGGCTCGCAGATCCCCGAGATCGACGAGCTGATGAAAAAGGGTCAGGAACAGCTGCGCGTCCTGATGGGCGGTCGTGGCGGTTCCGGCCGCGGCGGCGATGGCCAGGGTTCGGGCGGCGGCGGTCCTGCCTTCACCCGTGGCACGGTTGCCATTGGTGTGCTGATTGCGGCGGGTCTTTGGGCGGCTGCAAGCTTTTATACTGTGAAACCCGAAGAACAGTCAGTTGAGCTGTTTCTGGGTGAGTTCTCGGCTGTTGGAAATCCCGGACTTAACTTCGCGCCCTGGCCGCTTGTGTCCGCCGAGGTCATCCCCGTTACACGCGAACAGACCGAGGATATGGGCGGTGCACGCGGCAGTGACGATGGTCTGATGCTGACTGGCGACGAAAACGTGGTCGATATCGATTACCAGGTTGTCTGGAACATCAACGATCCGGCCAAGTATCTGTTTAACCTGCGCGATCCGCGCCAGACGATTCAGGCGGTATCTGAATCTGCGATGCGCGAGATTATCGCACAAAGCGAACTGGCTCCGATTCTAAACCGAGATCGCGGGATCATTGGTGAACGCCTGAAAGAGCTGATCCAATTGACTATGGATAGCTACGATTCGGGCGTAAACATTATCCGTGTGAATTTTGACAAGGCGGACCCGCCGCAGGACGTGATTGCCGCGTTCCGTGACGTTCAGGCAGCCGCGCAGGAGCGGGACCGTTTGCAGAACGTGGCCGACGCCTATGCAAACCGGGTATTGGCCGAAGCACGCGGTGAAGCCGCGCAGGTTCTGGAGCAGGCCGAAGGGTATCGTGCCCAGCAAATCAACAGCGCAATGGGTGAAGCCAGCCGTTTCAGCGCGGTTCTCAAAGAATACACCAAAGCGCCGGAAGTGACCCGCAAACGTCTGTATCTGGAACGGATGGAGCAGGTCTTTGGTGACGTGGACAAGATCATTCTGGACGAAAACTCGACCGGTCAGGGGCAGGGCGTCGTGCCTTATCTGCCGCTGAACGAGTTGCGCCGCAATCAGACCGAGGAGAGCAACTGATGCGTAAATCAACATTAATTCTGCCGGTTGTTTTCGTCGCTATCGTTGCGCTGCTGTCTTCGATCTTCATCGTGGATGAACGCGAACGGGCGCTGGTGCTGCAATTTGGTCGTGTCGTCGCGGTCAAGGAAGAGCCGGGTCTGGCCTTCAAAATTCCGCTGATTCAGGAAGTGGTGCGCTATGATGATCGTATCCTGTCGATCGACGTGCAACCACTTGAGGTGACACCTCTGGATGACCGCCGTTTGGTCGTCGACGCTTTTGCCCGCTATCGGATTGCCGATCTGAACCAATTCCGTCAGGCGGTTGGTGTCGGCGGCATCCCGGTTGCTGAGAATCGTCTGGACAGCATTCTACGCGCCGAGACACGCGAGGTGCTGGGTTCGGTGTCGTCCCGCGACATCCTCAGCTCGGACCGGGCCGCTTTGATGCTGCGCATCCGCAACAGCGCTATCGCCGAGGCGCAGGCCCTGGGTGTCAGCGTAATCGACGTGCGTTTGAAGGCGACTGACCTGCCGCAGGCTAACCTTGAGGCGACTTTTGACCGGATGAAGGCGGAACGCGAACGCGAGGCCACAGACGAGCGCGCCCGTGGTAACGAGGCGGCGCAGCGTGTGCGGGCACAGGCCGACCGGACTGTGGTCGAACTGGTCTCGGACGCCAATCGCGAGGCCGAGATCATTCGCGGTGAGGCTGACGCCGAACGCAACGCGATCTTTGCCGAAGCTTACGGCGCGGACCCGGAATTCTTTGAATTCTACCGCTCGCTGACGGCCTATGAGAACGCCCTGCAGGGCAGCAACAGTTCGTTGATTCTGAGCCCGGATTCCGAGTTCTTCAACTATCTGGGCTCACCGACCGGAAGACGGGCGCCAGCGGCGTCCGAGTAATGGGTCTGATCCTTCTGGCCTTCGGGCTGGTACTGATTGTCGAGGGGCTGGCCTATGCGCTGGCCCCTTCGCTTATCGAACGTATGCTTGAGGCGCTGAGGTCTTTGCCCGAGCAGGCAAGACGTCTGGCCGGATTTCTTTGCGTGGTCAGTGGATTTGTACTGGTCTGGGCGGCGTATCAGTTGGGCTTTTGACATTGTGACTTCACTTGCCGGTGATTTCTCCGCGATCCCGAGTTGCGGGCTTGCCTAAACTGACTACATTGGTTGCTAAGAAAGGCCGCCGCATGGCGGTCACTCAATAAATGTCGACAAGGAGACGCCAAGTGCAGGCAAAAGCGCGCAGTATTTCCGTCCGGCAGGACGGTTGGAATATCATGGTTCAGTTTACGTGGTTGGCTTTTGTCGGGATGCTGCTTGTTCTGGCGCAGACATTGGTCGCGCATGCGCGCGGCGAAAGTCTGGCGCCGCTGGCCGAAACGATCAGCCCGGCGGTTGTGAACATCACGACCTCGACCCTTGTCGAAGGTCAGACTGGCCCACAGGGGATTGTCCCCGAAGGGTCCCCGTTCGAAGATTTTTTCCGCGAGTTTCAGGACCGCAATGGTGATGAAAACGGGCCGCCCCGTCGCAGCAATGCGTTGGGATCGGGGTTTGTGATCTCAGAGGATGGGTTCATCGTAACCAACAATCACGTGATCGCCGAAGCCGATGAAATTCTTATCGAATTCTTCCCCGGCGATGGGCAGCCTGCGAAAGATCTGCCCGCCAAAGTGATCGGGACAGATGAAAAAACCGATATCGCACTGCTCAAAGTCGAAGCTTCGCGGCCGCTGAAATACGTCACTTTCGGCAACAGCGATACCGCCCGCGTCGGCGATTGGGTGATTGCGATGGGCAACCCGCTGGGGCAGGGTTTCTCGGTTTCCGCCGGGATCGTGTCGGCGCGCAACCGGGCGCTGAGCGGGTCTTATGACGACTACATCCAGACCGATGCGGCGATCAACCGGGGCAATTCGGGCGGTCCGCTGTTCAACATGGACGGCGAAGTGATCGGAGTGAACACGGCGATTCTGTCGCCCAATGGCGGGTCAATCGGGATCGGCTTTTCCATGGCCTCGAATGTGGTCACCAAGGTTGTCGACCAATTGCGCGAATTCGGCGAGACGCGCCGTGGCTGGCTGGGTGTGCGCATTCAGGATGTAACTGAAGACATGGCCGAGGCGATGGGTCTGGACAAACCGGGCGGCGCGCTGATCAGCGATGTACCGGACGGGCCAGCCAAAGAGGCCGGATTGCTGGCAGGTGACGTGATCCTCAGCTTTGATGGTGTCGAGGTTGAAGATACCCGAGGTCTGGTGCGGCAGGTTGGCGAAACAACCGTAGGCAAATCCGTCCGCGTCGTCGTGCATCGCGATGGCGGTACACAGACCGTTCTGGTGACATTGGGTCGCCGGGAAGATGCCGAGCGTGAGGAAGAGGGCGAAGCGGAAGTCACCGAAGACCAGGAAGAAGAGAACAAGGATATTCTCGGCCTGACAATCTCACCGCTGACCGACACGCTGCGCGAGGATATGGGGCTGAGCGCCGATGCCGAAGGTCTGGTCGTATCCAATGTCGACGATGCGTCCGAGGCGTATACCAAGGGTCTGCGCGCAGGTGATGTGATCACCGAGGCGGGGCAGCAAAAGGTCACCTCGATCGATGATCTTGAGGCCCGCATGGAAGAAGCGCGCGAGGCGGGCCGCAAATCCCTGTTGCTGCTGGTTCGGCGCGGGGGCGAGCCCCGGTTCGTGGCGCTAAGCCTGGAAGAATAACCCGCGAAAAAGCACGAACACGGAAAGGCCGGGGCACTTCTCCGGCCTATTTCGTTTTGCCTGCGTCAGGCGTTGCTCAGGCGGCGGAAAAGAGTAGAGCCACATGTCGGGGACGACATATGGCTCTTGTACAGGGAGAGGCCGGTGGACAGATATCGGGGATGATAAACCCAGCCTCCTACGGTAACAGGAATCACTATAGCGCCGATCCGATCAGCGGTATGTGAACCGGATCACAAGGGGAAAAATTGTCAGATAAGGTCAGATTCAGCCAGCTGCCGCAGGGCGTCAAAGTCCTGAATTTGCAGCCCGCCCCGGGATGCTTCGACCACGTTGATGCGTTTCCAGCCCGAGATGGTTTTTGATACCGCCTCGCGCGTGGCACCGACAAATTCGGCCAATTCGCTTTGCGACAAGGTGATACGCGCAGACGGTTCGTCCTGTTGATTGGCCAGATGCAACAATTTGCGCGCCAGTCGAATGGGCATTGGTAAAAACACCTGTTCGTTCAACTGGCCCCCCATCCAGCGCATCCGCAGACCCGCAAGGCGGATCATGTCGACCGCAAGGTCCGGGTGCTGGCGAATCTGGGCCATCACATCCCTTTGACGAACCCGCAGCACGCGCGATGGCTCTGCCGCGGTTATGGTCGCCGTGCGTGGGCCATCGTCGAACAGAGCAATCTCGCCAAACAACTCACCCGGACGCATCAGGCTGAGGGCCAGCTTGCGTCCGCTCATGGCCAAAAACGAAACCTCAAGCGTGCCGTCCAGAATGGCAAACAATGCGTCGCCTTCGTCGCCCTGTTCAAACAACACCTCCCCTCGGTCCAGTGAAAGCTCTGACGCCTGAGCGGAAAGCATGGTGCGCAGCCGTTCCGATGCTTCGGAAAGGAATCCGCTATTGGGAAATGAACCGCCCCGGGTTTACCGGAGAGTAAAACTCTCAAAGGATGAACCCTATGGAGAAGAAAAAATCACCCCCGAAGTACACGGCTGAGTTTCGCGCCCGCGGCGTTCGGCTTTATAAAGATCATCGCGCGGATTACGCCAGTGACAACGCGGCCTACCACGCGATCGCGCCAAAGCTCGGCTGCTCGCCGGACAGTCTCAGAGTCTGGTGTCAGCAGGCTGAGCGCGATGCCGGCGAACGCGATGGGCTGACCAGCGAGCAGAAGGCACGTCTGAAAGCCTTGGAGCGTGAGAACAAGGAATTGCGCACGGCCAATGAGATCCTGAAGAAGGCGAGCGCGTATTTCGCACAGGCGGAGCTCGACCGCCCGTTCCGGAAATGATCGCATTCATCGATAATCATCGGGACGAGTTCGGTGTCGGGTCGATCTGCAGGGTGCTGCCGATCGCGCCATCGTCCTATTATGCGCGTCTGTCTATCCGGCGCAGCCCGGACAAAGCCTCGGATCGGGCCAGGAAGGACGATAAGGATGCGCGGGAAATCCGGCGCGTCTTTGATGCCAGCCGGGGACGCTATGGCGCGCGCAAGGTATGGCATCAACTGCGCCGGGAAGGCTATGACATCGCACGCTGCACGGTGGAACGCCTGATGAAAGTCATGGGGTTGCAGGGTGTTACACGCGGCAAGAAGAAGACCACGATCCCGGACCCTGCACAGGCCTGCCCGGAAGACAAGGTCAATCGCGCGTTCACGGCCACCGCACCAAACCAGCTCTGGGTCTCCGACTTCACCTATGTGTCGACCTGGGCGGGAATGGTCTACGTGGCCTTTGTCATTGATGTCTTTGCGCGCAAGATCGTGGCTGGCGGGTGTCCACGTCCATGACCACCAGCTTCGTGCTGGACGCGCTGAACCAGGCGATCTGCCAACGAATACCATCACAGGCAGACGGGCTCATTCACCATTCGGACAGGGGGTCGCAATACCTGGCGGTTCGGTACACAGAGCGGTTGGCCCAGGCCGGGATCGACGCATCGGTCGGCAGCGTCGGAGACAGCTATGACAACGCCCTGGCAGAAAGCATCATCGGCCTGTTCAAGACCGAAGTCATTGAGTTCTTCGGCACATGGAAAACGGTTGGCCAGGTTGAGTGGGAAACCCTGGACTGGGTCAGCTGGTACAACAACAAGCGGCTGCACGGCGCGATCGGGCACCGGCCGCCACAAGAACTGGAGGACGCATTCTATGCAAACCTGAACACCCTTGATAAAGTCGCCTGAGTCTTGAGCAAAAAAACTCTCCGGTAAACCCGGGGCGGTTCAAAATGCCATCATGGAAGTGCGCGATTCTCTGCTTGAGTGGTGTGAATGGTGCCTCAACCTTCCACAGGATGGGCGCTAAGCCAAGGTTTTTTCATATTTCTCGGGTATTGCAACACGGGCGAAGGCCCGCCTATTGTTGGTCCGGATCGTCCATG